>NZ_LOAJ01000001.1:609124-1218248 GCF_001542905.1 Halorubrum aethiopicum | reverse complement strand
TTCGCGACGGCGCTCGGGAGGCCGCGGTAGAACCCGTAGGGCAGCACGAAGTCGTGCTCCTCGCCCGCGAGGGTCATGTCGGCCGCCCCGAGGAGCTCCGCGACCTGGCGTTCCGAGTAGAGCCGCGAGCCCATCGGGAGCAGCCACGTGTACAGCACGCGGAGGCTGCGGGCGTTGAACGTGTCGAAGAACACCTGGTCGCTGCTCACCCGGCGGAGCTCCCGCATGAACTCGAGCGGCTCGTCCATCAGGTGGAAGAATCGCATCGCGACCACCGAGTCGAAGTGATCGTCCGGAAACGGCAGCCTCGAGGCGTCACCGCGCAGGAACTCGACCGCATCCGAGACGCCCGCCTCGGCGGCGCTCTCCCGGCCCTGCTCGAGCATCTCCCTGGAGATGTCGAGTCCGACGATGTCCGCCCCCTGGTCCGCGAGCATGGTCGTGAACCGACCGGTGCCGCAGGCGACCTCCAACACCCGGTGGCCGTCGTCGATCGGTCCGAGCGCGGAGAGCACCGCCTCCTTCTCGCGCCGGTCGATGAGGGCCCCGCCGCCCGAAAAGCGGAGGTCCTCGTACTCCTCGGCGACCTCGTCGGCCTGATACCAGTCCTGACCCTTCACGTTGTCTCCGGTGGACGCCGAACGACCAAAACCGTACTGGATGCGCGTCGACGGAGCTCCCCCGGACGGCGGGAGTCGTCCGGGTCGCCGGCGATCCGAGCGCCCTCCGAGTCACCTGCGATCCGAGAGAACCGCGTCGGCAGGGATGATATTAACACCTTATATAATAACGATCGTATACCTCTATATGTAGCCAACCTTTACCACCGATCGCGGAGTTTTCCGGACGTATGAGTACCAGTCCCGTGGGGTCAGCCGATCAGGACCGTCTCACCGAGAACGAATACCGCGAGCGTCTTCGCGAGCTCCCGCCGAGCGCCAAGCTCGTCGCGAAGGTCCTGGAGGGCGACGCCCCGCTCTCGCAGGGCGGGCTCGCCGAGGAGTCGCTTCTGCCCGACCGCACCGTCCGCTACGCGCTCAACCGCCTGGAGGAGGAGGAACTCGTCGACTCCCGCTACAGCTTCAAGGACGCCCGCAAGCAGGTCTACTTCCTGACGGTCTAGCTCGGTTCCGCCGCGCGATCCCGCCGTCTCACCACGGAGCCCTTTTTTACCCTCGACCCGATGGACACCCGTATGGACCTGTCGGTCGTCGTCCCGACGCTCAACGGTCGGGACCGGTTAGCCGCCTGCCTCGACGCGCTGGCGGCGCACGCGCCCGACACGGAGGTGATCGTCGTCAACGGCCCGTCCGCGGACGGCACGACGGGGATGGTTCGCGACCGCGACGACGTCGACGTGCTCGTGGAGATCTCGGACCGGACCGTCAACGTCGCCCGCAACGCCGGCATCGAGGTGGCGAACGGGGACGCGGTCGCGCTGGTCGATTTCGACAACCGGATCGGCGAGTCGTGGCTCGCGGGCGTCCGCGCGGGACTCTCGGACGCCGACGTGGTGACCGGGCCGGTCCGCGAGAGCGGACCGAGAGCCGACGACGGCCGAGCCGACGCTGACGATCGGACCGACGGCCGTGAGGACGGTCGGACCGACGGTCGCGAGGACGGTCGCGAGGACGGTCGGGGCGGCAACCGACGCGACGACCGCGAGGATGACGACTCCGACGGCCCGGAGCGCCGTCGGATCGCGGGTCGGGAGGTGACGTACTTCGCGGGCGGGAACGTGGCGTTCCGGCGGGAGGCGCTGCGGGACCTCGACGGCTTCGACGAGTACCTCCGGGTCGGCGGGGCGCGGGACGCCTCCCACCGGCTCGCGCGGATGGAGCGCGAGGTCGTCTGGCGCTCCGAGGTCGCGGTCGTCGAGGAGCCGCCGAATCCGACCGCGGCCGACGGCGGGCGGACCGCCCGCGACTGGGGCTGGAAGTACCGGGCGCTCGCGTACCGGCTCGCCAAGAACTACGGGATCCGCCCGACGACGCTGGTTCGAACCGGCAAGCACGCGGTCACGGACGCGACCGCGGTCGCCCGCGACGTGGTCCGCGGGGAGGCCACGCCGTCCGGATGGGTCGCGAACGGCCGCGACGTGGTCGCCGGGATCGTCTCCGGCGGCTCCGACGGGCTGGTCGCGCGCGCTCGCGACCGGAGCCCCGCGCGCAACCCCAACGGCGTCTCGACGCGCGCCGACCGCGCGGTGGCCCGGTACGACGTGCGGGAGTGAGTCGTCGACTCGTCGACGCGGAGGAGAACGATCGACGCCGTCCCCGCGCCTTTTACTTCCCTCGTCGCGAACGGTCGACAACGAATGGGACTCACGAAGCGGATCATCCCCTGTATCGACGTCGACCTCGACGACGACGGCGACGCCGCCGTCTACACGGGCGTCAACTTCGAGAACCTGGAGTACACCGGCGACCCGGTCGAGCTGGCGAAGAAGTACAACGCCGCGGGCGCGGACGAGTTCGTCTTCCTCGACATCACCGCCAGCGCCGAGGGGCGCGAGACGATGCTCGACGTGGTGAACGCGGTCGCCGACGAGTGTTTCATCCCGCTCACGGTCGGCGGCGGGATCCGGACGAAGGCGGACATCAAGGAGACGCTGCGCGCGGGCGCGGACAAGGTGTCCATCACGACCGGCGCGCTCGAGCGACCCGAGCTCATCGAGGAGGGCGCGGCCGCGTTCGGCTCCCAGTGTATCGTCATCTCCGTCGACGCCCGACGCCGACACGACGACGCCGGCGACCACTTCTACGAGGACGCCGATGGCGAGGAGGTGTGGTTCGAGTGCACGAAGAAGGGCGGCCGCGAGGGCACCGGGATCGACGCGGTCTCGTGGGCGAAGGAGGCCGAGGAGCGCGGCGCGGGCGAGCTGTTCGTCAACTCCATCGACATGGACGGCACGAAGGACGGGTACGACATCCCGCTGATGACGGCCGTCTGCGAGGCCGTCTCCACGCCCGTCATCGCCTCGTCGGGCTGTGGCGGCCCCGAGGACATGTACGAGGTGTTCACCGAGGCGAACGCCGACGCCGGGCTCGCCGCCTCCATCTTCCACTTCGGCGATTACACCATCGAGGAGACGAAGGAGTACCTCGACGAACGGGGCGTTCCGGTCCGGCTGTAGGAAGAATTGAGATCGTTCGATCAGATCTTCTCTCGATAGTTCGGATCCGTCGCAGTTATTCGTCCATCCCCGCCGCGAGCCACGAACCAACAGCTATTATCCGATGGAACATGAACTATCATGTATGTCCACGTCACCGATGCGTGTTCGCGGCGAGCGGCCGGAGATCGTCTGCCGGTCGGCGGCGGATGAGGAGTCCCCGGACGACGAGGTGACGTTCTTCGAGGCGGATCGGGACCCCGACGAGCGGACGACGCGGTGGATCACGGTGCGGGCGGCCGACTGCGTGCCGCGCGAGGAGTGGCGGTAGGTGGTTCGGTGCGGTCGATTCATCAGCGGTGTTCGACCGATCGGAGGATAGTCCGCGTCGAACGTCGTTGCTGACGCGGAGACCACCGCCAAAGCCCCAGTCGCGAGGACTCGCGCGACTCGCTGCGCTCCTCGACCGCTCACTCCGTTCACGGTCTGCGGTGCTTGTGTCGTCGGGTTTCGTCCTCGCGACTGCCCCTTTGAGTCCCACCCCGCACGCCCAGCACCGCACCTCACGCCTCCCCAGCCTCGTCGCTCACTTCGTTCGCGACATCCCTCGCGGGCGGTTCGCGGGCCTTCGGCCCGCTCACCGGCGCGCCACCGCACGATCGTGGGAACTCAGTCGTCGGCGGGGACGGGCTCGGCCGCCAACGCGTCGTGTTCGTCGAGCAGCCCCACGGTCGCCAGCCGGATGGCGTGGGGCCACCCGAGCGGCGTGGCGCTGTCCGGCGTCCCGTCGTCGAAGAACTGCTCGGGGAGGTAGCCGGTCGGCTCACAAAGCGATCCGTCCGGCGAGACGAGTCCGAGCAGGTCGCGGGCGCGCTCGGCGAACCGCTCGGCCCGCGGGTCGTCGCGGGCGTCGAGCAGGGCCGAGAGCTCCCCGCAGGCGTGTGCGCCCCACGCGGTCGAGACCGTCCACACCTTCTCCGTCGGCTGGTCGCCGCGTCGCCAGCCGTCGCCCTCGTAGCGGAACAGCCCCGATACCTCGTCCGTCTCGCGGGTCAGCCCGTCGACGACGGTCTCGACGTGTGAGACCAGCCGGTCGAGCCGCTCGTCGTCGACCGCGCCGCCCGCGTCGGTTCCGTCCTCGAGCGCGTCGTACGCCCGGTGCGCGCTCGCGAGCGCGAGCGTCGCGGAGTCGATCCGGTCGTCGAGGTCGCCGTGGACCGTCTCGCGGAGCGCGTACCGACCCCGATCGGGGACCCAGAGGTCGTCGATCGCGTCGTACACCTCACGGGCCCGGCGGCGGGCGTGAGCGGCGGGGCCGTCGCTGAACCGGTCGGCGTCGTCGCGTTCGCCGTCCTCGTCGCCGGCGAGGTCCTCGAGCCCCTCGCCGTGGCGCGCCAGCGCGCTGTACGCCTCGAGGAACGTCGCGGTCGTGTGCGTGAACCGGCCGATCGAGTCCTCCCAGGCGTTCTGACAGGCCACCGGGCGGCCGTCGTCCGTGAGCGTCGAGTCGAGGCTCGCGAGCGCGTCGACGAGCGTCGCGTCGAGCCCGTCGACGTCGACGCCCGCCCCTCTCGCCCGCGCGAGGAAGGCGATCACGCTGCCGGTCTGGTCGGCCTGGTAGTCCACGTCGGGGCCGTCCTCGATGCGCGCGTTGGCCCAGCCGGGCGCGAGCGCGCCGTTCCGCGGCCACACCCGATGGGGCCAGGAGCCGTCGGGACGCTGGGTCTCGACGTACATCGCGGCCGATCGGGCGTGCCAGTCGTCGAGCCCCAGCCCGAGCCGGTCGTCGGACTCGAGGAGGAACGTCGCGATCTCGGCGTCGTCGCGGAACCAGGTGTAGCCGTAGCCGCCCGAGTGCTGGTAGTGCGGGTCGAAATCGGGACCCGCGATCCGCAGCCCCGTCTCGGCCGACAGGAGCGACAGCACCCGCAGGTCCGCGACGACCGACTCGCGCTCCGGGACCGACGCGGGCACCGCCGGGGTCGTGTCGGCGGCGGCGTCCGCCAACGCCTCCGGGGAGTCCAGCCCGGCGAACAGCGCGTCGAGGCGGCTCCGGGCCGCCTCGCGGGTGGTCTCCGACCGGTCCGAAAGCAGCGTGCCGAGGGTCGCCGCGCCGTCCTCGAAAGGGACCTCGACGACGACCTCCCCGGAGAGCCGCTCCTCGTCGTAGCGGGCGGCGTCGCGGTCGCGCGGGAGGTCCATCGGCGCGTCGTCGAGCACCTCGGGGAACGTGGGCGGGAGCTGGCCGCGGAGGTCGGCGAGGCCGGTGGCGCTCGCGAGGAAGTCGTGTTCGTCGGCGTGGTACACCTCGACGGCGTCGTCGTAGCGGAGCTGTCCGACCCGCTCGTCGCGCCCGTCGGGGGCGAACGCCGCGTACGCGACGAGCGCGAAATCGTCGGCGTCGCGGTCGGCGTCCGGGGCGGGCTCGACGATCGCGTGCGTGAGGTGGGCGTCGCCGACCGCGAGGTCGTACCGGCGCACGGTCGCGCGGTCGGTCTCGTGGACCGTCTCGACGAGCGGCGTGTCGTCGACGTAGCGCTGCCGCGAGCGGGAGGCCTCGAACCAGGTCACGTCGCCGTCGACGGCGAGGCCGAACCGCGAGCGGGTGAGCCCGGTCTTCCCGGTGAGCGGGTAGCCGAAGTCGCGGAGCCCGCCGTCGGGGGCGACGTGGACGAGCCGGCCGTCCCCGCCCGTGAACCGTCCCTCGACGGTGCGTCGCTCGCCCGCGAAGAGCCGCTCGTGGCCCGCGTGTCGCTTGTAGTCGTCGAGCGCGTCGCGTAGTTGCATTGGTCGCCGGGACGTGCCGAACGTGAATGAATCTTTGGTGAAATTATCAATCACGATTTTCCGTGTGGGAAACGTTCAAGCGCGTCCGGGCTCGGGTAGGTGGCATGCACGAGCCCGGTCCGCCGCGGACGACGAGCGTCGGGCGGCCGGTCGAGTTGGCCCCCCGCGACCCGGACCCGGCGGGACGCTACGAATGGACGCTGCTCGAGACGCCCGCCGACAGCGACGCCGTGGTCGACGATCCCATCGACGGTGACGGCGACGGCGACGAACCCGGAGGCGACCCCGAAGAACGGGACGATCCCGTCCTCGAGCCCGGCGAGACGAGTCGTCCGGACGACCCGGTCGTTCACCTTCACCCGGACGCGCCGGGAATCTACGTCCTCCGGCTCGACGCCCCGGACGGTTCCCATCGCCAGCGCGTGCGAGTCTTCCCCGACGAGCGTCGCGAGACGACGATCCGCGTCTCAGCGGACGAGTTCCCGATCGACGACGACGCGGTCGACCGAGTCTCGCTCCTGTGGCGGTACAACGACCGCCTGCTCGCGCGCGACCGCCCGACCCGCGAGGGCGACGAGTGGGTCTACCGGACCCGCGTCCCCCCGGGCCGTCACGGCGTCGGCTTCGTCGCCAACGACGACCGCGCGACCGAACGCCACGTCGTCCACGAGGTCGAGGGACCGGGCCGTCCCCGGCTCTCGCTCGACTGGCGGGTCGAGGGCGGTGGCGGGAACGCCGACGGCGACCGCGACGGCGTGGGCGACGACATCGGGAACCCCCGCCTCGTCGTGACCGCCGACGTCGGCGTCCCGCCGGACTCGGAGACGGATCCCGGAGACGTAGAGGTGATCTTTCTGGTCGACGACCGGGACGCGGACCCCGAGACCGTCGAACGGATCGAGGGGCGCGCGGAGGGTCGCACGCTGTCGGTTCCGCTCGGCGAACTCGAGGCGATCGGGACGGCCGGAGAGGGGAGCAAAGCGGCCGGTGACGAGAGCGGGAAGGGCGACGGCGGGCTCCGGATCCACGCCGTCCCGCACGCGGAGCGGCACGGCGTGGCGGCGACCCTGCGGCTCGGTCGCGACGCGGAGGGGCGGCCGACGGCGACCGACCCGCACGCCCGCCCGGCGTGGGCCGAGTCGCCGACGGTGTACGAAGTGTACGTTCGGTCGTTCGCGGGCGACACGCTCCCGACGACCTTCGAGGAGATCGAGCGCCGGGTCGAGTACCTGGAGAGCCTCGGGATCGACGCGCTCTGGCTGACGCCCGTGCTGGCCTCGCCGACCGAGCACGGCTACCACGTCACCGACTACTTCGAGACGGCCGCCGACCTCGGCTCGCGGGCCGCGTTCGAGTCGCTGGTCGACGCCTGTCACGACGCCGGGATCCGGGTGATCTTCGACCTGGTGATCAACCACACCTCGCGGGACCACCCGGCGTTCCAGCTCCACTCGGCCGGCGTTCCGGCGTACGCCGACCGCTACCGCCGGGCCGACGCCGACGTCGACGTGACGGGGATCGACTGGGCCGCGCTGCCGGCGGGCGACGTGCCGGAGTACCGCTTCGACTGGGAGAAGATCCCGAACCTGAACTACGACGACCCCGCCGTCCGGGCGTGGATGCTGTCGGTCGTCGACGAGTGGGCGGGCGTCGTCGACGGCTTCCGCGCGGACGTGGCCTGGGGCGTCCCGCACGGGTTCTGGAAGGAGGTCGCCGACCGCGTCCCCGACGGCTTCCTGCTGCTCGACGAGACGCTCCCGCACGATCCCTTCTACGGCGAGGGCGAGTTCGACCTCCACTACGACACCTCGCTGTACGCGACGTTGAACGCGATCGGAGCCGGGCGGGAGCCGGCCGACGCGCTGGCCGACGCGCTCGAGCGAGCGCGGTGGCTCGGCTTCGACGACCCGAGCGCGCAGCTGCGCTACGTCGAGAACCACGACGAGGACCGCTACCTCGCGTCCCACGGCGAGGCGGCGCTGCGCGCGGCCGCCGCGGTGACGTTCACCCTCCCCGGCGCGCCGATGGTGTACGCGGGCCAGGAGCGCGGCAACGAGACGACGCGCGGACCGTTCCGCTGGCACGACGGCGACAACGCGCTCACCGCGCACCACCGTCGGCTCTCGGCGCTCCGGGACGCCGAGCCCGCGCTCCGGTCGCGGGCGGTCGACTTCGCGGCCGGGCGCGCGGCCGTCGAGGTCGTCGACGGCGACTCGGACCGGGTGACCGCCTACGAGCGGACGGCCGATTCGACGCGAACGGAGGGGACCGCCGATCGACTGCTCGTCGTCGTGAACTTCGGTTCGGACCCCGCGACCGTCGCGGTGCCGGACCGGGTCGGTCGGGAGCTGTTCGCCGACGAGCCCGTCGACGGGGAGGTCGTCGTCGGGAGCGTCGCGGTCCTCGCGTGAGCGACCGATCCGAGATCCGCCGGCCGATCCAGGGGGTCCACCGACCGGTATAAGTGTCGCGTCCCCCCGTTCGACGTATGGACGACCGAACGCTCGCGGACCTCCTCCAGCGATTCGGACTCTCCGAGAAGGAGACCGACACGTACCTCGCCCTCCTGGAATACGGCGAGGCGAAGGCCAGCACCGTCGCCGACGCCGCGGGCGTCTCGAAACGCTACGTGTACAGCGTGAGCGAGTCGCTCGCGGACCGGGGGTTCGTCGAGGTCCACGACCACGCCGTGCCGACGAGGATCCGCGCGAACCCCCCGGAGGAGGCGATAGAGCGGCTCCGGTCCGACGCGGACGCGATCCGCCTCGGGCTCGAGGAGCGCTATTCGCGGGCGGAGCGGGAGACGGAGCAGTTCGAGGTGGTCAAATCCCGCGTCACCGTCATCAAGCGGATCCGGTCGCTCGTCGAGGGAGCCGAGGCGGAGCTGACCCTGTCGCTCCCCGCGAAGCACCTCCCCGCGGTCCGGGACGCGCTGGCGGACGCGGTCGACCGCGGCGTCCTCGTGTTACTCGTCGTCACGGCCGTCGAGGACGCGGATGGCGTCCGCGAGGCGCTCGGGGAGACCGAGGGCACCGATCCGACCCTCGAGCGGATCGCGAGCGTCGTCCGAACCTGGGGCGAGGCGATGCCGACGATCCTGACGGTCGACACCGGGAGGGGGCTGATCGCGCCCCCCGAGCTGTTGCGGCGGTCCGACTCCGACCGCCAGGCGATCGTCTTCGCCCAAGAGCAGCTCTCGCCCGTCATCGTGGGGGCGTTCCTGGGGAACTACTGGCCCGCCGCGACCGAGGTGTCCCTCTCCGAGCCGGCCGCGCTCCCGGCCGAGTACGAGGACTTCAGACACGCGGTGTTCCAAGCCACGCGACGCCTCAGGGAGGGCGAAACCGTCCGCGCGACGGTCGCCGGCAGGCGGCTCGACGAGGACGCCGAATCGGTGGAGGTGAGCGGCCGCGTCCGCTCGGTCAGGCAGGCGATGGTCGAGCCGACGAGCAACGAGTTCCCCGTCGAGAACTCGCTCACCATCGAGACCGACGCGGGCTCCGTCTCCGTCGGCGGGCAGGGCGCGTTCGTCGAGGACGTGGAGGCGGAGCTCACCCGGCTGGAACTCGAGTGAGCGGGAGGAAGCTCAGATCCGTCGGTCCCGGAACGCGCGGATCACGTCCTGGCGCGCGACGAGCCCGACCAGAACCCCGTCGTCGTCGACCACGGGCAGTCGGTTGATGTCCGGATCGTCGCCGGAGAGCAGCTCGAGGACCTCGTCGACGCCGACGTCCGGCGTCACCGTCGCGGGGTCGGCGGTCATCACCTCCGAGATGGGCCGGTCCGCGTTGCGAACGAGGTCGATCCCGAGATCGAGGTCGCCCCACGGCGGTTTCACCTGATACGTGAGCGTGTCGACGAACGGCGGGAGCCCGATCGGGATCCACAGCGTCTCCTCCTCGGGTTCGAAGAGATCGACGAGGTCGGACTCCGTGATCACGCCGACGACGACCCCGTCGTCGTCGACGACTGGGAACCCGGAGAAGGGGTTGCGGGCGAACTTGTGGAAGACGTCGCTCACGTCGGCGTCCGGGGAGACCGTCTTCACGTCCTCGACCATCAGGTCGCGTGCGTTCATACCGGCCCCTCGCGGCCACGGGTGGTAGGCGTTACGACCGGCGGGACGAGCGTGTCGCGGGCGGGGGGTTCGGCGGACGTCAGGCGGGAGGTTCGGCGGGTCGTCGGACCGGGGAGACGGATCGACGGCGAGACGGACGGATTCCCTCGACGGGGGATCGAACCCCGCCGTTTTTTACGCTCGAAAGACGCGGTGGGGGGCATGGTAGAGCACACGCGAACGCTGGATTTCAAGGTGGCCTTCGCCATCGGGCTGGGGACGATGATCGCGGCGGGGATCTTCTCGCTGTCCGGGACCGCCGTCTACCGCATCGGCTCCAGCGCCGTCATCGCGTTCGTGCTCGCCGCCGTCGTCGCGGGGATCACCGCCGCGGCCTACTCCGAGTTCGCCTCGGTCTACTCCGAGAACGGCGGCGGGTACCTCTTCTGTTCGCGCACGTTCGAGGAGTTCGACCGCCTGAAGTACGGCGTCGGAATATCGCTGTTCCTCGGATACAGCGGGACGACGGCGTTCTACCTCGCCACGATGGACGAGTGGTTCTTCCGGTTCATCCTCCCCGAGTCGCTCCAGGTCCTTCCCCACGGCACCGTCGGCGTGCTCACGGCGGTGGTCCTCGGCGTCCTCAACGCGCGGGGGACCGAGGAGTCCGGACTCTTCCAGCTGATCGTGACGAGCGCGAAGGTCGGCGTCCTGTTCGTGTTCGTCGCCGGGGCGATCCTCTTCGTCGGCGCCGGCGACGCCGCGACGACGTTCGCGACCGGGTTCCAGTTCGAACCCGTCGGGATCGTCTCCGTGGCCGCGCTCGCGTTCATCACCTTCTTCGGCTTCTCGGCCATCGCGGCGAGCGCCGGCGAGATCATCGAGCCGCGGCGGACCGTTCCCCGCGCGATCGGCGCGAGCATCCTCACCGTCACGGTGCTGTACGCGCTGGTCATCGTGGCGATGGTGAACGCGCCGGTTGCTCGCGAGGTGCTCGCGCAGGGCGAGACCGCGATGGGCACCGTCGCGGCGTCGTTTCTCGGCCCGTGGGGACAGCTCCTCATCGTCGCCGGCGCGGTCTTCTCGATGGTGTCGGCCTCGAACGCCTCCATCCTCGCCGCCAGCGGCATCGGGTCGCTGATGGGTCGACAGGGACACGGGCCGCGCCGGTTCGCCCGCATCCATCCCGACTACCGGACCCCGTTCTGGAGCGTCTCGGCCGTGATCGCGACCATCGTCGCGCTCATCGTCGTGTTCATCACCCTGTTCTCCGAACACGGCCTGCTCGGCGTCGGGCTGCTCGGGCTCAACCCGCTCACCGGGTTCGCCACGTTCAACCTCCTCGTCCCGCTCGCCGTCGTCAACGCCACGCTCGTCTACTCGCGCCGGAAGTTCCCGGAGATCGAGCGGGGCTTCCGGATGCCGCTCGTGCCGGCGCTGCCGGTCGTGGGGATCGCGGCGAACCTCGCGTTGATCTCGAACCTCCCGCCCGTCGGCGTCGGCGTCGGCGTCCTGGTCGTGCTCGCGCACCTCGCCGCGTACCTCGTCTGGGGCGGGGCGCCACACGTCGAGGAACTCGTCGAGGAGGTCGTCTCGCCGCACATCCCGATGGGCGCCGGCGGCGGGGGGCCGTCCGTGGCGGGCGCGGCGACGACGAGCGGGGAGGAATCCGGCGACGACCGGTTCCGGATCCTCGTCTCCGTGGCGCGCCCGAGTCGCGTCGTGCCGTACGTCAAGCTCGCCGAGCGGATCGCGAGGGGAACCGACCGCGACCCGGTCGTCCAGGTGTTGAACGTCACGCACATCCCCGAGCAGACGCCGAACGAGATGGTCCGCGAGACGGCTCAGGACCGGATCGAGCGCATCGACGACCTGCTCAGGGAGTCGGACGCGGAGATCGGCGTCGAGTACACGGTCGAGGGCCACGTCTGTCAGGACGTCGCGTTCGACATCCTCCAGACCGCCCGCGACGACGGGGCCGACCGCATCCTGATGGGGTACCCGGAGGAGCACCAGGACATCGCCGAGACCGTCGAGTACGAGGCCCCCTGCGACGTGTTCTTCACGAGCAACGTCGACGCGATCGACGACCTCACGACGATCAACCTCGGCGCGGGCGGGGGGCCACACCACACGGCGTTGCTGCCGTTCATCAACCGCCTGGGGAGCGAGGGCGCGGAGATCCACGTCATCAGCATCGACCCGCAACGCGACGGCGGCGCAGAGCCCGTCGAACGGACGGTCGGCGCGCTCACCGACGTCGAGTCCGTCTCGGTCCACAACGTGACCGCCGAGACGATCGCGGAGGGGCTGGTGTCGACCGCGGAGCGGAACGGCGGGCTCCTGTTGATCGGCGCGACCCGCGATCGTCGGCTCCGGCGGTGGGTGTTCGGGAGCACTCCCGACCGCGTCATCACGCTGGCCCGCGGGGCCGACGTCCCCGTGTTGGTGTACGCGGGGACGAGCGACGTCTCGGGCCGCATCGAGGACTACCTGTATCCCGTCTACCGATACCTCCGGCGCCACCTCGTGGAGCGACGATCGCTCGATTCCGGTCCGGACGCGTCGAACGAGACGACCTGATCCGGGGAGACGAGCGACGCCGGGCGGGGTCGCGCCGTCGCCGGCCGCCGAGAGCGGCATCACGACCCCGGACGGGTCCGATCCGCGGCCGCCGTTTCACGTAGCGCTACGGGAGTGGTTCGAGAGAGACGTCACGTGACGTCCCGGCGGCACACCTGACGGCGATCCGGATTCACTTCCCCGTCCGATGTCTCATTCCAGCCGTTCGGCGGAACGCTGGGTCACTGATCGGCGCTCTCCCCGGAAGACGGCGCCTGTTCGGTGAGGACGCGGTCGACGACCAACGAGGCCCGGTTCGCGCGACCGGAACGTTTCCAATTTTCTATCGCGACATGTGGTTTATTGGCTCTCGAAGGTCCGAACGGTCTCGAAGGAGCCGTCGGCGATCGCGGCGGCGATCGCGGCGGTGTCGGCGTCGCGGTCGATCTCGTGGGGATACTTTCGGCCGAAGTAGCGCAACAGGTTGGCGACGTCGCGTTCGAGGAACTCGCGGGCGTTCTCGTGGTCGGTCGGGACCGCTTGAGGCCAGTCGAACAGCGTGACGCCGTCCTCGGCGACGGCGACGTTGTGTTCGGACACGTCGGCGTGGATCCAGCCGAGATCGTGGGCGGTCACCAGTTCGCGGTAGATCAGATCGAGGACGCCCGCGGCCTGTTCGGGTTCGAGCTTGGCGCGGGCGAGCTCGACGCCGGGGAACTTGTCCATCACGATCGCGTGCCGGTTGTGGTCGACCGGACGGGGAACCGACACGTCTGGATACAGCGACTCCATCGCCTCGTACTCGCGTTCGGCCGCCTTGCGCGCGGTGTACATCCAGGAGACGTGGTCACGGTCGGCGGTGTACTCCCGCTCGCGGTTGACCGCCCGAAAGTTGGTGTACCCCTCCCGGTGGTACTTCAACGCGAGCGGCTTGAACGACTGGACCTCGTAGACGTCGCCCTCCTTGCCGAGCCCGAGCGGGGAGCCGACCCCGTCTATCGTCCCGCGCTCGGAGAACGTTCGGAGCGCGAGCGCGTCGTACCCCTCGAAGGTGAGCTGGTACCCCTCGTACTGGAGCGTCTTCCGCTCTATCAGCTCCCGGTCGAGACAGCGGTCGATCCGGTAGTCGATCTCCTCTGCCGTCAGGTCGGCGTAGTCGGGTAGTTTGTTGCGGCGCACCCACTCGGAGAAACGCATCCCCTGCTCGACGCCCGAGAGGAGGTAGAAGTCCTCGGGCTCGAGTTCCGCCATGTCGCCGGCGACGTTGCGTACCATACGGGCCCTACTCCGGGGATTCGTAAAAACGGCCCGCGTTCGAAAGGTGCGGTCGGTAAACCATACTTCGCGATATAGAATCGAGTTCGGCGTGTCAAACGAACACGAGACGGGAAGCGCCGTCCGAGGGGTCGTGTGAACCCGTACCATTACCACGATCGGCCGCGTACCGGGGGCCATGGACCTCCGGCGATGGACGCCGTTCACCTTCCTCGCACCCAGTCGCTACGTCGACCGCGACGATCGGTGGGAGGAGTTCGACCTCGCGGAGTGGTCCCGGTCGGAGTACGACTGGACGCAGGACCCGTGGAACGGCTTCCGGGACTTCGCGCGGCGGCCGCGCGAGTGCGTCGAGGCGGACCGCGGGGACTGCGAGGACTACGCGCTCGTCGCGCTCTCGTGGGCCGTCGCGCACGACCGCGACGGGATCGGGATCGGGTTCTGCTGGAACCTCCCGTACCCCTGGCCCCGGCACGTGATCGCGTTCGACGACGAGCGCGTGTACTCCTCGGGCGAGATCCACGAGGGGAGCGTCGCGGAGTGGCGGGAGGGCTCCAGGTACTCGTTCGTGCTGAAGCGCCGCGTCCGCGACCCGGCGTGAGATCGAGTCCGACGCGCCCGGTCGGGCCCGTGCCGACGGACCGTCCGCGACCGGCCGCCGATCAGAGGTGTCGATCGACGAATCAGAAGTGCCGCTCGACGATCTTCTCGCCCGTGCGGGCGGCCAGCGCCTGCCCCGTGTTCGTCGGATTCGCGCCGCCGACGCCGTTCGCGAGCGCGGAGTGATCGGCCACGAACAGCCGGTCCACGTCGTACGCCTCACACGCCTCGTCCACCACCTTCCCCATCCGCATCGTGCTGTGGACGTGGAGCGCCGTCGGCGGGGAGTCCGAGCGGTGGACGTGCGAGGCCCCCGCCTCCCGCAGGATCTCGGCCGCCGTCTCGGCGAGTTCGTCCCGCCGCTTCCGGTCGCCCTCACTCGGCTCGTAGTTGACGATCGGGATCGGTCCGTGCTCGTCCGAGGCACCCGGAGCGACGCTCACGCCGTTTCGTTGATGGGGGCGGTCGTCGCTCACGACGAGCACCTGTAACATCCGGCGGTAGTCGGAGAGCAGGCGTTTGAGATCGCTCCCTGCTAGCCGTCCCATCGTGTCCCAGGGCGCGTCAGCGGGGTCGTTCTGGAACGCGAACCCCGACGCGCTCGCGCCGAACCCGAGGATCGCCCCGATCCCCGGCGCGGTGCCGACCGTCTGGAGCATGCCCACGCCGGGGTAGTCGAGGCGGGCGGCGATGTCCTGTCCCTCGTGTTGGTCGACGGTCGGCTTGCCGATCGTCTCCTCGAGGTCGTCGCCGTCCCACAGCCCCATCACGTTGTCGCCGAAGTGGATCGTCAGCCCGCGGCCGACCCAGTCGTTTTCGGGGAGATCGGCGTTGAGCCAGAGTCTGGGCGTCTCGATCGCCCCCGCCGCGAGGACGACCACCTCCGCGTCCACCCGCTCCGTCGCCCCCGACCACGTGTCCCGGAACTCCACGCCCGTCGCCGTGGGCGTGTCGCCCCGGGGGGTCTCCGTCAGCACGTCGGTGACGAAGGCGTTCGGCCGGATCGTGACGTTGTCGGTGCGTAGCGCCGCAGGGACGAAGCTCACGTTGCTCGCCCGTTTCGCCTTCTCCTCGAAGGGGGCGCCCCGCGGATGCGGATTCCCGGCGATGTTGCCGAGCGCGAGGGTGTCGCCCTCCACGTCGGGATAGGTGAACTCGCCGTCGTAGTCGCCGTCGACGTGGAGCTTCTCGTCCGGTTGTCGGATCGCGTTCGGCTGGGGCCGGTACCCCGGCTCGGTGACGTTCAGGTCCTCTATCAGGTCCCACCCCGCCGCCTCCGCCCCGCGGAAGAACAGCTCCTCCTTGGCGGTGACCGGGGCGGGCGCGACCTCGCACATCTCCTCGACCTCCCGATAGTAGGGAACCAGGTCGGCGTACTCGATCGGCCAGTGGCCCTGCTCGTCGATCGACGCCGGGTACGCGCGGGGGTGACAGCCGGTGTAGTGGAGGGTGGTGCCGCCGACGCCGGCACACTGGAGGATCGCTCCGTCGCCGGGGAACTTCCGGAACCAGAACCCCCGCTCGTGGTCTGCCGGCCCGAACACGAGGTTCGTGATCATCTCGAGCTCGCGGGTGGTGAACTGCTCGTCGAGGAGGTCGCCGCTCAGGTCCTCGACGCTCGAGGAGGCCTCTCCGCCCGGCTCCTCGTGCGGGTTCGGCCACTGCTCGTTGCCGTGAAACGGGCCGGCCTCCAGCACCAGCACGGAGAGTCCGGCCTCCGCCAGCTTCCAGGCCGTCACCGGACCGTCACCGCCCGCCCCCACCACCACCGCGTCGTAGGCGTTCTCGACCATCGGCGCTCACCCGGACTCGACGGGGAACGGCTCCTCGTAGCCGCTCGTGTCGTACTCGTTCTCGCGGAACGACCCGGGCTCGCGGCGGATCGCGACCCCGGTCGACTCGTCTATCGTCGTCCACGCGTCGCCGTCGCCGAGCGGGCCGTCGGCGGTCCCGACGTACCCGCGCAACGCGGCGTAGCCGTTCGCGAACCCCGGGAAGCCGGTCTGTCGCCAGCTCTGAACCGCGGCCGGGTCGTTCGGATGTTCGCGCCGGCTCGGGGGTTGCGTGAACTCGTCGTACCCCTGCCACTCGCTGTAGTAGATCATCTCCATGAAGCCGACGACGAGCTGGCCGACGAGGCCGGCGTCCAGCTCGAGGAGGTCGTGGTCGGTCGGAGTGAACTCGACCTCGAACTCGTCGAGGATGGCGATGGCCCGCAGCCGGTCGCGCCGCGACAGCTTCGCGAACGGGCCGACCGCGTCTTCGGTCTTCGCCGCCGAGGGATCGTCGGGGCCGAGAAGCGACAGCGCGCGGTCGAGGCTCGGCTCCGCCTCGTTGTCGCCGCGCTCCACGAGCGTCAGCGCCGCCGCGTCGAGGACGTGGGCGATCGGGTCCGCGATCGGGATGTTCCCCTGGGGGCCGAGATGGGGGAGCCCGAACTGGAAGCCGTCGTCCACGTAGGTGATCGCGAACTCGTCGAGGTCGATCGCGAGCCCGCCGGCGACGTGTTCCGGGCCGATCTCCTCCGCGAGCGCCGGCGTCTCGGGAACGACCGCGTCGGCGATGGCCCGGAACGTCACCCGCGTGTGGGGGTCGACGTCCGGACCGATCCCGAGGAGCTCCAAGAGCAGTCCCACGGTGGACGTCAGGCTTCGCCGCGCGGCCGTCAGCCACGCCCCGATGCGACTAGTTACCATGAATCAAGTGGAACGAGCGAGTGGAAAAATCTTGTCCCGATGACATCCTTCGATCGGCGCGTCACGGACCGCGGGCGCGAGCGTCCGGACGCGAACGGCGGCGAGCGTGCCCGACGCGGACGCGCCGGCGGCGACCGCGATCCACCAAAATCTATATTATTGATGACCCAACAAGTACGTGTGGAGAGGTATCAAGGGACAATGAGCTTTCTGTTGGATCCTCCCGCGCTCGTGGGCATCGGCGTCCTGCTCGACCGCTACGTCGGATCGCCGGTTCGTCGCGCCCGGTTGGCCGCGGGCGTCGTGCTCACGTTTCTCACCACGAGCACGCTGCTGTACCTCGACGTCCTCCCGTGGTGGTTCACCGACGAGGACGGCCCCGAGTGGATGCTGAACTCGGGGCTGGACACGGATCTGACCAGGGGACCGGGAACGGACGTCCTCGCCGTCATCATGTTCGCCGCCTATCCGCTCTGGATGAAGCTGGGACTCGATCTCTGCGACGACTGACGCCGCCGGGGACGGGTCGATCACACGGGTGAGACGACATGAACGAACACACCGAGGCGTTCACGGACGACCCGAGGGGCAGCACCCGCGAAACGATCGAGGCGGTGTTCCGGACGGCGGACCCGCTCCCGCTGGAGACGCTCGTCAACGAGGGAGGACGGCGGGTGAACGTCCCCGAACGGGAGGTCCGCGTCGACGAGCACTGGCGCGGGTTCTTCCCGTCGGACCACGTCGTCAGCACCGCGAACCGGTTCCTGCCGCTGCCGGCCGGGTTCCACAAGCGGTTCCGGCCCGACGGCGACGCGTACGTCGGCGAGACGACGGACGCCGACGGCGTCGTCACCGGCCACAACCGGATCCGGGAGGTGGAACACGAGGGGCGGCCGTACGGCTTACTCACCTACACGGACCTCCAGTACCGCCCGTTCTACGACCTCCTGTTGCCGGTCACCGAGGACCTCGCGGTCGGCAAGGCGTTCGTCGGCCGGTTCCCGTACGGGATCCGTCTCCTGACGTTCGGACTGACGCGGCGGTACGACTTCGACTTCCTCGCGCCGGCGGACCACGCGGCGCTGTGGGAAGAGGGGACGGTCCCCGAGCCCGACGCGCTCGAGGGGTGGTGGGACGTCCGGCTCGTCTCGAACGCCGGGCTGTCGGCCCCGCACTTCGAGTTCGAGTTCGAGACCACCGAACACGGCGTCGACGGGCGCTACGAGGTGCTCGACGCGGCGGGCGGCGACGTCCGGCTCGACTTCGACGAGGAGCAGCTACAGATGTTCGACTTCTCGAACTGGCACGACGAGATCCGCCAGGTGACGGAGGAGTTCATGGTCGGGAAGTACTGTCAGAACGAGCGCCAGCTGCTGCCGTCGCTCGGTGAGGGCTCGTTGGGCCACCTCCACGCCGAGGACACGCCGACGGAGGACCGGCTCTGTCTCTACTACGTGATGGAGGCGAAGGACGGGCCGGAGGCGTGAGCCGCATGGACGTGTCGCGTCGACTCGGACGCTCCGGACGCCCCGGACGCGAGCGACCGGGGTCGGGAGAGCGGACCGGCGGCGGCGTGGCGGGCCGGTGGTGCCCGTGAGCGACCCGATGCGCCCGAAGATCGAGAAGCCGCTGCCGGAGATCTCGCACGTCGCGTTCGTCGTCGAGGACCTCGAAGAGAGCATGCGCCGGTTCGGTGATCTCCTCGGCGTCGAGCCGTGGCTGGTGTACCGCTACGAGCCGCCGCGGCTGACGGACACGACCTACCGCGGCGAGCCCGCCGAGTACTCGATGCGGGTGGCGATGGCGGACGTCAAGGGACCGATCGACGCGGCGGCGTCCGTCGCCGGGGGAGGCACGGTCAAGCGCCTGCTCGGGTGGCTGACGTCGCTCCGCGACCTGCTCGGGTTCGGATCGTCAGCGGGGACCGGTCCGGACGGGAGTGGAGACGGAGAACCGCCGCCAGGGATCCCGCTCCCGGAGCTACCGACGCCGGGGATCCCGGGCGTGAACGTGGAGCTGATCGAGCCGCTGCGGGGACCGAGCACGTACACGGAGCACCTCGCCGAGGGCGGCGAGGGGATCCACCACGTCGGCTGTTTCGCCTACGACGACCCGCACGCGGTCGTCGCGGAGTACGAGGACGCGGGGATCCCGGTGGTCCAGAGCGGCGTCTTCGACGGGCTGGAGTTCTGGTACCTCGACATGCGGGAGGCGCTCGGCGGGGTGATCCTCGAGGTGGCCGCGAACCTCACGGCGATCGAGGAGCCCGACGTGGTCTTCCCCCGGTAGCGTCGGTTCCGCGGACGGAACGCGGTGTCGGCGCGGGGAGACGCTAGCGCCACGGCTCGTGGACGCGGAGGCCGGTCGCGCCGAGGACCACCGTGACCGCGCCCGAGAGCTGTGCGAGGAGGACGATCACCCACCGGACTGGAGTCATGTGCGCCGGGTCCACGAGATGCCAGCCCTCCGCCAGCAGGAAGAAGAGGCCGAAGAGGGTCGCGAGCGCGTACCCCCAGGGCCGGTCGGCCGCGACCCACCACAACCCCACCGCGCCGACGAGCGTGAACGCCCCCATCCCGACCGTCGCCACCGGCGGGGCGTTTATCGGGTCGAAGGGAGCCCAGTTCCCGGCGAGTTCGTCGGCGATATGCATGAACTCGAACACCAACGTCGCCGCGAGGGCGTGCGGCGTGTACCGCACCCGGTCGGGGTCGATCGTGGTCGGCATGGGTGGATCAGAAGTGCCGCTCGACGATCTTCTCGCCCGTGCGGGCGGCCAGCGCCTGCCCCGTGTTCGTCGGGTTCGGTCCGCCGACGCCGTTCGCGAGCGCGGAGTGATCGGCCACGAACAGCCGGTCCACGTCGTACGCCTCGCACGCCTCGTCCACCACCTTCCCCATCCGCATCGTGCTGTGGATGTGGATGGCGGTCGGCGGGGAGTCCGAGCGGTGGACGTGTGAAGCCCCCGCCTCCCGCAGGACCTCCGCCGCGATCTCCGCCAGTTCGTCCCGCCGCTTCCGATCCCCCTCGCTCGGCTCGAAGTTGACCTGCGCGACCGGCCCGTGCTCGTCCGCGATCCCGGGCGCGACCGAGATCCCGTTGCGCTCGTGCGGCCGGTCGTCGGTGAGGACGAAGAGGGGGAGGAGGCGGCGGTAGTCCGCGAGCAGTCGCTTGAGTTCCGATCCGACCAGCCGGCCCGTCGTGTCCCAGGGCGCGTCCGCGGGGTCGTTCTGGAACGCGAACCCCGACGCGCTCGCGCCGAAGCCGAGGAACGCGGCGATCCCGGGCGCGGCCGTGATCGGCTGGAACATCCCCACGCCCGGATAGTCGAACCGGACCGCGCTGTCCTGGCCGTGGTGCTGGTCGACCGTCCTCTTCCCGATCGTCTCCTCGAGATCGTCGCCGTCCCACAGCCCCATCACGCTGTCCGGGAAGTGGATGGTCATCCCGCGACCGACCCAGTCGTTTTCGGGGAGATCGGCGTTGAGCCAGAGCCTGGGCGTCTCGATCGCCCCCGCCGCGAGGACGACCACCTCCGCGTCCACCCGCTCCGTCGACCCCGACCACGTGTCCCGGAACTCCACGCCCGCCGCGGTCGGAACGTCCCCCAACCCCCGCTCGGTGATCACGTCGGTGACGAAGGCGTTCGGCCGGATCGTCACGTTGTCGGTGCGTAGCGCCGCGGGAACGAAGCTCACGTTGCTGGCTTGTTTCGCCTTCTCCTCGAAGGGCGCGCCCCGCGGGTGGGGGTTCCCCGTGATGTTGCCGAGCGCGAGGGTGTCGCCCTCCACGTCGGGATAGGTGAACTCGCCGTCGTAGTCGCCGTCGACGTGGAGCCGCTCGTCCGGCCGCTTGATCGCGTTCGGCTGGGGCCGGTACCCCGGCTCGGTGACGTTCAGGTCCTCTATCAGGTCCCACCCCGCCGCCTCCGCCCCGCGGGCGAAGAGCTCCTCCTTGGCGGTGAACGGGGCGGGGGCGACCTCACACATCTCCTCGACCTCCCGATAGTAGGGAACCAGGTCGGCGTACTCGATCGGCCAGTGGCCCTGCTCGTCGATCGACGCCGGGTACGCGCGGGGATGGTTCCCGAGGTAGTGGAGGGTGGTGCCGCCGACGCCGGCACACTGGAGGATCGCGCCGTCGCCGGGGAACTTCCGGAACCAGAGCCCCCGCTCGTGATCGGCCGGCCCGAAGAGCAGCTCGTTCAGCATCTCGAACTCGCGGGTGGTGAACTGCTCGTCGAGGAGGTCGCCGCTCAGGTCCTCGACGCTCGAGGAGGCCTCTCCCCCCGGCTCCTCGTGCGGGTTCGGCCACTGCTCGTTGCCGTGAAACGGGCCGGCTTCGAGTACCAGTACCGACAGCCCGGCCTCCGCCAGCTTCCAGGCCGTCACGGGGCCGTCACCGCCCGCCCCGACCACTACCGCGTCATAGGCGTCCGCGACCATGCGTGCTCACCCCGGCTCGGTCGTACCGGCTCGGTCATACCCGACCCGCTCGGCGTACGGGGTCCGGTCGCCGCGTCGGACCCGACCGTGTCGCTCGCACGGCCCCGAAGCGTCGTCTCCGTGCGCGAACCGTCCGTCCGCCGAGCAGCGATCATGCCATAGTGTCACACGGGCAAGGATTAAACGTTTGGGCGGGAGCCCGAGGGGGATCACCACGGCGACCGGTCCCGATCGGAGGAGTGGATTCGCCCGCGGGTAGGCGGCGGATCGCGCGAAGGACGGACGCAACCCGGTAACACGGCAGTTCCCGGTCGGGTCGTGTTTGGGATCCGGTATTAAATAGTTCGGTGACAATTGCCAACTATGCGCATCCAACGACCGACGGGTCCACGAACCGCACCGCGTCCGTCTCGGCTCCGACCGCACCCGCGTCGTTCTCGGTCGGGTAGATGACGGGGATCAACCTCTGGGACGTCGTCAACGTCCCGTTCGACGCCGTTCGGACCGCGTACCGCCAGCTTCGAAAGGCGCTTTTCACGGCGTCGAGACCCTCGGGAGAGTACCTCGTCGTCGACCGGACGGTCCCGGAGCTCGAACGGGAGCTGGGCGCGTTCAGTTTCGCGCCCAACTGGGAATTCTCCTACTACGAGCGCGGCGAGATCCTGAACCTCGCCCGCGTGGTGTACGAGGAACGGACGGTCGACGGGACGACGTATCGCTGGTGGCAGACGCACCTTCGCGGCTGGCACGGCGAGGACGGACGGATCGAGCTTCACGCCCACTGGGAGCTCGAACCGACCGAGACCGGCAACGCCCACATCGACGGGGTCGGCTTCGACTTCGACCGTGGGATGGAGACGCTGGCGTCGTTCCTCGAGGAGGCCGGCATCGAGTACGAGGAGACGACGATCGAGACGGACGGCGGCGGACACTGAGTCGCGGCCGACCGCGAACGCAACCGCTTTCGGCGCGCCGTCCGACGGTGACGGTATGACCGCGCCGGCAGGCGAGTGGCGGCTGATCCGCGAGGAGGCCCGTCCGGGGCCGATCCAGATGGCGCTCGACGAGGTCGCGGCTGAGACCGCGAGCGACGGCGGACCCGCCACGGTCCGCACCTACCGCTGGGACCCGACCTGTCTCACGCTCGGCTACGGGCAGGACCCGGAGACGGTCGACTGGGACGCCTGCGAGCGTGCGGGCGTCGACGTCACCCGCAGGCGGACCGGCGGCGGCGGGATCGTCCACGACTCGTACGGCGACGTCGCCTACTCGATCGCCGTCCCCGCCGGAGACGTGCCCGGAGACCTCCTCGACGCCTACCACCTGCTGTGTGAGCCGATCCTGGACGCGTTCGCCCGGCTCGGGATCGACGCCGACTACGTCGAGGAGGCGGTCCCGGAGCTGTACCACCCGGCGTGTTACCTCCGGGAGCTCCACCCCGCTCACGACGTGGTCGCCGCGGGTCGGAAGGTCGCCGGCAACGCGCAGTACCGGACCCGCGATGCGGTGATCCAGCACGGCTCGCTCACCTTCTCGGTCGACGCGGAGGCCCACCTCGACGCGTTCGCCGACCCGCCGGTGGATCCGGAGACGTTCCGGGAGCGCGTCGTCGGTATCGACGAGCTGGCCGACGTCGACCGCGCGGAGGCGGTCGCGGCGGTCGAGGAGTCGCTCGCGTCGTGGGTCGAGGCGGGGATCGAGGCGGAGGCCGAGAGGGAGGGCAGGCCCGGAGACGGTCGCTCGGACGGAGCCGGCTCGCTCGACCGGGACGGCTCGTGGACCGACGCCGAACTCGAGCGCGCGCGAGATCTCGTCGCGGAGCGGTACCGCGACGACGACTGGGTTCGGTCGCGTCCCGGCGACCGCTGAGCGGTCCGGCCGGCGCCTTCCGAAGCGGCTTTTCCCCTCCCCCGCCTATCGCCCGTATGAGCCTGAAGGTCGGCGCGCACGTCTCCATCTCCACGTCGAGAGCGTCCAACGATCCCGAGACACCACCACATGGAAACATCGCGAACGCGGTGTTCAGACAGACGCAGTTCGGCGGCAACTGCGGACAGATCTTCACCCACTCCCCGCAGGTGTGGGAGGATCCGAACCTCGACGAGGAGGAGGCCGCACAGTTCCGCGAGTACACCGAACGCGACCTCGACGGGCCGTGGGTCATCCACACCTCCTACCTCGTCAACCTCTGTACGCCGAAGGAGGGGCTCCGCGAGAAGTCGCTGGAGTCGATGCAACGGGAGGTCGACGCCGCGGCCGCGCTCGGGATCCCCTACGTGAACGTCCACCTCGGAGCCCACACCGGCGCGGGCGTCGAGGGCGGCCTCGACAACGCGGCGAGCGTCATCGACGACGTCGACGTCCCGGAGGGCGTGACGATCCTGGTCGAGAGCGACGCGGGCGCGGGGACGAAACTCGGCGGCGAGTTCGAACACCTCGCGGGCGTCATCGATCGGACGGAGACGGACATCGACGTCTGTATCGACACCGCCCACGCGTTCGCGGCCGGCTACGACCTCTCGACGGCCGAGGCGGTCGACGAGACGGTCGCGGAGTTCGACGACGTGGTGGGGTTAGAGCACCTGAAGTGTATCCACCTCAACGACTCGAAACACGCCTGCGGCACCAACAAGGACGAACACGCCCACGTCGGCGAGGGGCTCATCGGCGAGGAGGGGATGGAGCGGGTGATAAACCACCCCGACCTCGCCGAGCTCCCGTTCGTGCTCGAGACCCCGACGGAGGACGGCAAGAGCTTCGCGTGGAACATCGAGCGCGTCCGGGAGCTCCGCGGCGAGTGAGGGCGACGGGGACGCGGGAGACCGGAGACGCCCGTCTGACGCGTTTTTAAGTCCGTTCGGCGTGTGAACGCGACCCATGACGGCCACGAATGCGCTGCTGTTCGGGCGCGGGCGCGGGCGAGCGGTCGGGCTCGTGGTCGGATTCGCCGTCGCCGTGGGAATCGTGACGGCGGCGACCCTCCTCGCGAGCGCGGTCGATCACCGGACCGTGGCGACGCTCTCGACGCGGACGCTCCCCGCGGTGGCGGTGTACGCGCCCGCGCCGATCGCCGCCGTCGGCGCGTACGCCCGCTGCGGCGGACCGGCCTGTCTGGCGGTCGGCGTCGTCCCGGTCGTCGTCCTCGGGGTCGCGAGCGCGCTCGGCGCACCGGTGGTCGACGGCGGCGCGTGGGTCGCCGACCTCACGGGATCGCTTCTGGCCGGCGGCCTCGCGAGCGCGTTCGTCGGCTTCTGTGCGGGCGTCACCGCCGCGCTGGTCGCCGACCTCGTCGGGATCGGGTCGGGCGAGTGAACCCGACCGCTTAATCCCCGCCGCCGCGAACGGGACGACGTGAGACGGTTCTCGGCCGAGTACCTCGAGTTCACCCGCGAGGGGATGTGGGCGGACGGGCGCGAGGCGCTCGCGGATCTCTCGCTTCCCGACCGCGAGCGCGTCCTCGACGTCGGCTGCGGCACGGGCGAGTTCACCCGGGTCCTCGCCGAGGAGGCGGGACCGGACGCGACCGTGATCGGCGTCGACGCCGACGCGGACCTGCTGGCGGTCGCCCGCGAGGAGACGTCCGCGCCCGCGTCCTACGCCGCCGGCGACGCGACGCGGCTCCCCGTCCGGGACGACGGCGTCGACCTCGCGACCTGTCAGGCGCTCCTCATCAACCTGCCCGAGCCGGCGGACGCGGTGCGGGAACTCGCGCGGGTCTCCGCCGACCTCGTCACGGCCGTGGAGCCGAACAACGCCGAGGTGGCCGTCTCCTCGACGGTCGAGGCCGAGTCGGACCTCGAGCGGGAGGCGCGGGAGGCGTACCTCGCGGGCGTCGGGACCGACGTGGCCCTCGGCGACCGCGTCGAGTCGCTGTTCGCGGACGCCGGCCTCGTCGACGTCCGAACCCGGCGGTACCTCCACGAGAAGCGGACGGCCCCGCCGTACGCCGAGCCCGCCCTCGAGTCCGCCGCCCGGAAGGCGTCCGGCGCGGGGCTCGACGACCACCGGACGGAGCTGCGCGAGGTGCTGTCGCCGGCGGCGTACGACGACCTGCGCCGTCGCTGGCGGGAGATGGGTCGAGACGTGGTCGCGGCGATGCGCGACGGCGAGTACGAGCGCGTCGAGCTCGTTCCCTTCGAGGTGACGGTGGGGCGGGTTCGGTGACGGCGAGTCGAGTTCGGTAGAGTGCGGGCCGTCGCTTCCCGCCCCTCCCTCGCCGGGTCCGGAAGGACGAAGTCGGTCGGCCCGGACCGGAGAGACATGCCAGCCGCAGTCGTGACGGGGTCGTCGCGGGGGATCGGTCGCGGGATCGCGCTTCGGTTCGCCGAGGACGGCTACGACGTCGCCGTCAACTACCACACGAGCGAGGACGCCGCCGAGTCGGTGGCGGCCGAGGTCCGGGACCGAGGGCGAGAGGCGGTCGTCGTCGGGGCGGACGTCTCGGATCCCGAGGCGGCCGCCGGACTGGTCGAGACCGCCGCGGACGCGTTCGGCGGCGTCGACCACGTCGTCAACAACGCCGGGATCGACCAGCACGTGTACACCGAGGAGTTGGATCCCGACGACTTCGACCGGGTCATGGACGTGAACGTCAACTCCGCGTTCAACGCCACGAAGGCGGCGCTGCCGTACCTCCGAGACTCCGCGGACGGTCCCTCGGTGACGAACGTCTCCTCCATTCTCGCACACACCGGCGCGCCGATCGAGTGCCACTACGCCGCCTCGAAGGGGGCGCTGCTGTCTCTCACCCGCAGCCACGCCGCCGACTTCGCGCCCGAAGTCCGAGTGAACGCCATCGCGCCCGGCCACGTCGAGACGGACATGACCGGCGACCGGACGCCGGAGGAGGAGCGCGAACAGCTCGAGGCGATCCCCGTCGACCGCTTCGGTCGACCGGAGGACATCGCCGAGGCGGCCGCCTACCTCCGGGACGCGGGGTTCGTCACCGGCGAGACGCTGAACGTGAACGGCGGCGAGTTGATGAACTGATCGGCGAGGAGGCGATGCGCTCTCGTCGAGGACGACGAGGACCGGCCGTCTCTCGACGGTAACCGGCGGAGGGTGAACCGATCGGTCACACGAACGCCGGGATCACCAGTATCATCGCGACGTTGATCACGGCGTGCGCGAGCACACAGGCGACGAGGTTGCGGGTCCACACGTAGACGCCGACGATCGCCGACGTGAACACCGCCTGCGGGATCGCGCCGACGAGTCCCCACGCGGGGTAGTGGACGGCGAGGAAGACGACCCCGCTCGCGGCCGCCGCGAGCCGGACGCTGCCCGTGAGTTCGGTCAGGCGCTCGATGGGGTACCCCCGCCACAGCACTTCCTCGGTGACGACCGCCGTGGCGACGATCGCCAGTTTCACCGGCAGAGACAGGGTCGCGAGCGTCGAGAGCGTCTCCGGCTGCTCCAACCGAAACGCGACGACGGCCGCCCCCGTGACCAGCACGCCGAGCACGACTCCCGCGACCCCCGCGGCCGCTCCGAGGACCGCGTCGCGGCGGCTCGGCGGTTCGAGCCCGATCGATCCGAGGGGCCGTCGCTCCCAGTACAGGACGACCGCGAGGACCACGCCGACCAGGATCCACATGACGGCCGAGTTGACCAACAGCCGCCCGGCCGTCGTAGTGCCGAGACGCTCCGAAACGTCCAGCAGACCGATCAGCGGGCTCCCGAACAGCGCAACGACCAGCCCGACGACGACGGCGAGCGACGGGGCGGACCGAGACGCGGGGCGCTTCGTATCGGCGGACACTCGTGACCCTCCACGGTCGACCACTCGGCCGACTAATATGAAGACGGGTGCCGGCTCTCGCGATGCGGGAACCGCCGCCTCAGTACGCGTCCAGTCCCGCCTCGATCCGGTCGAACCCCTCCTCGATCCGCTCGGTGGAGTTCGCGAAGGAGAGGCGGAGCCGGCCGGGCGTCGAGTCGCCGAAGCCGTCGCCGGGCGCGAGCACGACGCCGTGCTCCTTGAGGAGGAACTTCGCGACGTCGATCGCGGGCGCGTCGAGGCCGGGGTCGAGGTAGGCGTAGAACGCGCCCTCCGGACGGGGACACGAGAGGCCGTCGATATCGGCGACGCGGTCGACGACGAGGTCGCGACGCTCCCGGAAGGCGTCGTACATCTCCTCGTACGGCTCCTGCGGGCCGGTGAGCGCGGCGATCGCCGCGTGCTGGGCGACGCTCGACGCGCAGGCGGTCGTCGACTCGTGGACGCGGGTCACGTCGTCGATCACGTGGTCGTCGCCGGCGAGCCAGCCGAGCCGCCAGCCGGTCATGGCGTACCGCTTCGAGCAGGAGCCGACGGTCAGGACGTGGTCGGGGTGGCCGGTGTAGGCGGCGATGCCCTCGGCGGGGCCGTCGTAGGTGAGCCCGAGATACACCTCGTCGGCGATCACGTAGGCGTCGTGGTCGGCGGCGGCCTCGACGACCGCCCGGCACTCCTCGGGGTCGAAGACGCGGCCGGTCGGGTTCGAGGGCGTCGTGAGCACGACCGCGGCGGTGTCGTCGCTCATCGCGTCGATCACGCGGTCCGCCTCGAGGTCGAACCCGGTCTCGGCGGGCATGGGCACCTCCCGGAACGTGCCGTCCGCGAGCCGCGCCTGCGTCGCGTAGTTGGGCCAGGTCGGACCGGGGACGAGCAGCTCCTCGCCCGGCGAGACGGTCGCGAGCGTGGCCAGGTGGAGCGCCTCCATCCCGCCGACGGTGACGACGATCTCCGAGGGGTCGTGTTCGACGCCGTAGTCGCGCGCGAGCGTGTCGCTTATCGCCCGGCGGCAGGCGGGCATCCCGGCGTTGGAGGTGTAGTGGGTCGCGCCGCCGCGGGCGGCGTCGGCGGCCGCGTCGATCACGTGTCCGGGCGTGTCGAAGTCGGGCTCGCCGACCTCGAGTCTGACGAGGTCTCCGCCCTGCTCCTGGGCGAGGTCGTACATCACGCGGATGCTCGATCGGTCCGCGTTCCGGACGCGGTCGGTCGGCGTGGGCATACGATCCCCACGCGGATCGGTCCCAAAAGGAGTCGGGTCGCGGAAATCGTCGGGAGGGTCTGCGCCGCGTCGCCGCGGACCGGCGGCCCCCGCTACACCATGTCGCCGCGGACCGACGACCCGTCCTGGTCGGCGCGCTGGGCCGCCAGCGCGTCCGCGACCGCCCCGGCGACGTCGTCGTCGACGCCGAGCGACGCGAGCGCGGCGGGCAGCGTCGGCATCGCGAACGCCGCCTCACGGAGCCGGGAGAGGGCCTCCTCGTCCCGGCGGCCGTCCGCCCACAGACAGACGCCGCGAGGGTCGAGGACCTCGCCGTACGCCTCCCGAGCGAGCGCGCCCTTGAGCCGCTGGGTCACGTTGTCGCCGAAGCTCGCGTTACACACCTCGAGGTGGATCGGGGCGTCGGCATCGGTGCCGGCGGCGTCCGCGTCGATCCCGGCGAGCAGCTCGGCCGCGAGGCACTTCTCGGGGGCGGCGTAGCCGTTGTCGCTGGCGCGCACGCGGTCGGGGTTCGCCTCCGCCCACGACGCGCGAACCGTCGATCCGACCCCCTTGACCCCGTACTCCGCCTCGAAGTCCGCCGCGGCGTCCGCGTCGCTCTCCATCAGCACGTCCTTCGTGAGGTAGACGTCGAGCCGGTCGATCGGGTCGAGCCCGAGCGCGACGTCGCCGAACGCCCACACCTCGCGGACGGGGACGGGCATCTCCTCCTCCTCGACGCGGTCGACGATCGCCTCCAGCCGGTCGACTGCCCGCTCCAGTTCCATCGGCCCGCGGTACGGGCGGGTCGGCCATACGGGTTGCGCTCGGCGTGGGGACGACGGGGAGTCGACGACCGGCTACCCGTCCGCGCCGATCCCCGCCACCCGCTCGGCGACCGACGCCCAGTGGCTCCCCTTCCAGAACCACTGGCCGCAGTCGCGACACCGCCATCGAGGCCGGGGATCGTCGGGGACGTACGACGGGGGATCGGCCGCCCCGTCGACCCGCTCCAGCGGGCCGTTACAGGAGCCACACCGGGTCGGCTCCGTCGCGATCGAGACCGGATAGCCCGCGTCGGCGACCTCGCGGAGCTGGTCGAGCACGTCGCGCTCGGTGAGAAGCAGGGAGTCGTCGACGCGGGCGGCGAGCTCGCGGTCACGGGTGAGGAGGGTCCGTTTCTCGGCGGCGGCCAGCGCCGCGAGCCGGTCGTCGTCCTCGACGCCTTCATCGAGCGCGTACGCCGCGTCGTACCCGCAGAACCGGAGGTACCTCGCGAGCGCGCCGCACATGACGTCGAGGAGGACGCGGGGCGGGTCGTCCCCCGTGGGATCACGAGTCACGGCTTCGTGGCTACGCGAGAAAGTCGCGAAGCTCGTCGATCGGGTACGCGTTGAGCACGTCGGCGGTCTCGGCCCAGCCGCGGCGGGCGGTGTGGACGCCGTACCGGGCGTTGTCGAGTTCGCGGGGCGCGTGCGCGTCCGTGTTCACGGCGACGGTCGCGCCCGCCTCGATCGCGGCGCGGACGGCGGCACCGTCGGCGTCGAGCCGGGCGGGGTTCGCGTTCACCTCGATCGCGACGCCCTCGCTCGCGGCCGCGGCCGCGACCCGCTCCATGTCGGGATCGAGCCCGCGGCGCTCGTTGATCAGCCGGCCGGTGGGGTGACCGAGAACGTCGACCTCGGGGTGTTCGACCGCCCGCACGAGCCGCTCGGTGGCGGCGTCAGGCTCCGCGTCGAGCGCGGCGTGCGGGGAGGCGACCACGACGTCGAGGTCGGCGAGCGTCGCGTCGTCGGTGGTGATCCCGCCGTCGGCGTCGATGTTGGCCTCGATGCCGTGGAGCACCTCGACGTCGGCGTCGACCGCGTCGGCCGCCTCGGCGACCGCCGCCGCCTGGTCCGCGATCTCGGCCTCCTCGAGCCCGACGTTTCCGAACACGCCCGGCCCCGCGGCGTGATCGGTGACCGCGTGGTACTCGTGGCCGCGGTCGGCCGCGGCCGCGATCATCTCCGCGACCGTGAACGCGCCGTCGGACCAGTCCGTGTGGGTGTGGAGGTCGCCGCGAAGGTCGTCGGGGGCGACGAGATCGGGGAGATCGCCGGCGGCCGCGGCCGCGACCTCGCCGGTGTCCTCTCGGAGCTCCGGCGGGACGTACGCCAGGTCGAGCGCGTCGTACACGCCCGTCTCCGTCTCGCCGGCGACCCGATCGCCGACCCGCTGACCGGCGTCCGGGTCCTCGACGTCGCGCACGTCGAAGAGGCCGTACTCGTTGAGCTTGAGCCCGCGGTCGATCGCGCGGTTACGGACCGCGACGTTGTGCGCCTTCGAGCCCGTGAAGTATTGGAGGGCCGCGCCGAACTCCGCGTCGTCGACGACCCGCAGGTCGACGCGGGTGCCGTCCGCGCGGACGCTCGCCTTCCCGGTGCCGGCCTCGATCGTCGCGTCCGCGGCCGGCCAGTCGACGAAGGCGTCGACGACCGGCTCGCCCTCGTCGCTCGCGACGAGCAGGTCGATATCGCCGATCGTGTCCTTCCACCGGCGGATCGAGCCGCACACCTCGACGCGGGCGACCCCTTCGAGGTCGGCGAGGTACGCGAGGGCGTCGTCGGCGACGGGCCGGGCGTCCCCGAGCCGCGTCCGCTCCTGCGACTCGCGCGCGAAGGGGAGGTTCTCGAGGATCGACTCCTCGGTCTTCGCGCCGAACCCCTTCACCTCGCGGATCTCGCCCGCCTCGGCTGCCGCCTCCATCTCGTCGAGCGTCGTGATCGCGAGCGCCTCGTACAGCGTCCCGACGGTCTTCGGGCCGACGCCCTCGATCGCGGTCAGCGCCTCGATCTCGACCGGCAGCTCCTCGCGAAGCTCCTCGAGTTCCGCGATCTCGCCCGTCTCGACGTACTCGACGATCTTCGACGCGATGGCGTCGCCGACGCGGTCGATCTCGGCGACCGCCTCCTCGCCCTCGGCCGCCAGGTCCTCGATCGGGGTCGGGTGTTCGCGGACGTTCTCGGCCGCGCGGCGGTACGCCGTGGGCTTGTACTCGACGCCCGTCGCCTCGAGTCGATCCGCGAACTCCTCGAGGAGCGCCGCGACCTCGTCGTTCCGGCTCATTCGACGACCCGTTCGGCCGGCCGGGTCTTATACTGTCGGCCGTGACGGTCGATCGCGGATCCATCACGGATGGAATCACTCAGTACAGTCGAAGTAACGATCGCGGTGGCGCGCCCGGGAGCGGGCCGCAGGCCCGCGACCGGAACGCGAGGGACGTCGCGAGCGTGGCGAGGTGCGAACGAAGTGAGTACCTCGATTGCGAGCGGTGTAACCGCGAGCCGCGAGCGGCGAGGCTGGGGAGGCGTGAGGCGCGGGGCGGGTGCGTTCCCGCGAGTAGCGAGGGACCGAAGGTCCCTCTGACAGCCGGCGCTTCGCGCCGGCGACGAAGCGAGCGGGAGCACGGAAGTCGCAGCCCGCGCAGCGAACGGAGTGAGCGAGCAGGACCGTCTTCCAGTGGTCGGGTGGACTCAAAGGGGCAGCCGGGAGGACGAAGCACACCGACGTAAGGACCGCAGGGAGCGAGCAGCGCGAGCGACTGAGGACCGCAGCGAGGTGCGCGAGTCCTCCCGGCTGGGGCTTTGGAGACGTTCTCCGCAGTCACGTTTTCAGCAGCGTACAGCCGAGCGGCTGGGGCGTTGGTAGTGTTCACCGCGCCAGCAACGATCCCGTTCTACTCGCCTCGATCCCCATCGAAACATCCGTGACGCCGACGCTCGCCGAACGACCCCGATTCGACCAAAAAAACCGGCCACCGCGACGCCGTCAGTCGTCCGACGGCGAGGACTGCTGTTCGGTCCGCGCCGCCTGCGGCGCGAGGTTCTTCCGGCTGGCGTCCCACTCCGAGAGCCCGTAGACGAGCCCGTAGAGCAGGCCGACGCCGATCGGCAGCAGGACGAGCGGCGTGATCCGGGTCGCGCCCCAGACCAGCAGCATCACCGAGGCGACGAGGATGACGGTCACCGCGTAGTACATCTGCGTCCGCACGTGGTCGATGTGGTCCGCCCCGGTGAACGTCGACGACAGGATCGTCGTGTCCGAGATGGGCGAACAGTGGTCGCCGAAGATGGCACCGCTGAACACCGTCCCCACCGCGACCGGCAGGAGCGTCGGAGCGGAGCCGCCGATGCTCCACGCCAGCGGAATGGCGATCGGCGTGACGATGGCCATCGTCCCCCAGGACGTCCCGGTGGAGAAGGCGATCACCGCCGAGGCGAAGAGGATGACGACGGGCAGGAGCATCGGGGAGATGATCGTCTCCGCGACGTTCGTCACGTAGATACCAGTCCCGAGCTCGGTCGTGACGGTACCGATGGTCCACGCCATGACGAGGATCGACGCCGCGGTGATCATCATGCTGAACCCGTCGATGATCGTCTCCATCGCCTCCTCGAGGTCCATCAGGCCGCCGGTGACCCCGCTGATCAGGCCCATCGCGACCATCGAGAAGGATCCCCACAGCAGGGCGTCGACGAACGCGGCGTTGCCGACGATGTCGATGAGCGCCGGGTTCTCGCCGGCCGCCGCGATACCGGTGTAGGCGGAGCCGGCGAAGACGACGGTGATGAGCGAGCCGACGGGGAGGAGGAAGTACCGGAGCTGCGGCGAGTCCGTCGCCATCTCGCCCAGGCTGTCCTCGGCGCTCTGCATCGGGACCGCGTTGTCCCGGAGCACCTTCCCGTGTTTCCACGAACGGTGCTCGGCGTCGAGCATCTCGCCGAAGTCACGCTGCGTGATGATGATGATCCCCACCATCACGATGGCGAACAGACAGTACATGTTGAATGGGATGCTCTGGAGGAACAGGCTGAACGCCTCCGGAGCCTGTCCGGAGATCCCGGCCGCCTCGTACCCCTGTTCGATCATGCTCAGCTGGTAGACGACCCAACTGGAGATGCCGAACGTCGCCACCGGCGCGGCGGTGGAGTCGATGATGTACGAGAGCTTCTCTCTGGACATCCGCATCTCGTCGGCCATGTCCCGCATCGTCGTGCCGACGATGGCGGTGTTGGAGTAGTCCCCGAAGAACCAGAGCATGCCGAAGATCCAGGTCGCCAGCCCGACCTTCCGTTGTGAGTCGAGCCGCGATGTGGCGGCGTTTCCGATGGCTTTCGCCCCACCGAGCCGCCATATCATGGCGACCCCGCCGCCGAGGAACATCACGATCGTGAGGATCTTGGCGTTGAACAGGCTCTCGCCGAGTGACGAGACCGTCCAGTTGAGCGTCTGGATGATCCCGATGCTCCCCGTGAAGATGATCCCGCCAGACCATATCCCGAGGAACAGCGAGAGGATCGCCCGACGGGTGACGATCGCGAGAACGATCGCCAGGAGCGGCGGGACGACCGAGATCGCCCCGAACGTCTCGGCTCCCGTCATCGGCTGCTCCCCGTGCCGCGAGATGCTTCGAGACGACCCGCCGGCGGGTCGTGGCTCGGTCCGTGCTCCGTTCCGGTGGTTAGGCTGTGTACAGGTAACATGTGCGACTCCCTACCACGTCCGGTGTAGTGTCGAGAGATATCGTACATAAACCCACCGATGTCCAAACAAAATGTGTTAATGTAAACACGTGAACCGTGAACAGTAGTCGAATCGATGAATTCCGTCGTTCGATCGGCGAGACAAGTAACGCGAATCTCGTGTTTTCTGGCGGATCGTTGACCGGCAAAACGTTCCGCGGTCGGGCTCGATCGCCTCGTCGGGCGTTCGCGTCCGCGGATCGTCGAGGGGGACGGCGGTTCGGATCACTCGGTGATCCACAGTCCCGCCGCCGCGAGCGCGGCCAGGGCGACGGAGCCCGCGAGCAGCGCGAACGCGGGACGGAACCCGGCGACGTCGGCGGTCGCGCCGACGATCCCGGGCGCGAGCGCGCCGGCTCCCATGAGGAGCGTGCGGATCGCCCCGAGCCCGCCGCCGGCGATCCGATCGGGGAGCTCCTCGATCAGATAGGCCCCCCGAACGGGGCGATACCCGTGCGAACCGATCCCGAGAACCGCGACGAGCACGCCGAGAACGAGCGGGCCGGCGTCAACGAGGACGACGACCCCGATGAGCGAGGCCGCAGCCAGCCCGAGCGCGATCGTCATCACCGGGAGGCGGCCGAGCCGGTCGGAGAGGTCGCCGGAGACGAGCTGGACGAACGTGACCGCGAAGAGGACCGAGTACAGCAGGCTCGCCGTGGAGGTGGAGAGCCCGGCGGCCCGGGAGAGATACAGCGGGAAGAAGGCGACGGCCCCGTTGTACGCGAACGAGGAGGCGATCGTCACGAGCACGAACGCCGCCATCCGCCGGTCGCGAAACAACACGAGGTAGTCGCGCGGTCGCGGGTCGGGCCCCCCGCGAGGCTCCCCGCGATCGGCGTTCTCGGGGAGCCGGCCCGGAACGCGGAGCGCGAACGCGGCCGCCACCGCGAGGACGACGACCCCGGAGACGACGAACAGCCCGCGCCAGTCCGCACCGGGCAGACGAGCCAGCACGCTCGCGAGAAACGGCGGGGCAGAGAGGAAGAGCACGACGGCCGCGGGCGCGGCGACCCCGCCGAGCGCGCCGAGGGTGTCGTGCGCGCCGAGCGCGCGACCCGTCCGCGCCGGGTAGACGCGCGCGATCAGCCGCACCGCGACCGTCTTGTGCGCGCCGGTCCCGCCGCCGATGACGAGCATGACGGCCGCGAGCGCGACGAAGGGGGCGTCGACGGCGAGCGCGAGCGCCCCAACCCCCGCGACCGCCGCGCCGACGGCCATCACCCGCACCGCGCCGACCCGATCGGCGAGCGCGCCGCTCGGGAACTGCATCAGCGCGTACACCAGCATGAATCCGGTGTAGGCCGTCCCGACCGCGGCGTTGCTCACGCCGTACCCCGTCTGGAGGGACTCGAACAGCGGCGGAAACGCGTACCGGATGAACTTGCCGAGGAACCACAGAAGCGCCGTCAACAGGAGCACGTCGTACTCGGCGAGCCGCCGGAGGTCCATCGGTCGCCCTTGTCCGGTCGGGCTCTTAAACCGGAGGAAGTCGGCAGGGTTGGCGGACGGGAGAGCCGACGGGCGTGGCTACCCGAACGGGCCCTTGCCGCCGCCCATCATGTCGCCGAGGCCGCCGCCGCCACCGCCGCCCATCTTCTTCATCATGCGCTGCATGTCGCCCTCGCCCATCCCCTGGAACTGCTCGATGGTCCGCTCCATCATCGAGTGCTGTTCGAGCAGCTGGCGGACCGTCTCCTCGTCGGTCCCCGAACCGCGGGCGATCCGGCGGGTTCGCTCCTGACCGACGACGCGGGGGTTCTCGAGCTCCTCGTCGGTCATCGAGTCCATGATCCGCTCGAACTTGCGCATCCGGTCTTGGGTCACGTCCATCGCGTCGTCGGGAAGCTGGTCCATCATCCCGCCGCCCATCCCGGGGATCATGTCCATCACCTGGTCTAAGGGCCCCATCCGGTTCATCGCGTCCATCTGTTTTTTCATGTCCTTCAGGGTGAAGCTCCCCTCCAGCATGTCCTCCGGGTCCCAGTCGTCGTCCTCCTCCTGGGTCTCCTGCATCGCGCGCTCGACGCGCTCGGAGAGCTGTTTCAGGTCGCCCATCCCGAGCAGCCGCGAGATGAACCCGGAGGGCTCGAACCGCTCGATGTCTTGGACCGTCTCGCCGGAGCCGAGGAAGGCGATGGACGAGCCCGTCTCGTTGACGGCGGTGAGCGCTCCCCCGCCCTTCGCGGTCCCGTCGAGTTTGGTGATCACGACGCCGTCGATCCCGATCGACTCCTCGAACTGGCGGGCCTGGTCCTTGGCCCCCTGGCCGATGGCGGCGTCGAGCACGAGCAGCGACCGGTCGGGGTCGACCTCGCGTTCGATCTCCTCGATCTCGGCGATCAGGTCGTCCTCGAGGGCGTGTCGGCCCGCGGTGTCGACGATGCGCACGTCGGCGTCGGCGGTCGCCTCCATCCCCTCGCGGGCGATCTCGACCGGGTCGTCGCCGTCGGGGTCGCCGTAGAAGTCGACCTCCGCCCGCTCGGCCATCTGTTTCGCCTGGTCGTACGCGCCGGGGCGGAAGGTGTCCGTCTGGATCACGGCCGGGCGGAGTCCCTTCGTCGAGAACCACCACGCCATCTTGGCGGCGGAGGTGGTCTTCCCGGAGCCCTGAAGCCCCGCGAGGAGGATCGTCTGCGGCTCCAGCGGCAGCGCCGTGGAGTCGCCGACGAGGTCGACCATCTCCTCGTAGACGATCTTGAGGACGTGGTCGCGGGCGGTCGTGCCGCCGGGCGGCTCCTCCTCCAGCGCGCGCGTCTCGATCGAGTCCGACAGCTCCATGACGAGGGAGACGTCGACGTCGGCGGAGAGCAGCGACCGCTGGATCTCCTTGACGATCTCCTCGACGTCGTCCTCGTCGAGACGCGTCTTCCCCTGGAGCGTGTCGAGGCTGCTCCGCAGGGACGTTCCGAGGTCGTCGAGCACCATTTACCGGAGGTAGGCGGGCCACGCGGTAAAGGCTTTGTTCGTCGCGGGAGGGGTTCCGGACGGCTCCCGTCGGACGCCCCGACGACTACTTTCGGACGGATCGACCGGGCAAGTTCCCGGTGGATTCGGCGTCACGAACCACGAACTCGCCGTTCACGAGCACGTGGTCGATCCCCCTCGGATGCCGTCGCGGGTTCTCGAACGTCGCCCGACTCTCCACGGTGACCGGATCGAACACGACCAGGTCGGCGTCCATCCCCGGCCGGAGGACGCCCTTCCGGTCGAGTCCCATCGCACGCGCCGGAAGCGACGTCATTTTTCGCACCGCCTCCTCGACGGTCAGAAGGTTCTCCTCACGGACGTAGTGTCCCAGGATCCGTGGGTACGTGCCGTAGACGCGAGGGTGCGGTTTGCCGCCGAACAGTCCGTCGGACCCGACACAGACCCGCTCGTACGAGAGGATGTCTCGAACGTCCGATTCCTCGAGCATGTGGACCGTCATGCTGACGCCGAGCTCCTCCTCGACGAGGAGATCGCAGATCGCGTCGACCGGCTCTACGCCGCGCTCCGCGGCGATCGCGGCCACGTCCATCCCCTCGACGTGTTCGTTCGCCTCCGTCTCGACGTTCGCGATGACGACGTTCTCCCAGCCGGTGAGCTTGCCGATGTTCTCCCACTCGTCGACGCGCCACTCCTCGATGTCACGACGGATGCGTTCCCTGGCCGTCTCGTCGGTCAGGAGTTCGAGCGTTCCGTCCGGTCCCTCCGCGTGAACCCACGGCGGGAGAACGGCCGAGAGCATCGTGCTGCCGGCCGTGTAGGGGTACTGTTCGGCCGTGAGGTCGACTCCCCGTTCACGGGCGGTCTCGACGAGTTTCCTCGCACGGTCGGCCTTTCCGTGTTGCATCGGACCGGCGACCTTGAAGTGAGAGAGGTGAAGCGGGACGTTCTCCTCTGCGCCGACGTCGACGAACTCGTCGAGCGCCTCCCAGATCCACCGCCCTTCGCTCCGGACGTGTGCGACGAACGGCCGCCCGTACGGTCCGAGACGGGCGGCCAGTTCCCGTATCTCGTGTGTGTCCGCGTAGGTACACGGCGTGTATATCAGCCCCGTCGAGAAGCCGACCGCCCCGTCCTCTAACGCCTCGGTGACCAGTTCTCTCATCTCCTCGAGTTCGTCGTCGGTGGGAGCGCGGTCGGCCATTCCGAGCACGTCGAACCGAACGGCTCCGTGCCCCACGAGGAGCGCCACGTTGGGCGCGACGCCGTTCTCCTCGACGGCGTCGAGATAGTCGGCGACGCTTCCCCAGCTCCACTCGACGTCGACGTCGCCGGCGAGCGCGCCGAGCTGTTTCGCCCACTGGTCGGCACCGCCCTCGCGGTACATCGGAGCCATGGAGAAGCCGTCCTGACCCAGTACCTCGGTGGTGATCCCCTGTCGGATCTTGGGCGCGAGCGTGGGATCCGCGAACAGTTCCAGATCCGAATGCGAGTGCGTATCGATGAATCCCGGACACACCACCTTTCCCTCCGCGTCGACGGTCGTTTCCGGATCGACGTCAGGAGATGACTTGCGGTGTATCGACTCGATCCGACCGTCCTCGACGGTCACGGCACCGCGGAACCACGGTGCGCCCGTTCCGTCGACGATCCGAGCGTTCTCGATGAGCAGGTCCGTCATGCGAGGTGGTCCCGTTCCGTCCTAGAAAAACCCGCCCCCGTCCATTCTCGGGTCGGAGCGAGCGAGGCGCTTCACTCGACGGCGACGAAGATCCGACGCCGACGGGGAGACGCCCCGGCGTTCACTCGCCGTCGGACCGTTCGTTCGCCTTCTCGACGGCCGCGTTCAGGAGGACGTTCACGCCGGTGACGACGTCGTCCCACTCGGTGAACTCGTCTTCGGTGTGGCTGACGCCGCCGACGCTGGGGACGAACACCATCCCGGTCGGACAGACGCGGTTGAGATAGCTCGCGTCGTGGCCCGCCCCGCTGACGAGTCGGGTGGCGTCGGCGTCGAGCGCGGACGCCGCGTCGGCGACCGCTTCGACCACGTCGTCGTCGAACGACTGGGATTCGATCCGCATGATCACCTCGTGTTCGGCCTCGATCCCCTCGCGTGCGGCGGCGTGGTCGATCTCCTCGCGAACCCGGTCGGCCGCTCTGTCGACGACGGCGTCGTCGTAGGAGCGGAAGTCGACCGTGAACTCCACGCGCTCCGGGATGACGTTGATCGAGTTGGGGTCGACGTCGAGCGACCCGACCGTCCCCACGAGGTCGTCGCCGCCCGTCCCGGCGATGCGTCGGACCGACTCGATCACGTCGCTCGTCGCGACCAGCGCGTCGTTCCGGAGGTGCATCGGCGTCGGTCCGGCGTGGTCCGCGCTGCCCGTGAACGCGGCGTCGAACCAGACGAAGCCGTAGACGCCCTCGACGACGCCGACGGCAAGCCCGGCGTCCTCGAGTTTCGGCCCCTGCTCGACGTGGAGCTCGAGATAACAGTGGAGGTCGCGGGGCTCACACGGCTCGTCGCCGCGGTAGCCGATCCGCTCGAGTTCCTCGCCGAACACGTTCCCCTCCTTGTCCTCGAGGGAGTGCGCGAACTCGAGGTCGAACTTCCCCGCGAACACGCCGCTTCCCAGCATGTCCGGCTGGAACCGGACGCCCTCCTCGTTGGTCCAGGAGACCACCTCGATCGGCCGTTCCGTCTCGACGCCGGCGTCGTTCAGCGTCTCGACGATCTCGAGGCCGCCGAGCACGCCGATGACGCCGTCGTACCGACCGCCGTTGTACTGGCTGTCGACGTGGGATCCGACCATCACCGGCGGAAGGTCGTCGTTCCGACCCGCACGTCGTCCGAAGAGGTTCCCCATCTCATCGACGCGGACCTCGAGCCCGGCGTCCTCGAACCACTCGACCAGCGTGTCCCGCGCTCGCGCGTTCTCCTCGGAGAGCGTCGGCCGGTTCACGCCGCCCCGCTCCGTCGCCCCGATCTCGTTGAAGCGATCGAACCGGTCTCTGAACCGTTCTCCCGATATCGTTCGTGGCATGTTTCGATGGAACGACTGTTCCGGCTTTCACTCCTCCGCCTCCCATGTGTGGGGGTGCGATTTAGCGTGGCGGGAGGGTTTCCCCGTCCATGACCGAGAACGTCGAGTTCAGAGGGGCGACCGTGTACGACGGGTCGGGAGGTCCGGCGATCGAGGCGAACGTTCGAGTCGTCGACGGCCGGATCGACGAAGTGTCCGCCGACCCGATCGGAGCCGAACGCGTGATCGACGTCGACGGGGGCGCGCTCTCTCCGGGCTTCGTCGACATGCACGCGCACTCCGAGCTTCGCCTGTTGGATCGGCCAGAGGCGGTCGAGAAGGTGACGCAGGGCGTGACGCTGGAGGTGCTCGGACAGGACGGCGTCAGCGTCGCGCCCGTCCCCGAGGGGAGACGCGGCGAGTGGGCTCGCCGCGTCCGAACGCTCCTCGGAACCCACGAGTCGTGGGAGTGGCGGACGACCGACGGGTTCCTCGACGCGCTCGAGCGGGCGGGACCGGCGGTGAACTGCGCGTACTACGCCCCACACGGGAACCTGCGGTCGTTGGCGGCGGGGTTCGAGGACCGGCCGCTCGAACCCGCCGAGCTCGAACGGGTCGCGGACACGCTCGAGGCCGCGATCGACGGCGGCGCGTTCGCGCTCTCGACCGGAATGATCTACCCGCCGAGCTCGTACGGGAGCGACGGGGAACTCGAGGCGCTGGGCGAACGGCTGGCGACCCGCGACTCGTTCATGGTCTCGCACGTCTGGAACGAGAGCGACGAGGTCGTCGAGTCGATCGACAGGTTCGTCCGGCTGTGTGAGTCCGCCGGCTGTCAGCCGCACGTCTCCCACCTCAAGGTCGCCGGCGAGGACAACTGGGGAGCCTCGGAGGAGGTACTCGAGGTCTTCGACGCCGCGAACGAGCGCGGCGTCCGGGTGACGTTCGACCAGTACCCGTGGACGGCCGGGAGCACGATGTTGACGGCGCTCCTCCCGCCGTGGGCGCGAACGGGCGAGACCGACGAGATCCGCGAGCGACTGACCGATCCCGACGCCCGCGACCGGATCCGACGCGACATCGAATCGGGAGACGGCGACTGGGAGAACCTCGCGAAAGCCGCCGGCTCGTGGGAGAACGTCCTCATCACCGACACGGGCAGCGGACGGGCCGAGGGCGAGACCGTCGCCGGGATCGCGGCCGAACGCGACGCGGACCCGATCGACGCGATCTGCGACCTCCTCGTCGAGGAGGACCTCGACGTAACCATGGCGGACTTCGTGATGGACGACGAGGACATCGACCGGTTCCTCTCCGACCCCCGCGGAACGATCTGTACCGACGGGATCTTCGGCGGAAAGCCGCATCCGCGGGCCGTCGGAACGTACCCTCGATTACTGGAGCGGTACGTCCGTGACCGCGAGGTGCTCCCGCTCGAGGACGCGGTGTACAAGGCGGCCGGTCACCCGGCCGACGTGCTCGGGCTTCCGGATCGGGGCCGCGTCTTCGAGGGGTACGTCGCCGATCTGGTCGTGTTCGATCCGGATCGGGTTCGATCGAACGCGACGTTCAACGACCCGATGCGGCTCTCGGACGGGATAGAACACGTCCTGATCGGCGGCGAGTTCGTCGTCGAGGACGGCGATCCGACCGGGAATCGTCCGGGACGGGTGCTCCGGTCGGTCGAGGAGTGGGAGGATCCGCGTCGTCCGGACCTCTCGGATCGATAACTGACGCTCCCGTCGGGATCAGACCTCGTCGGGATACCGCTCGACCACGTCGTCGATGGCGGGGTCGATGGCGTCGACCGTCCCGCCCGCTCGCATCGCACTCTTCGTGTCCTTCAGTCCGTTTCCGGTGACGACGACGACGACGGAGTCGCCCTCCTCGACGATCCCCGCCTCGCGGGCCTTCCGGAGGCCGGCGACCGGGGTGGCCCCCGCGGGCTCGGCGTAGATCCCCTCGGTCCGCCCCAGAAGCGACTCCGCCGCGAGGATCTCCTCGTCGCTCACGAGGACCGACTCGCCGCCGCTCGCCTCGAGCGCCGAACAGGCCTTCACCGTGTTCCGCGGCCGGCCGACGGAGATGCTGTCGGCGACGGTGTCGGCGACCTCGTCGGCGTCGTCGTGGTCGTGGAACGCGTCGTGGATCGCGCTCGCACCCTCCGCTTGAACGCCGAGCATCCTCGGAGCCTCCTCGACGAGGTCGAGGTCGCGGAACTCGCGGAACCCCTTCCAGCCGCCCGCGATCGTACAGCCGTCGCCCATGGAGAAGACGAGCCAGTCGGGGACCTCTTCGCGGGTCTGCTCGGCCAGCTCGTGGCCGACGGTGCGTTTCCCCTCCACCTGGAAGGGGTTGACGGCGGCGTTGCGGTTGTACCAGCCGAACCGCTCCGTCACCTCCATGCTGAGGTCGTACGCCTCGTCGTAGCTCCCCTTCACGCCGAGCACGTCCGCGCCGTAGACGAGCGGCTGTGCCAGCTTCCCCTCCGGGGCGTCGCCGGGGACGAAGAGCCGGCAGTCGAGTCCGCCCCGGGCGGCGAAGCCGGCGAGCGACGCCGCCGCGTTCCCGGTCGAGGCGCAGGTGACGACCTCCCGGCCGAACTCCCGCGCCTTCGTCACCGAGACCGCGGTCGCTCGATCCTTCAACACGCCCGTCGGGTTGCGCCCGTCGTCCTTCACGCGGAGGTCGACGCCGAGTTCCGTCCCGAGCCGGGGCGTATCGAGGAGGGGAGTTCCCCCCTCGCCGAGCGTCACCGGTTCCGACTCGTCCGCGACCGGGAGGAACGCCCGGTACTTCCACTGCGAGCGGATGTCGCCGTCGAGGGGTTCGTCGAACCGGTCGACGACGGCGTCGTAGTCGTACGTGACGTCGAGAATGCCCTTCACGCCCGGATGGTTCGGGCACGTGTAGATCACCTGGTCGGGGTCGTACTCCGCACCACAGAGGGTACACTCCAGCGTTTCGACGTGGTCCATACACTGCGATCGGGCGGGAACGAAGAGAATCCACCGCCTCTCATGGACGGCCTCGGACGGGGACGAGACCTAGTCGATCTTGCCGAGGATCTTGGCCTCCGCTTTACGGAGGTGTTCGAGGAAGGTCGTCTTCGAGATGTCGACCTCGTCCGCGAGGTCGGTGGCGGAGGTCTCGCGGGGCCACATGTAGTACCCCTCCTCCTGTGCGAGCTCGAAGATCTCCCGCTGTCGTTCCGACAACTGGTCGGTTTGCTGGCACTGAGCGGTGGTCGTCTGGGCCGATTTCATTCCCTCGATCCGGATCTCGGCGTCCATCTCCTGGCGGATCTCGTCCAGCCGCTCCTGGATCGTGTTCCGGGACGCGCGGACGATGACGGTCCAGTACTCGTAGCCGTCGTTCATCCGGATCTCCTCCTCGGGAACGAAACCGCGCGAGACGAAGGCGTCGTGAATGCTGTTCTCCGGCTCGTATTCGACGAGGAGCTCCTGTGTGGCGTTTCCGGCCGGGTTCGTCTGTAATCCGGGATTGAAGTACTCGTTGATCACTTTGGCCCGTTCGGTCAAGGGCGATTCCTTGATCTCCGCCACGAGGTCGTCGATCCGGTCGGTGGTGTCCGCGTGGGCCGTCAGTCGCGCGCTCACGATGTCGTCGTACTCGTAGACCCCGTGTGCGATGAGCCCGGCGTCGACGGCCGCGGTCGTTTGTAGCGTCCAACAGTCCGGATGCCAGATGCGTAGCGCGAGTTGCGACGTCCGGGGGATCGGAGTTGATGATCTATTGAGGGCTTCTCCCATGCCATCAGGCGTCATATGTAGTATAATAAATGTTTCGGCAGTCGTGACGAAATCATATGGATACTACCAAGAATAATAGGAGATCACAGTGGTTCGGGTCTATAACAGTGTGTCCCATATAGAGGTCCATTAGTCCGGATTATTTGAAGAAGCAGTCGAAAACCGACGACGGAAATGTCATTATACAGAAATCGAGCGTCAGTGTGTTAGTTCATTTCAAAGTTTTTGAATACTCTTCTGTATATTCGAATTAATGATGCGGGAAACCGTTTCGAGAGCATACAGACGACCACCTCCTACTGGAGAGAAGTCGCGGACGGCCGGGTTTCATAGGGAGCCACCAACCGGAAACGACGTCGAGCGGGCGGCAAGATTTTTGTCGTCGTTTTTTGTATTTCGGTCATGCCAACCCCGACGACCGCGGAGATGCGACCGGCGATAGGTACGCCGAAAGGCGAGATCGAGACGCCGGCACTGTTGGTCGATCTCGACACGATGGAGTCGAACGTCCGAGACTACGTCTCGTTCGCGGAAGCGAACGACGTCCGGCTCCGTTCGCACGTCAAGACGCACAAAAACGCCGAACTCGCCAAACGACAGAGCGAGTACGGCGGTGAAAGCGGGATCGTCTGTCAGACCCTCAGCGAGGTCGAGGTCATGGCGAGGAACGGCATCGACGACATCTATCTCTCGTATATGGTCGTCGGCCCACGAAAGCTTGAGCGGCTCGTACGGTTGTCGGAGAAGCTCGATCGGTTCGCCACGACCGTCGACGGACCGGGGAACATCGATCCGCTTCAGGAAGCCGCGGCGGACCGGGACGAAGACGTCGACGTGATCCTGGAGATCGACGTCGGATTACACCGCACGGGAGTCACGCCGGGCGAATCCACGCTGGAGACGGCACGGTTCGTTCGCGAGCAGCCGAACCTGAACCTCCGAGGGCTGCTCGCCTACGAGGCCCACGTCAAGTCCGAAGCCGAGACGCGATCGGAGTACGAGACGTACTGTACGGAGGCCATGGATCGCGTACAGGAGACGGTCGACCTGCTGGAATCCGACGGGATCGCCGTCCCGGAAGTCAAGGTGGGCGGGACCGCGACCTCGAAATACAGCGGGCAACACCCGGTCGTCACCGAGATCAACCCGGGGATGTACCCGTTCATGGACGTGGGCGAGCTCGAGCACCGACCGTTCGAGGTCGACCGGGACGACTGCGCGGCGACCGTCGTCTCGACGGTGATCTCCGCGCCGAGCGAGGACCGCGCGGTCGTCGACGCCGGGAGCAAGACGCTCTCGATGGACACGTCGCAACTGCCCGTGCCCAGATACCGTGACGACGTCGAGTACGTGAACGCGTCCGAGGAGCACGGCTGGCTCGACACTACTGACAAAGACGGGTCACTCGCGGTCGGGGACCGCATCGAGTTCATCGTTCCCCACGTCTGTACGACCGTCAATCTCCACGATACGATCGTCGGCGTACGGGAGGATCGTGTCGAGGAGCTCTGGCCAGTTCAAGCACGTGGGAAAGTGAAATAGCGCAACTGCCGACGGAGAAGCGAGTTATTTTTTGATCGCGGTCCCCGGTCGCGCATCGGTCACTTCGTCATCCCGGACGACGAAGGTACCGTCGACCATGACGTGAGGAACCCCTGATGGGAAGCGTCGCGGGTTCTCGAACGTCGCCCGACTCTCCACGGTGACCGGATCGAACACGACCAGGTCGGCGTCCATCCCCGGCCGGAGGACGCCCTTCCGGTCGAGTCCCATCGCACGCGCCGGAAGCGACGTCATCTTCCTGACTGCGTCCTCCAGAGAGAGGTGATTCTCCTCACGGACGTACGTCCCCAGAACGCGGGGATAGGTCCCGTACGTCCGGGGGTGAGGATACGCGCCGAACAGCCCGTCGGTGGCGATGCCGACCCGTTCGCTTGCCATGATGTCGCGTACGTCGGGCTCGGTGACCGTGTGGAGGATCATGGCCGGTGACAGCTCCTCGTCGAGGAGGACGTCACAGACGGTGAAGACGGGGTTCTGATCGCGGTCCGAGGCGATGTCGGCGACGGACTCCCCCTCGTACTCGCGCCACGTCTCGGTTTCGAGGTTGCGGACGACGATGTTCTCCCAGCCGGAGCGAGCGCCCTGGTTTTCCCATCCGTCGATGCGCCACTCCTCGATGTCACGACGGATCCGCTCTCTGGCCGTCTCGTCTCGAAGGACGTCGAGTACGTGGTCGGGGCCTTCCGCGTGAACCCACGGCGGGAGAACCGCGGAAAGAAGGGTGTTACCGGCCGTGTAGGGGTACTGTTCGGCCGTGAGGTCGACTCCCCGTTCACGGGCGGTCTCGACGAGCTCCGTCGCCCGTCCGGCCTTCCCGTGTTGTTCGGTTCCCGAGACCTTGAAGTGTGAGAGGTGAAGCGGAACGTTCTCGTCGGCACCGATGTCGACGAACTCGTCGAGCGCCTCCCAGATCCACCGTCCCTCGCTCCGGATGTGTGCGACGAACGGTCGTCCGTACGGTTCGAGTTCGGCGGCGAGACGCTGTGTCTCCTCGGTCGATGCGTTCACTTGCGGCGAGTAGACGAGTCCGGTCGAGAAGCCGATCGCCCCGTCCTCCAGCGCGTCGGCGACGAGCGACGACATCTCCTCGAGTTCGTCGTCGGTGGGGGCACGATCGGTCATTCCGAGCACGTCGAACCGAACGGTTCCGTGCCCCACGAGCGTGGCCACGTTGGGTGCGATCCCGTCGTCCTCGACGGCGTCGAGGTAGTCGGCGACGCTTCCCCAGTCCCACTCGACGTCGACGTCGCCGGCGAGTCCCGAGAGGTGCCGTGCCCACTGGTCGGCACCGCCGTCGCGATACATCGGAGCCATGGAAAAGCCGTCCTGGCCCAGTATCTCGGTGGTGATCCCCTGTCTGAGTTTGGGCGCGAGCGTGGGATCCGCGAACAGTTCCAGATCCGAATGCGAGTGCGTATCGATGAATCCCGGACACACCACCTTTCCCTCCACGTCGACGGACTCGTTCGCCGCGACGTCGACGTCACCCCGGATCACGTCCGTTATCCGGCCATCGTCGACGGTCACGGCACCGCGGAACCACGGTGCGCCCGTTCCGTCGACGATCCGAGCGTTCTCGAGAAGCACGTCGTTAGTCATCGATCTACCCTCTCGATTCGAACAGGCATCACCATACGAACGCACGGAGTGTGGGACACCTAACACCACTACCTCACATTCACGGGTGGTCACCGATTCGGCGTCGGCGGGACACCCCTGACCATGATAGGTCCCGACTTTAACCGGGAGTGGTCGGGACGAACGGACATGTCAAACGAGACAGTTTTGATCGGGGGTTTCGCTCACGAGACGAACACGTTCGCGAGCGGGCGAACCGGTCGGTCGTTGTTCCAGGAGCGTCGGGAGTACTTCGGAGAGGAGATCCCCGAACGGATGGGAGGAACCAACACCTGTGAGGGGGGCGCGATGGAGGTCGCGGAGAAGGAAGGGGTCGATCTCCGGTACACCGTGTCCGCGTCGGCGACGCCCAGCGGCGTCGTCGCGTCGGACGCCTACGACTTCTACACACAGCAGATCCTGGACGGCGTCGAGGAACACGCCGACGAGCTGGACGGGGTCTGTCTCTGTCTCCACGGTGCGATGGTTCCGGAAGGGATGGACGACGGCGAGGGACCGCTGGTGGCCGCGGTCCGCGAACGGGTCGGTCCGGACGTCCCGATCGCCGTGACTCTCGATCTCCACGGCAACAACACCGACCAGCTCGTGGACGAGGCGGACGTTCTGGTCGCCTACGAGGAGTATCCGCACACGGACATGGGCGACACCGGCCGCCGTGCGATGCGATACCTCACCCGAACGATGCGTGGCGAGATCGAGCCGACGATGGCCATCGAACGCCCGCCGGTTCTGCCCTTCGGTCCCAAACAGAACACGCGTGAAGGACCGATGGCCGAGGTGATGGGGCTCGCCCGGGAGTACGAGGAACGAGACGGAGTGGTAAAGGTAAACGTGTTCCCAGGGTTCCATCAAGCCGACGTCCCGTCGATGGGCTTTTCGATCCCGGTCGTGACCGACGACGATCCCGATCTCGCCCGCGAGATCTCCCGTGAGCTGGCCGCACACGTCTGGGAGCGCCGGGAGGATTTCGTCGGTAACTACCCCGAACCCGACGAGGCGGTCGCGGAGGCGCGCCGACTTCTCGACGGACTCGACGCGAACGCCGGCCCGGTCGTGATGGCCGACGTCGGGGACAATCCCGGCGGCGGCGGGGCCGCGGACGGGACCACCGTCCTCCGAGAGATGATCGATCAGGGGCTGACGAACGCCGGGTTCGCCGTCATCCGTGATCCCGAGGTGGTCGACGCCTGCGTCGAGGCGGGCGTGGGAGAGCGTGTGACCGTCGATCTCGGCGGGAAGACCGACGACAAACACGGCGACCCGATCGCGGGCCTCGACGGCTACGTGAAGGCGATCACCGACGGGGAGTTCCGCAACACCGGACCGATGGGTACGGGAAGCGAGAACCACCTCGGTACGGGGATCCACCTCCAGTGCGGCCGCGACGACGGCGTTTCCGTGATCGTCACCGAGAACCGCATGCAGCCGTTGGACGCCGAGATCTGGCGGCATGTGGGGATCCAACCCGAGCGACTCGACGTGTTGACCGTCAAGAGCACCAACCACTTCCGGGCGGACTACGAGCCGATGTCGAGCGAAGTCATCCCGATCAACAGCATCGGGCTCGTCGCGATGGATCCGCGGAAGTTCGAGTTCGACCGGATCCGCCGGCCACAGTTCCCGCTCGACGAGATGGACGACGGGATGTATCCGGACTGGGACTGAGAGTCCGCCGGTTCTCTGAACGCTCGAGTCAGGTCGCCACGAAAGGGTCGTATTCCGGTCTGTTCCCTGCGAAACGGCCTCGGTCGACTCAGGTCAGTAGGCCGTGACGTCCGACTCGAGGTCGGAGTCCTGCGTTTCTTCGAGCGGGACCGCTCGGTGCGGCTCCGCTTTCACGTCCTCCGGAACCGAGTCCATCGACCGGAGTTCCGACTCGTAGGCAGCGGCGTCGTCGTCCTCGTAGTAGGCGTGACAGGCGACCTCGCGCTTCGATCCGGGTTCGCCCTCGACCTCGATCGGTCGGAGGCCCGGGTCGACGTGGTCACAGATCGCCTCCCGTTCCGGACACCGACCCTTGAACCGACAACCGCTCGGCAGGTTGATCGGGTCGGGGATCGACCCCTGGATCTCGACGTGTTCGCGTTCCCGAAACGGATCGGGTTCCGGAGCGGCCCCGATCAGCGCCTTCGCGTAGGGGTGAACCGGGTTACTGATTATCCGCTCCGTTTCCCCGGACTCGATGATCCGTCCCAAGTACATGATGCCGATCCGATCACACACCTGTCGGAGCAACGAGAGGTCGTGGCTGATGAAGAGGATCGTCAGATCGAGTTCCTCGTTCAGCCGCTGGAGCAGACCGAGGACGCCGGCGCGGATCGAGACGTCCAGCATCGACACCGGCTCGTCGGCCAACAGGAAGTCCGGTTCGAGCACGAGGGCACGAGCGATGGCGACCCGTTGTCGCTCGCCGCCGGAGAGCTGATGTGGATAGCTCTCGAACCACGTCTCCGGCGGGGTGAGTTCCGCCCGTTCGAGCGCCTCGACGACCCGTTCGTACCGTTCATCCCCGTCGATCCCGTGGATCTTCAGCGGTTCGACGACCGCGTCGTACACGGTCATCCGCGGGTTCAGGCTCTCGAAGGGGTCCTGGAAGATGATCTGGACGTCCCGACGGAACTGCTGAAGCTCCGATCCGGTGATGTCGGTCACGTCGCGGCCGCGGAACCGGATGGTCCCCTCCGTCGAGTCGAGCAGACGGATGAGCGTCTTGCCGGCCGTCGTCTTTCCACAGCCCGATTCGCCCGCGAGGCCGACGATCTCCCCCTTCTCGATCTGGAGATCGATCCCGTCGACGGCGCGGACTTGGTCCGCTCCGCCGAACAGTCCGCCGAGAAGCCCCTGTTCCGTATTGAAGTACTTTTTCAACCCCTCACACTCCATGATGTACTCGGGATCGTCACCGTCGGCAGTGGACGCCTCCTCAGTCATCGCCGACACCTCCGGAGGTTGCGACGTCGGCTCCCGTCCGGTTCCACGTCTCCCGCTCCTTCGAGTCCTCGCGCATCCGTTCGACCGAGTCGTGATGGTAACACGCCGACGCGTGGTCCTCGCCGACCGTCTCCAGCGGCGGGTGCTCGGTCGCACACTCGCTGGTAGCGAAGGGACATCGGTCCATGAATCGACAGCCGTCGGGCAGGTCCGCGATGTCCGGCGGGCTTCCCGGGATGCTGATGAGATCCGACTGGTCGCCGCGAAGCGTGGGGAAGGCGTTCTGTAATCCCAGCGTGTACGGGTTGTACGGGTTCGCGAAGATCTCCTTGAGATTACCGTACTCCATCAGCTTCCCGGAGTACATCACTCCGAGGCGATTACAGGTCTCCGCGATGACGCTGATGTCGTGGGAGATGATGATGACGGAGATCCCGAGCTCGTCGCGCAGCTGCTTCAATCGCTTGAGGATCTGGTCTTGAACGATGACGTCGAGCGCCGTAGTCGGCTCGTCGGCGATTATGAGGTCGGGATCGAGTGCGAGCGACATCGCGATGTACGCCCGCTGTTTCATCCCGCCGGAGAACTGGTGCGGGTAGTCGTCCATGCGGTCCGGATCGAGCCCCACCACCTCGAACAGCTCCGCCACCCGCTCTCGCGCCTCGTCGGTGGAGACGTCCCGATGGGCCTGGATCGCCTCGACGATCTGATTGGATATCCTATGAACCGGATTGAGTGCGTTCATCGCACCCTGACTGATGAGCGAGAAGTGCTCCCAGCGGAGCGCGTCGAGCTCTCGTTTCGACAGCTCGGTCAGTTCGACTCCGCGAAATCGGACGGAGCCGGAGGAGATACGGCCGTTGGTCGGAAGCAGGCTCAGTATCGCTTGTGCGACCGTGCTCTTCCCACAGCCGGATTCCCCGACCAGACCGAATATCTCGTTCTCGTCGACCGAGAAGCTGATCTCGTCGACCGCGGTGAGGTCGCCGCTGCTCGTCGAGTATGTCACGACGGCGTCCTCGACGGCCAGTAACGGTGCGTCGTCGTCGAAGTCGAAGGTCGCTGTTGCTTGTTTCATCTTATTTCTCCTGTAGCTGCGGGTTGACGACTTCCTCGTATCCGCGACCGACGAGGTACGCGCCCATCACGACCAGCGTGATCGAAAGTCCCGGCGGAATGGTCCACCACCAAGCCTGTCCGAACGACTGGGTCACGAACGCCCGTTGGAGCATCACGCCCCACGAGGGGACCGCCGGGTCGCCGAACCCGAGAAACGCCACGCTCGCCTGGGCGACGATGGAGTACCCCACCGCGATGGCGGCGTACAGCGCCGACAGCGGAATGACGTTCGGAAGGATATGGACCGTCATGATGCGGAAGTCGGATGCACCGGCGGCCTCGGCGGCCTCGACGTACGGCCGCTCGCGGACCGTCAACACTTCCGACCGGATCACGCGGGCGGTCGAGAGCCAGTACAACAGGGCGACGCCGATGATGATGTTCCAGACGCTCGCGCCGAACACCGTCGCGAGAACGATGACGAACGGGATGAACGGGAGCCCGTAGAGGATGTCCACGAGCCGCATCACGATCTCGTCGATCCAGCCGCCGTAGTAGCCGGCGACGATACCGACGGTCGTGCCGATCACGGCCACCATGAACGCACCCAATATACCGACGAACATCGCGATACGCGATCCCAAGAGCAGCTGTGAGAGTACGTCGTATCCCGAGTCCGTCGTCCCGAGCGGATGCGCGAGCGACGGCGGTTGGAGCGACGCCCACGAGCCGTCGAGCATGTAGATCCGCTCGTACGGACCGTACGGGATGATGTACGGCGAGATCACTGCGAGCACGAGATAAAACAGGATGATCAGTAGTCCGGCCACCGCCATTCGGGACTGGACGAACAGCTGCGCCTGTTCGCGGCTCGATCGCTTGAGGTTGTGGAGGAATCGACGCCATCCCTGTTTGGTTTTCGTCGAGTCGGCCACGGCCCTTCCGCCCGTATCCGTTTCTTCGCTCATGTTAGCTTTCACCCAGACTGACCCGCGGATCGAGGTACGTGTACGCGATGTCCGCGACGAAGTTCATCGTGATGACGATCACGGACAGAAGAGCGAACGCGGCCTGTGCGACGGGGTAGTCGCTTCGAAGCGACGCCTGAACCATCTCGCGACCCAGCCCGGGCCACGAGTAGACGGTCTCGATCAACACCTGTCCGCCGACCGCGAAACCGATCGCGATCGCGAACGCCGTCACTACCGGGAGGATGGCGTTGCGTGCCGCGTGGACGAACAGGACTCGTCGACTGGTGAGTCCCTTGGCGCGTGCCGTATCGATATAGCTCTCGGAAAGGACTTCCAAGAGGTTGTTCCGCATCAACAACAGCGGCAATCCCGTGTAGTACGTACACAACGTGAACACCGGCAAGGCCACGTGATACAGGAAGTCCGTGCTGAGGAACTTCTCCGCCATCGTGGTGTAGCTCGCGCCCGTGCCCCGCATCCCGCCGATCGGGAAGAGACCCAGCTGGAACGAGAATACGTAGAGAACGACCATCCCCGTCCAGAACACCGGCATCGAGCGGACGAACAGCACGACCACCATCCCGGCACGTTCCTTCGTCGTGCCCCGGAGCCAGCCGAGCTGTGCGCCGAGATACGTACCGATGGTGTACGAGATGACGAACGCCGTCAGCATCAGGCTCATCGTGTTCACGAACCGGTCGAAGATGAGCGACGACACCGAGGTCCCGTAGTAGAACGACTGGCCGAAGTCGAGTTGAGCCACGTTCACGATGTACCGGAGGTACTGTCGCCAGAGTGGGTCGTTCAGGCCGTACTGTTCGATGATCGCCTGTCGCGCCGCCTGGCTCATCCGAGGGTTCGTGAACGCCGACATCGGACCGCCTGGAACCTGTCTGAAGAGGAAAAACAGGATCGTGATGACGACGAATATCGAGAGCGCCATCAACGCGAGACGCCGAGCGATGTATCGTTTGTTAACCATGTGTAATGGGGAGGATCAATAACGGATCTAATGGTCGTCGTCGGACCGACGACGTCACTTCCCGGTCATTCCTTCCGGGTAGTGGATGTTCCCGTCGCTGTCCCACACGTAACCGGCGTCCGCGAGGATCGTCGTCGCTCCCTCGATCCCGCCGTCGAAGAACGTCGTGTCCTCGTTGTGCCAGAACGACAACGAGGGGTTGATGAACGTGCGTGCCTCCTGTCCGTAGCCGTCGAACGCCTCGTTGATGATGGTCTGTTGTGAGTCGTTGACCACCGCGTTGAACGCCTGCCGCATCGGGACGTGATCGAACGGCGGGCGCTGGCAGTTGACCCACGCCGACTGGCGACCCACTCCGAGCGTCTCGATGGAGCTCAGGAAGTCGTTCTCCTCGACGGCCCCCGCGAGCTGTTCGGTGTCTCCGAACCAGTAGTCGAGCAGGTCGTAGTCGCCGTTGAGCAGCGCCTCGTATTCGGCGTCGGTGGTCGACAGCGGCCGCTGGATCCGCATGTCGATGTTCGGCGCCATGAAGTGGTCGTCGAACGACGGCATCTCGAACCGCGACCCCTGGTCCCACGTTCCCCACTGGAACGGGCCGGAGCCGACGACGGGTCTGTCGTCGGTGATCGAGATCTGCCAGGGCTGCTCGGTCGTCCCCGTCTCCTCCATCAGGCTCGTCCAGTAGTGTTCGGGGAGGATGGGGACGATCCCCGCGGTGGTCTTGATGAACGGAACGTACGGCTCCTCGAGGGAGAACGTCACCGTGTAGTCGCCGTCCTGCTCGACGCTGTCGACGACCTGAACGACGTTGTTGAGGTACGCCGGCGGCTCCAGGTCGAGCATCAGCTGGTAGGTCCACACCACGTCGCTTGCGGTAACCGGTTCCCCGTCGTGGAACGTCATCCCCTCGCGGAGCTGGAAGGTGACCGTGGTGTCGTCCTCCCACTCCCACTCCGTCGCCGCCCACGGCTGAGCTTCGAGCTCCGGTCCCGTCCGGATGAGCATGTCGTGCATGAACCGCGTGGGCGTCCAGTTCCGACTCGGGCCGATGGCGTTGGCGTTGAGGGGGTTGAGCTGGTCGGAGGGGTCCCAGTTGTTGGTGACGATGGTGTTCCCCTCCTCGTTTTTCGGCTCGATCTGGGTGTAGTTCCAGATGTTTCGCAGCCCCGTGTCCGTCACGACGACCGAGTCCTCCTCGAACCGGTCGCTTCGGAACGCGTAGTAGTACTCGTTGAACAGGAACTGGTTCTCGGGGCGTTGCTCGCCGATGATGTCCTGTGCCTGATGAACGAGCTCCTGTCTGGCCTCCCGGTCCGTCTCCTGTCGCTGCTCGTAGGCGATCTCGTCGTACTCCTCGCTGGAGAAGCCCGTCCAGTTCTGGGAGCCGTCGGACGCGAACCGCGGGACGATGATGCTGTCAGGCTCGCCGTTGTTCGCGCTCCACCGGTAGGTGACGATGTCGTACTCGCCCGACTCCTCGCGTGAGGCGACCACGGTCGCCTCCACCGGATCCGTCACCGTCGGGATCCCCATCTCGTCGGTGAGACGTTGGTCGACGTACTGGTTCGCCTGGTAGCGCCCGGGGTTGTACTGTTCGGTGTACGCGAGGTGGATCACGTCGTCCATCATCCGCTCTTCGGGAAGGTCCTCCTCCACCACTCGGGCATCCGATCCGCCGCCACCACCCGATCCGTCGTCTCCTTGGGTCGTGGTGGTTTGCTCCCCGGAACACCCCGCTATGCTGACACTACCGATGGCCGCCCCGGCGGCGCCCATCTTCCGCATGAAACTACGTCGATTGGTAGTCATACACAAGCCCAATATCAACTTCCGGGGTTATAGCCACCACCAAACTATGGAGGGTACCGTGTCGAATTCGTGATTTTCGAACACCTCGCCCCACGAGCGTACGGAAAAGAAGCGTTCACCCAGTACATTCGGCTCGGATCACCCGTAGAAGGGTTCACATCACAACTCGACGACCGGCGACCGGGTCGCCTACCGGAGGTACGCGTTCAGGATCGTGAGATTGGTACTCAGGTCCTCGACCGCCTCGTTGTGGTCGTCCAAGGCGTCGTGAGCACGCTCGAACTGTGGCTGTGGGTCCTCCTCGATCGATCCCGGGCCGCTCGACTCCAGCTCCGAGAGGTTCGTCTCGATCCGCTCTAGTGCCGTGGTCATCGCGTCGTGGAACTCCCGGAGGTGTTCGTTGTGTGCCTCCAGCTTTTCGATCGTCTGCTCTCGGTGGCGGACCGCCTGATCCACGGTGAAGAACTCAGTTCGTTCGATCAGCTGATCGATGTTCCCTTCCTCGGCGTCCAGTTCGTCGGCCAGCTCCTCGAGCGCCGCTCGTTCGTCGGCGATGGCCTCCCGGGTTCGAGGAAACGACTCCGTCTCGCCGGCCTCGTACGCTTCGAACTCCTCGCGGAACGTCGACTGACGGACCTCGTCGCGATCTCCGACCGCCTCGGCCGCGTCGAGTATGTCCCGTAATCCCATACGCCCATCGCTATCGATGTACGCTTTTCAATGTACGCTTTCGTGCGAAGAGTTTACCCGTCTCAACCCGGCATCTCGGGCCATGAACTTCCGTGTCATGAACTCCCGTGGTGGCGTCCTCCGGCGGTTGACGGCGTGTTCGAACCGACCCGCCGGAGCCACCGTGGGTCGGAAAGCCGGTCTCACGAGAAGTCACCAAACCCGTCCACGGACCGTCGAAACGGCCGACGTCCGTTTCGGCGTGTCCTCTCGAAGCAACGACGGAGGGAGAACGTGACGCAGAGCGATCCCGACCGGGAGGAGTACGCGGAGTGGGGACCACCGGGGAACACCGAAGAGTCCGTCGACGGGACCGATCCCGGAAACGGGGACGCGTCCGACTCCGACGAGATCAAACCCCCGACTGAGTTGCGCGATCCCCTGCCTCGTGACCGGATCCGTCACCGTCTCGACGTCACGCCACAGCAGTGGTACGTCCTCGAGACGTTCCTTCTGGTCGCCCCGTATCCGGTGTTCGCCCTCGTGTACTTCACGCTCGACGTCAACGAGACGGCGTTCCTCGCCGTCACGCTTCTCTACTCGATCGTCGCGACGTACGTCGGATTGCTCTCGTAGAGCACCCGACCATCCCCTCGATCCCGCGGCACGAACCCCGGGGCTCCGTCTCCGCCCGGAGTCGCCGGTGGCGGGACTCGTACCCGCACTTGGACGGTGGCACACTTTACCCGTGGCTCCCCGTGAGTTCGCTCGATGAGCTACGAACACGTGTTTCGGAACGGACGGATCGTCGACGGAACCGGGTCGCCGTGGTACCGCGGGGACGTCGCGGTCGCCGACGGCCGGATCGCCGCGGTCGGGGCGGTCGCGGGCGAAGGGGATACCGAGGTGAACCTCGACGGCGACGTGATCGCGCCGGGGTTCATCGACATCCACACCCACTCCGACTTCACGCTCCCGGCGAACCGTGACGCCCACAGCAAGGTCCGACAGGGCGTGACCCTCGAGATCGTCGGGAACTGCGGGACGAGCGCCGCGCCGCGGTACGGGGCGGCCGCCCGCTCCGTCGACGACTGGTTCGAGAGCAACGGACTCGGCGGGTCGGTCGACCCCGACGAGTGGGACTCGATGGCGGACTACCTCGAGTTCCTCGCGGCGGACGGCCTCTCGCTCAACGTCGGGTCGCTCGTCGGTCACGGGAACGTCCGCGCGGCCGTCGTGGGCCACGAGGACCGCGCTCCGTCGGGCGACGAACTCGACGAGATGCGCGACCTCGTCGCCGAGGCGATGGCGGACGGCGCGGTCGGGCTCTCCACCGGCCTCTTCTACCCGCCGGGGTGTTACGCCGACGTCGACGAGGTGGTCGCGCTCGCCGAGGTCGCGGCCGACCACGGCGGCTTCTACGCCACCCACATGCGCTCCGAGAGCGACGGCCTCATCGAGAGCGTCGAGGAGACCATCGAGATCGGCCGCCGGGCGGACATCCCGGTACAGGTGTCCCACCACAAGGCCATCGGCCCCGACAACTGGGGCAAGGTCAGGGCCACCCTCCGCCGGATGGAGCTCGTTCGCCAGCGGGAGGGGATCGACGTACAGTGTGACCAGTACCCGTACGTCGCCTCCTCGACGAGCCTCGGAGCTCTCCTCCCCAACTGGGCCCACGACGGAGGCGACGACGCGCTCCTCGAGCGGCTCCGCGAGCCCGAGACTCGAGCCCGGATCCGCGACGACCTGAAGGCAGATCGCACGAGCAATTGGGACGGCATCCTCGTGACGGGTGTCCAGAACTCCGACCTGAAGGAGTGTGAGGGGAAGACGATCGCCGAACTCGCGTCCCGGGACGGGGAGGAGCGTCCCCCCGCCGAGATCCTCCTCGACATCGTCCTCGAGGACGAGAACCGGACCATGCACGTCAACTTCGGCATGGACGAGGCGGACGTCCGAACGGTGATGCGCCACGACCTCACCATGGTCGGCAGCGACGGCTCCTCGCTCCGTCAGTCCGGGCCGCTCGGCGAGGGCGTTCCGCACCCGCGGAACTACGGGACGTTCCCCCAAGTGCTCGGCAAGTACGTCCGCGAGGAGGGCGTGATCCCGCTCGAGCGCGCCGTCCACAAGATGACGGGCATGCCCGCCTCGCGGTTGGGGCTCGACGACCGCGGCGTGGTGAAGCGGGACGCCCGCGCCGACCTGACGGTGTTCGACCCCGAGACCGTCGAACAGACCGGGGACTTCCTCGACCCCGCCGTCTACCCCGCCGGCGTGGAGCACGTCCTCGTCAACGGGGAGTTCGTCGTCGAAGACGGCGACCACACCGGCGCGCGGCCCGGAGACGTGATCGGCGCATGAGCGCCACGGTCACCGGCGTCGAGACGGTTCCGGTGTCGGTACCGGTGGAGACGTCCTACGAGACGAGCCTCTCCGTGGCGACCGGCGGGGAAGGGTCGTACGATCACGTCCTCGTCCGCGTCGAGACCGATGCCGGCGTCACGGGCGTCGGGGAGGTCGCGCCGCTGTCGACGTGGCCGCACGGGCTGACACAGCGTGCGGTCGTGGACCTGATCGAAGACCGTCTCGCGCCGCTCGTCGAGGGGGAGCCGCTCCACCGCATCCCGCGGGTCGTCGACCGGGCGGAGCGGACGCTCTCGGGGGAGCCGTTCCCGATCAGCGGCGTCGACATGGCACTGTACGACGCGTTGGGGAAGTTACGGGACCTCCCGGTGTACGATCTGCTCGGCGGCGCGCCCGACGGCGATCCGACGATACCCCTCCACTACTCCATCGGCATCCGTTCGCCGGAGGAAGTCCGTGAACTCGCGATCGAGGGCCGCGAGGAGGGGTTCACCGCCTTCAAGGTGAAGGTCGGTGGCCCGGACTTCGAGGCCGAGCGGAAGGCGATCGCGGCGATCGCCGACGCGGTTCCCGACGCGAGGATCCGCGTCGACGCCAACCAAGGGTGGTCGGCCGCGGAGGCGGTGCGTCGCGTTCCCGTCCTCGACGAGGCGGCCGGCGGACTCGTTCTGGTGGAACAGCCGGTACCCTACGACGACATCGCGGGGCTCCGGCGGGTACGGGAGGCGACGGGCGTGCCGGTGTTGGCCGACGAGGCCTGTTTCTCCCCGGCGGACGTCGCCGATCTCGCCCGACGAGACGCCTGTGACGTGGTCAACATCAAGCTCGCGAAGACCGGCGGGCTCTCGCGTGCGCGCGACGTCGCGACGGTCGCGAGCGCGCACGGACTCCCCTGTTTCATGGGAACGATGCTCGAGCTCGGAGTCGGGATGGCCGCAAACGCTCACTTCGCGGCGTCGTCGCCGGCGATCACCTATCCGTCCGGTGCCCTGAACGTCCACGCGGCGTCGACGCTCATCGAGGACCCGGAGGTGTGGAGCGCCTCGGGAGGCCGCTTCACGGTCCCGAGGGATCCGGGCCTCGGAGTGACGTTGGACGATTCGGCGGTCGAACGGTACCGGACCGATTGAATCGTCGTTCGACCTGAACCGGAGGCCATCGAGGACCCATCATGGAAGGTTGTAGGGTTTTGCCTGAACGGGAAGGACGGTCTCGTACCCAATGAACCTTCGAGACACGTTCGACGTCCCGGCGCCCGCCGTCGTCCTCGCGGAAGGGGAGTTCGGGAAGAAAGGCGGAAAGACGGCAAACGGGGTCGTCACACACAGCGAGGTGTTCGACGTCCGGGCGGTAGTCGACTCGGAAACGGCAGGCCAGACGCCGGCCGAAGCCCTCGAGAAACGCGACGCACCCGATATTCCGATCGTGGAATCCGTGGCCGACGCTCTCGACATCGCTCCGGAAGTCGAAGCACTCGTCATCGGCGTCGCGCCGGCGGGAGGGCAGCTCCCCGACGCGTGGGTCGGAGACATCGAGGACGCCATTCGAGCCGGCTGTGACGTCGTGAGCGGACTTCACTACTTCCTCGACGACGACGAACACTGGTCAGGGTTGGCCGACGAACACGACGCCCGCATCCTCGATGTACGGAAGCCCCCCGAGGAGGACGCGCTCCGCGTCGGGGACGGATCGGTCGACGACGTCGACGCCGACGTGGTTCTCACGCTCGGAACCGACTGTGCGGTCGGCAAGCGCACGACGACGTTCGAACTCTATCAGGCGGCCCGCGAGGCGGGCCTCGACGCGGGATGGGTCGCCACCGGACAAACGGGCATCATGGTCGGCGCACACGAAGGGGTCGTGGTCGACCGCGTTCCGGCCGACTTCACGGGCGGCGTCGTCGAGGACATGGTGAAGTCGGTGGGAGCGGAACACGACATCGTCTTCGTGGAGGGACAGGCGTCGCTCACCCATCGTGCGTATTCCAGTGTCACGCTCGGAGTGCTACACGGATCGTGGCCCGACGCGGTCGTCCTCGCCGACGATCCGGAGCGAACGCGACGGACACACTTCGATCGATTTCGGGTCGACGGCGTCGAGAAGGAGGCGGAACTCGTCGAAACGCTCTCCGATGCCACCATCGCCGGGATCTCGACCTGGGGGGATCCCGAGACGGAACGCGGCCGTCACGAATACCCGGTAGCGAACGTCTACGACGAGGACGGTTCGCGGGACCTCCTCGGCGCGGTCCAGGACGCCTTACAACCCGAGGCTTCGACCGGAACGACGGGGGGTGGAGCGTGAGTACCGTCGTCGACGTCACCGTGGAACCGCTCGACCTCCCCCTCTCCGAACCGTTCGAGATCTCGCTCGGCGTCCAACACGAGGCCTCGAACGTGCTCGTCACGGTCGAGACCGAGGAAGGCGTGAAGGGGTACGGCGAAGGATCTCCCCTTCCGCCCGTGACTGGAGAAACGCGCGAGGCGGCGGTCGCGACGGCACGTGCCGCCGCGGATATCGTCGAGGGCCGTGCGGTCGGCGAGTACCGGGACATCGTGAACCGGGTGCGGAACACGTTCCCCGGCATGGTCTCCGCAACGTTCGCGGTCGAAACGGCCGTTCTCGACGCGTTCTGTCGGGAGCGGGAAGTCGCGCTCTCGGAGCTGTTCGGCGGCACACCCTCGCCCGTGGAGACGGACATGACGATACCGATCGTCGACCCGGAGACCGCCAGAAAGCGAGCCGAGGAGGCGGCCGGGAACGGGTACGACCATCTGAAGATCAAGACGGGAAACGACCTAGACGCGGACGTAGAGCGGGTGGCCGCGATACGCGAGGCCGCGCCGGACGCGGCACTGAAGGTCGACGCCAACCAGGGATGGAGCCCGAAGGAGACGGCGCTGTTCGCGGATCGCGTCGCGGGGCAGGGGATACGCCTCGAACTGATCGAACAGCCCGTCCTGGCGAGTGATCTCGCGGGGCTCGCGGACGCACGTCGTCGCATTGACGTCCCTATCGCGGCCGACGAGACCGTCTTCACGCCCCAAGACGCGGTCCGCGTCGTGCGCGAGGAGGCGGCCGACATCATCAACGTCAAGCTGGGGAAATCCGGCCCGCTCGCGGTCGCGGAGATCGCCGCCATCGCGAACGGTGCGGACCTCGATCTGATGGTCGGCTGTATGTTGGAGAGTTCGATCGGCATCCACACCAGCGCCCACGTCGTCGCCGGACTGGGAGCGTTCTCGTACGTCGATCTCGACGGCAACCGACTACTGGCCGAGGACGTCGTCGAGAGCGGCGAGGGCCCGATCCACGACATCGGCGGTCCGGGACACGGCGTAACTCCCGATCGATAACCGACGGCTGCCGTCCCCTCGTCCCGAAACTTATTGTACGACTGGTATCTGTTGCCGGTATGGCCGACCCCGCACGCGTCCGAGACGACTTCCCGATACTGGGCCGGGAGGTCGACGGCGAACCGCTCGTCTACCTCGACAACGCCGCGACGACCCAGACGCCGACGCAGGTGTACGACGTGTTCCGCGAGTACTACGAGGAGTACAACGCCAACGTCCACCGCGGGATCCACGGGCTGAGCCACGAGGCGTCGGTCGCCTACGAGGAGGCCCACGAGCGGATCGCCGAGTTCGTCGGCGCGAGCGGCGGGCTCGAGGAGATCGTGTTCACGAAGAACGCCACGGAGGCGGTGAACCTCGTCGCCTACGGCTTCGGCATGGAGGAGTTCGGCCCCGGCGACAACGTGGTCGTCACGGAGATGGAACACCACGCCTCGCTCGTCACCTGGCAGCAGGTCGCCCGCCGGACCGGCGCGGAGATCCGGTACGTCCGGGTCGACGAGGAGGGCCACCTCGACATGGAGCACGCGGCCGAGGTGATCGACGACGACACGCGCATGCTGTCGGTGGCGCACGTCTCGAACGTCCTGGGGACCGTGAACCCCGTCGCCGAGCTCGCCGAGCTCGCGCACGACCACGGTGCGCTCGTCTTCGTCGACGGGGCCCAGTCGGTGCCGAACCGCCCGGTCGACGTGGAGGCGTTCGACGCCGACTTCCTCGCCTTCTCGGGCCACAAGATGGCCGGGCCGACCGGGATCGGCGTGCTGTACGGGAGACGGCACCTCCTCGAGGAGATGGAGCCGTTCCTCTACGGCGGCGAGATGATCCGCCACGTCACCTTCGAGGGGTCGACGTGGAACCGGCCGCCCTGGAAGTTCGAGGCCGGGACGCCGCCGATAGCCGAGGGGATCGCGCTCGCGGCCGCCGCCGACTACCTCGACGGGATCGGGATGGAGGCCGTCGCCGCCCACGAGAACGACCTCGCCCAGTACGCGATGCGGCGACTGGAGGAGCGCGACGACGTGACCGTCTACGGCGTCCCGCGCGGGGAGGAGCGCTCCGGGCTCGTGGCCTTCAACGTCGACGGCGTCCACGGACACGACCTCTCCTCCGTGTTGAACGACCGCGGGATCGCCGTCCGCGCCGGCGACCACTGTACCCAGCCGCTCCACGACCGGCTCGATATCCCGGGCTCCGTGCGGGCCTCGTTTTACGTCTACAACACGGAGCGGGAGGTCGACGCCCTGATCGACGCGCTGGAGAACGCCCGACAGCGCCGCGACGAGCTCGTCGCCTCCGACCGCTTCCACGACCGCTTCGCCGACCACTACCGCGCGCCGCGGAACGCGGGGGCGATCGCCGACCCGACGTTCACGAAGCACTCGGCCGAGACCTCCTGTGGCGACGACGGCGAGTTCTTCGTGGAGATCGACGACGGGACCGTCGCCGACATCGGCTTCGAGAGTCAGAGCTGCGCGGTGAGCACCGCGGTCGCGAGCATGGTCTCGGAGGCGCTCCGCGGCGAGCCGATCGAGCGCGCGCTCGAGGCCGAGGAGCTGATCGAGGGGCTCGTCGACGGCCACTACCCGGACCTGCGCCGGGACTGCGTTCGCGGCCCCGGCGAGGTGATAGCCGAGGCGGCCCGCGACCACCTCGACGCGCGGCACCCGGCGACCGCCCGGACGGACTGACGCCGGAAAGGGGCGTCGTCGACGCCGGACGCGGTCAGTCGCGACGATTATCGCTATGGCGGTTATCGCCATTCTCGACCAGCCGCGCGCCCGCGGGGTGCGTGTGACAGACGGCGGGGTCGTAGCCGGCGTCGGAGAGCCCGGTCTCGAGCGCGAAGACGGTGCGGCCGAGCATCGCCATCGCTGCGGAGCCGCCGCCTCCCTCGCTTCCGTCGACCGCGCCGCCGTCCGGGTCGCGATCGCCGACGCGGTCCACCGCCTCGATCGCCTCCGCGACCTCGGGGACGAGCAGGTCCGCCCGCTCCGCGAACTCGCGGGAGGCGTCCATCAGCGTGGAGAGCCGCGGGTCCGCGCGGAGCCGCGAGAGGGCCCGCTCGCCCGCGGCGGTGAGCGCGGCGGTGTCGCCGGCGAGGACGTCCTCGGTCGACAGCTCGCCGAAGGTGACGTACTCCACGCGGGCGTGTGTGGGGATCGCGTCGAGCTCGCCGTGGCCCGGCGCGCCCGGCTCCAGTCGGATCGGGACCCCGCCGCGGGCCTGCGCGACCACGTCGCCGAGCCCGGTTCCGCGTTCGACCTCGGCCTCGTGGGCGATCCGGACGAGTTCGTTCTCGGAGCGCCCCCGGTCGGCGGCCGCGTTGGCGGCGATCGCGGTCCCCAGCGCCGCCGCCCCCGAGACGCCGAACCCCGCCCCGAGCGGGAGGTCGGTCTCGAGTTCGACCCGCGCCCGCACGCCGAGCGCGGCGAGCACGTCGGCGACCGCGCCGATAGAGGCCGGCTCGCCGTCGAGAGTCAGCGCGGCGGAAGCGTCGGCGGTGGCGGACGCGTCGCTCGCGGCGGAAGCGTCGTCGATCGTCTCGACCGTCACGTCGACCCCGTCGGAGAGAGTGAGTCCGGCACCGCGGGAGCCCGCGACGGCCGGGTCCGCGGCCGGGTGCGCGCTGAAGAAGGCGGTGACGTGGCCGGGGACGAACGCGGTCGCCCGCTTCCCGTTCATGGATCGGCACACGCGAAGCCGCCGATTAACGGTTGTTATCCGCGACCGTCCGACACCGCAGCCGGTAAGTAGCGGCCGCGAGAAGCGAGCGCCATGCGACGCCGTCTCCGCGCGCCGGTCGCCGCCCTCTTGGCGACGCTCGTCCCCGGGTTGGGACACGCGTTCCTGGGGCGGTTCGGGCGAGCGGTCGTGTGGCACGTGACGGTCCTCGGCGGGGCGATAGCGCTGTTCAGCCTCTCGGACGCGGGTCCCATCGACCCGAGCGGGTCGATCGCCGACGTCGCGGCCGCGGTGCCGGCGGGCGTCGCCCTGCCGCTCTCGGTCCTGGTCGGGCTCTCGGCGGTGGACGCGTACCTCGTCGCGCGCTCGGAGGCCGCGGAGGCGGATCGGGCTGCCGCGACCGAGGCGGCGATCCGGCGACACGCGGCCGAGGAAGACGAGGAGGGCGATGACGGCCGGGACGGCCGCGTCGGGTCCGGAGGCGTCGAGACGGGAGACGGGAGCGGAGCCGGCGGCACGGCGGTCGCCGCGTCGGTGGGCGTCGACGCGGGCGGCGGCGACCCGACCGGCGTCGAGTGCCCCCACTGCGGGCGGGAGACCGACGCCGAACTCGACTTCTGTCACTGGTGTACGGAGCCGCTGCCGTGGGGCGATGGGGAGTAGCCGCCGACTCCGGTCCGTCCCGCCGGAAGCGGAGCAGTGAAACCGTCGCGACCGTAACCCCGGAAAATCATGCGCTTCGCGGCACTTGCGGCGCTCGTCGCGGGGGTTACGCTCGCGTGTTTCGCCCTGCTGATCCCGACGTGTATCGGGCTCGATCGGGTTCGGTCGATCGCCGCCGACCGCGACCGACTCCGGCGGCGGCTCCGGATCGCCGCCCCCTACGTGGGCGGGCTGGCGGTCGTGCTGCTGTTCAACAAGGGGTTTCTCACCCGGATCGAGGCGTTCTCCCGACGACACGGCCTCCGCCCGACGGAGCTGTTCTACGCCCTCGAGGGCGACTTCGTCGCCGCCCTCCAGTCGGCGCTGCCCGACTGGGGACTCTACTACTTCGGGCCGATGTACGTGTTCGGCTACGTCGTGGTGCTCGTCTTCCCGTTCGTCGCGTACCTGTTCGCGGCGAACGCCCGGCCGCTGAAGACGCTGGTGGCGGCGTACGCGGTCAACTACGCCGCCGCGATCGTCTGTTACGGCGCGGTGTTGGCGTACGGCCCGCGCAACTACCACCGGCTCCCCGGCGCCGATCCGGACGCGGCGCGGGTCGAGGCACCGCTGCTCGATACGTTCCCGGAGGTGACACGGCTCACCGCGCGGGTGAACGTCGAGACGAACGTGTTCCCCTCGCTCCACACGGCGCTGTCGGTGACGGTCCTCCTCGTCGCGGTCTCGACGCACGAGGAGTTCCCGCGGTGGACCCCCGTCGCGGGCCTGCTCACGGGCAGCATCGTGCTCTCGACGATGTACCTCGGAACCCACTGGGCGATCGACGTGGTGGCCGGGGCCGCGCTCGCGGCCGGGAGCGTCGCCGTCGCCCGGCGGATCGTCTCCCGAACGGGGAGCCGAGATGGCTGGTAGTTTCTCACAACTGATAACTGCGCACGAACGCTCATATACGTTGACGGGAACCGTTCGGGTACGGACGCGAACGACGGACGGACAATGAGCCTGAATCCACGGAGATACGACGTACGGGAACTGCGCTGGCTCGCGGGAACGCGGGCGGGCGCGGACGAAGCGCCTCGGGAGCGGCGCCTTCGTCGACCGAACCGGAACCGCGCCGAGCAGGCGGCTCGCTCGGCCGCGTTCCGGGAGGTTCTCCAGCGGCAACGCGGGCTGCGGCGGATCGACGACGGGGAGCGCCCCTACCTGCGATCCGTACCGAGCGTGCCCGAAGCGGAGCGGGAGATCGCCGACTGGCTCGGCTACCTCGTCGACGTCGGCGGCCACCTGCGGAGCCGCGACGCGCTGTCGTACTACGCCGAACTCGGGTGGATCGCGCCGGCGGTCGCGGACGCGTTTGAACGCCGGCTCGCCGGCTTCGACGCGCCCCGACGCACCCGGCCCTTCTCCCCCGCCGACCACCGGATCAGCCTCGTCTCCGTCGTCCGGATCGTTTCGTGTGCGAGTGAACAATGAGCGACGCAGAATCCACGGACACGACGGACTTCGACGACCAGAACGCCCCGACCCCGGTCGGAGTGAAACTCGGCAGCACCCGGACGGTGCTCGACCTCCCCGACGGGCGCGGCGGGCGCGAGCGACACTCGACGCTCACCTGTCTGGCGACCTACGAGGACGCCATCACGGGCGAGGAGAAGGCGCTGTACGGCCACGACGCCGCGGTGGAGTACCCCGACTCGGTGCGCTTCATGCTCCGGTCGGGGCTCCCCGAGAACGACGACGGCGTCGCCGACGCCGAAGCGTTCTTCGAGGCCGTCGTGGACGCCCACGACGTGCCCGCGGAGAGCGCGGTCGTCTACGCGGTGCCGACCATCGACAACGAGGCGGGCGTCGAGAACCTCAAGGCGGTGATCGAGGGCTCGAGCGTCGGCGAGGCCGCGGTCCGGAGCTTCCCCGAGTCGCTCTGCGGGGCCATCCCCGCCTACGGCGACGGGCTCGACGCGATAGACGAGGTGTTCGTCTCCGTCAACATGGGCTCGACGACGCTCGAGGCGTGTGCCTACCGGCGCGGCGAGCAGCTCTCGCCGTTCTCGACCGGCTCGGTGACGGGCAACGAGGTCGACCGCTGGATCGTCGCCGCCGTCGAGGAGGAGAGCCAGGGGCGCGTCCACATCGACCGGACGACCGCCCGGGAGTACAAGGAGGAGCACGCCGACGTGTACGACTTCGAACCGTTCACCGACGTGGTCCAACAGCCCGGCGGCGGCAGCCACGAGTTCACCGTCGACCGCGGCGTCCGCGACCCCGTCGACCGCTACATCGACGACGCGGTCGACGCCGTCGCCAACGAGTTCCTCCCCGAACTCGCGAACGACCACATGAAACCCTACCAGCTCGCGCTGGGCCGCCCGATCGCCGTCACCGGCGGGATGGCGTGTATCCCCGGGCTCGTCGAGGAGTTCGAGAAGCGGCTCTCGGCCGAGCTCGACCGCGACATCGAGGTCGTCGCCCCCGACGACCCCGCGACCGCCGCCGCGGAGGGCGCGGCTCGCATCGCCGAGCGACTGGTCTGAGCGAGATCGCGGGCGGCCGGAACCGAGCGGACGGACGTTTTTCGACGCGAAACACGCCTAGCGGAGCCGATCGAGTTCGCCCTCGCGCGCGAGTTTCCGGACCACGTATCGGTGTTGGACCGCCCAGAAGCGCTTGGCGAGCGCGTACGCGGCCGCCGCGACGCCGACCGCGACGAGCCCGAGGAGGGGACGCGTCGCCGCCGCGACGACGTACGACTGGTAGCCGAGCGCGAGCAGGATCGCCGCCGCGGCGACCGTCGCGAGCGGCTCCGATCGCGGGTTCCGAGCGACGTCGGAGAGGCTCCGGAGCTCCCGTCGGAACTCCGGCGGCAGTTCGTCCTCGAGGAGGATCCGGTCCTCGACGGGGGTTTGCTCGGCCTCGAAGGGCTGTCGAGTCGGTCGATCGCTCGCTGCCATGGGTGCCCGAGTCGCGTTCGATCGTGGTATGTCTTCCGGTGACACGGTAGCGGTGGAGAGTCGATCAGTGGAGGCGAAAACGACGAGCATCCCCACACCTCGCGTCGCGATTATTCGCCGATACGCTCGCTCAGGTCGATTAGCCCACGTGTCCTGGATCCAAAATTAAAATGTAATTCATCAACAAGATGGGTTCAATGGAGAGGGTAATACTAGACACCAAGTTCTGGATAGACTTGCGATATAATCCAGAAACCCTAGCCACCTTCGAAAAGCTGGCTTCACGAGACGATATTGAGATTCTGTTTACGTATGGAAATTTCATCGACCTCGCGAAGGCAGATGAACAGGATAAATTGTCAGAGATCATCGCATCAACAGTAGACGTGTATCTCCCAGTTATCGGTAGTGAGGGCAGCGAGTACGACATCACCACTGATCCGCTCGGTTTGATCCCTGATGTAGAAGTGAGGGAACGAGCTCGGCGTGATACCGTGGATTTTGGGGAAGAGAAGACGCTCCGGTTCATTTTCCGCATATCCGACTGGGCAGACGTAGATGTCTATAGTGACGCTATCAAGGACTACAAGCAGATCTACGATGAATTTGGCCTAGATAATCTGAAGGGCTATGTGTTCAAGGACTACCTCCATCGAGACAGTGAACCGTACGAACTACACGAACACGAGATTAACATCATTGAATACGTACGCAAGATGGTGTATGTCCATCGGATTTCGCTGATGGATGCGAAGGAGAATGTTGATTCAAGCGATGTTGCTGATATGGAAATTTGTATTCACGCAATCCTCTCAGACTGTACTGCGTTGGTAATGGAAGCGAAGTGGGTGAACGTTGGTCTCATAGAGAAAGTGACTTCCAATCTTGAATCAGATGGCGAGTTAGACCTATTCAAAAACTTCGAGACGTTCTTTGACACTTACGCCTAAACGCGTCCATCCGTGCCATCTGATCAGCGATCAAACACCCGGTGTAGTAATTGTATCGGCATTCAGAACGTATCGCCGCCCAGAACAATTATGATTAGTCTAACAGATGTACCAACATGTTTGTTGAAGCCGGCATCGCGGTTCTCGGTGCTGGTGCTGGGCAAGTGATTGCCTACGGTATTCGACGGTACCAAGCAAAAACAAGAAACGTCGATCAGTGGTATGAGGATGTGATTTCCTCGATCAACTACGGTCGTGGAGTATGCGATCTCGGACGGGAGCGCTCCAACCTGAATTACGGGAACCTTGCTGACGAGGCTGAGACGGTTTCGCATAAACTCAGGGATCATGTCAGCTCGGCTCCGTCTGGCGTTGATGAGAAGTCAGTGATACTCGTTCAAGACCTTGAAACACTGTTTCGGAAACTGACTGCAGCCACTGATGCGTCCGATGACCAGTCAACGATGGATGCAATTGAAGAATTGTTTGAGATGGGTCAGCGCGACCTCGCGAACAACGAGAATTTAGACATGGGGAAGGCCGTCAACAAGTCTACCGAGTACTCTCCAGCGATGGCAAGTCTGTTCAATCAGGCTGATGAGGATCCGCAGCAGTTCGGGAAGCAACTTGGAGAGCAGTTCGGTAATGCTGATTCGTTTTATGACTTGGTGGAGACGATGTCTTCTGCGTATGGTGATGGTGAGAGAGCTGTTGAGAGAATGTTTGATTCTCAGTTCCTTACCGGCGAGTGGGACGAAAGTCTCTCAGTCGGGATTCGGATTCTCCTACAAATAACGTCAAGTAAGTGTGTAGAAGCAATCAATCACATCGGAGAAGCCAACAACGAGCGTGTAGTCAACTAATTCTTGTAGCTTGATCCATCCTATGATTTCGGGTAGAGACTTGCCGATCCACATCACCAGCCAATAGCGCGCGCAACAACGCACCCCACAATATGCCATTTACCAGCAAAGAAAGCAGCTATTTATGCCATAAAAAAGGATTCACACCGTTTTGGTAGTAGTCCCGGGCGGATTCGAACCGCCGTCAATGGCTCCAAAGGCCATTATGATTGGCCACTACACCACGGGACTTCGAATACCGGTAACCGGGCCGGACTCAAGTAGGTTACTTTCCGGCGATCACGCGTCGTCGCCGGCGCGGTCCTCCGCGTCGGCCGCGTCGTCAGCACGCTCATCGTCGCCGTCGCCGTCGACATCGACGTCCTCGGGATCGCCCTCGCCGTCGGAGCCCCCGCCGAGGAGCGGCCGCGTGAACAGGCCCCCCTCCTCGTCGGTGCCGCCCTCGTCGTCGGTGCCTTCCTCGTTGGGGTCCTCGGACCCCGTCACGTCGGAGCCGTCCGCGCTCGGGTCGTCGGGAGGCGTCACCGCCGAGTCGTCGTCGAGGGCCCCGGCGGCGGGCGCGAGCGGGGGCCGGTAGGTGTAGACGAACTCGCCGGAGACGGCGTGGAACGCGCCCGTGTTCGGGTCCTCGACGACGCCGGTGTCGTTGTCGATGGCGAAGTCGACCAGGTCGCGGAGGTCCTCGGCGTGCGCCTCCGGCCGGTCGTGCGCCTCGGGCGGGAGTCGGACCTGCGTGATCCACTCGTCGAACTCCGAGCGGTCGTCGCGGAACGAGAGGTACTCCCGCTCCGCGTCGTCGACCCGGAGGAGCCCCTCGTACCGGACGTACCCGAGGCTGGCGGTGCCGAGGAGGCCGACGACGAGGAGGGCCGGACCGCCGATCCCCCGGAGGGGCCCGTAGGTCCGCTCGACGACCACGGTCTCCTGCTGTTCGTCGCTGTCGGACTGGACGCCCGGATCGGAGACGGTGTAGGTGGCTCCCTCGTGGCTGATCCCGAACTGGACCGACCGGGTGTACGTGACGTTCTCGCCGTTGAGCGTGCCCGCCACCTCGACGTCGGTGACGACGAACGTTTCCGTCTCGCCCGGGGAGGCGCCCAGCTCCTCCTCGATCGCCGCGACGCGCTCGTCGATCGCGGTGCTGTTGAGCGTAAACGGGGCGGAGACGGTCTCGCCCGGCTCGACGTCCGTCGCGGTCGTCGAGTCGACCGCCTCGCGCTGCTCCCAGTAGACGATCCCGCCCTCCTCGCCGCCGACGTTGCGCACGACGAGCGTCGAGTCGATCGCGACGTCGACGGACTCGGCCGAGTCGGCGGTGTAGGTCGTCTCGGCGGCGACGTCGAGCTCGGGGGCGACGCTCGCGAAGTACGTCTCGCGGTTCGTCAGCTCGTCGCCGATCGAGAACACGGGGCTCGGCTCCGTCACCTCGGCGCTGTGGACGTACTCGGTCTCGACGGTCCACGAGGAGACGGTCCGGGTCTGCGTCTCCGTGCCGGGCTCGACGTGGGTCGTGTAGACGACGGCCCCGCCCGCCGCGGCGACGAGGAGACAGACGGCGAGGAGGACGGTGAACTGTGCGTCGAGGAACGCTCTGAGCCGCAGCCGGGTTTCGTCGGGTCCTGTGGACGTGCTCATGGATGTCAGTAGAGTTTACGGAGGAGGCGTCGGTGAAGCGGGGTCTTCCGGCGCGACTCGCGGCTCCGGATCCGCGCGGGCTCGCCGCGGAGCAGGAGGAGGCCGGTGACGAGGATGCCGCCCCCGAGCAGGGCGTTGATCGCGACGAGCGGGACCCACGGGTGGACCCGGTAGAGGCCGTCGATGACCGCCGGCGGCAACACCGCCAGATAGCGGTGTTCGACGACGTACATCCGGTAGTAGCCGGTCTCCTCGGGCGCGGTGAGCGTCACCGTGGTCGACCCCTCGCCGCGGGGGCCGACCGCGACCCGTCGCGGCTCGACCGCCACGCCCGGGCTGGCGGGTTCGACGTAGGTCCGGACGGGAACGAGTCCGGCGTTCGGGACGACGTACTCCAGCTCCTGGCTCGTCCCCCGCTCGATCACGGTCGGGTTCTCGGACTCGAACTCCGCGCTGACGACGCCGTACTCCTGGGTGCCGCCCGGAACCACCATCGCCGCGGTCGCGGTGCTCATCAACACGAGCGCGAGCACGGCGAGGATGAACGCCACCGAGGTGCCGTCGTCGCGGGAGCGGTCGCGCTCCGGCCGGTCTCGGGTCCGCCCAGTCAACAGCCAGTCGGCCGCGTACGCGACGATAGAGAGCCCGAAGAGGAGATACGCGAGCCCCTGGGTCCCCTGGAGCGACCGCATCCCGAACGTCACGGCGAGCCACGTCTGGACGCCCTCAAGTCCCGACTGGAACGCCATGGCGACCGTCCCGAGGTGGGGGATCACCACGACGCTCCCGCCGACGGTGAGCGCCTTCGCGACGACGTCCGCCTCCTGGACGACCGGCTCGCCGCCGTCCTGGTCGGTGAAGGGGTTGTTGTCGCCCTGCGTGATGTAGCCGCGTTCGGTCTCGTCGACGACACGGTGGGTGGTCAAGCCGCCGCCCTGGATCTCCTGGGCCTCGAAGGTGACCACGTCGCCGACACCGATGCCGCCGGCGACCGGCGCGGGGATGGCGACGAACCCGTCGCCGGGGTCGAGCGTGGGCTGCATGCTCCCCGTCTCGACGAAGCTCAGGAGGACGGGCTGTCCCAGGAACTGTCCGACGACGAGCGAGAGGACGACGAGGACCGCCGCGACCTGTACGCCGATCGAGAGGATTCGTCGAGGGGACATGTGTCAATCAGGAAGCAGTCGCGCTCGGTAGAACGCTATCATCGACGCGTAATAAAGTCGCGGATCGTGTCAATCGCCCCGGAGATCGACGGCGGTCCCGAAGCGGGACGCCCCGCCGTCGAAGACGCCGCCCGCGAGCAGGACGTACGGGCCGATGAACGCGAGACAGAAACCGAGGAGGTGGACGTAGAGATTGATCACGCCGCCGTCGACGCCGGGGTCGGTGGGGAATCCGACGACCGGGTACGCGACCGCGAGCGTCGCGCCGACGGCGAAGAGGTCGCCGTATCCCCGCCGGTCGATCACCCGACGGAGCCCCTCCCGAAGCGAAGGGCGGCGCTCCAGCGGGGTCGACAGGATCCCGCGCGCGCCGAGAAGCGCTCCCCCGAGAAGGACGCCGGGGCCGACGAGCCCCGTCGGATCGGTCGAGACCGGCAGCGCCAGGACGCCGATCCAGCCGACGACGACGAGGAACGTCGCCGGGAGGAGACGGATCGGCACGGACCCGGAGAGCGGGACCGCCCGGCTCTCCGGGGGTCCCGCGCCGCGCTCCGAGAGGTTCGCGTGGACGAAGGCGGCGAGCAGAAGCGGGAGGACCCCCGAGAAGGCCATGTTGACCCCGGAGAAGCCGAACCCGATCGCGCGCCGCGGGACGGCGAGGTTCAGCGCGGAGAGCGCGAACGGGAACGCGAGACAGAACGTCGCGAAGGCGGTGAAGAAGAACCGGCGCTGTCCGCTCGCGACCGCCAGGAGGTAGCCGACGCCCGCGAGCAGCCCGTAGGCGGCGACGTTCGCGAGGAGGTGGGCGGCCTCGAGGTGGACGTAGTGGGCGGAAAACGCCGTGAGCACGGTCGGGTCGTGGTACGCGAACGCGAGCGACCGCCGGGTCGCCTCCGGCAGCGCGAAGACCGCGAGGAGGGCGATCGGCACGGTCGACAGCGCGAGGAGGTCGATCGGTCGGACACGCGATCGAAGCACCTCGCGGAGGGACGGAGCCGGCGGTTCCCGGGGCGGCTCGGTCCGATCGCGCCCCGAACCGGTCGTCGTCACGCCCCGGCCTTCGGCGACGAGCAGTAAATCCCTGTCGCCGCGAGGCGTCAGGATCGCGGCAGCCGACGGATCACCGCCAGCCACCCGAGGAGCACCGCGAGCACGCCCATCAGGCCCGCGAGCTCCAGCACGCCGAACCCGCCCGGCTCCTCGACCGGCTCGTCGGCCGCGGGCGACGCCGAGCCGTCGTCCGCGTCGGGCTGGCTCCCGCCGTCAGCGTCGGCCTGACTCCCGCCGTCCGCGTCGGGCTGGGGCCCGCCGTCCGTGGCGGCCTGGGTCGTGCCGTCGCTCGATCCGGTCCCGTCGCCGACGAGGAGGGTTCCGGCCGAGGTTCCGTCGACCGCGAGGTCGTACGCGCCGTCCTCGTCGAAGCCGACCGGGAAGGCGACCGTCGTCGACTCGCCGGGCGCGAGCGAGACGGTCTCGGAGCCGAGCGCCTCGCCGTCGGACGCCCCGCCGTCGGCGGTGAGCGTCAGGGTGCGCTCGCCGGCCGCGCCGCCAGCGTTCTCGACGGTCGCGGTCACGGTCGTCTCGTCGCCGGCCTCGAGCGCCGACTCGGCGATGGCGGCGTTCCGGACGCCGATCCGGTCGGTGTGGGCCGCGACCGCGAACGTCGAGAATTCCGTCGTGCGCGCGACGAAGTGGACGCGATCCTCGGAGAGGCCGCTCACCTCGACGGTCTCCTCGTCGAGGACGGCGGTCTCGCGCGGCTCCCAGCCGCCGTCGTCGCTCCGACGGAAGACGACCACGTTCTCGGGGTCGGTGTCGCCGAGCGCGTCCCGGTCGATGCTGAACCGGATGGCCATCTCCTCGACATCCGTGGGGTCGAAGTCGTACTCGAGCGCGAGGTAGCCGAGCGGAACCGGGTCCTGCGGCGTCTCGAGCGGGCCGGCCTCGGGCAGCGGGTCGGGGGTTCCGTCGGCGCTCATGCGGACGGTCCGGGTCGTGACGCCGTGGAGGTCGAGCCGGTCGAGCGTGAGGTTCGCGCGGTCGATCGCCATGCCGCCCGTCTCGAAGCGGAGGGTGTCGCCGGGGTCGACGTCGCTCGCCTCGAGTTCGCGCGCCGACGGGCCCGCGTCCGCGACGAGGATCCGCGGGCCGGAGGAGTCGCCGTCGCTCTCGGCGGAAAAGGCCGCGTTCTCCGCCGTCTCCGGATCCGTGACGTTCGCGTGGATCGCGAACTCGTCGCCGCTCAGGTACGTGCCCGCCTCCGCGCCGCGGGTGTCGAACCGGAGGCCGACCGAGACCGACCCGTTCGGACCGAGGGTGACCGCGTTCGACGCGTTCTCGATCGGACCGTCGTCGGTCACGAACGTCAGGTTCTCGCCCGCGTGCTCGATCCAGACGTCCGCGGTCTCGTCCGCGGTGTAGGTGATCCTGAACACGTCGTCGATCCGTCCGGTCGAGCCGACGTTGACGCCCTCGAAGTCGGCCGAGAGGTTCGGGTTCGTCGGCGAGACGTCGACCGTGATCTCGTCGTCCTCGTTCAGGTAGGCGTACTTGCCGTTGGGCCCGTCGGCGGGCTGGATCGCCACGCGGTCGTCGGCGAGAGTGTCGGCCTCGCCGTCGAGGACCGCCGCGCCCGTCGCGAACGCGAGCGAGCCCGCGGCTACGAGGAGGACGGCGAGGATCGCGGTGCGGCGGGCGGTTGGCATGGTTGCCTGTTAACTGCCGATTGGGTACTAGGGGACTTGATTATGGGGTGCCTGAAGACGATTCAGACACGTCTTGATAAGACTCAACGAGAGATCGGAATCTGGATCGAATACGTGAAGAGTAAGATAAACGTTGAGTGTATGCCTTGGATTTAGGCGAGAGATTGGTTCGCTGCGTTAGAGAACGCCCAAAGAGCAATTTTTGCGTCTACGTCACCAACCCCTACGTCAGTTGCCACACTACTGTTCGGAGCATCGGTAGTGTCGATATACCAACCAACACTCACCGACTCACCGGGCTTTAGTACCAGATCTTGGGAAGCACCGAAGGTGTTGACGGCACGCTCTCCGGGTGCTTTATCGACATCGGTAAGATCCGCACCATCAGCAGTGAAAAAGCCCGCACGATTGACTTGAGCGATGATGCCCGCATCGTAGAGCTTACTATTCAGATTGCCATCAGGATATCCGCTGATAGAGAATGCGTCAGATGAATCACTGGGAGAGCCGCTATCTTCACCGTTGTCATCTATGAAGATGGCGACCTGATTCGTTCCCTGATTTTCGATAGAGAAGATATCGGTGAATTGCGTGATACCGTTCTGGTTTAGGCCTTTACCGTTCTGCTCAAGGCCACCTCCCCCACCACCAGCGAAGTTGAGCTCGAGAGTACCGTCGGATGGGACCTTCGCATACTGACTCGTGGGCGTGAGACTCAGATACGCATCACGATCACCAACTGTCGCCACGGATGCTGTTCGTTCCACACTCGTCTGACTAAATGCACTTGTACCCACTGCAGCTGCGCTACCCGTGGCCAATGCGCCCAGACCGGCGATGAACTTGCGTCGATTTGCCATAGTTAATTGCCTCGTTGACCGCACACGACCCGCGGGCCGCCGACGCGGGACATCCCGCATCACCCCGGGTCGCTCTACTACGCTCATAGAGCCTATCCAATATCGTTATGAATTTCCAGAAACAGTTCCGGGTCGGACTGAAGATCGCTCGACTCCCATCCACCTCTCCCTGAACGATTGTTCGACCGTTTCAGACCCAGTCTGAAGACCACTCACTCACCGTTCACGATCGGTCTGAAGGGCGGATCTGCGTTCCAAAATACATAACTAAACAGAAATTTCATCGCGTTCTCGTGTCCCGAGATTCTCATAATCAGTTCGAATAACAACCCCAACACACAGCTATACCCGAGAATTACGCGTTTCAGACTTTCAACGACGGTTCCGTTTCAGTCCGTGAAAACCCTCACTGGGTTATCACGACCCGAGGATTTATGTTGGCGGGATCATATGTGTCTGACAGAAATGGCGTCGGCACAGCAGATCGACGGGGGGCCCTCTGACGTCGGAGTCGACATCTCCGACGACGAGCTGTACGACGTGCTCGCGAACCAGCGACGACGGTTCGCGGTGCATCTGTTGAAACGAGAGGAGGAGACGATGGAGATCGGCGACATGGCCGAGCAGATCGCGGCCTGGGAGAACGACGTCGACATGGCGGAGATCACGGGCAGCGACCGCAAGCGCGTGTACACCGCGCTCCAGCAGTCACACCTCCCGAAGATGGATCGCGCCGGCGTCGTCGATTTCAACAAGGACCGCGGGGTGGTCGAGCCCACGGTCGCGCTCCAGAACATCGATCTGTACATGGACGTGGTCGAGGGGAAGGAGATCCCCTGGAGCGAGTACTACATCGGGTTATCGGGGGTCGCGCTCGCGCTCGTGGCCGCGGTGTGGGTGGGCGCGTGGCCCTTTACTCTGCTCCCGCCGCTCGCGTGGACCCTCGCGATCGTGGTCGCGTTCATGTTCTCCGCGATCGCGCACAAGTACTACACCGCGGAGATGAAGGTCGGGGAACTCGAGGAGCCGCCGGAGCTTCAGTGAGCCGGACGGAAGGGATAGGTCGGATCTCGGAGCGGGTGATCGACGCCTGAGCCGATTTCAGGGAGCGCGTACCGGTCTTCCGGGACCGCATAACGATAGGGGTAGGAGACGATGGAACGTATGAGAGGGGGTCACTCGACATGAAACGACGACGCTTCATCCTGCTTTGCGGCGGCGCGAGCTCCGGCGCGCTGAGCGTCGGCACCGGAGCGTTCAGCAGCATGGAGGCGGAGCGGGGGGTGTCGGTGGACATCGTGAGCGACGAGCAGGCGTTCGTGGGGTACGATACGCCGAACGACGGGACAACGGTTACGGACGGAAGTGAGATCACCCTCGTCCGAGTGGAGAACCGTTTCAATGAGAACATCTCGATCGTCGACGTCACGGTAGGAGAAGGAAAGGACGTGCTGGGCGAGGTTAGCTATACTCAGGACGAGATCGGAACCGGAGATCATCTAGCGATCAAAGCTCCCGTCACGGGGATCGCACCTGGCGATCACGCCGATATTGAAATAACGGTCACCGTAGAGGGAAGCGGTGTCACAGCGCAGTTATTCGGCGATACGGAGACGCGACGATTCTCGATCAAACGCGAAGAGGATGATGACGGAGATGGCGAAGAAGGCGACGGCGAAGAAGGCGACGGCGAAGAAGCGATCAGCGGCAGCTCGAGCCCGGTAGATTTCTCCGGTGGTGGAAACGCCGAGATACTCGGAGAAGATAGGATGGAAACAGTTGACGTCTATCTACTCGGTTCCGAACGTGGTGGCGGCAACGAAGTAACAGTACGTGAGGGCGTGGAGATCAACACGAAACAGAAGATCCGGGGCCAGTTGGGGAGTGGAGATACTATCGTCGGCATCACACTCAACGGTACCGTGTACGTCCATCCACAGTGGAGCGCGGAGCAATGTGATCTCGATCAGCCCAACAATGGAGGGCCCGGTCAAGAACAGGACGATCCCCCGAGTTGTGAAACGGACTGATCGGCGAATTTCTACCGCATAGCTCTATTCATCAGAAACGGACCATACGGTAAATCACTGAAGCAGAGACATCCGTGTCAGCTGATAGTAGTTTTCTGACCTCACTGACCCAACAAGACTGAGCTATCGGACAGTACTCTCGAAAGGATCGCCTGAAAGGGGTTCAAACGTCGATCGAGCCGAGTTCAGCATGGTCCAGAACGACTTCAGATCGACCCAGAGAACGTTCAGCACGACCCAGAACTCCTTCTGATGACTCATAACGAAGGGGGATACGTCCCATGGGTGATGTAGAGCGACCCGGGGTGACGCGAGATGTCTCGTGTCCCCGAACGCGGGTCGCGTGCGGTAACAGAGGTAGACCAACCATGGAACGACGCAAGTTCATTATCGGCGCAGGTGCATTGGCTACGGGAAGTTCGGCTGCGATAGGCACAGGCGCAGTGACTAGTGTTCGTAGTGATCGAAGTTATCAGGTTGACGTAGCAGGAGATGGAGATGCATACGTCGGTCTTATTGGAAATACGGATTCGCCATTTGTGAGCGATTCAGGAGGGACGCTGTCTATTGATTTTGCATCAGATACAGCGAAGGGTGGAGAAGGAGTCAATGTTGGAGTGACGGAGTCACGTCCGGCATTCACGATTAAAAACCAAGGCTCTGAAACTCTATATATTCAATTAGAGAACCCGCTCTCGAATAACGATCTGACTACACAGGCAAGCGGAAATGCGGCAAGTGAAGCGAGTCTCACAGTCCCTGCTGGAATTGATTTCCAATTTATTGCAGTTCCAGCTGGAGATGCGAATAGCTTATCTGTTGGAGAATTTGGTGTGATCGGGCGAAACTCAGTCCCCAGTAGTGGACCCACCTTTGGAAGCACGACTGGGCAGCAAAGCATCAGAAAGCATCCCGGCGCGACTGGGTACAACATGATTGAGAAGGCAGGGTACGTGAAGCTTACTCCAGGCGATTCAGTTGATATTATCGCACGTGTGATTGCTTCGGAATCGATCCTAGATGAGGGAACACCCTCGATTCCGGATACCAGCTTCACCGTAGAGGCATTCAGTGACTCACAGAGAGTTGGTGGAGAGAGCATCTTCGAGGAAGAAGAGACTTCTGAGTAGATTCCAAATTAATATATTTTCTGACATATCTCGGCCGATTCTCGATGTCGTAGATCAACACCGTCTCACTTTCATGGTCTACCGCAGCTTCCAAACGGAAGTCACCGATCGGATCTGGCTGTACAGAACGCCCGACAACGGTTCGACGTACGCCGGCGGCTCCCGCCACTCGTCCGTCACGATCTCGTCGAGTTTCGAGACGATGCGCCGCTGGATCGCCGGATCGAGCCCCTCAAACGCCCGAGCGGCGGGCGGGCGAAACTCCCACGTCCAGTCGTCACTCTCCGTCATCGATCATCTCGAGAACGTCTTCACGGGAAATGGAGTCGTGCTCCCCTTTCCGCATCGCATACTCCTCGGCGGCGATGCTCGCCAGCATGCCGCGTGACGCACCGGGATGTTCCGTCGCGTCCCGGATCGCGTGGCGGAGGAACTCGCTTCGGGAGGTGTAGCCTTCCTCCTTCCAGACCGCGTCGATCTCCGCCAACTGCCGCTCGGTGACCCGAACGTTGATCGTCGTAGTCTCGGGGTCGTCGGAATCGACGTCGTTCGTACCCGCTTCTAACATACGTGTGTATTGCTCTCGCGGTCATATAAATCACACCCGGCCGACGTTCGATCCGGTTCTCGGCATCAAGTCGATCGAGTACTCCGACAGGCAGGCGCACAAGCGAGTCCCGAAACCTATGAATACATCGTACACATAGCAAACAACATGCCCACCATCTCCACGCGGGTCCCCGAAGACCTCGAAGCCGAACTCGAGGCGTACCTCGAGTCCGAACGTCTCGACCGGAGCACGGCGGTCAGGAAACTCCTCTCGGAGGGGCTCGAGGAGTGGCGTAGAGAGCGCGCGCTCGACCGATTCACCGACGGCGAGGTCTCACTCACCAGGGCCGCCGAACTCGCGGACCTGTCGGTCTGGGAGTTCGCACGACTGGTCGAGGGGGCCGACATCGCGTGGGTCTCGGGTGACCAGCTCGAAGCCGACCTCGAGGACCTGTGAGTTGGGTCTTCGACGCGACCCCGCTGATCTACCTCGCGAAAGCGGAACGGATCGCGGTCGTCGAGACCCTTTCGGAACCCCGACTCGTCCCTGAGCCGGTGTACCGCGAGGTCGTGACCGAGGGGATCGACGCGGGCTACGACGACGCGCGCCGGATCGAGCAGGCGGTCGAGAGGGGACAGTTCGAGATCGTCGAGACCGACTTCGACGACTCCATGATCGCGACGCGATTGGATCGACACTCGGGTTTAAGCGACGCCGACATCGCGGTGCTGGCGTGTGCCGACGCGCGCGACGGCATCGCGGTGATGGACGAGGCGGCTGGTCGCTCGGCCGCGGAAGTCGAGGGCGTCGAGACGCGCGGCACCGCGTACGTCGTCCTCTCGGTGGTGAAGCGAGGGGATCTGTCCGCCGAGGAGGGTCGCGAGACGATCGACGCGATGATCGAACGCGGGTGGTACATCGCTCCGGATCTATACACGAAGATCGTCAGGAGGCTGGAATCCTTCGAATCGAATTCCACCCACAGCTGAAGCCGTGAAATTCTTCCTAAAACCTCCGTGACGCCCCAGATCGACGCCAATCCCAAGTCGCTCCCGTTCAGATGCGTTTTTGTATCCGGCGATCACACTCCCGGGCATGGACGACCACTCCCACGAACCCGACCCGGAGAAGCGCGTGACCGCCCCGATGCAGGAGTTCGGGGGCCGCGAGGTCGGCATCGGCGCGGCCGTCACCCTCGTCGGACTCCTCCTCGCGTACGTGCTGCCGGCGCTGCTGATCTAGACGCTGGAGGAGCAAAGAGCGGTCGAGGAACGGCTTTTCCGAACGTCTACCGCGGATACCACGCCAGCGGGTGGTCGGCGATGAGGTCGATGCTCACCGGCTGGTCGAGCTCGAACTCCTCGACGTGGTTGTGGAGACAGTGGACCGCCTCGCCGGAGTCGAGTTCGACCCGGTAGATGAACGAGGGACCGACGTACTGTCTGGAGACGACGACGCCGTCGGCGACGTCCTCGTCGGCGGGCGTCGCCCGCAGGTCGTCGGGGCGGACGAGCACGTCGACGGGCGCGCCGTCGTAGGTGGTGTCATACCCCTCCAGCGTGGCGGCGTTGAACCGGCCGACGCCGGTCTCGACCTGTCCCTCCCGGAGGCTCCCCTCGAGGAAGGAGGCCCGGCCGAGGAAGGAGGCGACGAACTTCGACTCGGGCCGCTCGAAGACGGTCTCGGGGCGGCCCACCTGCTCGATGGAGCCGTCGTTCATCACGGCGACGCGGTCGGAGATGGAGAGCGCCTCCTCCTGGTCGTGGGTGACGGAGACGGCGGTGACGCCCGCCGCCTTCAGGATGCGGCGGACCTCCTCGCGCATCTCGACGCGCAGGCGCACGTCGAGGTTCGAGAAGGGCTCGTCGAGGAGGAGGACGTCGGGCTCGGGCGCGAGCGACCGCGCCAGCGCGACGCGCTGTTTCTGCCCGCCGGAGAGCTGGTCGGGCGTCTTCCCGCCGTGTTCGGTCATCTCGACGAGGTCGAGCAGCTCGTCGACGCGGGCGTCGGCCTCCGCCCCGTCCGCTTCCAGCCCGAACGCGATGTTCTCGCGCACCGTGAGGTGCGGGAAGAGCGCGAAGTTCTGGAAGACGATCCCCACGTCGCGGCGCTCGGGCTCGACGAACGCCCGTCCGGCGTCCGCCTCCGCGACCGTCTCGCCGGCGAGCGCGATCGACCCCGTCGTCGGCTCCTCGAGGCCCGCGATCATCCGGAGGGTGGTGGTCTTCCCGCAGCCCGAGGGACCGAGGAAGGTGAGCAGTTCCCCCGAGCGGACCTCGAGGGAGACCTCGTCGACGGCGCGCTCGGGGCCGAACTCCTTCGAGACGTCCGAGAGCGTCAACACGGGATCTGCCCCGTCGCCGGGGTCCGACCCGTCCGACGGGGCCTCCGCGGCGGACCGGTCCGTCCCTGCCGAGGCGGTCGACGCGCCGCCCGCGCGATCCGTCGCCTGTCGTGAGTCCGTCCCTTGTGAGTGAGCCATGTGCGTTCGGACGCCGATCGAAGCGGCGTCCGGTGGTTGGGGCCATATATTTTAGGAGAACCTAAAAGCGTGTCGTTCGCGGCGGCTCTCGGGAGGGGCGGCCGACCGGCAGATGCGAAGCGCTCGAGGAGGAACGAGTACGCCCGTTTCAGGCCAGCTCGCGGTCGATCACGCCGCGGAGCTCCCGAACCGCGTCGGCGTCGACCGCGATCGACTCCTCGCCGACCGACAGCGACAGCGTGCCGTCCGTTGTCACCTCCCCGAGCCGGAAGACGGGGAGGTCGCCGGCCAGATCGGCGACCGCGTCGGGGTCGGTCGTCTGGACGACGATCCGGCCCGGCGTCTCCTCGAAGGCCGCCGCGCGGTCCGGCAGCGACACGTCCGCGCCCGCGTCGTCGTCGACGAGCTCCGCGAGCGCGACCGCGAGCCCGCCGTCGCTGGCGTCGTGGCTCGCGAGGGTGGCCTCGTGGCGCGCGACCGCCGCGAGCGACGAGACGACGGCCGCCGGCTCCTCGGGCAGCGTCGGGAACCGGTCCGACCCGCCGGCCGCCGCGAGGTACGCCGAGCCGCCGAGCCCGTCGCCCGCGTGGCCGACGACGAGGAGTTCGGAGTCGCCCGCGGCGTCGCCGTCGAGCCGGGCCGGCGGGGCGTCGTAGCCCGCGCGCGTGCCGAGCACCGCGAGCGTCGGCGTCGGCGGGATCGGCCCCTCGACGCTGTCGTTGTACAGCGAGACGTTGCCGCCGACGACCGGCGCGTCGAGGGCGGCACACGCGTCCGCCAGCCCGTCGACGATCGCCTCGAAGCCGCCGTACACGTCCGGCTTCTCCGGGTTGCCGCCGTTGAGGCAGTCGACGGCGGCGAGCGGGACCGCGCCCTTCGCCGCGAGGTTCGTCGCGTTCTCCAGCGCGACCGCGCGCGCCCCGTCGTAGGGCGCGACGCTCGTCCAGCGGGGGTTCGCGCCCGAGGAGAGCGCCAGCCCGACGCCGGTCGCGTCGTCGGTACCGTCGGCCGCGCCGGCCCCGTCCTCGACGGGCTCCGGGTCGTCCGGAGTCGCGCCCGCGGCCGTCTCGCGCATCGCGAGGATCGCGGCGTCGTCGCCGGGCTTCATCGCGGTCCGCGTCCCGACCTCGTGGTCGTACTGGCGGTACACCCAGCGCTTGCTGGCGGCGTTGGGGTCCGAGACGACCGCCTCGAAGGCGTCCCCGAGGTCGGGCTCGGGCAGGTCGCGCTCCGGCTCGGCCGGCTCCGTCGACGGGAGGTCGTTCATGGGCGCGCCGTCCGCGAGGAACTCGGCGTCGACGTCGACGACGGTCTCGCCGTCGAACGTACAGACGTAGTCGCCGTCGGTCACCTCGCCGATGACCGAACAGCCGAGGTCGAACCGCTCTGCGAGCGCGCGCACGCGGTCGACGTCGTCGGGGGCGACCTCGTAACACATCCGCTCCTGGCTCTCCGCGAGCAGGATCTCTAAGGCGTTCATGTTCGGCTCGCGCTGGTGGACCGCCCCGAGGTCGATCGCCGCGCCGAGCCCGCCCTTCGCGACGAGTTCGGAGGAGGCCCCGCCGAGGCCGGCCGCGCCGAGGTCGCGCGCGGCGACGACGAGGTCCTCGTCGACCAGCGCCTCGTTACACTCGATCAGCCGCTTCTCGGCGTAGGGGTCGCCGACCTGGACCGCGGGGCGGTCCTCGGTCTCGGCGTCCTCGGCGAGGTCCTCGCTCGCGAAGGAGGCCCCGCCCAGCCCGTCGCGGCCGGTCGCGTTGCCGACGAGCACCAGCTTGTTGCCCGGCTCCTCTGCGGTCGCGGTGACGAGCCGGTCCGCGTCGGTGACGCCGACGCAGGCGACGTTGACGAGCGGGTTCCCCTCGTAGCCGTCGTGGAAGGCGACGCTGCCGCCGACCGTGGGGACGCCGATACAGTTGCCGTAGTGGGAGATCCCCTCGACGACGCCCTCGAAGAGGTACCGCGACTCCTCGCTCCCGAAGTCGCCGAAGTACAGCGAGTCGAGCAGGGCGATCGGGTACGCGCCCATGCTCATCGTGTCGCGGACGATGCCGCCGACGCCGGTGGCCGCGCCGTCGAACGGGTCGACGTAGGAGGGGTGGTTGTGGCTCTCGATCCCGAACGTGACGTAGGTATCGCCGTAGTCGTCGGCGTCGCGCTCTCCGGCCGGTGCGTCGGCCGCCTCGGGGGTCGGCAGCGCGAGCACGGCGGCGTCGTCGCCGGGGCCGACGACGACCTGGTCGCCCTCGCTGTCGAACGCCGACAGCAGGGGCCGCGAGGAGCGGTACGCGCAGTGCTCGCTCCAGAGGTTCTCGAACAGCGCGGCCTCGGCCGCCGTCGGCTCCCGGCCGAGCTCCGCGACGACGAGCTCGTGGTCCGGCTCGGACAGACTCATTCACTTACGTGGTTATCGAGCCCGTTCTAATGCTTTTCTATGCGCACGTTCGTGGGTATCGCTGGCGAATCGTCTCGATCGGCTGTACGTCGTTGTTGACGCAGTGAACACCGCCAAAGCCCCAGTCGCGAGGACTCGATGCGCTCGCTGTGCTCCTCGGTCGCTCGTTTCACTCGCTCCCTTCGGTGCTTGCTTCGCGCGTCTTCGCCCTCGCGACTGCCCCTTTGAGTCCCTCCGACCGCAACCGTCCCGCACCTCACGCCTCCCCAGCCTCGCGGCTCCTTCCAGTCGCCGCGTCCCTCGCGGGCTCCTCGCGAGCCGATGGCTCGCTCGGAGGCGCGCCACCGTTCGAGAAGCTGCTACCGTCCCCGCAATCCCAGCAGCTCCCGCGTCTCCGCGGGGGTCGCCACCGGCCGACCCAGCTCCGCCGCGATCCGGGCCGCCCGCGCGACGAGATCCTCGTTGGTGGCGAGTTCGCCCCGCTCGTAGTAGCGGTTGTCCTCCAGCCCGACCCGGACGTGGCCGCCGAGAAGCAGCGACTGCGTCGTCATCGGAAGCTGGTGGCGGCCGAGGCCGATCACGTTGAACTCGACGCGCTCGGGCAACCCCTCGACGCGGTTGACGAGGTTCCGCGGGTGCGGCGGCGACGTGGTGCCGCCGCCGAAGAGGAAGTTGAGGTACGGCGGCTCCTCGAACTCCTCGAGGACCGCGAGCGACTCGTTGAGGTGGCCGTCGTTGAACACCTCGAGTTCGGGTTTGATGTTCCGCTCGCGCATCTCGTCGTGGAGCGACGAGACGAGCTCTCGGGTGTTCTCGGAGGTGAGCCGGTCGTAGCGGTTGAGCGGCCCCATGTCGAGCGACGCCATCTCCGGGGCGGGGTCGGTCCGGAGCGGCTCGTGTCTGAGGTCGTTCGACGCGGCGGTGCCGCCCGTCGAGTGCTGGATCACGACGTCGTCGGTCGCCTCGCGCACCGCGTCGGTCACCTCCTGGAACCGCTCGGTCGAGAACGCGCGCTCGCCGTTCTCGCGGCGCGCGTGGAGGTGGAGGATGCTCGCGCCCGCTCGCTCGCAGGCCGCCGCGGCCTCGGCGATCTCGGTCGGCGTCTCAGGGAGGTCCGGGTGCGCCTCCTTCCCGTGGACGCCGCCGGTGAGCGCCGCGGTGATCACGACCGGCTTCCCGTCGAGGTACTCGTCGTAGGTCATCGCTCCGCGGTCCCGCCGTCGGGGGCGACGTAGAACTCGCAGTCGGTCGTCGGGTCGAGCCCGTGTCGGGCGTTACAGACGTCCGCGCGCATCGGCTGGACGAACGATCCCGTCACGGTACAGAACGCGCGGGCGACATCGAACGACCGCCCGTCGCCCTCCTCTCGGTACTCCAGGTGCGGACACGTCTCGCTCATGCCCGGTCATCGGAGGGAGGCGGCTTGAAACCACTCCTCGGGGTCCCTTTCCTCCCGCCCCGCGAGTCCGCCGCTCCGACGCGCCACCGACGGGATTTAACCGGCCGCCCGAAAAGGACGGGCCATGGAGCCGGTCGACGACTGGCGGACGGCGATCGAGGCGGCCGGCGAACTCACCGGCCCGATCGCCGCCGCGATCGTCGGGGAACACGGCGACCGCGGGAAGCGCGCGATCGAGGCGGTCGGGGAGGGACGAGTGAAGCGCTACCGCGATTTCACGGTCGTCGTCGGCCACGAGGACGAGTACGTCGTCGAGGACGGCGGCTGCGACTGCGCGGACGCGACGTACAACCTCGACCCCGAGGACCCCGCGGAGCGGTGCTGGCACGCCATCGCCGTCGACGTCGCGGACGCGGTCGGCGCGGTCGACCACCACGACATGTGGTACTCCGAGGTCCGCGAGTTCCTGTGAGGGCGGGTCGGGCGCGGGGACCCTCCGGAGCCGGCCGCGAGCCCGGAGATGCGTCGGACACGGTCGAGAGCCGGCGACGCCGAGATCCCCGAGACCCCGAATCTCCGGATTTTCACCCGAACGAGCCGGTCGTTCTCGGCGTTTCACACCCGGAGAGTCGAAAACGTTTACAACGGCCGCCGGTCTGACCTACTGTATGGCGGACTGTCCACTCGCCGACGACTGCCCCAGTTTCGACGAACGGATCCAGGGCATGGGGTGTCAACACTACGGCAACAAGGGGGGTGCCGAGTGGTGCAACCACTACGACATGCCGATCTACGAGCTCAAACGACAGCCGGTCCAGCCCGGCGAGGAGGTCGTCGTCGAGGTCGACGACATCCACGAGAGCGGGGCCGGGGTCGGCCGCACCGACGACGGGTTCATCGTGCTCGTCGACGGGCTGCTCCCGCCCGCCCGCGCCGTGGTGTCGATCCACCGCGTGAAATCCAGCCACGCGACCGCCCAGGAGATAGTCGAGCGGCTCCCGGACGACCCCGACGAGGAGGAGGGAGACGACGCCGACCGCGACGGGAGCGACGAGGACGACGAGGACGACGAGCGGGACCGCCCGAGCCGCACCGACCGCGAGCGGCTCGGCAGCCGCGAGAACTTCTGGGGCAAGTGAGGCGGACCGGGGTCGGGTCACCCCACGGACAGTCCACGCGCCGCCGATCCGACCCGACCCCACCGATCCGATCACCGCCGACCCGACCCCCGCCGATCCGACTCGCCCCGACCCCCGACGACCGCCGCTCCGTCGGTCGTCGCGTCCCCGCCGAAACCGCCGTTTTTTCACCGCCCGTCCCGTCGGTCGAGCCATGGTCGCAGACGACGCCTCCCCCGCGGACGCCGCGGACGATGTCGACGCCCCGGACGACGTCGTCGACGCGGACGACGTCGACGCCGCGGAACTGTTAGCACGCGCCGGCTTCGACGCCGACGCGAGCGTGCTCACCGAGCGGCAGGCGGAGGTCCTCGCGCTCCGCGAGCGGGGGCTCCGACAGTCGGACATCGCCGACCGGCTGGGGACCTCGCGCGCGAACGTCTCCAGCGTCGAGGCGAGCGCGCGCGACAACGTCGAGCGCGCGAAGGAGACCGTCGCGTTCGCCGAGGCGCTCTCCGCCCCGGTTCGCGTCGAGATCCCCGCGGGAACCGACCTCTACGACGCGCCACAGCGGGTGTACGACGCCTGCGACGAGGCGGGCGTGAAGGTGAGCCAGACCGCGCCGGACCTGATGAAGACCATCGGCGAGCGCGCCGGCGACGCGGTGTACGGCCGGGAGGTCCGCGAGCGCCTGCTCGTCACGGTCGCCGCGGACGGTCGGATCCGGGTGCGGTGACCGCGGTAACTGCGGTAACTGCGGTGACGCCCGCTTGCGGAGCCGCACCGCCGCCGGTTCACTCCTCGATCCGCTCGGCGACGCCCACCAGCGTCGCGCCCGCGGTGACGGTCGACTCGCGGGCGACGGAGTAGACGATCCCGTCGCGGTCCGCCTCGGCGACCTGGAGCGTCTCGAAGGTCGCCGGGTCGTACACCTCGCCGAGCCGCTCCCCGTCCGTCACCTCGTCGCCGATCGCGAGGTCGGGCTCCGCCCGGAACAGCCCGGAGTCGGCCGCGGTCACCCGCCCGAGGTGGTTGCGGGCGACGGTCCCCTCCCACGGGTCGGGGTCGCCGGCGAGCACGCCCTCGTGTCGCAGGACGCCGACCATCCCGTCGACGCCGGTCTCGACCGCCTCCTCGACGATCTCGCGGCTGTGCGCGAGCTCGGGCGTGATCGTCGGGATCCCCTCGCGGGTGGCGGCCACACGGAACTTCCCGCCGAAGTTCCGCTCCGCCCACTCCGTGTCCGCGTCGTCGCCGGCGGCCTCCGCCAACAGGAGGTCGGTGCCGAACGCCTCCGCGAGCCCTCGACAGGCCTCGTCGCCGCGCATGTAGACCGTGTGGGTGAGCATGGTCGGCGAGCCGGTGTGGAGGTCGACGACCGCGTCGGCCGCGCTCGCGAACGGCCAGAGCCGCGCGGCCATCCGCTCGTGGAGCGTCCCGTCGGAGTCGCCGGGCCAACAGCGGTTCATGTTGGCGTTGATCGAGTCGAGCGACTCGGGCGTCGTGTAGGAGACGTGATCGAACGTGAGCGGGTCCGCCACCGGGACGCTCACGAGCGTTCCGCGGACGTCATCGTCGACGGCGTCGCCGTTTCCGGCGTCGGCGTCACCCTCCCCGTCCCCGCCCGTCAGCCGTTCGTGGAGCCGCCGGAGGACGGCTGCGCCGTTCACCTCGCGGCCGTGCTGGGCCGCCTGCGCGTAGACGACGGGACCGCCGTCGTCGGGGACATCGAGCTCGGGACCCTCCTCGCCTTCGACGAGGCTGCCCTCGCCGTAGACGTGGACGGTCGTGCGGATCGGGACGCCGGACGGGAGCCGTGCGAGGACGAGCTCGCGGCTGTCGTACATACCCCAGGCGTGGTGCCGGACTCGCTTATAAACCCGGGTCGCGAGCGACGACGGTCGACTGGGGCCAAAGCCGGTTTCCCGATCACGGACGCTAAGGCCGTGCGGCGAGGAGCCCACCACGAGATGCGGGTCACCCTCCTCGGAACCGGCGACACGACGGGGACGCCCACCGTCGGCTGCGACTGTGACACCTGTCGCGAGGCGCGCGAGCGCGGGATATCGCGCTCGCGGTTCTCGGTCCACGTCGAGAACGAGCGGACCGGCGAGTCGCTGCTGGTCGATTTCAGCCCCGACTTCCGGAGCCAGTTTTTGGACAACGACGTGGGGCTGCCGGACGCCGGGATCGTGACGCACATCCACTTCGACCATCTCGACGGGCTCGGCAACGTCTACCGGCTCGTCGACGGGCTTCCCGTCCACGCGCCGGACGAGACGGATCCGGCGACCGACGAGAGCGTCGCCGAGACGGTCCGCCGGAAGTACGACTACCTCGAGGACCGGATCGGCGTCCACTCGCGCGAGCCGTTCGAGCCGTTCGAGACCTGTGGGTTCGAGGTCCGGTTCGTCCCGGTCGACCACCCGCCCCTCCTGTGTTTCGGCGTCGTCATCGAGGACCCCGAGACCGGCGGGAAACTGTCGTTGACGGGCGACACGAGCTACGACGTGCCCGAGCGCTCCCGGGAGGCGCTCGCCGACGCGGACCTCCTGCTCGCCGACGCCATCGTCCCCGCCTCGCTGTGTGAACACCACCCGATCGGCGGGCGACACGAGGGTCCCGACGGCGTCCCGCGCACGTTCGGCACGAAACACATGACCCGGGAGGGGGCGCTCGCGCTCGCCGAGGACCTGGACGCCGACCGGACGCGACTCGTCCACGTCGCGCACTTCTACCCGCCGGAGGAGGCGTTCGCGGAGCCGCTCGCGGTCGACGGCGAGACCTACGAGCTGTAGAAGGGAACCGGTCGGTCGCGACCGCGGTCGGCCGCGCTGGGTCGGCCGCTCACTCGTACTCGCTCCCGACGACCTCGCGGATGCGCTCGGCGGTCACCGGGCCGACCCCCTCAACCTCGAGTAAGTCGTCCTCCGGGGCGGTCATCACCGCCTCGACCGAGCCGAAGTGCTCGAGCAGCGCGCGTGCGGTGATCGGGCCGATGTCGGCGATGGAGGAGACGACGTACTCCTGTTGTTCCGCGCGGGTCTTCGTCGTCTTCTCGCCGTGGACGCTCACCTCGCGGTCGCGGGTCTCCTGCTCGCGTCTGGCGATCGTCGCGAGCAGCTCCGTGGTGTCCGTCTCGCCTTCGGTCCGGAGGACGCTGATCCCGAAGTCGACCGCGAGCGACGCGAGCGCGCCGCGGATCGCGTTGGGATCGATGTCGCGCTGGCCGTAGAGGTTCGTTCCCTCGACGACCAACACGGGGCGGGCGTACGCCCGCGACAGCTCGCCGACCTGTTCGAACATCGAGCGGTCGGAATCGAGCATGGAGTCGACGAAGTCCGCCGCCGACTTCCGCTCGACGGCGACCCGGTCCGAGAGCACGTAGTCCCCCACGGCGAGCGTTTCCAGCCGGGTGAGTAGTCCGTCCCGCGTCGAGAGGTCCTTCGCGATGGAGGAGTCGAGCTCGCGCTGGTCGATCACGACCTCGACCCCCTCGTCGACGCCGGCGGTCGCGACGACGGCGTTCTCGTCGTTCCCGGCATGGCTGTCGCCGTCCGCGCCGTCGTCGCCGCCTCGACTGTTGCCGTCGTCCTGGGCGCCGTTCTCGCCGTCTCCGCCCTCGCGAGCCTCCGCGGCGAAGTCGGTCAGGCCGGGATCGTCGTCTCCGCCGTCCGCGTCCGCGTCGGCGGCGGCGGCGGTCTCGCCAGTGGCGTCGTCCGCGTCGCTGCCGGTGGCGCCGTCCGCGTCGGCGGCAGCGGAACCACCGCCGGCGAACGCGTCGAGCCCGGCCTGTCCGTCGTCCCCGACCATGTCCTCGATGTCGTCGGTGGCGGCCTTCAGGTCGGCGAGCTGGCTCGCCATCTCCTTCTCGCGCCGCCTGGAGATCCAGAAGAACGCCTCGTCGCGGGTGTCCTCGGCCATCAACACGACGACCTTCCCCTCCGCCTGCCGCCCGGTCCGTCCCTTGCGCTGGATCGACCGGATCGCGGTGGGGACCGGCTCGTAGAAACAGACGAGGTCGACCTCGGGTACGTCGAGGCCCTCCTCGGCGACGCTCGTGGAGACGAGCACCTCGAACTCCCCGGCTTTGAACTCCTCGAGCGTCTCCTGCTGCTGTTTCTGGCTCATGCCGTCCGACCCCTCCTTGTCGCCCTGGCCGACGAACTTCCGGACGTCGAAGCTCGCCTCGAGGAACTCGACGAGCGCCTCCGCGGTGTCTCTCGACTCCGTGAAGAGGATCGCGCGCTCGCCCTCGTTGATCCCGAGCGTCTCCGCGAGCAGGATCCGCGCCTTCGAGAATTTGGGATGGAGCCCGTCGAACGACTCGGCCTTCCGCATCGCCTCCCGCACTTTGGGCTCCGCGACCATCCGCTGGCTCGCCTTCGACGCCCCCGACGAGCGGGCGGCCTCGCGCTGGCGCTCGAAGTACCGCCGGACCGACTCCACCGACTGCGTCTCGACGAGTTCGACCGCCCGGCGGAGCTTCATCACCTCGGCGTGGGTGCTCATCCCCTTGTAGCCGTCCGACTGGTCGTTGTCCATCATCCGCTTCAGCTTCCCGCGCATCTCGTTGAGGTCGCGCTGGGAGAGGTCCGGGCTCGTCGTGTTCGTCACGCCGAGCGACTTCAGCTTCTCCAGGCGGTCTTTGATCACCTCGTTCAGCGCGTCGCGGATCTCCAGTACCTCCTCGGGGAGCGTGACGCGCTCCCAGCGCACGTCGGTGTCGTGGGTGTACTCGTCGACGTCGGCGTCCTCCTCCGTCATCACCTCCACGTTCGTCAGCCCGAGGTTCTCACAGACGGTCTCGATCTCCTCGATGTCGCCGCCGGGGGAGGCCGACATCCCCGTCACGAGCGGGTCGGCGGCGTCGGCGTGGTAGCGCTCGGCGATGTAGACGTACGCGTAGTCGCCGGTCGCGCGGTGGCACTCGTCGAAGGTCAGGTGGGTCACGTCACGAAGCGAGATCCGGTTGCCGACGAGGTCGTTCTCGATCACCTGCGGCGTCGCGATCACGACGCGGGCGTCGCCGAACAGCGCCGCTCGGTCCTCGGGCTTCACGTCGCCGGTGAACACGACGATCTCGTCGTCCGGGATCGCCATCGCCTCGCGGTAGAACTCCGCGTGCTGCTGGACGAGCGGCTTGGTGGGGGCCAGAAACAGAGCGGTCCCGCCCGCCTCGTGAAGTCGTCTCGCGGTGACGAGCAGGCTCACCGTGGTCTTGCCGAGGCCGGTGGGGAGACACACCAGGGTGTGGTCGTCGAGCGCGGCGTCGGCCAGTCGAAGCTGGTAGCGGCGGGACTGGAGGAAGTCGTCGACGAGCAACGGGTGATCGATGCCGGTGGCCTCGGTCGCCATCGGCGACGCTTCGCCGCCCTCAGCCTAAAGGCTTCGCGAACCGGGGTGAAAGTTATCGGTCGCCGGGACGGTCCTCTCGGACCTCCTCCGGCACGTCCTCGTCGACCAGCCTCGCCCACTCGACGAGCCGGTCTCCAGACGGGGTTTGCGTGCTCATCGGCTGACGGATCTCCGTGGTTCGTATTAACACTTACCCCGATTCCAGTCTCGCCGGGATCGGTTCCGGCCCTCACGGCCCGACACGCTGCGGCCGCGACTCGCACCCCTTTTAGGGTTCACGCGCCTCCGCCCGGCATGAGCAAGCTCGAGGCGTTCCTCGCCGGCGACCGGCTCGACGACGTCGTGTTCTACCTGAGCGACGCGTTCCTCGACGACGACTCGCGGCTCCGCGAGGTCGGCACCGAGACCGACGACGGGGTTCGTCTCGTCCTCGACGGCGAGACCGGCCGCTCGGCGTTTCAGGCCGGGACCGGCATGGGCGCGATGGAGTTCGCGAAGGAGGCGATGGCCAACGAGGGCGCGATCGCCCGCTCGCTCGACGGGGGCGAGTGTCCGTTCGCCGGCGACGACGGCGATAGCGACGACAGCGACGACGATGGCGACGACGATGGCGACGACCACGAGGTCCGGTTCGTGTTCGCGTTCGCCGAGGGAGAGAACCCGGAAGTGGGGGGCCTCTACGCCGAGGGTGACGTGATCCACGCGTACGCGCACTGTACCTGCGGGGAGAGCTACTCGCACAAGTGGGTCGTCGGCGAGCGGGCGTAGCGCGACCGTCGAACCGTGAAGACGGCGCTGTAGAGATCGCTATGAGTTGGATGTGGCCAGTACAGATGAGAGAGTGAGCGATCGCCCGAGGGGTGGCGCGCCGGTGAGTGGTCGCCGTAGGCGACCGCGAACCGCCCGCGAGGGACGCCGCGAGCGGAGCGAGCGGCGAGGCTGGGGAGGCGTGAGGTGCGGGGCAGTGCTGTCGGGTGGGACTCAAAGGGGCAGTCGCGATTCCCGCGAGCGTAAGCGAGCGGGAAGTCGAGAGACGAAGTCTCTCGGAAGGACGAAGCCCGGCGACGTAAGCAGCGTGGCGCTACGCGCCACGAGCAGCCGGCGGCGGAGCCGCCGGCGACACTGGAAGGAGCGAACGAAGTGAGTGACTGAAGCGCGTGGTTCGAGACGCCGGAGGCGTCTCGTCATCACGAAAGGCGCTTCGCGCCTTTCGAACGACAACGAGCCGCGCGAGTCCTCGCGACTGGGGCTTTGAAACAGTTCACCGCCCCAGCAACGACCTCCTTCTACTCACCTCGATCACTCACGAAACACCCTATCTATAAGCACTCTCCGGGAATCAGCCATTTCAGACTAGACTCTATCTGAAGAGTAAAACATCAACTGTCCGAACGATCGAGTCGGGGAAATCGCTATGCTCTCGGCGACTCGAGATCGGGCATGGATCCCCTCGAGTCGATCCCCGACGCCCTCTGGAAGCGACACGCGAATCCGAAGAGCGGGTGGAGCCGGGTCCTGATCACGCCGCTCCTGCTGTACGCCGTGTACCGGCGAAGCGGGAAACTCACCGCGCTCGCGCTCGCGTTCACGATCGTGAACCCCGTCCTGTTCTCGCCGCCCGAGGACGACGACGCGTGGATGACCCGCGTCGTGCTCGCCGAGCGGTGGTGGGTCGACGAGCGCGGGAAGCCGGTCCTGTCGCGTTCGTATCCCGCCGTCCTCAACCTGATCAACCTCCCCGTCTTCGCGTACGCGCTGCTGGCCGCGTATCGGAAGCGCCCCGCTCGGGCCGCGCTCGCGGGGCTCGCATCGATCCTGTTGAAGCTGGGGTTCGTCGCCGAGCTCGTCAGCCGGTACGACGCGGCGAAGGCGGGAAGTGCGGCGAGCGCGGCGAGAACGGACGCCGAGTGAGACCGGCGGATCGAGAACGGCCGCCGACGGCGGGGCTCAGTTCCCGGTCCAGCGCAGGATCGCCAGCGTCCCCTCGAAGAGGACGATCATGGTGAGCGTGACGATGATCGGGGCCATCCCGGTCGGGTCGGGACTGAACAGGAAGGCGATCCCGAGGAACGAGCCCCAGAAGATGAGGCGTTTGTCCTGGAGCCACTGGCGCGTGACGAGGTTCATCATGATCGCGAGCATGATGAAAAGCGGGATCTGGAAGACGATCGCCATGAACGCGAGCATGATCACGATCAGGTTGAACGTCTCCGCGAGCCCGAAGGCGATCGTCGCGGCATCGGCGGTGTAGGTGGTGAAATACGAGAAGATCGCGGGCAACACGAGGAAGTGCGCGAACGCGATCCCGATCCCGCCGAGGATCAGGCTCGTGGGGACCGCCGCGAGGTAGTACCGGCGCTCGTTCTCGTAGAGGCCGGGCTTCATGAACCGGTACGTCTGGTAGACGAACGCCGGGAGGCCGACCACGACGCCCGCGAGCCCGGCGACCTTCAGCCGGGTCAGGGGGAGCTCCAGCGGCCCGTACAGCCGCGGGCGGTTCTCGAGCGGGGCGGGGATGTGGTACCCCCAGAAGTAGTTGATGAGGTCGGTCGACTCCGTCACTGCGACGAGCGTCGCGAGACCGCCGAAGAGGAACACGACCGCGAGCCGCCGCATCATCTCCTCGATGTGCTCCGCGAGCGGCATCTCCTCGTCCGTCTCGGGGCCTTGGATCCCCTCCAAGTCCTCGACGTCCCCGGCGGTCGCCGTCGTGCCGCCGTCGCCGGCGGGGTCGGGAGCGGATTCGGACTCGGCGTCTTCCCCCGCAGAGCCGTCCTCGTCTGCGTCTTCTCCGGAGTCGTCTTCATCCTCTACGGAGTCGTCTTCATCCTCTACGGAGTCGTCTTCGTCCGGGTGGACGGAATCGTCTTCGTCGCCAGGGTCGTCTTCGCTCGTGGACCCACCCTCATCGTCATTGGCGGAGTCGTCCGCGTCTTCCTCCGAGTGATGTTCCTCGGCGGAGTCCTCCTTCGAGTCGTCGTCAACGGGGTCCTCACCCCCTTCTTCCTCAGCAGAGTCGTCCTCGTCCTCCTCGACGGAGCCGCCTCCACTGGCGGGCTCGGCTTCGTCTTCCTCGGGGTCGTCCCCCTCGGCAGAGTCGTCTTCGCCCTCCTCGACAGGGTCGCCCTGACCGGCGGAGTCGTCGTCGCCCTCGACGCCCTCGTCTCCGACACGGTCGTCGCCCTCGCCGTCGACCGAGCCGGGATCCCCGTCGTCGGGGGTAGTCGATCGCTCCGATTCGACCGACGGCGACAGGTCTTCGGGGTCCGACGGCTCGTCGCGCGGCCGGTCGTCGTCGTCCATTCACCTTAGGTACGCCACCGGGTGATTATAGGCCTTTTCGGATGACGTCGCTCGCGGCGGGGGGGTTCGCGGGCGCGGTCGAAAAGGTTGATAACGGCGACGGTCCTCTGCCGCCGTATGGCGAGTGCCCTCGACGAGGACACCCAACAGTCGCTCGCGGCCGGCCGCGAGTCGGCTCGGGCGTTCCTTCGATCCATCCAGAAGGACCTCCAGAAGGTGTTCGTCGTCTTCCTCATCGGCTTCGTCGGCACGTTCTGGGCGCTCCGCGTACACGTGTGGGACTACCTCTTCGCGATGACGCGAGCGAACATGTCCGCCGACGTCGCCGCCGAGGCCGACGTCATCGCGACCACGCCCTTCGAGGTCATCCTCCTCCAGGCGAAGATCGGCCTGGTCGTCGGCGCGATCGTCTGTCTGCCCGCGCTGATCTACTTCACCCGCGACGAGCTCCGCGAGCGCGGGCTGTGGCCGCAGTCGCCGATCGCCCGCTGGAAGCTCGCGGCGATCGGGCTGCTCGGCGGCGGACTGTTCGCCGTCGGCGTCGCCTACGGCGTCTACGCCTTCTTCCCGATCATGTTCTCCTTTCTGGCCGGGTTCGGGCTCGAGGCCGGCATCGAGCCGACCTACGGCATCGTGATGTGGACGGAGTTCATCGTCTTCCTCTCGCTGTCCTTCGGGCTCGCCGGCCAGATGCCGCTTCTCATCACCGGGCTCTCGTACGCCGAGATCGTCCAGTACGAGACGTTCCGCGACAAGTGGCGCTACGCCGTCGTCGCCATCTTCGTCTTCGGCGCGGTGTTCTCGCCGCCGGACCCGTTCACCCAGCTGATGTGGGCGTTCCCGCTCGTCGCGCTGTACGGGTTCAGCCTCTACCTCGCGAAGCTGGTCGTCACCGCGAAGCGCAGCTCCGACCGGATCCGCGTGCTCGGGGCGGTCCGGAACCACTGGAACGTCGTCGGCGGGTCCGCAGTCCTCGGCGGCGGCCTCGTCTACGCCTTCTACGAGTACGGCGGCCGGACCGCCGTCAACGACCTCCTCCGGTCGCTCGACAGCGACTGGCGATTTCTCGCACCCGGAGAGGGACTCGGGCTCGACCCCGTGACCGCCGCCGCGCTCTACGCCGGCGTTTGGGCGCTCGCGTTCGCGGCCGTCGCGACGCTGTGGGCGGTGTACACCGACCTCGACACCACGAGCGCGGGGTATCAGTACGGCGACCCGGCCGCCATCGACCTCGACGAGCTCGACGCCGCGGGGATCCGCGCCGCCCCCGAGGAGCCGTTCCTCGAGATGACGGAGGAGGAGTCGCTCGCGCGGGCGCAGGCGGCGCTCGACGACGACGACCACGAGAAGGCGCAGGCGATCCTCGACCGCTTCGACGAGGCGACGGACGCCGACGGGGAGGGTGGTGACGGCGGAAGCGCGGACGCGGCGGGCGGGAACGCGGGCGGCGGAGGCGGCGGTGGTGCCGGCGGCGGCCTCGCCGCGTCGGTCGGCGACCGCACCTCCCGCGCCTCCTCGACGTTCCTCTCCGAACTCACCGGCGACGACGAGGCGGAGGACGACATCGGCGGCTACTACAAGGACCTCAAGTTCATCTTCGACGCGATCCGCTCGAAGTCGTTCATCCTCCTCGTGGTGTTCGGCGGCGTGATGGCCGCGGCGTTCACCTGGCTCTACATCGGCGGGCTCGCGGCGGTGCGGGCGGACCTCCAGCGGCGGGTGCCGGCGGAGGTGGGCGGCGGGATCAACATCATCACGCTCCACCCCGTCGAGGCGCTGATCTTCATGGTGAAGTTCTCGCTTCTGATCGGCGGGATCGCGGTCTTCCCCGTCCTGCTGTACTCGGCGTGGCCGGCGCTTCGCGACCGCGGGTTCGTCGCCGGGCGGATCCGGCAGGTGTACCTCTGGACCGGCGCGCTCTTTTCCGGGCTGATCGGGGGGTTCGCGCTCGGCTACGCGTACATCGCGCCGCGGATCATCGGCTGGCTCGTCACCGACGCCGCGAACGCGAACATGATCATCACCTACCAGGTGAGCGACTTCATGTGGCTCGTGATCTTCACCACCATCGGGATCGGGTTCCTCGCGGACATCCCGGTCGCGATGGTACTTTTAAACAACGCCGGCGTTCCCTACGACGTCTTCCGCGGCCGCTGGCGGGAGGTCACCGTCGGGATCATGCTGTTCGCGGCGGTGTTCACCCCCGCCGACGTGATCACGATGTTCCTCGTGACGATCCCGCTCATGCTCGCGTACGGGGTGGGGCTCGGCGTGCTGTTCCTCCTCACGCTCGGCGGCCGACGGAACCTCTCGCCGCCCGCGGAGATCGTCGGCCGGTAGCGGGGCGAAGGCGATCCGATCGCCGGCGGACCGGGTCAGTCGGCCGCCGCGATCTCGTCGAACAGCGCGACCACGCGTCGTTCGATCTCGTCGCGGATCCGTGCGACCGCCTCCGACGGCTTCCCGTCCGGGTCCTCGAGACCCCAGTCGCGGTTCTCGCCGGCCCAGCCCGCCGGACAGACGTCCTCCGCGGAACACCCCATCGTGATCACGTAGTCGCTCGCCCGGATCTCCTCGAAGGTCACCTCTCGGGGGGTTCGGTCGCCGAGGTCGACGCCGACCGCCGCCATCGCCTCGACGACCTCGGCGTGGACGCGATCCGCGGGACGCGTTCCGCCGGTGACGAGTTCGACCGCGCCGTCGAGGCGGCGGGTGGCGAGCTCACGTTCGGCGAACGCGTGAGCCATCTGGGACCGGCCCGCGTTCTGTACGCAGACGAAGGCGATACGTGTCGAACTGGAGTCATTTCGGGTGGACATGGTGGGACGGTAGTGGGTCGGTGACCGTCGCGGCCGGCGGTCGGTTCGCGCCTCGGGGGCGCCTCTCCGGCGGCGTGGTCCGTACGTCGCGGTGAGGCGGAGTCACGGTAAACGGTTGCTATGACGGCTATGGAGGCGTCCGTACCGGCACGTCGTGCGTGCCAGTAGGTTCGTGGCGGGTATCAGTAGGTCCGTGGCGGGTGCCAGAGGGACTGTGCGGGATCGTCGCGGCGGTCGGATCGCCAAGGACGTCGGCAGCCGACCGACGAAACCGACGGGTATTCCCGCGCGCGGGCGCAACACGCGGGCAGAATGAGCAAGGACTACATCGAGGTCCGCGGCGCGGAGGAGCACAACCTCAAGGACCTCGACGTCCGGATCCCGCGCGAGGAGTTCACGGTCGTCACCGGCCTCTCCGGGTCGGGCAAGTCGTCGCTCGCGTTCGACACGATCTACGCTGAGGGGCAGCGCCGGTACATCGAGTCGCTGTCGGCGTACGCCCGCAACTTCCTCGGGCAGATGGACAAACCGCAGGTCGAGTCCGTGGAGGGGCTCTCGCCCGCGATCTCCATCGACCAGAAGAACGCCGCCAACAACCCGCGATCGACGGTCGGCACCGTCACCGAACTCCACGACTACCTCCGGCTGCTGTACGCCCGGATCGGCGTCCAACACGACCCGATCACGGGCGAGGAGGTCGGCGAGCAGTCCGCCCAGGACATGGTGAACCAGATCCTCGAGTTACCCGAGGGCACCCGCGCGAAGATCGCCGCACCGATCGTGCGCGACCAGAAGGGGGCGTTCGAGGACCTCTTCGAGGAACTCGTCGCCGACGGCTACGCCCGCGTCGAGGTCGACGGCGAGCCGCTCGATCTGACGCTCGACGATCCCGACCTCGACCAGAACTACGACCACACGATCGACGTGATCGTCGACCGGGTGAAGGTGAGCCCCGACGCCCGCTCGCGGATCACGGACTCCGTCGAGACCGCCCTGGAGGAGGCCGGCGGCGCGCTCAAGCTGATCGTCCCGGACCCGCCCGCCGACACCCCGTTCGCCTCGAACGCCCGGTCGACCGGGTCGCTGGCGGCGGACGCGGAGGGCGACGACCGGCTCGTCGTCGAGTTCTCCGAGGAGCTCGGCAACCCCAACTCCGACTTCCAGTTCTCCGCGATCGAGACGCGCTCGTTCTCGTTCAACAGCCCGTACGGCGCGTGTCCCGAGTGCGAGGGGATCGGCTCGACGAAGGAGGTCGACGAGGACCTGGTGGTCGTCGACCCCTCGAAGCCGCTGAAACACGTCTTCGAGCCGTGGAGCTACAACCGGACGTACTACTCCCGACAGATCGACAACGTCGCGGAGCACTTCGGCGTCGACCTCGAGACCCCCTTCGAGGAACTGGACGAGTCGGTCCGTCGGCAGTTCCTCTACGGCACCGACGACGTCGTCCACTTCGAGTGGACCACGAAGAACGGCACCCGCGAGAAGACGGAGCGCTTCGAGGGCGTCATCCCGAACCTGGAGCGCCGCCACGTCGAGACCGACTCCGACCGCGCCCGCGACCACATCGAGGAGTACATGGCCGTGACGACCTGCCCGGAGTGTGGGGGGACGCGGCTGAAGGAGCAGTCGCGACACGTCCTCGTCGCCGGCACGCCGATCACCGACGTCAACCGGCTGTCCATCGCCGAGGCCCGCGAGCACTTCGAGGGGATGGAGGCGGAACTCGGCGAGCGGGACACGAAGATCGCGACGGAGATACTCAAGGAGATCCGCGCGCGGCTCGGCTTCATGGAGGAGGTCGGGCTGGAGTACATCACGCTCGACCGGGAGGCGTCGACGCTGTCGGGCGGCGAGAGCCAGCGGATCCGGCTCGCGACGCAGGTCGGATCCGGGCTCGTCGGGGTGTTGTACGTGCTCGACGAGCCCTCCATCGGGCTCCACCAGCGCGACAACGACCGGCTGTTGAACACCCTGGAGGGGCTCCGCGACCTGGGCAACACCCTGCTCGTCGTCGAGCACGACGAGGAGACGATGCGGCGGGCCGACGAGATCGTCGACATGGGGCCGGGGCCGGGGAAGCGCGGCGGCGAGGTGGTCGCACAGGGCGACTTCGACGACATCGTCGCGGCCGACGACTCCGTCACCGCCGACTACCTCGCGGGCCGGAAGTCGATCCCGGTCCCCGACGAGCGGCGCGATCCGGACGGCGAGCTGGTCGTGCGCGGCGCGCGCCAGCACAACCTGAAGGACCTCGACGTGCCGATCGAGCTCGGCACGCTCACGACCGTCACCGGCGTCTCCGGCTCCGGGAAGTCGACGCTCGTCAACGACGTCCTCTACAAGGGGCTCGCCCGCGAGATGAACGACAACACCTCGGTCGACCCCGGCGAGCACGACGCGATCGAGGGAATCGACGGGATCGAGACGGTGCGGCTCATCGACCAGTCGCCGATCGGCCGGACGCCCCGGTCGAACCCCGCGACGTACACCGACGTGTTCGACCACGTCCGCGAGCTGTTCGCGGAGACCAAGCTCGCGAAGCGCCGCGGCTACGAGAAGGGCCGGTTCTCCTTCAACGTGAAGGGCGGCCGCTGTGAGGAGTGCGGCGGCCAGGGCACCGTGAAGATCGAGATGAACTTCCTCTCCGACGTCCACGTCCCCTGCGAGCAGTGCGGCGGGGCGCGCTACAACGACGAGACGCTCGAGGTGACCTACAAGGGCGCGACCATCGCCGACGTGCTCGAGATGAGCGTCGCGGAGGCGTACGACTTCTTCGAGAGCCACCAGGGGCTCCAGCGCCGCCTGAAGCTCCTGAAGGACGTGGGGCTCGGCTACATGGATCTCGGACAGCCCTCGACCACCCTCTCCGGCGGCGAGGCCCAGCGCGTGAAACTCGCCGAGGAGCTCGGCAAGAAGGCCACCGGCGACACGCTCTACCTCCTCGACGAGCCGACGACCGGGCTCCACAAGGAGGACGAGCGGAAGCTGATCGAGGTGCTCCACCGGCTCGTCGACGCCGGCAACACGGTCGTCGTCATCGAACACGAACTCGACCTCGTGAAGAACGCCGACCGCGTGATCGACCTCGGTCCCGAGGGCGGCGAGGGCGGCGGCGAGCTCGTCGCGCGCGGGACGCCCGAGGCGGTCGCCCGCGAGGACGACTCCCACACCGGACGGTACCTGCGCGACCTCCTCCCCGACGTCGACATCGAGGGGCCCCGAAACGACCGGCGGAAGCCCGCGACGGCCGCGGACGACGACTGAGACGGGGATACTTCGGGACCCTCCCCGCCGACCCGCACTTTGATATGCCGCTGTGTCGTCGCTCGGAACGATGAGGGAGATCACCAGCGACGACGTCCCGGACGCGCTCGGCCCGTACTCGCAGGCCATCGTCTCGGACGGTACCGTCCACGTCTCGGGCAAGACCGGCGTCGACCCCGAGACCGGGGAGGCACCGGAGTCGGTCGGCGAACAGACGACCCAGACGCTCGCGAACGTCGAGCGGATCCTGGAGGCGGCCGGCACGGACGCCGACGCGATCGTCCGCGCCACCGTCTATCTCACGGACATGGACGACTACGACGAGGTGAACGAGGCGTACCGGTCGTACCTCTCCGAGCCGTATCCCGCCCGGACCTGCGTCGAGGTGTCGCGGCTCCCCGCGCCGCTCGACGTCGAGATCACGGTCGACGCGGAGCTCGACGGCGGCGAGTAACCCCGATCGGCCGAGCGGAACCGACACCCGGTCTCGGACCTTCGCTACGCTCAGAACTTCTCCAACAGGTCTCCGTAGAACCCGCCGCCGCGGTCCTCGGCCAGCTTCTCGACGATGAGCTCCGGCGTCGACCGCGCGAGGTGGCCCTCCCGCGGCGAGCGGTTCACGCGGAGCTCGCCGTCGACGAGCCCGACCGCCTCGATGCCGTCGACGGCCACGTCGTAGTCGGCGGCCTCGCGGATCTCGCGGGCCAGGTGGGAGACGAAGACGGCGGTCGCCTGCTGGTCGGAGAGCGCCTCCAGGATCCCGGCGATGATCTTCGCGGACGCCCCCGGCTCCGTGATCGACTCCAGCTCGTCGACTAACACGAGCCGGCCGTCCGCGCCCTCGACGAGGTCGCCGAAGTCTCGCAGCGTCGCCTCGAACGCGCCCGCGTCGAGAGTGCCCTGGGATTTGGCGTAGTAGTGGATCTCCTCGAAGCGGTCGATCTCGGCGCTCTCGGCCGGGACGGGCATCCCCATCTGCGCGAGGACGACCACCAGAGCGACCAGGTCCAGGGTCGACGTCTTCCCGCCGGAGTTCACCCCCGAGAGCAGCCGCACCCCGTCGACGGCGTAGTCGACCGGCTCGACCGCCTCGAACGCCACGTCCAGAAGCGGCGAGCGGCCCCCCTCGAGCCGGAAGCCGCCGGGAGCGCCGCATCCGGCGTCGTCCGCTCCGTCCTCCTCACCGACCTCACCCGGATCGCGGACCTCGGGCATGACGCAGTCGAAGTCGCGGGCGAAGCGGGCGATCGCGAGCTCCACGTCGAGCTCGAGGGCGTCCCGCACGAGTTCCTCGACGGGCTCGCGGAGGTCGCCCAGATCCGCCGCGAGGTCGGCCTTCAGCCGGGCGGCCCGCCGGTCCCGGCCGGCGGCCAGCTCGGTCCGGAGCCGCGAGACGGCCGACTCGTCGCGTTCGACCGGAAACGAGGGGTCGTCGTCGAAGACGCGTTCGGCGAGGTCGGCCTCCTCGGGCGCGAGATCGAGCGCGTCGACGAGGTGGTCGCGGGCGCGCTCCATCGCGGTGTCGTACTCGTCGGCGAGCTCGCGGTCGAGAAGCGAGTCGACGCGCGCGCCCTGCTCGACCAGGGAGAGGAAGTCGGTCCCCTCGATGGTGACGTCACGCTCGCGGATCGCCTCGCGGAGGTGGTCGTCGGCGACGGACTCCGCGGTCGAGACCGCCGCGTCGAGGTCGTCGACGGCGGCCGTCAGCCGCTCGAGCTCCGCGTCGCCGACGATCGTCCCGTCGTCGTCGAGCCGCGAGAGGGCGTCCCGGAGCGCGTCGAGGTCGGCGGCCGCGGGGATGTCGGCGGCCTCGTGGACCGCCGCGGCCGCCTCCAGCCGCTCGCGGTTCGCGGCGAAGAACGCGAGCAGGCGCTCGGGGACGGTCTCGGCGGGCGTCTCGAGCGCGTCCGGCCGCACGTGGACGTCGCCCTCGACGTCCATTCCCGCGAACTCCTCGTCGAGGACGATCACGGTCGCGTACGACCGCGCGAGCTCCGCGACGTCCCGGGTGTCCTCCGCCGTCTCGACCGAGAGCTCGGGCACGCGGGCCTCGGCGCGGGCGTACACCTCGGCGTCGGCGGTCGCCAGACAGCGGTCGCGCACCCTGACGGTCGGCGGGTCGGCGAGCGGCTCGACGCCGGAGAGCGCCTCGAGGACGGCCGGGTCGGGGTCGCGATCGGTCGCCGCGGTCGCGAACGCCTGCGCCTCCGCGATCCGGGAGGCCGACGCGCTCGGGTAGAACGTCTCCAGCCGCTTCTCGGCGTAGTCGGTCACCGTGCGCTCCTTCAGCAGGCCGAGCGCGTCGCGGTACACCTCCCGCGCGCGGTCGGTCGCCAGCACGCGGCTCGCGTCGTCGTGGCGGCGGCGGATCGCGCCGCGGGCGACGCGAGCCGCGCGCGCCTCGTTCACGCCCGGCGCGCGGGCGATGGCCGCCACGTCGCCGGACTCGACGGTCGCCGCCGGCTCCTCCAGCTCGCGGAGCGCCCGCGCCGTCTTCTCGCCCACGCCGGGGATCGCCTCCAGATCCATTCACGCCTCATATCGCGGCAACCCGCAAAAGGATGCGGGTGCCGGCGGGGCGTTCCTCGCCGGGGAGAGGGTCGGACCCCGTCGGGGAGGGGATCGGACCTCGCCGCCGCGGTCCCGGCGGCGATCCGACGCCGACGCCCTTTTTCCCGACGACGACGAACCGCGCGCATGGATCAGGACGCTCCCGCGACCGGGACCGACGACCCCATCGCGGCGGGAACCGACCGTCTGGACCCCGAGACGGCGGAGAAGGCGCGAGCCGCTCGCGAGGCGCTGGCCGCTCGCGACGGGGTGCTCGTCGCCTTCTCCGGCGGCGTGGACTCCTCCGTGGTGTCGGCGCTCGCCCACGACGCGCTCGGCGAGGACGCGGTCGCGTGTACGGCCCGCAGCGAGACGCTGCCGGCGGCCGAGCTCGACGACGCGAAACGGGTCGCGGAAGAGATCGGGATCCGCCACGACACGGTGACCTTCTCGGAGCTCGACGACCCGAACTTCGTCGCCAACGACGGCGACCGGTGTTACCACTGCCGGACGATGCGGCTCGGCCGGATGTACGACCGCGCCCGCGAACTCGGGATCGAGACGGTGTGTGACGGGACGAACGCGGACGACCCCGGCGAGGGCCACCGCCCCGGCCTGCGCGCGGTCGAGGAGCTCGAGGTCTCCTCGCCGCTTCTCGACGCCGGGATCACGAAAGAGGAGGTCCGTGCGGTCGCCGAGGCGTACGACCTCTCCGTCGCGGACAAACCGTCGATGGCGTGTCTCTCCTCGCGGATCCCGACCGGGCTCGAGGTGACGGAGGCGCGGCTCTCGCGCGTCGAGCGGGCGGAGAACCGGCTCCGCGAGTGGGGATTCGAGGGGTTCCGCGTCCGCGACCACGACGGGCTCGCACGCATCGAGATCGCTCCGGAGGAGCTGGAGCGCGCGCTCGATCCCGCCTTCGCCGACGCGGTCCACGAGCACCTCACGGAGATCGGCTTCGAGTACGTCACCCTCGACATGGCGGGCTACCGGACCGGGAGCGTGAGCCCCGGCGGCGGCGAAACGGCCGAACGCGACGACGACGCGGCCGGCGACGGTGACGACGACGCGGCCGGCGACGGAGACGACACCGCCGACGCCGAGGGACTCGATCTCGACCGCCGGTACCCGCGCTGACGCCCCGAGAGGAGGCCGTCCGGGGAGCCGGCTCCGCCCCGACACGTCAGCCGGTTCACGTTATCAGCCGGGAGAATCCGGCGCGAACGCTTATACCCCGCATCGGCCGATCCCACGCCATGGGCGAAGCCAACACGCTCGCCGTGCTCGCGGGCGGGGTCGGCGGCTCCGTCGGCGCGTTCGTCGGCGTCGCGATCGGCGGGAACCCGGTTCGGGTCACGCTGACCACGCTGGTCGTCGCGCTCGCCGTCGGCACCGCGGTCGTCGCCAGCGCGGTCATCGCCGGCGACGTGGAGTTCTTCGTGGACGCCGACGGCGAGTGACGAGGATCGGGCGGCGAGCGCGAACCGAAACGGACTGGCCCCTCGAGGCCCTTCTCGCGGTCGTGAGCGACACGGACGATCCGGACCGGTCCGCGTCGAACCCGAGCGACACGGACCCGGTCCCGGTCACCATCTACACCCGCGAGGACTGCTCGCTGTGCGTCGTCGCCCGCGAGACGGTCGAGCGGGTCGCGGCCGATCTGGCCGTCGAGGTCGACCTCGAGACGGTCGACGTCGACGAGGACCCCGAACTCGCCGAGGAGTACGGCGAGCGCGTCCCGTACGTGTTCGTCGACGGCACCCCGGCGTTCAAATACGAGGTCGACGAGCGGGAGCTCCGCTTGAAGCTGCTCTCGGCGTCGTGATCGGCGGGGGAACGCGCGAGGGACGGACGAGGGGGGCGAACGGCGGGCGCGACCGACCACCTATTTACCCGACCGCGACGACGACACCTCCATGACGGCATCACGCGCGCCGGCCGAGCCGGCGGTCCGCGAGTTCGAGTCGACGGTCGAACGGGTCGACGGCCGCGAGGTCGTCCTGGCGGAGACGTACTTCTACGCCGAGTCGGGCGGCCAGCCGGCCGACCGCGGCACCCTCGCGGGCGTCCTCGTCGACGACGTGGTCGAGCGCGACGGCGAGGTCGTCCACGTCCTCGCGGAGGACCCGTCCGCGGGAAGCGCAGGCGACGTGGAACCCGGAGCCACCGTGGCCGGCGTCGTCGACGACGACTTCCGCACGTACTGTATGCGCGCGCACACCGCCTCGCACGTCCTCTACGGCGCGGCCCGCCGGACCTGCGAGGACCTCGGCTACGCCGGCTTCGACATCTCGCCCGAGAAGGTCCGCGTCGACCTCACGACCGCCGACCCGCTCGACGACGAGGACCTCGTCGAGCTCGAACGGCTCTCGAACCGGGCGGTGTGGGACTCCCGACCCGTGTCCTGGGAGGTGCTCCCCGAGGCGGAGGCGCGCGACCGCGACGGGATCGCGTTCAACACCAAGACCGAGGAGGGCGCGATGAGCGGCGGCGAGTCGGTCCGCGTCGTCACCGTCGAGGACTGGGACGTGGCGGCCTGCGGCGGCACGCACGTCGAGAACACGGCCGAGATCGGTCAGATCACGGCGCTCGACCGGTCGAACCCGGGCGAGGGGGTGACCCGCGTCGAGTTCGCGGTCGGCCCGACCGCGATCGACCGCGGATCCGCGATCCACGCCGCCGCGCTGGAGGCGGCCGCCGCCGCCGACACCAACGTCGAGGACCTCCCGGAGGAGGTCCGGCGGCTCCGAAGCGAGGTCGACCGGCTCGACGCGGCGCTCCGGGAGGCGGAGTCGGACCTCCTCCGTGCCCGGCTCGGCGAGTTCCCGACGAGCGAGGTCGACGGAACGGTCTGGGCGGTCGGGACCGTCGCGGACGCCGACCCCAACGACCTCCGAGAGCCCGCGACGGCGCTGCTCGAGGCGGATCCCGACGTCGACGCGCTCGCGGCGGTCGGGGAGGGGGGCGCGCCGTTCGTCGTCGTCGCGGCCGCGCCCGACGCGGACGCGGACGCCGGCGCGGTCGTCGAGGCGGCCACCGACGAGTTCGGCGGCGGCGGCGGGGGCGGGCCGACGTTCGCGCAGGGCGGCGGACTCGACGCCGACCCCGACGAGGTCGTCGACTGGCTGCGGAGCCGATGACCGGGAAGGTCCCGCCCGACGCGCTCTCGGACCTGCTCGCGGCCACGGGGACGACGGACCCGGCGGTCGCGGTCGGCCCCGCCTACGGCGAGGATGCGGCCGCGATCGACCTCGGCGATCGGACGCTCGTCGTCGCCACCGACCCCCTGTCGCTCGCGGCCGACGCGGTCGGCCGGCTGGCGGTCCACGTCGCCTGTAACGACGTGGCCGCGAGCGGCGCGGACCCGCGGTGGCTGACGAACACCGTCCTCGTCCCCGACGACGACCCCGATCGCCTGGAGACGATCGCGGAACAGGTCGACGCGGCGGCGGCCGAGGTCGGCGCGGCGGTCGTCGGCGGCCACACCGAGACGGTGCCGGCGCTGGAGCGCCCGCTGCTCTCGATGACGGCGCTCGGGACGACCGATCGCTTCCTCTCCACCGGGGGAGCGTCGCCCGGCGACCGGCTGCTGCTCACGAAGGGCGCGGGTATCGAGGCGACCGCGATCCTCGCGACCGACTTCCGCGAGGAGTGCGCGGACGCGGGCGTCCCCGCGGAGACGCTGGAATCGGCGGCGCGCTTTCTCGAGGCGGTGAGCGTCGTCCCCGACGCCGCCGCGGTTCGGGGGGTCGCGACCGCGGCGCACGACCCGACGGAGGGCGGGGTCGCGGGCGCGCTCGTCGAGCTCGCGACGGCCAGCGACACCGTCCTCGAGGTCGAGCGCGAACGGGTGCCGGTCCGCCCGGAGACGCGCGCCTGCTGTGACGCGCTCGGGGTCGACCCGCTCCGCGCGTTCGGCTCCGGCGCGCTGCTCGCGGCGGTCCCCGAGGACCGCGTCGACGACGCGCTCGACGCGCTCGATGCGGTCGGAGTGTCGGCCGCCGGGATCGGGTCGGTCCGCGAGCCCGGAGCGGGCCCCGACGGCGAGCCGGCCGGCACCCTCCTCCTCGACGGCGAGGCGATCCGCGAGCCGCCGCGCGACGAGCTGTACCGGCTCTGGGAGTGACCGGCTTCCCCCCGCTACTCCCGACCCGCCCGACTCGCCCGACTCGCCCGACCCGCCCCGCGCGCTTTTGCCCGGCGGGGTCGAACGTCGGAACATGACTGGCGCGCGCGTGGGGTCGGCGCTCACCGACGAACAGCGGGCGGTCCGCGACCTCGTCCGCGAGTTCGCACGCGAGGAGGTTCGCCCGACCGCTCGGGAGGCGGACGCGACGGGGTCGTTCCCCGAGGACGTGTGGGACGGGCTCGCCGAGCTCGGACTCACGGGACTGGCCGTCCCCGAGGCGTACGGCGGGTTCGACGCGGACGCGACGACGTACGCCGTCGTCAACGAGGAGCTGGCGCACGGCTCGCTCGCGGTCGCGACCGCCCTCTCCGTCCACTGTCTCGTCGCGTCCTGTCTCGCCGAGTTCGCCACGGAGACCCAGCGGGAGCGGTGGCTTCCGGAGATGGCCGACGGTCGACCGGTCGGGGCGTTCTGCCTCTCCGAGCCGCACGCGGGGTCGAACCCGGCGGGCATGTCGACGACCGCCGAGCACGACCCGGACGCGGGGGAGTACGTCCTGAACGGCGAGAAACAGTGGATCACGAACGGCTCGCGCGCGGGCGTCGCCGTCGTCTTCGCGAAGGTCGACCCCGACGACCCCGACTCGATCACCCAGTTCCTCGTCCCCATGGACGCGGAGGGCGTCGCAGTCGGCCCGAAGGAGGAGAAGCTCGGTCTGCGCGCCTCCGACACGACGCCGATCACGTTCGACGGCTGTCGGATCCCCGCCGAGAACCGGCTGACTCCGGAGGGACGGGGGCTCGCGGCCGCGCTGGAGGTCCTGACCGGCGGCCGGATCGGCATCGCGGCGCAGGCCGTGGGCGTCGCGCGGGCCGCCCTCGAGGCGGCACGCGAGTACGCCGGAGAACAGGAGCAGTTCGGCGAACCGCTCTCGGAGATCGGGTCCATCCGCCACAAAGTGGCGGAGATGTCGACGGACGTCGCCGCCGCGCGGCTGCTCGTCCGGGAGGCGGCGAGGAAGGCCGAGGCGGGCGAGGACGCCCGCGTCGCCGCCGCGCGGGCGAAGTATCGGGCGAGCGAGGCCGCGATGTCGGTGACGAACGAGGCGATCCAGATCCACGGCGGCTACGGCTACACCCGCGAGTACGACGTCGAGCGGTTCTACCGCGACGCGAAGGTCACGGAGATCTACGAGGGGACGACGGAGATCCAAAAGGAAGTCATCGCTCGGGGCGTCTTCGACACACGATGACGACCGCCCTCGACGCGGCCGACGCGATCGTGTACGACCTCGACGGCACCCTCCTCGAACTCGCGGTCGACTGGGACGCCGTCGCCGACGACGTCGTCGGCGCGTACGCCGAACGCGCGTTGATCGCGCCGACGGACGACCTCTGGTCGCTGCTCGACGCCGCCGCCGACTACGACATCGAGGCGGTCGTCCACGAGACGATCGCCGACCACGAGCGGGCCGGCGCGCGCGAGTCGACGCTGCTGCCGCTCGGCGAGCGGCTCGCTGCCGACATCGACGCCGACCGCCCCGCGGCGGTCTGTTCGCTCAACTGCGAGGAGGCCTGCCGGATCGCCCTTGAGACCCACGACCTCGAGGAGGCGGTCGACGCCGTGGTCGGCCGCGACACCGTCGAGACGCACAAGCCCGAGCCGGAGTCGCTGCTCGCGGCGGTCGAGGCGCTCGGCGGCGAGCCGGAGCGCGCCGTCTTCGTCGGCGACTCCGAGAGCGACCGGGTCACCGCCGACCGCGCCGGCGTCCCCTTCGTCTCCGTCGTCGAGGCGCTCGGCGAGTAGTCACGCCGGATCGCTCAACTCAGACTATATACTGACGGAACGTTTCGCTCAAATGCCGAGGCTATCTTTGATTGCCGAGTCGATCTTCACCATATCCGATGACGGGACGGATCCAATGTTCTTTTTCACACGTTCATCGATGTCGACGACCCGGATTTGACTGAAATCTGCCACTGAATCGTGATCGAGGGGGGTATCCGAAGCCCGTACTTCCACCTCGAACGGATACGTGTCTCCGGACGTGTACTGCGTTGTGAACGGAGCGACGATGGTCGTCGGTGAGTACTGGTTCCCAACATCGTTCTGGATGACGACACAGGGCCGGCTCGTTCCTTGCTGCTCACTCCCTTTCGTGGGATTCAGTTCAACGATGACGATGTCGCCGCGGCGTATCTGCACACTTGACTCCAGTATTCATTCGCTCCAGCCGGGCGCGTCACCGAGATGCCCGGTTGCTTCTGCGGATACTTCTTCCATTTCTTCAGCCAACTCACGAGACCGCTCGGCCCTCTTTCGATATCCTTCAGCAAGTCGTTCCTCATCCGTCGGCGGTTTGAGTATGATCTCGTCATTCACTTCGACGAATTCGACTTCGTCACCGCCCTCGATGCCACGACGGTCCCGCAGTTCCTTCGGAATCGTCACCTGCCCCCGATCTCCGACTTTCCGTTTGTGTTCGGGCATATTCGTTCATACTTTTTTCATACTGATATAGATGTCGGTGACATGGTTATTCAACTCGCACGCAGGATATACTCGCTGTTTCAGAGCCGTTCACCGCGAAACGACGAGACTCGACGAATCCGGCGATCGGCCCGAACCCTCCTCTCACTCCTCGTCGTCTTCCCCGTCCGGATCCGAGTACCCGTCGCCGGCCTCGGTGCGTCTCGCGTACACTGCGACCGCGACCGCGGTGAGGAACCAGATGGGCGCGCCGACCCGGACCGCGAAGGCAGCGCGGGCCCCCCACGATTCCAGCGTGACGAAAAAAGAGAGCACGGCGACGACCGGGGCCCCGACGAGGATCGTGACGACGAACGTCGTCTGCATCACCCAGCCGTAGTCGACGCCCTCGACCTCGACCTCCTCGACGGGTTGCACGGGTGAGGTAGCGGGGCGAACGGACATATCGGTGGCGGTCGGCGCCGCGCTCGGTGGACGCCCCCGCAGGCGATCGACGCCTCGCTCGGGATCCCGGCGGTTTTAATCGGCCGGGGAACGACCGCCGATCGATGACCACGACGCGGGGACTCCGGGACCGCGAGGAGCCGATCACGATGCTCACCGCCTACGACGCACAGACCGCGGCGGTCGTCGACGAGGCGGGGATCGACGTCGTCCTCGTCGGCGACAGCATGGGCAACACCGCCCTCGGCTACGACTCGACGCTCCCGGTGACGATGGCGGACGTGCGCTCCCGGACCGCCGCCGTCGCGCGCGCGGTCGAGGACGCGCTCGTCGTCGCCGACATGCCGTTCCTCTCGTTCGGACTCGAGGAGGCGGAGTCGGTCCGCAACGCGGGGGAACTCCTCAAGGAGGCCGACGCCGACGCGGTGAAGATCGAGAGCGGGCCGCACACCGTCGAGACCACGCGGCGGATGACGGAGGTCGGAATTCCGGTGATGGCCCACCTCGGGCTCACGCCCCAGCACGTCAACCGGCTCGGCGGGTACACTCGACAGGGAACCGACGAGGAGGCCGCGGCGGAGATCCTCGATCTGGCCCGCGCCCACGAGGAGGCGGGCGCGTTCGCGCTGGTGTTGGAACACGTCCCGTCCAACCTCGCCGCCGCGGTGACGGAGGCCCTCGAGACGCCGACGATCGGGATCGGTGCGGGCTCCGACTGCGACGGGCAGGTGCTCGTGGTCGACGACGTGATCGGGCTCGGCGAGTGGTCGCCGCCCTTCTCCCGGCAGTTCGGCGACGTCCGCGGCGAGATGGAGCGGGCGATCGAGGGGTACAGGGACGCCGTCGAGAGCGGCGAGTTCCCCGCCGACGAGCACGCGCACGTCGAGGAGGACCTCGAGGACGTGTACCGTACGAACGACGAGTGAGTCCCGGCCGCGGATCCCCGGCGGCGGAGTCCCGCGTTCCCCCGATCCCGTCGAAGCGTATTTCCCTTGGAGTTCCGTGCTGTGGGCATGGACGTCCTCTGCGTCGACGGGGATCCCGACTCCTTCGAGCGGACGGCGGCGGGGTTGGAGCGGGAGCTCGCCGACGTCACGCTCCACCCGGCGTCCACGGCCGACCGGGCGCTCGAACTGCTCGCGGCCGAGCCGATCGAGTGCGTCGTCAGCGTCTACGAACTCCCCGATAGGGACGGCGTCGACCTCCTCTCGTCCGTTCGCGCGGAGTACGGCTCCCTCCCGTTCGTCCTCGCGCCGCGAGCGGGGAGCGAACGGATCGCCGCGGCGGCGGTGGCCGCCGGCGTCACCGGATACGTGCCGTCCGACGCGCCCGAGGACCGGAGCACGGCGATCGCCGCCCGCGTCGTCGAGGCGGTCGGCCGGCACGACGCCCACACGGCGGCCGACCGCGACCGACAGTTGGTCGCGCTCCACGAGGCGAGCGCGGCGCTCATCACTGCGACCACCAGAGAGGAGGTCGCGGAGGTGGCCGTCGAGGCGGTGAGCGACATCCACGGGCTGGTCGCGAGCACGGTCTACCTGTACGACGAGGAGGCGAACGTGGTCGAGCCGACCGCGTCGACGGAGGCCGCCCTGGAACTCTCCTGGGACACCGGCGAGCCGCCGACGTACGGACCCGGGGAGAGCATCGTCTGGCGCGCCTTCGAGCGGGGAGAGGCGGAACGGGTCGGGAACGTCCCGGCCGACCCCGACGCCGCCAATCCGGAGACGACGATCCGAAGCCAGCTCACCGTCCCGCTCGACGAGTACGGGGTCCTCGTGACCGGGTCGCACGCACCGAACGCGTTCGACGAGCGCGACGTGACGCTCGGACGGATCCTCGCCGGCAACGTCGTCGCCGCGCTCGAACAGGTCGACAGACGGAGGGAGTTGGCCCGCCGGAACGAGCGGCTGGACGAGTTCGCCAGCGTCGTGGGCCACGACCTCCGGAATCCGCTATCGGTCGCCAGCGGACGGCTCGACCTGGCGCGCGCGGACGTCGACCCCGACTCCCCCGCGAAGGAGCATCTGGAGGCCGCCAAGTACGCTCTGGATCGGATCGAGACGCTGATCGACGACCTGTTGCGGCTCGCCCGCGAGGCGACCGAGGAGCCCGACCTCGAGCCGATCCGACTGTCGGAGCTGGTCGACCACTGTCGCGGGGCCGTCGACACCGACGGCGCGACCCTCCGGGTGGCGACGGACCGGTCGATCTACGCGGACGAGAGCCGGATCCGCCAGTGTTTCGAGAACCTGATCCGGAACAGTGTCGAGCATGGTTCGACTGGCAGCCGGACTGCGTCCGGCGACGACGTCGAGCGCGCCGGCGACGACGTGACCGTCACCGTCGGCGAACTCGCCGACGGATCGGGTATCTATATCGAGGACGACGGACCGGGGATCGATCCGGAGCGGCGCGAGCAGATCTTCGACGCCGGCTACTCGACGAGTCACGAGGGCACCGGCTTCGGCCTGCGGATCGTCGAGCGGATCGTCGAGTCACACGGGTGGGAGATCGCGGCCGCCGAGAGCGAGACCGGCGGCGCGCGCTTCGAGATCACGGGCGTCGGGTTCGTCGACGACGCCGAGTGAGACCGCCTCCCCGCTCGAACCCGAAACCGACGTCGGCACCGGTCACCCGCCGAGATGCGTGATGTCCCGCCGCAGCGAGTACCCTCGGGGGACGCCGACGGCGTCGAGACACTCCGCACACAGCACCCGCTCGTAGTCCCGGTTCGTCTCCTTCTCGAGGAGCGACACCGCCTCGAGCGGGAGGACCGACTCGCACCGAGCGCACTCCGCCTTGTCGCCGTCGACGATCTTCATTCGACGGTCGGTTCGTCGAACCGGTATAAAAGCTCGCGGCCGAGGTTATCACTCGGCGGAACGGGACGGGTCGAAAAAAACGCGGTACTGCGGGGCGGTCTCGCCCCGGAACTCGACGCGGTGAAGCGGTGCTGGGGGCGGACTCAGCCGAAGAGCTCGCCGAGACCCTCGCCGCCGTCGCCCTCGTCCTCGTCGTCGTCGGCCTCCTCGGCCTCGGCCTCCTCCTCCTCGTCGTCGCCGTCGTCGGCCTCCTCGGCCTCGTCGGCGGAGCCGCCGGAGGCGGCGCCCGCGGCGGGGGCCGCGGCGGCCGTCTCGATGGCCTCCTCGATGTCGACGTCCTCCAGCGCGGCGACGAGCGCCTTGACGCGGGACTCCTCGACGTCGACGCCGGCGGCTTCCAGCACGCCGGTGATGTTGTCCTCGTTGATCTCTTCGCCAGTCTCGTTCAGGATGAGCGCAGCGTAAACGTATTCCATTGGTGTAACCTCGTGTTATCCGAACATCGCGCCGAGTCCCTCGCCGCCGTCGTCGCCGTCGTCGGCGTCGTCGTCGGTGGTCTCCTCGGCGTCTTCCGTCTCTTCGTCCGCCTGTTCCTCCTCGTCGTCGGCGTCGTCCGTCTCGGGAGCCGGGGCGGCTTCGACGCCCTGGAGCTCCTCGGGGAGCGCCTCCTCGTCGTCGATCTGTGCCGCGAGCGCACGGAGCTGGGCGTCGGCCTTCCCGATGAGGTCGGGCACGACGTCGGGGCTCTCGATCTCCGCGAACAGCCCGACCGACTTCGCCTCGCCGGCGGCCTTCGCGAGAAGGGTGCCGGCGGTGGCGGCCGTCGGGTAGGCGGCGTTGACGGAGAGGTTGCGCGCGGCGGCCGCGGCGGACTGGACGTCCGCGCGGTACTCGTCGACGTCGATGGCGAGCTCGTCCGGCTCGAAGAGGACACCCTCGGAGTAGACGCCCTTCAGGTCGAGCCCGACCTCCTTCGGCTCGATGCCGAGCTCGGTCAGGACGTTCGCGAGGTCGTCGTCGACGACCTCGCCCTCCTCGAGGACCTTCGAGTCCTCGGTGACCTTGATCGATCCGTCCATGATGCGCGCGGCCGCGCCGACGGTCTGGAGCTCGCCGACGAACGGTCCCGGGTCGACGCCGGTGTCGCCCTCGGGGATGATGACGTCGTTCGGGGCGACCTCGCCCGCGTTGATCGGGGCCGGCGTCTTCGAGGCCTCGAGCTGCTTGTAGAGCCCGAAGGGGTTGTCGTTGGTGCCGATGAGCGCCACCTGTCCGGCGACGTACTCGGTCAGCTCCTCGACGCCCTCGTCGACCTCCTCCAACGCGCGGACGGTGAGCGTGTTGCGGCTCATCCGGACGTCCGCGGAGCCGTGGAGCTCGCGGCGCATGGCCTGGAGCTGGCGGCTCGGAATGCCGGCGACGCCGACGATCCCGACGGAGTTGAACGAGTCGATGAACTCGACGAGCTCGTCGACCTCCTCGCGTTTCCACTGCGGGATCGTCTCGGTCTTGCGGGCGGAGCTCATACGGGCACCTCCTTGGCGGGACCCATCGTGGTCTTCACGAAGATCCCGTCGATGTTGAGCGGGCCCTTCTCGAGGTCGGCCTCGAGCCGGCGGATGATGACGTCGATGTTGCTCGAGATGTCCTCGGCGTCCATGTCCTCCGCGCCGACGCGCGTGTGGAAGGTGCGCCGGTCACGCGACCGGAGCTGCACCGTGTTCTTCATCCGGTTTACTGTCTCGACGACGTCGTCGTCCGGCTGTAGGGGAGTCGGCATCTTGCCGCGCGGACCGAGGACGGTACCGAGGTACCGACCGATGTCCTGCATCAGGTTGGCCTCCGCGACGAAGAAGTCGGTCTCGTCGGCCAGGTCCTTCGCGCGGTCGTCGTCGTCGCCGAGGTCGGCGAGCTCCTCGGCGTCGAGGACCTCGTCGGCGACTTCGGCGGCGCGGACGGCGGTTTCGCCCTCCGCGAAGACGACGATGCGTGTCTCCTGTCCAGTTCCAGCCGGCAGCACGACGGACTCGTCGACGCGATTCGACGGATCGTTGAGGTCGAGGTCTCGCAGGTTGATGGCGAGGTCCACCGTCTCGCGGAAGTTCCGCTCGGGGGCCTCATCGAGTGCGAGGGTCACGGCCTCTTGTATTGTGTCTGCCATTTTCACCTCCGTAGTACGCAGGTCGCTCCTACGGGTCAGTGAAACAGGCGAAGCCTGTCTCATCGGAGAGTGGCCCATCGGACGCTTAAAACCGTCGAAGCCCCCGTCCCCGTGTGAACCGGCGACAGTCCTCTCGGCGGCGGAACGCTGACGCGGCTCCGCTGGCGACGCGAGGGACGACCGCGGCGAATACGACGCGCGTCGAACCCGAGTCTCGTCGCGTAGGGGAACCCTTTTGGCGGCGGTCGCCGACCCGTGATCCAATGACTCAGGGTGGTCCGACGTGACGATGGACGAGCGGATCGAGGACCTCCGGGAGCGCCGCGAGCGGGCCGTGAAGGGCGGCGGCGAGGAACGGATCGCCTCCCAACACGAGAAGGGGAAGATGACCGCCCGCGAGCGGATCGACTACTTCCTCGACGACGGCACGTTCCACGAGTTCGACCGCTTCCGCACCCACCGGAACCACACGTTCGGGATGGAGGAAAAGCGGATCCCCGGCGACGGCGTGGTGACGGGGTACGGCGAGGTGAACGGGCGCAAGACGTTCGTGTTCGCACACGACTTCACCGTCTTCGGCGGCTCGCTCGGCGAGGTGTTCGCGGAGAAGGTGTGTAAGGTGATGGACAAGGCGATGGACGTCGGCGCGCCCGTGATCGGGCTCAACGACTCCGCTGGCGCGCGGATCCAGGAGGGCGTCGCCTCGCTCGGCGGCTTCGCGGAGATCTTCCGGCGCAACACGGAGGCCTCGGGCGTGATCCCGCAGATCTCGGCTATCATGGGCCCGTGTGCGGGCGGCGCGGTGTACTCGCCCGCCATCACCGACTTCACGTTCATGGTGAAGGACACCTCCCACATGTTCATCACCGGGCCGGACGTGATCGAGACGGTCACCGGCGAGGAGGTGAGCTTCGAGGAACTCGGCGGCGCGGTCACCCACACCTCGACGTCCGGCGTCGCCCACTTCGCCGAGGAGTCGGAGGAGGACGCCCTCGACGGCATCGCCCGGCTGCTCTCGTACCTCCCGCAGAACAACGTCGAGGACCCCCCGCGCGTCGAGTCGTGGGACGACCCCGAGCGCGCCGACGAGGAGCTGACCGAGATCGTCCCCGACGCCCCCCGGAAGCCGTACGACATGAAGGAGGTGATCGGGCGGGTCGTCGACGAGGGCTCCTTCTTCGAGGTACAGGAGAACTTCGCGAAGAACGTCGTCGTCGGCTTCGCCCGCCTCGACGGGCGCTCGGTGGGGATCGTCGCCAACAACCCCCGCGTGAACGCCGGCACGCTCGACATCGAGTCGAGCCAGAAGGCCGCGCGGTTCGTCCGCTTCTGTGACGCGTTCAACGTCCCGATCCTCACCTTCGAGGACGTGCCCGGCTTCATGCCCGGGACGGATCAGGAACACGGCGGGATCATCCGCCACGGCGCGAAGCTGCTGTACGCCTTCTCGGAGGCGACCGTGCCGCTTCTCACCGTGATCACCCGGAAGGCGTACGGCGGGGCCTACTGCGTGATGTCCTCGAAGCACATCGGCGGCGACGTGAACTACGCCTGGCCGACCGCGGAGATCGCGGTGATGGGACCGAAGGGAGCCGTGAACGTGCTCTACCGCGAGGAGCTGGAGGCGGCCGACGACACGGAGGCGCACAGACAGGAGCTGATAGACGAGTACCGCGAGGAGTTCGCGAACCCCTACACTGCGGCCGACCGCGGCTTCGTCGACGACGTGATCGAGCCGACCGAGACCCGCGCCCGCCTGATCGACGACCTGGAGATGCTGGCGGGGAAACGCGAGGAAGGGCCCGACAAGAAACACGGCAACATCCCGATCTGAGATGGCGACGGACGCACCCGCCGGGGAGACCGGCTCGTCGTCCGAGGATCCGCTCGCGGGGCGCGACCTGCGGATCCCCGACGACGCCGACGACGAGGAGGCCGCGGCCATCGCGGTCGCGGTCGCGGCGCACCTCCGCGACCGCGAGGTCGCCGCGGCCGACGAGGGCGAGGCGGCCGGCGACTCGGGGTGGCGCGGCGACCGCTGGGGGTTCGTCGGGCGGCTGGAGTCGGTGCGGGGCCGCCGCGCTCGCGTCCCGGAGACCGCTCCCTCGGACCCGTGGGCGGCGGCCGGCCGGCTCGACCGGTTCTGAGCTCGCGGCCCCCGGACCACCCTCGGCCCCCTCTCACTCCTCCGGGTCGGCGGCGGGATCGACCTCGGCGTCGCCCGCGTCCTCGCCGCGGACCGCCCCGACGACCCGGTTCACCACGACGGGGACGACGCCGGCGATGGCGAGGAGGACGCCGACCCGGACGAGCACGGATGCGTCGGTCAGAAACGAGAGCCCGAGGTAGACGGCCGCGCCGACGAGCACCGACGGCAACACGTAGGGGTTCCCTGCGGAGATCACATCCGGGGATCCGGGGACGATACCCCTTAACCGTCCCGGGAGCGCCCGGGGTCCCGCCGATCGCCCCGGACCGACAGAATGAGGTGCGCTTTCCGAGAAGGGTCGACAGGAATGTTCGACACGGTACTGGTCGCGAACCGCGGCGAGATCGCCGTCCGCGTGATGCGCGCCTGCGAGGAGCTGGGCGTCGACACGGTCGCCGTCTACAGCGACGCGGACAGACACGCCGGACACGTCCGCTACGCCGACGAGGCGTACAACGTGGGGCCGGCGCGCGCGGCCGACTCCTACCTCGACGGCGAGGCGGTCGTCGACGCCGCGCGCGCGGCCGACGCCGACGCGATCCACCCCGGCTACGGCTTCCTCGCCGAGAACGCCGACTTCGCGGCGCGCGTCGAGGCCGCGGAGGGGATCACCTGGATCGGCCCCGCGAGCGGCGCGATGGAGCGGCTCGGCGAGAAGACCCACGCCCGGCGCGCGATGGCCGACGCCGACGTGCCGATCGTGCCGGGGACGACGGAGCCCGTCACGGAGCCGGAAGCGGTCCGTGAGTTCGGCGCGGAGCACGGCTACCCGGTCGCGATCAAGGCCGAGGGCGGCGGCGGCGGCCGCGGGATGAAGATCGTCGAGTCGCCCGAGGAGGCCGAGGAGGCACTCGAGTCCGCCAGACGCGAGGGGGAGGCGTACTTCTCGAACGACTCCGTCTACCTCGAGCGCTACCTCGAGACGCCGCGGCACGTCGAGGTCCAGGTCGTCGCGGATTCGGGCCCGCGGGGAGACGGTCCCGCGGGCGAGAGCGACGTGGTCCACCTCGGCGAGCGCGACTGCTCGCTCCAGCGCCGCCACCAGAAGGTGATAGAGGAGGGGCCCTCCCCCGCGCTCTCCGACGAACTGCGCGAGCGGATCGGCGAGGCGGCCCGCCGCGGCGTCGCCGCCGCCGACTACACCAACGCCGGAACGGTCGAGTTCCTCGTCGAGGAGGACCCCGACCGCGACCCCGAGGAGCCGCTCGGCCCCGAGACGCCCTTCTACTTCCTCGAGGTCAACACCCGCATCCAGGTCGAACACACCGTGACGGAGGCGCTGACGGGCATCGACATCGTGAAAGAACAGCTCCGGGTCGCGAGCGGCGAGGGGCTCTCGATCGAGCAGGCGGACGTGGAACTCGAGGGGCACGCGATCGAGTTCCGGATCAACGCCGAGAACGCCGCAGAGGGGTTCCAGCCCGCCAGCGAGGGGTCGCTCGACACCTACGACCCGCCGGGCGGGATCGGCGTCCGCGTCGACGACGCGCTCCGGCAGGGCGACGACCTCGTCACCGACTACGACTCGATGATCGCGAAGCTGATCGTGTGGGGACGGGACCGCGAGGAGTGTCTCGCCCGCTCGCGGCGCGCGCTCGCCGAGTACGACCTGGAGGGGGTCGTCACGATCGTCCCGTTCCACCGGCTCATGCTCTCGGACGAGCGGTTCCTCGCCGGGACGCACACGACGAAGTACCTCGACGAGGAGGTCGACGCCGACCTGATCGCCGACGCGCAGGAGCGTTGGGGAACGGAGCCCTCGTCCTCGAGCGACGACGAGGGCGAGGAGGTGACCGAACGCGAGTTCACGGTCGAGGTGAACGGCAAGCGCTTCCGGGTCGACCTCGAGGAGCGCGGCGCGCCCGCGATCCCGACCGCCGGCGCCGGCGGATCCGCCGCGGGATCGGGCGGGGGCCGACGGCAGCGCCCCCCGCAGGCGACCGACGACGATGAGGGCGGCGACGGCGGCGTCGACGTCGCGGAGGGCGGCGAGGCGATCGAGGCGGAGATGCAGGGGACGATCCTCTCGGTGGACGTCGCGGAGGGCGACGAGGTCGCCGCCGGCGACGTGGTCTGCGTCCTCGAGGCGATGAAGATGGAGAACGACGTGGTCGCCGAGCGCGGCGGCACCGTCGCGAGCGTCCACGTCGCGGAGGGAGACGGCGTCGACATGGGCGACGTGCTCGTCGTCCTGGAGTGAGCCGTCTTGGGGTGAGCCGTTCCGGCCGGCGGCGAGCTACGGTCCCGCGACCACGACCGCGACCCCGTAGATCGCCAGCGCGCCGAGGCCGCCGGCGGCCAGCGACGTGAGGTTCAGGCGAACCGCACGCCGCCGGTCGGCCGCGAGCGCCTCCGGATCGTCGATCCGTTCCGTTCCCTCGCCCACGTCGAAGACCCCGATCCCGGCGAAGCCGACGCAGAACCGCTCGCGGTGCTGGAGGTACCCCATCGCCGTCCCGTACAGCGGGAAGACGACGAGGAGGAGCGTCCAGCGCGGCCAGCCCACGGCGACGGCCGCGACGACGTACGTGACCGCGGCCAGAAGCGAGACGACGCCGAGCAGGAGCCGTCGCCGCCGCTGGGTCGGCCCGATGTTACAGACCCCGGGTTGATACTCCATGTCGGATCGTCGGTCGCCGCGAGCAAAAGGGCGTCGCGACCGGGCGGGGGCGGTCGGCCGCGCCGACTCGAGCGCGCGGTAGCAACCCTGAAGGGTGATCCCGTCGATCGACGGACGTGAAACGGATCCAGCTCGGGAACACCGTCTTCGAGGGGGAAAACGACGCCTACCTGATCGAGGCGGACCGGACCACGCTCGTCGACACCGCCGTCGCGACCCCGGACGTACGCGCGGATCTGCGGGAGGGGCTCTCGGAGTACGGCGTCGAGTTCGCCGACGTCGACGCGGTGGTGTTGACGCACTGGCACCCCGACCACGCCGGGCTGGCCGGCGAGATCCAGGCGGAAAGCGGCGCGGCGGTGTACGTCCACGACGCGGACGCGCCGCTCGTCGACGGCCGGGAGCGCCCGTTCGCGAGGGACCCGGCGGTCCAGCGCGAGACGTTCGAGCGGTGGGGGATGCCCGCGGAGGCGCGAGAGCGCTTGACCGCGTTCTTCGAGCGCGCGGGAACGGACATCTACGGCCGCGAGGCCGACGTGACGCCGATCACGGACGGCGAGACGATCGACCTCGGCGGGGTGGCGCTGGAGACGGTCCACCTTCCCGGTCACACGGCGGGCCTTTGTGCGTTCGCGTTCGACCCGCGGACGGTTCCGGGACACGACCCCGTTCGGGGAAGCGACGGGGGGGCCGGATCGGGCGACGAGGGGGACGGCGCGAACCCCCCGGCGGAGGCGTTCACCGGCGACGCGCTGCTCCCGCGGTACACCCCGAACGTCGGCGGGGCGGACGTCCGCGTCGAGGAGCCGCTCGCCGCCTACGCCGACAGCCTCGTCCGGATGATCGAGCGCGACTGGGACGCCGCCCATCCGGGCCACCGCGAGCGGATCGACGAGCCGAGCCGGCGGGCCGCGGAGATCCTCGATCACCACCGCGACCGCACCCGGCGGGTGATCGGCGTCGTGGCGTCCGGACCGGCCACCGCCTGGGAGGTGTCGGCGGCACTGTTCGGCGACCTCGAGGGGATCCACACGCTTCACGGTCCGGGCGAGGCGTTCGCGCACCTCGACCACCTCGAGCGCGCCGGCGTCCTCGAGCGCGACGGGACCGCCTACCGCCTCGTCGATCCGGACCCGGACGTGGACGATCTGTTCCCGACGGCGACGCTCGACGCGGCGGGCCGATAGTTCGGTCACGTCGGAGGTCCGTCCGAGCGCTCCGAGCGCGACGACGAACGCGGCGGGGGCCGCCGTCGTCGAACGCGCCGCCGTCGCCGGAAAGCTATTCCCGCGCGAGCGCGCATGGTCCGTCGTGAAGCGGGAGACCCTCTCGACCGCCCTCCTCGCTCTCCTCGCGGTCGTCGCCCTCGGCGTCGCGGCCGCGACGCTCGACTCCGCGGTCGCCATCGACGGGGGCGGCGGGTTCAGCGGCGGCGTCGAGAGCGGTGCCGGGCCGACCGAGGAGTCCGGCGAGATCAGCCCCTCGGAGTCGCCTGGCGGCGCGACGACGCTGGCGCTGCCGCCGATCTGTTACCCCGTCCTGCGGCGGCCGCCGGCGCTGTTGCTCCTCGCGGCGGGCCTGCTCGCGATCGGCGCGTTCGCCTACCACGACACCGGATCGCGGTTCGCCGCGGCCGTCGTCGCGGGCACGGTCGGGTTCCCCGTCGGCGTGGTGTGGTACGGACTCGCGAGCTGTCGCGACCCCGAGACGGCCGGCGATCTCGACCTCGGGCTCGCGGGCGAGGAGGAGGGGCTGCTCCCGGCGGGCGGCGGTGGAGGAGCCGGGCTCAGCGGGGGCTCCGGAAGCGTCTCGACGCCCGAGGCGGTCTTTCTCGTCGTGATCGTGGGATCGATCCTCGTCAGCCTCCTCGTGTTGGTGACGGCCGCCGGAGACGACGACGACGCCGGGAGCGGCGGGCGCGCGGAGCCCGAGCCGGAGCCGACGGAGCCGGACCTCGCCGAGGTCGCGCGGACCGCGGGCACGGCGGCCGCCCGGATCGAGGGCGACGCCGGCGACAACGGGGTGTACCGCGCGTGGCGCGAGATGACCGAGGCGCTCGAGATCGATCGCCCCGCCTCCGCGACGCCGGCGGAGTTCGCGGCCGCCGCGGTCGAGGCCGGCGTCGACGAGGAGCCCGTCTCGGAGCTCACCGAGGTCTTCGAGCGGGTGCGGTACGGCGGCGCGGCCCCGACCGACGACCGGGAGCGGCGGGCCGCGGCCGCACTCCGCCGGATCGAGGCCGAACACGGGGGTGACGAGTAGTGCGCCCGCTCGCGGCCGTCGGGATCGCGGCGGTCGTCGCGGGCTTCCTCGTCGCCGTGGACCGGGGGCTCGCCGGGGCGCTCGACCTCTCGTTCGTCGTCGTCACGCTGATCGGGATCCTCGGCGTCCTCCAGGGCGTCCGGTACGCGAGCGCGCGGCGGGGTCGCGAGCGGCGGTCGACCGACCTCGGCGAGCCCGAGCGGCGGGAGCGGGCCGCGGTCCCCGGAAGCGACTTCGACGCCGCGGTCTCGCGCGCCGCGTCGGCCCGGCGACGGCGAGGGCGCACCGCCCGCGACGACGTGCGGTCGCGGGTGCGGGAGGCGGCGGTCCGGGCGGTCGCGCGGCGGCGGAACTGCTCGCGCGAGCGGGCCGCGGAGCTCGTCGACGACGGGACGTGGACCGACGACCGAACCGCCGCGGCCTTCCTCTCGCGGTCGACCGCGTACCCGGTCCGCGACCAGGTCCGGGGGAGCCTGCCCGGCCGGTCGACGTTCCGGATCGGGACGACCGCCGCCGTCGACGCCCTCGAGCGGACGTCGGTCGAGATCGACGGCGCGGAGGCTCCGGAGGCGCTCGACGGCGACGGACACCCCCGGACGACGGTCGAGGAGGGGAGCCGATGACGGCCGCCGAACGGGAGCGGGCCGACCCGACGGCGACCGGCCCGGTCGACGGCGGAACGGACTCGGACGACTGCGGAACGGACCCGGACGACGACGAGGGGACGACTGACGACGAGGAGATGACCGGCGACGAATCGACGGCGGTCGGCGGTCGCTCGAGCCGCGAGGCGGACCGCGACGACCGCCCGACCGACCGCCGGGCGCTTCGCCCGTTCGACACGGGGCGATGGGTGGGAGTCACCGGCGTCGCGCTCACTCTGGTCGGGTTCGGCGTCGCACTCAGGCAGCCGGCGATGGTCGTCGTCGGGGCGGCGGCGGTCGGGTACGGGCTGTACGCGCGCCTCGGCGAGGCGGGCGAGGCGGAACTCGCGCTCGACCGCGAGGTGAGCGACCGGACCCCGGACCCGGGCGACGAGGTGACCGTCACGGTCCGCGCGCGAAACGCCGGGGACGCGCCGTGTCTCGACCTCCGCATCGTCGACGGGGTGCCGCCCGGCCTCGAGGTGGTCGACGGGCCCGCGCGGGTCGCCACCGCGCTCCGTCCGGGCGCGAGCGTGACGTTCTCGTACGTCGTCCGGGCGAGCCGCGGGGACCACGAGTGGGGGACGGCGCGGGCGGTGGTCCGCAACGCCGCCGGCTCGCGCGAGCGCCTGACGGAGCTCGAGACGCCGACCCGGCTGACGTGTACGCCGGAGCTGGCGGCGGGAGCCGACCTCCCGCTGCGGGGACTCACGACCGTCTCGCACGGTCGGGTCCCGACCGACGTGGGGGGGTCCGGCGTCGAGTTCCACGCCACCCGCGAGTACCGGCGGGGCGACCCGCTCAAGCGGATCGACTGGAACCGGCGGGCGCGGACCGGGGAGCTGGCGACGCTGGAGCTCCGCGAGGAGCGCGCCGCGACGGTCGTCCTGCTCGTCGACGCCCGCGAGGAGGCGTACGTCGCGGCGCGGCCGGACGCCGACACCGCGGTGGAGGCGAGCGTCGAGGCCGCGGGGGCCGTCTTCACCGCGCTGCTCGCCGGCGGCGACCGGGTCGGGATCGCGACGATGGGGCCGCGGGACTGCTGGCTGCCGCCGGGCGCGGGGACCGACCACGAGGTCCGGGGACGCGAGACGCTGGCGACGGACCCGGCGCTCGCGCCGACGCCCGCCGAGGACCGGTTCTACCGCACCCTCTGGCGTCGCCGGTTCCGCCGGCGGCTTCCGGGCGACGCCCAGGTGCTGTTCTTCACGCCGCTCGCCGACGACGTTCCCGTCGACACCGCGCGGCGGCTCGACGCGTACGGCCACCTCGTCACGGTCCTCTCGCCGGACCCGACCGCGTCGCCGTCGGGGTCGACGACGCCCGGCCGGAGGCTCGCCGCGATCGAGCGGCGCGAGCGGATCCGGACGCTCCGGGGCGCGGGGATCCGGGTCGTCGAGTGGGGCGACCGGTCCTTCCCGGCCGCGGTCGCGAGCGCGAGCGGGCGGTGGTCGCGGTGAGCGCGGACCGCGGCCGCGGAGCGGGTTCGGGCGGGACCCGCGGCTCGGGTGCGGGCCGAGGGGGCGAACCGGACGCGGAGGGGAGCCGCGAGCGCGACTCGCGCCCCCCGATCCTCGCGGTCGTCGTGAGCCTCGTCGCCGCGGCGGTCGCGACGCTCGCCGCGCTCGTCGCCGATCCGACGGGCGGAGCGGTCGTCGGGGCGTCGATCGTCGCGTTCGCGGGCGGGTCGCTCCTCGGGTCCGCGCGCGTCCTGTCGTGGGGGCGGCCGCGGGGATCGGCGGGATCGCGCTCGCCGCGGGGTTCGGCGGGGGCGCGGAGCCGCTGCTCGTCGCCGGCGTCGCGCTCGCGGTCGCGTGGGACGTCGCCGACCACGGGCTCTCGCTCGGCCGCCAGGTCGGCCGAGGGGCCCGGAGCCGCCGGAACGTGGCCGTCCACGCCGGGACGAGCCTGCTCGCGGGGACGATCTCGGCCGGCGTCGTCTACGGGACGTACGTGACCGCGGCCGGCGGCCAGCCGATCGCCGCGCTCGCGCTGCTGTGTTTCGGCGGGGTCGTGTTGGCGTCGGCGTTCCGGTGAGGACTCCGCCGGGTCGGGATCGGCGTCGCTTTTGTACCCGGCGGTCGACGGACGGACATGGACACCGACGCGACCGCGCCGACGGGGTGGTCGGCGTGACGGACCTCGTGACGTTCGGCGAGACCATGCTCCGGCTCTCGCCGCCGCGGGGCGAGCGGCTGGAGCGGACCCGCGATCTCGACGTCCAGGCCGGCGGCGCGGAGAGCAACGTCGCGGTCGGCGCGGCCCGGCTCGGCGCGGACGCGGTCTGGTTCTCGAAGCTCCCCGACTCGCCGCTCGGCCGCCGGATCGTGAGCGAGCTCCGGAGCCACGGCGTCCGGACGGGCGTGGCGTGGGACGATGCCGACTCGAGCCGCGTCGGCACCTACTACCTCGAGCACGGCGGCGAGCCGCGGGGGACGAACGTGATCTACGACCGCGCGGACGCCGCGGTCACGACCGTCGAGCCGTCCGAACTGCCGACGGGCGCGCTGGAGTCGGCCGCGTACTTCCACACCACCGGGATCACTCCGGCCCTCTCGGAGACGACGCGGGAGACGACGCGGACGCTGTTGCGAACGGCGGGCGAGGCGGACGTGACCCGGACGTTCGACCTGAACTACCGGGCGAAGCTGTGGGACCCGGCGACCGCGCGGGAGACCTACGAGGCGCTGTTCGCGGACGTCGACGTGCTGTTCGTGCCGCGGCGGGACGCCCGCGAGGTGCTCGACCGCGAGGGCGACGCGGTCGAGATCGCCCACGGCCTCGCCTCCGAGCACGGCTTCGAGTCCGTGATCGTCACCCGCGGGAGCGGCGGGGCGATCGCGCTCCGCGACGGCTCGGTCCACGAGCAGGGCGTCTTCGAGGCGGAGACGTTCGATGCGATCGGCACCGGCGACGCGTTCGTCGCGGGCTACCTCGCCGAGCGGATCGACGGCGGCGACGTGCCCGCCGCCCTCGAGCGCGCGGCCGCGACCGCGGCTCTCAAACGCACCGTCGGCGGCGACATCGCGGTCGTGACGCCCGAGGAGGTCGACCGCGTCATCGACGGTGGAGCCGGGATCGACCGGTAGCGTCAGCCGATCGTCCGGTCGTCGGATCGCCCGGTCGTTCGATCGCTCGGTCTCCCGGTCGCCCGGTTCTCGCGTCCGCGAACCACGGGAAAACGATTAAGAGACGCTGCCGCGAGGGACGTACGTGATCGGATCGACACGTCGGCGAGCGGTTTCGAACGATGGGGCCTGAGCGTCGAATCCTCCACGTCGGCCCCGTGGCCGACGCGCCGTGGAGCGACCTTCCCGAGGGAACGCGAACTGCGGCGGCGCTTCCGGAGACGCCCGCCACCGGGAGCACGGACGCCGTCGTCGTCCGCCTCGACGGGGGCGGCGGTGACGAGAGCGACGGCACCGAGGGCGACGGAAACGGCACCGAGGACGACGAATCCGACGCCGACGGCACCGAGAACGACGAACCCGACGCCGACGGCACCGAGACCCTCCTCGATCGGGTCCGCGACCGCTTCCCGGCAGCGCCCGTCCTCGCGTACACCGTCGAGGACGACGTCGACGCCGCGATCGCCGCGGGACGCCGGGAGGCCGAGTACGTCTCCGGTCGCCGGCTCGCGGCCGACGGCGAGACGCTCGCGGACCGGGTGGGACTCGCGGTCGACGGGGGCGGGAACGACGAGTTCCTCGAGCGGTTCCTCCGGATCACGGCCGACCGCTCGGCGGACGTCGAAACGAAGGTGGACCGCCTCCTGAACCTCGGCCGCGAGCGGCTCGACCTGACGATCGGGTTCACCTCCCGGATCGACGACGGCGAGTTCGAGCTGACCCGGCAGCTGGGTGCCGACGAGCTGTTGCGGTCGTTCATCGAGGCGGGGTCCGTGGACCCCGACGGCACCCTCCCGCTCGAGACGACGTACTGTCGCCGCACGGTCGAGGACGGCGGCGTCACGGCGTTCTCGGACGCCGACGAGGCGGGCTTGGAGGACGACCCGGCCCACGAGCTGTTCGGGCTCGAGACGTACATCGGCGGCCGGGTGGTCGTGAACGGCGAGGTGCTCGGAACCCTCTGTTTCGCCGACGAGAGGCCGCGGGACCGACCGTTCGACGACGACGAGCGGCTGTTCGTCGAGCTGCTGGCCGAGTGGCTGGGCCAGGAGTTCGAACGCCGACGGGCCCGCGAGGACCGCGAGGCGGCGACCGAGCGCCTGGAGAACACCCTCGAACGGATCGACGACGCCTTCTTCGCGGTCGACGACGAGTGGCGGTTCACCTACGTCAACGGGAAGGCCGCGGCGCTGCTCGAACGCGACGCCGACGACCTCGTCGGCAGCGACGTCTGGTCGGAGTTCCCGGAGGCGCTCGGCCAGCGGTACGAGTCCGCCTACCGCGAGGCCATGGAGACGCAGCGGTCGGTCTCCTTCGAGGACCACTACGAGCCGCTGGATCTGTGGACGAAGGTCCGAGCGTACCCCTCGGAGGAGGGGCTCTCCGTCTTCTTCGCCGACGTGACCGACCGGAAGCGACGCGAGGAGCGACTCGAGCGGCTCCTCGGGACGGCCGAGGGACTCCAGCGCGCGGCGTCCACGGAGGAGATCGCGGAGCGCCTCGTCGACGCCGCCGAAGAGGTGCTCGGCTACGGGATAAACGGCGTCAGGCTGTACGACGCCGCCGCCGACGCGCTCGAGGTGGTCGCGTTGAGCGACGGGGCCGAAGCGCGGCTCGGGGTGCGGTCCGCGAGGGAGACCGGCGACGGCGTCATCGGCGAGGCGTTCGAGACGGGCGAGCCCGTGATCGCTCGGGACGTCTCGTCGCGCGACGACGGGCGGGACTACGGCGGCGTGCGCTCCGCGATCGCCGTTCCGCTCGGGGAACACGGCGTGTTCGCCGTCGCGGCGACGGAACCGGACGCGTTCGACGAGTCGGACGTCTCGATCGTCAAGCTGCTGGCGACGAACGCGGCGGCCGCCTTCGATCGGGTCGAGAGACAACGGCGGCTGCGGACCTACGAGCTGGCGCTGGAGAACGTCGACGACATGGTGTGCGTGCTCGACGCGGACGGGACGCTCACGTATGCGACGCCCCCGTTCGCCGCGTGGCTGGGCGTCGACCGCGAGGCGCTCGTCGGCCGGCCGCTCCCGGCGCACTTCGACGAGCCGGACGCCGGCGGGATCGAGGACGCGATCGGCTCCGTCGCGAACGGGGATGCCGGCGAAGGGTCGAGCGGGGGCGGCGCGACGACGGTAGACGTGCGGATCGAGGACCGCGTCGCGGAGGGCGGGGCGGGCGACCGGGGCAGGGCGGGGGACGGGAGCGGGACGGGCGACGGAGCCGGGATGGGCGAGGGGGACGCGGGCCCCCGTCGGGGCGAGCTCCGCCTCTCCGGGCTCGGCGACGAGTCCACGGGCGTCGTCGGGTCGCTCGTCGACACGACCGACCTCTACCGCGCCCGAAGCGAGCTCTCGTCGGAACGCGACCGGTTCAACCGGCTGTTCGAGCGGCTCCCCGACCCGGCGATAGAGGTGATCCACCGCGCGAACGACACGGTCATCCGGGCGATCAACCCCGCGTTCGCCTCCCGGTTCGGCTACGAGGAGTCGGGGATCCGGGGGCGGTCGGTGGCCGAGCTCGACCTCCGGTACGACACGCTCGACGACGAGGGGGAGACCGCGGAGGAGTCGCTCGACCGCCGCGTCCGCGAGGAGGGGTTCGTCACCGACGAGGTCCGCCGACGGACCGTCGACGGCCCCCGCGAGTTCCTCTTTCGCGGGTTCACCTACGAGGCGTCCGACGAGATCCACGCGTTCGGCATCTACACGGACATCACGGAGCGGAAACACCGCGAGCGCTACCTCACCGTCGTCAACCGGATCCTCAGACACAACCTCCGGAACGAGCTGAACGTCGTCTTCGGGTTCGCGAGCGAGATCAAGCGGCTCGCGGGCGACGACCGGGTGGTCGACTACGCCGAGCGGATCGAGACGACCGCGAAGCGGCTCACCAGCCTCGGCGACGGCGCGCGGGAGATCAAACGCGTCGTCGACGAGGGGCTCGAGGGCGAACCCGGACGCGTCGCGGTCGCGTCGGTCGCGGAGCGCGTCGCCGACCGCTGGAGGGAGGAGCGGCCGGACGCCCGCATCGAGACGGAGGTGCCGGCGTCGGTCGAGATCCGCGCCGACGACAGGTTCGAGCGGGTGCTCGATCACCTCGTCGAGAACGCGATCGTCCACGGGGATTCAGCGTCGCCGCGGGTGCGGATCGGGGCGGAGCGCGACCCCGACGGCGGGGGGTCACGGTGACCGTCGCCGACGACGGCCCCGGGATCGCCGAGGGGATCCGCGAGGTCGTCTCCGGCGACGCGCCGGTGACCCAGCTCCGGCACAACTCCGGGCTCGGGCTGTGGATCGTCGCCTGGGTGGTCGAGGCGTACGGCGGGAGCGTCCGGTTCGACGCCGGGATCGACGGGGAGGGAACGACGGTCCGGCTCCGCCTCCCGACCGCCGACGGATTCGAGTGAGGCGACATCCGCGTCGGCGCGCCGACGAACGGTCCCCGGCCGTCTCCGGCGTTCCGACCGGTTTATACGCCCTCCGCGTGCCGGATCGGACATGACCGACGACGACCGACGGGACGAGCTGATCGCGGCGCTGCGCGCGGCCGACGCGGTTCGGTTCGGCGAGTTCGAGCTCTCACACGGCGGCACGAGCGACTACTACGTCGACAAGTACCTCTTCGAGACCGACCCCGAGTGTCTGGGCCGCATCGCCGACGCGTTCGCCGACCGGCTGGCGGAGACGGACGCGAAGCTGGCCGGCGTCGCCCTCGGCGCGGTCCCGCTCGTGGCGGTGACCGCCGAGAAGCTCGGCCGCCCGTACGTCATCGCGCGCAAGCAGGCCAAGGAGTACGGCACCGGGAACCGGATCGAGGGGCGACTCGAGGACGGCGAGGAGGTCGTCGTCCTGGAGGACATCGCGACGACCGGGCGGTCGGCCGTCGACGCGGTCGAGGCGCTCCGGGAGGCGGGCGCGACCGTCGAGCGCGTCCTCGTCGTCGTCGACCGCGAGGAGGGCGCCGCGGAGCTGCTCGCCGACCACGACGTGGAACTCGAGGCGCTGTTGACGGCCTCGGAGCTGCTCGCCGACCGGGACGCCTGAACCCGGCTTACTTCGTCGATCGCGTCGTAGAGAGCGTCACGCCGTCGATTCCGGCGACTCCACCGTCGGCACCGCGACCCGGTCGAGCGCGTCGGCGATCACGTCGGCCTTCGCCACGTCGTTGACGGTCGCGTCCGGCGTCAACACGAGCCGGTGTGCGAGCGTCGGCTCCGCGACGCGTTTCACGTCGTCCGGGGTGAGGAAGTCGCGACCGGCGACGGTGGCGCTGGCGCGGGCGGCCTCGAAGAGCCGCTGGGTCCCGCGCGGGGAGACGCCGACCTCGACCCGGCGGTCCTCGCGGGTCCGGTGGACGATGGAGGCCATGTACGCGAGGAGATCGTCGTCGACGCGGACCGTCTCGGGGACCGTCCGGAGGTCGGCCACGTCCGCGGGGTCGAGCACGCGCTCGACCGTCGGGCTCCGGTCGGTGCGGCCGGCGCGCCGGCGGAGGATCTCGGCCTCGCCGGCCTCGTCGGGGTAGCCGAGCGACGTCTTGATCATGAACCGGTCGAGCTGCGCCTCGGGCAGCGGGAACGCCCCCTCGCTCTCGACCGGGTTCTGGGTCGCGATGACGTAGAAGGGGTCGGGGAGGTCGTGGGTCTCGCCGTCGGCGGTGACCTGGCCCTCCTCCATCGCCTCCAGGAGGGCGGCCTGCGTCTTCGGCGGGGCGCGGTTGATCTCGTCGGCGAGCACGACGTTCGCGAATATCGGCCCCGGCGAGAAGGTGAAGGAGCCGTCCCGCTCGTCGAAGACGTTCGTGCCGGTCACGTCGGAGGGGAGCAGGTCCGGCGTGAACTGGATCCGCGAGAACTCCAGGCCGAGCGCGGTCGCGAACGACCGCGCCGAGAGGGTCTTTCCGGTTCCGGGCACGTCCTCTAAGAGGACGTGGCCGCGGGCGATGATGCCGAGCGTGACCCGCTCGAGGAACTCGCGGTCGGCGACGACCGCGGATCCGATCTCGTCTATCACCCGCGAGCAGGCCTCGGCCGCGTCGGGGACGTCCATACGAGCGTCAACGGCGGAGACGGCAAAAGGGTTGTCGCGGGCGGCGGGTTCGGGGACGGGAGGACGGACCGACCGCGATCGAAACCCATAACATCGGAAGCGCCGAACCGGGAGACGAGCCGAGGTAGCCTAGCCTGGCCAAGGCGGTAGATTCGAAATCTACTGTCCATTCGGACACCGGAGTTCAAATCTCCGCCTCGGCGCTTTCTCGCGACCCTCGAACCGATAGCCACGCGGTCGAGAGGAGACGCGTGCGAGAGCGACCGTGTCCGGCTCCAGTCGGCGAAAGAGGGATACGGCCGGGACGTGACCGGACCGTATGTCCGACGGAACGCTGTACGACCGCCTCGGCGGCGAACCGGCCGTCGGGGCGGTCGTCAGCGAGTTCTACGACCGCGTGCTCGCGGACGAGCGAGTGAGTCACCACTTCGACGACGTCGACATGGCCGACCAGCGGTCACACCAGACGAAGTTCCTCTCCGCGGTCACCGGCGGCCCGATGCGGTACGAGGGCGAGGAGATGGACGTCGCCCACGAGGGGCTCGCGATCACCGACGCCGAGTTCGACGCGGTCGCGGAACACCTCGACGACGCGCTCCGGGAGTTCGACGTGGACGACGCCGACCGCGGGGCGGTGATCGAGGCGGTCGAGGAGTATCGCGACGCGACCGTCGAGGAGGCGTAGCGGGCCGGATCGGACCGGCCCGGACCCGGCCTCTCGGACTCAGAGCGGGCTCTCGAGGGACGCCTGCTCGGGGTCGGCGTCGCCGCGGAGCCGCCGCCGGCGCTTGTCGTAGGCCGCCTCGAGCTTGGCGTTCGTCGCCCGCGAGAGCAGATAGAGGTCCGCGTCCCCGTCGTCTCGGGGATGGGCGGCGGCGACCCAGACGTGGCCGTCGCCCGCCGAGAGGTCGTCCGCCCACCGCTCCGCGGCCTCGCGGCTCTCGAAGGCGTGCCGGGGGCCGTCCTCGAAGACGATCCGGCCGACCTTCGCGTTGCGCTTGCGGGCGGAGGGTTTGACCGCGACGACGACGCTCACGACCGGTACTGGGGGCTCATCGATTAAAAACCCCGTCAGACGGGGGGCGGCCCGAGGAAACCGAGCGCCCGCGGGTTCGGCGGATCGAAAGGAATCACACCCCCGGCCGCCCTAGCGGCTCGTATGAGCGATCCGGACTGGTACGAGGACGCGACCGTCTACTCGTTCGACGTGAAGACGTTCGACGACGGCGACGGGGACGGGTGGGGGGACTTCCGGGGGGCGATCGACCGGCTGCCGTACCTCGAGGAGCTCGGCGTCGACGCCGTCTGGATCCGCCCGTTCTACCCGAGTCCGCTCCGGGACAACGGGTACGACGTCGCCGACTACTACGGCGTCGACGAGCGGCTCGGGACGCTCGCGGACTTCCGCGAGTTCGCCGATCGGGCGCACGACCGCGGGATCCGCGTGATCACCGACCTCGTCTTCAACCACACCTCGATCGACCACGAGTGGTTCCGGCGGGCCCGCGAGGACCCCGACTCCGAGTACCACGACTACTACCTGTGGACGAGCCACCTCGAGGACGCCCACCACCGCGGCAACATCTTCCCGGAGTACGAGGACGGCGTCTGGTCGTACGACGAGCTCGCGGGGAAACACTACTTCCACCAGTTCTACTCCCACCAGCCCGACCTCAACGTGGCGAACCCCGCGGTCCGCGAGGAGCTGTACGACGTGCTCCGCTTCTGGCTCGACCAGGGCGCGGACGGGTTCCGGATCGACGCCGCCCACCCGATGCTCATGCCGAAGGGGCACAACGCGACGACGCTCGAGGACACCGAGCTCGACGAGCCGATCGACCTCTTCAAGCGCATGCGCGAGGTCGTCGAGGCCGAGCAATCCGACGCCGTCCTGTTGGCGGAGGCCGACGACGAGCCGGAACACCTCGACTACTACTTCGGCGACGGCGAGGCGTTCCACCTCCAGTTCAACTTCGTGATGAACGCGCACCTCACGTACGCGGTCGGCGTGCGCGACGCGTGGCCGCTCTACCGGGCCCACGAGATCCTGCCCGAGATCGAGGGGGTCGGCACGTGGGTGAACTTCCTGCGGAACCACGACGAGTGGAACCTGCTGAAGCTGCCCGAGGAGGCGTTCGAGCACGCCCGCGAGTACTTCGGCGACGACGCGGGCGACTCGTGGATCTTCGAGCGGGGCCACAGGCTCCGGCTCGCGGACCTGTACGACGGCGACCGCGACCGGATCGCGCTGGCGCACGCCCTGCTGTTCGCGCTGCCGGGATCGGTCGCGCTCCAGTCGGGCGACGAGATCGGCATGGGCGCGGACCTCTCGCTGCCCGAGCGCGAGGCGGTCCGCACGCCGATGCAGTGGGACGACTCGGCGAACGGCGGCTTCTCGACGGCCGACCCCGACGACTGTTACAACCCCGTCGTCGACGAGGGCGAGTACGCGTACGACCGGGTGAACGTCGCCGCCCAGCGCGACGACCCCGACTCGCTGCTCTCGCGGGTTCGCGAGCTCTCGCGCGCCCGCGACCGCTGCCCCGAGATCGCCCGCGGCGACTTCGGGATCGTCGACGCGGAGCCGAAGGAGGTGTGGGCTCACCGCTTCGACCGCGAGGGGACGGTCCTGCTGTGCGCGCACAACTTCGCCGCAGAGCCCCGCGACGCCGTCTTCGGGTTCGACGTCGACCCCGACGCGGCCGAGCGCGTCGTCGGCGAGGGCGACTACCGGGTCGCGGACGGCGGCATCACGGTCGAGTTGGGGCCGCACGAGTACGTCTGGCTGCGCGGCGAGAAGCGGTAAAGGGGCAGTATGAGAAGGTACCGGGGGCGAGAGCAACGGACCACGTTATACGTCCCCTGGAATCACGGTGGATCACTCAGTACAGATGAAGAAACGAGCGATCGCGGTGGCGCGCCGGTGAGCGGGCCGAAGGCCCGCGAACCGCCCGCGAGGGACGCGGTGAGCGCTCGGAGAGCGCGAACCGCGAGGCTGGGGAGGTATGAGGTGCGGGGCTGTGCGGGGTGGGACTCAAAGGGGCAGCCGTCTCCGGGAAGACGGCTGGGGCTTTGAAAGAGTTCACCGCCCCGGCAACGATCTCTTTTTCGTCACCTCGATCACCGATGAAATACCCGTTCTATAAGCACTTCGACCCTAGTGGATGATCCACTGAACGGCCTTCCGGAACGAACGTCTCGTGAACCGATCCGCGAGATCCGCGGAAATCGGTCGGTTCGTCGCGAACGAAGGAGCGCTCGCCTCCCCGATCAGGCCGTCTCCATCTCGCGTTCGAGCTCGCGGAGCCGGTCGATCCGCTTCTCGGTCGGCGGGTGCGTGGAGGCGATCCGGCTGAGGAAGCCGGCGCTGATCGGGATGATGAAGAAGGCGTTCATCTCGGCGCTGCCGTCGCGGAGGTCCTGATCCGGAACCCGATCCATCCGGCCGTCGATGCTCACGAGCGCGGACGCCAGCGCGCCGGGCTTGCCGGTGATGACCGCCGCGCCGCGGTCGGCGGTGTACTCGCGGTACCGGGAGAGCGCGCGGATGAGCAGGAACGAGACGATCCAGACGACGATCGACACCGCGATGGCGACGATCACGGGCGCGCCGCCCTGCCGGTTGTTCCCGCCGAAGAGCCACCCCCAGCGCACGATGAAGAAGGCGATGGTCGAGAGGAACGACGCGATGGTCATCACCATCACGTCGCGGTTCTTGACGTGCGCGAGCTCGTGAGCGAGCACGCCGTCGAGCTCGTCGTCGTCGAGGGTGCGGAGCAGGCCGGTCGTCACGGCGACGGTCGCGTTCTTCTTGTTCCGGCCGGTCGCGAACGCGTTCGGGACGTTCGTGTCGGCGACCGCCACCGTCGGCTTCGGGAGGTCCGCCTGCTGGGAGAGGCGCTCGATCCGACGGTGAAGCTCCGGGTACTCGTCGGCGCTCACCTCGCGCGCGCCCATCCCCCGGAGCGCGAGCTTGTCGCTGAAGAAGAACTGGGCGATCGCGAACCCGCCGAGCATGATCATCGGGAACAGGAAGTCCCCGAAGTACACGGTCAACACCCCGACGAACACGACGTAGAGGGCGAAAAGCAGGAACATGGTGAACGCCATGCGCCCACGCAGTCCCCAGTCGGTGTCCCACTGCATGCCCGGAGATAACCGCTCGGCGCGGTAAAACCTACCGGAGGCGGGCGATCCGCGGGGAGTCCCGACGCGCGCGTCCCGAACACCGTCGTCCTTTAGTCCGGCTCGGCCGAGCCTCGGGCATGGCAACGGTCCTGGTCACGGGCGGGCTCGGGGCGTCGGGGCGGTGGGTGGTCGACCGGCTCGCGGACGAGCACGCGGTCGTCGTCGTCGACCGCGAGCATCCGGGGCTCGGCGTCGACCCGGCCCCGAACGTCTCGTTCCGCGCGGCCGACCTCGCCGAGCGCGGGGAGGCGCTCGACGTCGTGGGCGCGGTCGACCCCGATGCAGTAATCCACTGGGCGGCGATCCCGGTCGCCGGCACCCACCCCGAGGGGCGCGTCTTCGAGACGAACGCGCTCGCCGCCCACAACGTCCTGACGGCCGCGGGACGCGCCGACGCCCCGGTCGTCCAGGCGTCGAGCGACGGCGCGTACGGCTTCTTCTTCGCCGACCCCACGCCGCTGCCGGACGAACTGCCGGTGACCGAGGCGCACCCGCTGCGACCCGAGGACCCCTACGGGCTCTCGAAGGTGGCCGCGGAGGAGACGGCGGCCGCGGTCGCCCGGCGGGACGGGGTCCCGGCGGTCTCGGTCCGCCCGTCGTGGATCCAGTACCCCGGCGCGTACGCCTGCCGGGAGGCGGAGTACGTGGAGGAGCTCGCGGCCGGCGCGGGCAACTTCTGGTCGTACGTCGACGCCCGCGACGTCGCCGACCTCGTCGCCGTCGCGGTCGACGACCTCCTCGGCGACGACCCCGCCGTGGATCCGGGACGCCACGAGGCGGTCAACTGCGTCGCCGCCGACAACGCGCTCGGCCGCCCCCTGCTCGACCTCCTCCGCGAGAGGTACGGCGGCGTCCCCGACGAGTGCGCGGTCGCCGAGGGCGACGACCGGGGCGCGTACGCGGTCGCGAAGGCCGAGGCGCTGTTCGGCTGGGAGCCGGATCACTCCTGGCGGGAGGCGGCGGAGGCGGACGTGGCGGAGCCGACGCTGTTCGACGCGTAGGCCGGGAGCGACCTCGAGCCGACCCGTCAGATCGAGAGGATCGCGTTCACGAGCGTCCGGGTCGCGATCGCGGTCGCCGCACCGAGCCACGTCAACAGTACGAAGTGGATGTAGCCGTTCGCGGGGTTGCCGCCGTCGATCTTGCGGATCATCTGCGAGGAGAGCGCGGCGTTGAAGAGGACGACCGTGAGGAGCAGGTACTCGATGAGCGGGATGTCGTACGCGCCGGGGTAGACGATCTGGCCGATGTCCATCTGGTCGATCCCGAAGTCCGCGGTCAGGTCCGCGAGGATGGCGACGATCTCCAGCCCGATGAAGAAGGCGAACGTCGCCGCCGCCGTGATCCCGTACAGGAGTCCGATGAACGTCACCGCCGACTGTCGGCGCTGCTCGCGGAGCTGGTTGACGGCGTTCATGTTCGCCGAGATCAGCTCGCCGAGCAGCTTCGGGTCCCCGCCCATCCGTCGGCCGACGAGGTACATCTCGGAGAACTTCTGGATGAGGTACGACCGCGTGTCACGCGAGAAGGCGCGCCAGGCCCCCTCGGTGCTGATCCGCATGTTGAGCCGGCGGTACAGCCGGGTGATGGACGGCGAGAGCGCGCCGAAGTCCTTGTCGCGGAGCGTGGTCAACACGTCGGAGGTCGTCGACTGCTTCGCGCTCTCGGTCGCGCCGAGCGCCCGGACGAACGAGGGGAACTCCGCGTCGCGGGCGGTGATGGCCCGCTCCTCGGTCCGGAGGATCACGCCGGTCAGGAAAAGCGGGGTGATCGGGACCGCGACGTACAGCGGGAGCCGCACGTCGTCGAGGAAGAAGAGGAGGCCGGGAAGTCCCGGGCCGTAGCCGAACATCCCGGCGGCGGTGAAGCCGATGAGCAGAAACGAGAGCCCGGCTCCGATCCCCAGCGACGCCCACAGCTTCAGGTCGCCGGGCGCGCGCTCCTCGGGGTGGTACCAGATCGGGTCGTACGGCGAGGTCGCCCGGATCATCGCGTAGAAGCCGAGTTGGACGAAGACGAAGAGGACGATGACGGCCGCGACCGTCGCCGTCGGGTCGTTGCCCGTCAGGATCGGGAGCACGATGGCGAACACCAACGCGAACGTCATCGAGAGGATCATCGACATGTACAGGTCCTTCATCACCTCCAGGTTCGACAGCGACGACTCGTAGAGCGTCTCGTACTTCGCGAGCATGACGTCCTGTTCGGAGACGAGGAAGTCCTCGAGCGACTGGCCGGCCCCGAGAGTGTAGCCGAGCCGGTCGAAGAAGTCGGCCATCGCGTCGGAGGGGACCTCCTTGGCGCGGCGGCGACACGCGTCGTCGAGGCTCTGGTTCCAGGTGTCGACGAGGTGGACGACGCGGGCGATCTCCTCGGCCGCGACCCCGTACTCCTCCTCGCGCGCCAGCGTGCGGAACACCTCCATGCGGTCGATGTTCGTCGTCGACAGCACCGTCATGTGGGTCATCACGAGGTGGAGCTGGTTGTCGATCCGGTTCTCGACGCCGCTGAGGTAGATCTTCGGGTAGACGACCGCCGACACGAGCGTGAGCGCGCCGAACATGGGGATCGGCACCCGGGCGGCGACGGGAAGGGGGAGGACGAACGCCCCGACCACGGTGGCGGCGAAGACGACGACCGCTGGGACGAGCACGTACCCGACGTACTGTCGCTTGGAGATGTCGAGCTTCTCGTAGGAGTCGAGCACCTCCTCCGTGAGCCGCATCGCTGTCGCGAGCCCGTCTCCCGCCGCCTTCACGTTCATCGACTCACCTGGTCCATACGCGTGAACTCACCTGACGTTCCGGTGCATCTCGAAGGGGAGCCCCTCGACGCCGTCGCGCTGGAAGGCGTCTATCGCCCCGTTGACCTCGTGGTAGCCCAAGATCCCCTCCTGGATCATCCGCTCTATCAGCTCCGCGCGGAACTCGAGGTCGTCGTAGATGTCGCGGGTGTCCGCGTACCCCAGGAGCGTCGCGATCTGCTCTTCTAACACGTAGGAGTTGTTCATCCCCTGGAAGACGATCTCGTCCTCAACGGGGTCCCAGCTGAACACCTCGCGGGTGACGACCCCCTCCATCTCCTTCGAGTACCCCTCGATCTCCTGGACGCTCGTCACCCGCCGGAGCACGTCGTCGCCCTGTTTCACCCGGTTCTGGAACAGCGCCACGTCGGCGTTGTCCATGAACGTCTCCGGGACGTTGATCGGCTCGGAGGTGAACCGCTGGATCATCGAGACGATGTCCGAGGCGTGGAACGTCAACATCACCGGGTGGCCCGTCTGGGCCGCCTGGAACGCCATGCGACCCTCCGCGCCCCGGACCTCGCCCACGATGATGTAGTCGGGACGAGACCGCAGCGCGGCGGCGACGAGGTCGAACATGTCGACATCGGAGGATCCCTCGCCGCCGCCCTCGCGGGTCAACAGCTGCTGCCAGGTGTTGTGCGGCGGGACGACCTCCGCGGTGTCCTCGGCGGTGTATATCTTCGAGTCCTGCGGGATGTACGAGAGGATGGCGTTCAGCGTCGTCGTCTTCCCGGACGCGGTCTCCCCGACGACGAAGACGGTCTGTTCGTTCTCCAGACAGAGCCAGAGGTACGCCGCGAGCTGCGGCGAGAGCGTCCCCCAGTTGGTGATCTGGTTGACCGACAGCGGAACGTCCTCGCCCTGCCGGATCGTGAGCGAGGAGCCCTTGAGCGAGACGTCGTCGGAGTAGATGATGTTGATACGCGAGCCGTCCGGCAGCGTCGAGTCGACGATGGGGTCGGAGTCGGAGAGCGGGTCGCCGATCCGCTCGCCCATGTTGCGAAGCCAGTTGTCGAACTCCTGGGGCGTCCCGAAGTCGACGGTGGTCTCGAGCATGCCGAACGTGCCGTGATCGACGTGACACTCGTGGGGGCCGATCACGTGGATGTCCTCGTTCGCCGGGTCGCGCATCACGGGTTCGAGCGGGCCGAGCCCCACGATGTCGCGGTTGAGCCGGTACCGGATGCTCTCGTAGGTCTCCTCGGTGACCGACAGCTTCCCGACGTTGAGGAGCTTCGAGACGGTCGACTTCCAGCCCGTCCGACCGTTCTGGATGTAGGTGACGTCCTCCAGCAGCTCCTCGATGAGGTCGTCGTACTCGGCCTCGGAGGCCGGCGCGGTGTGGTCGCCGCTTGCGGCGAGCAGTTTGTTCTTCACCCGGTCGAGGACGGTTGCCTGCGGCCCGGACATCTCCGGCTCGATGGCGTAGTACTTCGTCTCCTGGCCGAGGTCGCCGTACACGTGACAGTAGATCGGCCCGCCCACGGGGTAGAGCACGTTCGGCCGGTTCGACTCGTACTCGCTTTTCGGCTCCTCGATGAAGAGGGGGAACTCCCCGGTGATCTGTTTGAACTCCTTGAGGTGTTCCCGGAGGTGCGGCCGGCGCATGGCGGCCTTCCGGAGCTCGTCGGACGGTTTCGCGGTGCCGTGTTCGGTCATCGTTCGTGTCTCGTGATGTCGGTTCTCGACGGGGACGCTTCCTCGACGGGCGCCTCAGGCGACACTGCGGCTCTCGATGACGATCCCCGTCCCCGATCGGACGGAGAAGCCGATGGTGTCGCCGACCTGTTCGCCCATGCCCGCGAAGCGTTTCACGTTGATCTGCCGGCGGATGTCGTTGCCGACCTCGATCATCTGGAGCTGGATGAAGACGTCGGCGATCGACCGGAACGGCCCGATCGCGTCGTCGTCGACGGCGGACGGGTCGACCGTGAGGACGACGATCTTCCCCTGGGAGATGATCTCCCGGAAGAAGGAGATGATCTCGAGTGCCGCCTGTCGCTCCTCGTTCTTCCGGACGAGCGCCTCGAAGGTGGGGTCGTTCCGGAAGATGGCGTCGAAGGTGTCGAGGAAGATCACGTCGGAGTTCCACATCGCCTCCGCGTTCATCAGCCGCTTGAGCAGCTCCTTGCGCTCGCCGTCGTCGTCGGAGAAGGCCCCGCCGGAGTCGAAGTCGGCGTGTAAAAAGAGGAGCTCCTCGTTCAACAGCGGCTTCACCACGTCGTACTCCAGCGAGTGCATCTGGTCGATGAACCCGCGGACGGTGAGCTCCGTCGACATCAGCGTCACCGACGCCCCCTCCTGGACGAGCCCGTAGGAGAACCGCTGGGACATCGCGCTCTTCCCCGCGCCGTAGTCGCCCTCGACGAGCACGATGCTCCCGCGGGGGATCCCGCCGCCGAGCTCCTTGTTCAGCCGGTCGCGCTCGCCTAAGCCCAGAGACAGCAGGTTGTCGGCGCGGGGCATCTACGCCTCCACCCGGAACCGGAACAGCTCCTCGTCACCGTTGACCGTGAGGTACACTCGGTGGTCGCTCGTCCCGCCCGCGGGGTCGACGCCGACCACGTCGAGGTCGATAGTGAGCCGGAGCACGTCGCCGCGGCTCCAGGCGGTCGCGCCGTCGACGGAGACGACCTCGCCGGTCGTCGCGTCCGGCCGCACGTACTGGCCGTCGAAGACGACGTCGACCCCGGAGCCGTCGGGTGCCAGCCGCTGTGTACCGGTGTTCTTCACGAGAAGAGTCACGTTGTTCTCGGTCCCGTTGTACACCCCGCCGTTCGGATCCGAGATCACCGTCACGTCGGTGCGGAGCTGCTGGGTCGCGTCGAGGCTGCCGTCCTCGACGGCCGAACTCACCCGGTCGACGCCGGTGGTGACCGTGCCGACGACGCCGGCGGCGATCACGAGGCTGGCGACGAACAGGATGAGGTGGGAGACCGGAACGGACGCCATCTACGCGCTCACCCCCGTGGCGGACCTGACGCCGGACTCGACGACGAGCACGACGCGGGAGTCGCTCGTGACCGTCGTCTCGAGCGACGTGGCGTCGACCTCGATCGAGAGCGTCTCCCCGCCGAGCCAGAGGTCCGTGTCGCCGTCGCCGTCGACGGTCGTGGTCGCCTCGGCGACGTCGACGTACTCGTTGTCGACGACCAGCGTGGCGTCGACGACGACGAGCCCGACCGAGCCCTCGTTGGTCGCGTTCACCACGAGCAGGTCGTTCCCGCTCGCGTTGAACGTCGCGGAGTCGACGGAGAAGGCCGTGTTCTGTCGTTCGAGCGCCCGCTCGTGGACGTCGCGTTCGCCTTCGGTGACGCGGTCGAACCCGTTGGCCGCGACGGGGTAGAAGGCGGTAAAGGCGAAGAACATCCCCGCGACGATGATGGCCGTCGACGCCGAGACGCTAACGCCCATCTCCCCACCCTCCGTCCGCCGGGTCGGCTCGGTCGGGATGCGGATCCGGGTCGTTCATCGGTCGGGGGGACCCGCCGTTCCGGCCGCGACCGTCGCCCGTCCGCGAGCGACGACCGGTTCCGTCCCGCGTATCCGTCCCGTTCGACCGCTCTCCGGCGGTCTCCGCGGTTCCGTTGGACGGCGCTCCGCGTCGGTCCCGGCCACGGGAGCCACGGGGCGCGGCCGGCGGTCCGCCGCCGACCATCGATCCGCCCGCGAGGTCGTCCCATCGGTCGAGGAGGACGAGGTGGCCGCCCGTCCCGTTGAGCTGGGTGATGTACCGCAGACTCCGCGTGTGGTGTTCGCGGACGAGCCGGTCGGTTCCCGGCCGGTCGACGAGGTTGCGGTCGATCGTGCCGAAGCCCGAGAGGAAGTCGCGGAGCCGCGCGGCGGCGTCGGAGCCGACCCACTCGATGCGCTCGTAGTAGTTCACCGCCCGCACCGCGTCGGTGACGTCGCTCTCGGAGACGAGGAACTCCAGCCACTCCATCACGAGCAGGTCGCCGACGTAGTCGCCGGGCAGCTCGGTGAGGTACGGCTTGCCGCGCCGGCCCGAGAGGTCGTCGCGGCCGACGTACTCGAAGCCGTCCCCGTTCGCCTCGGCGGGGTCGCCGCCCGGCTTCGGGCCGGGGGAGGCGGCGGACTCCCCGTGCGGATCCGTCCCCGGTCCCGGCTGCGTCTCGACGGCGTCGTCCTCGAACTCCCCGTCGGCGTCGGATCCGATCCCGTCTCGGGAGTCCTCGTCGAGGCCGTCGTTGCCGATGCCGTCCTCGAAGTCGTCGTCGAAGTCGTCGTCGAACGGGTCCGTCCCGTCCTCGAAGGCGTCCTCCCCGGACGCCGTCTCGTCGCCGGCGTCGTCGGCCCAGTCGGCCTCCCCGGCGTCGTACTCCTCTTTGAGTTCGCTGAAGCTCTTTCCGTCGTCGTTCATGTCGTCGTCTTCCTCCGCCGGGTCGGTCTCGGACGCGGCGTCGGCGGGTTCGCCGTCGTCCGGTTCGCCGCTCGATTCGCCCCCGTCGTCCGCCTCCTCGAGGTCGTCGAAGTCGTCCTCGAGGTCGTCGTCGAGCAGCTCCTCGTCGAAGAACCCGTCCGCGTCCGCGCTCGCGACGTCGTCGTCGAGCTCCGCTTCGGCCTCGTCGTCGCCGTCGTCGTCGAAGAGGCCGAAGGAGTTCTCCGCGGCACCGCCGCCGTTGAAGCCGCCGGACTCGTCGACGAAGGGGTTGATCCCGCGGGTGACCATCTCGTAGATGTCGAGGAGGTTCCGAACGTCCTCCTCGATGTCGTCGACCGCGGCGGAGATCTCCTCGTTCTCCGAGCGCACCGTCGACACCGTCGAGGAGAGGGTGGCGACCTCCGCCTCGAGGTCGTCGAGCCGCTTCTCCAGCTCGTCGGTGCCGGAGCCGCTCCCGTCCCCGCCGTCGCCGAAGTCGTCGTCCCACTCGTCCATCCCGTCGAAGTCGTCGAAGCCGCCGCCGCCCATCCCGCCACCCATTCCGTCGCCTCCCTCCATACCGCCACCGCCTCCCCCATACCGCCACCGCCTCCCCCCATACCGCCACCGCCCATCCCGTCGCCGCCTCCCATACCACCGGCCATGCCGCCGCCTCCTCCTGTTCCGCCGCCGAAGACCTCGTCGCCACCGTCCGCGTCGTCGCCGTCGTCGTCGAGGAACCGGTCGAGAACGCTCGCACCGACGAGCCCCAGCGTGGCGACTGTCCAAGCGACCGTCGAGACGCCCCACGCCGATAGTTCGAGGCCCATTGATCACAGCAACCGCCAGACGACACTTCAACCCACCCCTCAAAATATCAGGCGTGAGAACACGCGCGGGACGGGAGCGCCCCCGGCGGCCCCTACAGCGTCCGTTCGAAGCCGTCCGCGGCCCGCACGGCGAGGTCGCCGCCGGACAGGAACCGCACCGTCCGGCCGACGGCGTCGCCGACGTCCGCGGCGACGATCGGGATCCCGGCGCGCTCCAGGCTCTCGCGGGCGCGTTCGACGTTCCGCGGACCGACCGCGGCCGTGAGGTCGAGCATCTCCGCGCCGCCGACGAGCCGCGCCTCGAGCCGACCGGGCGACGCGCCGGCCGACGCCAGCTCGTCGAGGAGCGCGTCGAGCCCCGCGTCGACGTACTTCGCCGGACGGGGCGTGCGGGAGGCGTCCCCGTCGGCGGACGGGAGCATCGCGTGGAGGAGTCCGCGCGTGTCGGTCTCCGGGTCGACGATCGCGATCGCGACGCAGGAGCCGAGCCCGCTCGTCGTCAGCGTGGCCCCGTCGCTCGCGACGGCGAGGTCGCCGACGCCGACCTTCACGCGTCGGGGGGGATCGCCCCGGTCCGGAGCGGTCCCGTCTCCCGACGGCGTGAGGTGGGTCATGTCCCGGAGAGTCGCTCCAGCGCCGCCGCCAGTTCGCGCTCGTCGGGGAGCGCGTACACGTCACACCGCGCCTGGACCCCCTCCGTCCGGATGGCGGCGTCGATGACGAAGCCGTAGTCCTGACGCCGGCTCAGCGAGGCGACGAGCGGGCTGACCGTCGCCGACCCGATGTCGTGGACGAACTCCGGCGGCGAGTGCGAGATGGACGTGCCGAGGACGTTCGCCCAGCCGTCGATGAAGCCGCTCGTCATCACGTTGCCGAGCTCACAGAGCGCGTTCTCGGCCATGTCGCCGAGCGGCTCGTCCGGCTCCATCGGGAGCATCGCCTCGGCGATCGCGGCCGCCGACTCCTCCGAGAAGAGGATCGCGAGGTAGCCGCTCGGCTCGCCCCGAAGCTCAAACACCGTCCCCGCGTGCGGCTCCGTCCCGACCTCGCTCGGCACGTCCGCGAGCGGGACGAACCGGAGCCGGCTCACGTCGACGGTGGTCTCGAGGCCGGTCATCATGGCGATGTTGTCGGCGGCGTTCGCCGAGCCGCGCTTCGCCAGCGACGCGAACGTCGAGAGCGACTCGTACGGGACCGCAGTGGCGCTCGTGCCCCCGGCGGAGCCGCCGGCACCCTCCGCGCCCGCGGTCGCCGCCGCGGCGGTCTTCCCGACCACGAGGTCGCGGAAGGGCCCCGAGTCGGGCAGCATGTAGATCGAGAAGTCGAGGTCGGTCCCCGTCGCGTCGAGCCGGCTCTCGAAGAGGAAGACGCCGTCCCCGGCGAGCGCGCCGTCCGGCAGGACCGCCGCGCCGTCGGCCTCGAAGTAGCGCGGCGGGGTCATGTCGATCGCCCGCCCGAGGTAGTTGGCCCAGCCGTCGAGGAAGCCGCCGAGCGCGATGTTGCCGACCTCCGTCACCGCGCTCCGACCCATCGACGCGCCGCCGGGTAACACCGAGAGCAGCCCGTCGATCTGCTCGGCGTCGAACGCGAGCACGGCCGCGCCCTCGAGGCCGCCGTCGAGCCCGACCCGCACGCCGATCGACTCGCGGCCGGCGAACGCCTCCGCGAGGTCCTCGCCGGTGGCGACGCTCGCGCCCGTCACCTCGACCGCGAGGTCCGACCCCGTCAGCTCGCCCAGCGCGTTGGCGGCGCGTTCGGCGCCGCGTTCCGCGAGCCGGTTACACGCGCCGAGCGCTCGAACGTCGACGCGCATCAGACCGCCGACCCGATGGCGTCGAGGACGTTCGGCTTCTGAAACGGCTTCGTGATGTACCCCTCCGCGCCGGCCTTGATCGCCGCCTTCATCTTCTCCTCCTGGCCGACGCTCGTACACATGATAACCGTCGCCTCCGGATCGTCGCCTTTGATCTCCGTCGTCGCCTCGATCCCGTCGCGGATGGGCATCACGATGTCCATCATCACGAGGTCGGGGCCGTGTTCGTCGTACATGTTCACCGCTTCCACCCCGTTCTCCGCCTCGCCGACGATCTCGAACTCCCCCTCGAGTATCTCACGGAGCAGGTTCCGCATGAACTCCGAATCGTCCGCGATGAGCACGCGCGTCGCCATATACACGAACTCGGCGCAGGCGTCCACTTAACCGCTCGCCCGCGGTTCTCATCGTTGAGAACGGTCGCCGAGCGGCGCGCGATCGATACGCGATCGGCGCGCGGCCGACGCTCACACCCAGTGACCGATCAGGTACGTCGCGCCCACGACGACCGTCCCGCCGAACGCCTCGCGGGTGCCGACCGGAATGAGGGGAGTCGACGCCGGCCCGGCGGGAGTTCCCGGGTTGTCGCCGTCGTTTCCGTCGGGAGCGGGTTCGGCTCCGGCCGCGGTGCCGTTCGCGGTTTCACCGTCGTTTCCGGAGTCCGCGTCGTCTCCGGACGCCGCGTCGTTCCCACTCCCGGTGCCGTCTCCGGGGTCCGTTCCGTTCCCGGAGTCGGGTTCGCTTCCGGATCCCGTGTCGTCGGGCTCCGTGCCGTTCGCGACGTTGGTTCCGTTTCCGGTCCCCGTCCCGTTCGCGTCGTCCGCCTCGCCGCCGTCCGTCCCGTCGTCGATCTGGGTCACCGCGGGATCGGGCTCGACTCGCAGGGTGCCCGTCGTCTCGTCGCCGTCGATCGCCAGCGTGTACGAGTACGTGCCGGGGTCGAGATCGACGGTCGTCCCGTCGAACGTCTCGTTTTCCGGCTCGTCCGGAGCGACGGTCACGTACCGCTCCTCGTACAGTTCCCCGCCGGCGACGTCGAGCGACAGGAGTTCTCGGTTCTCGACGACGCCGGCGTTTCGAACCGTCACGGACAGCTCGGAGAGCGTGTCGCCGCGGGTCACGTTGAGATCGGTCGTCTCGTTGGCGAGCCGCAGCCGGTCCGGCTCCTCGGCGTCCGCGACGACGATCGCCGTCCTGCTGTCGTAGGGTATCGAATCGGCGTACAGATCGACGGTTAGACGATCGCCGGGCTTCGCCTCGCCGATACCCGGATCGACGCTGAAGTTTCCACCGTCATCGATCCGGACCGTCGACTCCGAGGTTCGCGGCGTCTCGCCGCCGTCGTAGGCGAACACGGCCGTCAGCTCGGTTGCGGGCAACAGCGTGGTGGTTCCGGTGACGCCCTCGCCGTCGACGAGGATCTCGCCGTCGTCGGTGACGTGGTCGTACCGGAGGTATCGCTCCTCGACCGAGAACGTCGCCTCGGCGGAGACGCCCGTCTCGTCGGTCGAGAGGTACGGGAACTGCTCGGGAGTCCCGTCGTCGCCGACGGAAGCGGCGGCGAAGGGAGGATCGGCGTCGACGGCACCGGGATCCTCGGCAAAGCGATACCGCTCGCCGTCGACTCCCTCGAGCCCGAACTCGACGCGATACTCCTCGCCGGGATCGAGCCGGTCGCCGATCGCGTTCCCGTCGCTCGTGTCGATCACGAGATAGAGACGGCCGGCGGTCGGGTCGTCCGGTGCCGACTCGAGTTCGTTCGCCGACTCGAAGATCAGCGTGGCGTCCTCGAGTTCGTCAGGTCCGATCGGAGTCGCGTGATTGGGTCGGTTCGTTTGCTCGATTCGTAGGCGAATTCCCTCCTCAGCAGTGAGAAGATCGGCGAGAATCGCACCAGTTGCGTTCCCGCCAGCAGTGACCGGTCCCGCATCCCGGTCGTCGGCGAGGTGTGACATCGCACCCCAGATCCCGGCGGCCTCGACGCCGATCACGAGGCGATCTCCCTTCGTGACGGCCGATCGCTCGAGGCCCGCGCTCCGCAAGGAACCGATCGACTCGATGCCAGAATCTGATTCCGGATCGGCCGGCATCGTTGTGAATACCTCAACTTCCTCCATCATCTGTCGTTCCGGCTCGATCACGACGAGATCCGCCCGACTGGAGCCGGCTGCGGGAGCAACGATACCGGTCTCGTCGACGGTGAACGTCGCATTATCAACGATCGATAGACGGTAGCGCTCTGAGGCGAGCGGGCGGACCAATCCGTCCGCACCCGCCCTCGACGGAAGCTCGGAGAGGGAACTTCCGACCGGCTCGCCGTCTTCGTCGATGAACTCGAGCGAGCAGCTGGAGACGGAGCAGCTTGACGCGCTCCCTTCCTCACTCGTGACGGAGACGTACTCCACCCCCGTTCCGGCCGTACGGGTGTTGAGCGTCAGACTGATCGATCCCTCGCCGTTAATCTCGATCACGTCGACGAACCCCACCGGCACGTTCGGATCACTCAAACGATTCCCGCCGATGAGAAGGTACTTGGGCCCGTCTTCGACGCTCACGGTCATCTCGACGAGATCACCGGCTGTCGTGGTGTACGTGTCAGACCCGAACGAGGCGTTGATCGTGGCCGGGCCGTCTGCCGCTCCCGCGTCGAGCGCCATCGCGTCGGCTCCGGCGTCAACGGACGTCCCTTCACCTGCGGGAGAAGACATCCCGACGACCGGGATCGTTCCGATGAGTAGGAGGCCAAGGAGGACGACGACGAGGAGAACGCCACGGAGAAGCGACGCACCGATAGATCCGCTGTCGAGGGAGGGCGAGTCGTCCGAGAGACCGGACGCGTTCGTCGATGGGGGCAGGGGTGGCTGTGACATTAGCGTGGTCCGCGCGGCCGGCCGGACGGCGGGCCGCCAGTCGATGGAGACGACTCGACCGCGTGCCGACTAAAACGTGCCCCCCTGATTATCAGATCGGAAAACTATCGGATCGGTCGTGTACCGTCGATAGAGGGGTCGAAGACCCAAATGAACGAAACGAGATCGTAGTCGATCCGCGATACGGACCGAAGAGTTAAGCCCGACCGCGGTGCCGTTCCGATGAGGATGAAGTCCTGTCCCCGCTGTGAAGCGTCGATCGACGACTCCGCCCGGTTCTGCTCGCAGTGCGGCGCGCCGCAGAACGAGGAGGCCGCCGAGGAGCTCGACCAGTACGTAAAGCGGCAGGCGAAGCAGATGGCCGCGGAGTCGGGCAAGGGAAGTGGTACTGGCGGAGCCGGCGGGGGTGGAAGCGGCGACGTCACCGCGGCCGACGTCTTCGGCGTCGCGGCCGAGGAGCTCACCGAGCGCGAGCAGCTGTGGCGGCGCGGGAGCTACGTGCTCGGATACGCGACGATCGTGATCGCGCTCACGCAGATCACGAACCCCGGCGCGTGGTTCCTGCTTCTGGGCGGGATCGCGATCCTCCCGCCGACCCGGCGGCTGCTCGGGCTGCCGGTCGGCGGGACGTTCAAGCGCGAGGCGATGGCGGGGCTGTACGCGGTCCTCGTGATCCTCGGCGCAGTGCTGTTCTTCGTGCTATAGTTCAAGACGAGATAGATACGCGGTGCGGTTGGCGTCGCCGGCGCTGCGCGCCGGCTTCACGCGAGAGCTTCGCTCTCGCCCTGCGCCCGGGAGTGAGCCGAAGGCCCGCGACCGGAACGCGAGGGAGTCGGCCGGCCGAAGCGAAGCGGAGGGCGGCCGACGAGGCTGGGGAGGCGTGAGGTGCTGTGCGGAGCGGTTGGGTGGGACTCAAAGGGGCAGTCGCCGGCGGCAACGCCGCCGGCTTCCAGAGGCGCGTAGCGCCTCGCTGCCGTGAGGACGAAGCACGGCGAAGGAAGCACCGCAGCGAAGGAGCGATAGCGACTGAGCGAGGACCGTGGTTCGAGAGAGCTTCGCTCTCTCGTCATCACGAGACGGCGAAGCCGTCTCGAACGACAACGAGCCGCGCGAGTCCTCACGGCTGGGGCTTTGGCGGTGTTCAGTGCGTTAGAATAGACCGCGACCAACTGATCGCCCGATCTCACTCGATCCGGAAGCCGCCGGCGTCCTCGGCGGCCCGGATCAACTCGCCGATGGAGTCGTCGGCGGAGAGACCCTGGCTCGCCGCGAACCGCTTGATCACCACCGGCGGCAGGTCGATCGGCGTGTCGGCGGCGACGAGCAGCAGGCCGAGCGCCTCGGCCGGGTCGGTTCCCGGTCCGGCGTTGGCGACGAACCACGAGAGGGTGGTGTCGAACGTCGCGGTCACGTCGTTCGAGACCATACGGTTGCGGGCGGTCGAGCCGTTCGCGTGGAGCGTCACGTCGACGCCGTAGTCGAAGCCGTCGCCGTCGAAGGACTCGGCCAGCCACCGGCTCACGGCTTGGCGGTCGACATCCGCGTCCCCGCCCGTGGAGCCGCCCGCACTGCTCACACCGCCCGCGTCGTCCCCGCCGGCGACCGGCTCGCGCTCGGCGGGAGACGCTGGATCCGCAGGTGACCGGAACTCCGAGCCGTCCGCCGGGCCGGGATCGGATTCCGACTCGGCGGATCGCTGCCGGACGTTTGGCCGGCCGTTGGTTCCGACGACGTACCGGCCCTCCCCGATCTCGACGACGTTCTCGTCGTCGGTGAAATCGAGATCGTCGGGGTCGGCCGGCGGTGCGTCGTGGTCACTCATGGCGTAGGCGTTGTCGCGCGAGAAAATAGGTGTTCCGGGCGGACGTGCCGCCGGGAAAGTGGTTAGCGGGCGGTTCGAAGCTCGTTAGAGCCTGACCGCTTCGCCGTTGGTGTTGAACAGGTCGGGAGCGCGGAGTTCGACCGAGGTTGTCGCACCCGCGGGCGAAACTATGTCGAGGGTGGCGCTCTGTCCCTCACCGAAGGGGCTGTCGTCATCGTTTTCGAGCGCGCCGGCGTCGGGATTGATCAGGATCGTGTAGTCGTTCTGATCGTCAAGTACCGGCGACGACTCGAAGCTGCCGTCAGAACCGACGGCGAATTCATTCGGACCGAGGTTAGCCACACTGTTGCCGCCATCAAGAGTGGTAGACTCGGCGAGACTGCCTCCAACAACTGCCGTGACAGGGCTCTCTTCAAGCACAGTGCTATCGGAAGTGTCCTGTAAGTCGAACGTGAATTCGTCACCGTCGGCAAGAGATCCTCCGGTGTTGATCTCACTGTCGCCTGTACCACTCGAGTCAAAGGTAATCGTTTGGCCGTCAAGGGCCGTCCCCGTTACCGTGGTAGTGTCTTCTACCGAACCATCACCACCAGCGTCATATTCGACAACCAGATCTTGATCGGAATCACCGGAAGCGAGTCCATCAATGTTGTCGTAATTGATAGTTACGCTAGTGGTGGAGTCACCTGTTGATATTGCTGGAACAGATAGCTGTGTTACTTCGTTTGCGTTTGAAGCCGAGCTTGTGAACACAAGATTCTCCTGCCCACCAGGCCCGACAGCCTGAATAGTGGTTTCAGTTAGATCGATTTGGTCGGCACCGGGTGCGCCCGAAACACTCAGACGGATCTCCGATAGCTCACCGTTGGCCTCGCTACCCACGATACCGACTTCGCTCGTCACGTCGATCCGCTCGGAGACGAGGTCCGTACTTTCTTGTCCCGTTGCTTCCGCCTGTGACTGAAGGAATCCGGCCGTGTTGATCAGGACGCCAGCGGCGATCGCCGCCACCAGCACCATCGCGATGAACACGATGAGCGTCCCGATGCCCACCTGACCGCGCTCTTCAGGGTTGGTGATGAACTCAAACATTGTTACAGCCTCACGGAATCACTGACGACGGTACTTGGCACGCGGATCTCCGTCGTCGTCGTCGCACCGCTCGCGGTCGTGAACGTCACCGTAAGCGACTCACCCTGTTCAAGAACGTAGGCGCTACTACCTGCGTTGTTGTCGACCAAGGTACTACTCGAATCAAGTCCGATCGTCACTTGGGCGCGGTCACTGCTGTCGGTTAGGACGGGTGAGTTCTCACCTTTGAACATGTCAATACCGGTCCCATCATCAGCAGTAGTGAGTGTGAACGTCTCCTGACCGTCCTGTCCGATGAGTTCGACCGAAGTCTCACTCAGATCAACGTTGGATGCACCCGGTGACTGAGCAAGCACGAAATCAAGCTCGACAATCTGCCCTGGGTCAAGAGCGTCGTCAAATGTTCCGGATTGGCTCACGACTTGGAGCCGATCGCTCACCTGTGCTGTACTCTCTTCGCCCGTTGCCTCTGCCTGTGTTTGAAGAAACCCGGCAGTGTTGATCAGGACGCCGGCGGCGATCGCCGCCACCAGCACCATCGCGATGAACACGATGAGCGTCCCGATGCCCACCTGACCGCGCTCTTCCTCGTCCAGTATTGTTTCGAACATCGTGTGTTTGCGCCCGTGAGTACCGATCTCGGGCCGTACTCATGAGAAATATGAACAGTCATATAAGCGGTAGGTCTAGATTATCTATATCGATAACAAGCAAGAACCATCCGATTAGAATGCTTCTAAAACGTGGCAGATTTTAGAAACAAAAGAGACAGTCGAAAGAAGAGCCGTTACAGCCGAACCGCTTCGCCGTTGGTGTTGAACAGATCAGGTGCCGTCAGTTCAACCGATGTCGTCGCCGAAGACGGCGAAACGATGGTGAGCGAAGACGTTTCTCCCTCTCCAAAGATATTGCTCGGGTCGCCAGCGATGGCATTGAATTGGCTACTACCGTACACTGACGAAGCAGTATCACCGTCATCTAAAGAACCGAACGGCTGGGCTGCGGGATTCACGACGATGGTAAACTGGTCCTGATCACCGAGAACTGCGTCGCTGTCAGTAGCGATAGAACCATCACTTTTCAGCACCGCGAATTCGCCTTGCTCGATTTTGTAGGCGAAGTCCGCATCACCCGAACTGAGGTCTTGGTCATCTGCGTCAACGGATGTAAAGACGAGATTTGCCTGTCCGTTGGGACCGACTGCTTGAATCGTCGTCTCACTCAGATCGATCTGGTCAGCACCGGGCGCACCCGAGACGCTCAGACGGATCTCAGCTAGTTCGTTAGTGTTACTCGACGAGACGATACCGACCTCGCTCGTCACGTCGATCCGCTCGGAGACGAGATCGGTACTTTCCTGTCCCGTTGCCTCCGCCTGCGTCTGGAGGAACCCGGCCGTGTTGATCAGGACGCCAGCGGCGATCGCCGCCACCAGCACCATCGCGATGAACACGATGAGCGTCCCGATACCCACCTGACCGCGCTCTTCAGGGTTGGTGATGAACTCAAACATTGTTACAGCCTCACGGAATCACTGACGACGGTACTTGGCACGCGGATCTCCGTCGTCGTCGTCGCACCGCTCGCGGTCGTGAACGTCACGGAGAGTGAATCACCTTCTTGTAGTACGTAGCCGCTACCGATCTGATCAGGATTGGATCCTCCATCGTCGAGATTGACCGTCAGTTCAGCTCGATCGCTAGTATCCGTCAGGACGTTTGTATTATCTCCCTTGAAAATGTTAATATTAGTTCCGGAATCTCCCAAAACGAACGTCTCCTGACCATCAGTACCGATGAGCTCAACAGAGACCTGCGAGAGATCAACGTTAGTAGCCCCCGGTGATTGAGCGACAACGAACTGGAGCGTGTCGATCTGGCCAGGAGTGAAACTACTGTCGTCGAAGGTTCCGGATTGGCTCACTACCTGGAGCCGATCGCTCACCTGGCTCGTACTCTCCTCGCCCGTTGCCTCCGCCTGCGTCTGGAGGAACCCGGCGGTGTTGATCAGGACGCCGGCGGCGATCGCCGCCACCAGCACCATCGCGATGAACACGATGAGCGTCCCGATCCCCACTTGACCGCGCTCTTCCTCGTCCAGTATGGTTTCGAACATTGGTTGTTGTGTGGGCCCGCGGTCCGCCCGGCGGGCGTTATCGCTACGGAGCGGGAATCACCTATTAAAGACACGGGGCTGGTTATTCAATCTGATAAACAACTGCTGTCGTGCGGTTTTTGGGATTATATTACATAAGTAATTACAGAAAAGAAGAACGAAACAGGGAACCGACTATCAGATCTGGATCCGCGACTCACCGCTCTCGAAGCTCGGCCATCTCCGACTCCGAGATCACGAACTCGCGCGTGCCGGGCTCGTAGACCGCGAGGCTCCCCGCGACGAGCGCCATCGACCCGGCGAGCAGCCCGGTGTTGACCAAGAGCAAGGCTCGGGGGTTCGCGAACGCGGTCCGGAACGCCGCGAGGGGCGTGGCGAGCGCGGCGACGACGACGAGGCCGAACCCGACGGCGAGGTACGCCATGGCGGTCCGCCCCGAGGAGCGGTACGCCGTCACCGCGAACGCCGACAGCGTCGCGCTCGCCCCCGCGAGCACGACGGTCGTCACGAGATACAGGCCTTCGATGGGGTCCATACGCGGCCTGCCCGTCCGGCCACGATAAACCTCCGGTAACGCGTATCAATACCGATAATATTCCTGTATCTCGATCGCCCGATCGCGACCGAGCACCGCACGACCGCAGACACCCAAATCCGACCGTTCTGCGTCGACGACTCGACGAGCACCGGCGGCGACGAGAGTACCTACCGATATCTTTTTGGGTCGGAAACTCACAATTGATAACGATAATGGTGGGGGACGACCTGATCACGGTGCTCGGGAACAAGTACAACACGGACATCCTGACAGCGACGGGCGACGCCAAGTCCGCACAGGACCTGAGCGAGGAGCTGGACGTGCCCATCGCGACGTGTTACCGGCGGATCAACGAGCTGGAGGAGGCGGACCTGCTCGAGCTTCACGACCGACCGCTCTCGGACGAACACCGCCGCGTGAAGGTGTACCGCCGGAAGGTCGACGGCGTCGACGTCGACTTCCGGGACGGGCTTACCGTCGAGGTCGAGGAGCGCTCCGCGGTCAAGAACCGCCTCGACGACGTGTGGCGCGACCTCTCGGCGAGAGGGGACTGAAGGGTAGATCGGACCGGATCTTGGACCGTACCGAGCCGCGAACCGGACTGAACCACGAACCGTCCCAAGCCGATCGGACCGGCGCTCCCCCGCCGCCGGTCAGAACGACGGCTCGTCCGACCGGCTCATCATCGAGAAGCCGCCCGCCCGCTCGTGGACCGTGATCCCGCCCTGCCCGATCTCCATCGGGAAGATGTCCGTGTCGATGTCCTGTTTGCGCATCTTCGCGACCCAGACGTAGCGGTTCACTCCCGAGTCCGTCGGCGTCTGGATGAAGTAGATGTTGCCGTCGGTGAGGAAGTTCTCCAGTCCGACCTCGGTGTCGGGGAACACCGCTCCCTGCTCGTTGATGAGAAGCGAGGTCAGTCCGTTGGCCTTGAGGATATCCGAGAACTTGAGCAGGTACGTCCGCTTCTCCTGTTCGTTCTCGAAGAACAGCTGGAACATCGACAGCGAGTCGAGCACGAGCCGGTCGAAGTCCTCGCCCTCGATGGTGTCGAGCAGCTTGTCGACGGCCGTCGAGAAGTCGGTCTCGCGAAGCATCTGCCGTTTGTCGAGGATCACGATCTGGTCGTCGTCGACCAGCTCGCCGAAGTCGTCGAACCCGACCGACTCGGCGGCGGCGCGGATGTCCGCTTCGTCCTCCTCGAAGGAGACGTACACGCCGCGCTCGTCGTGGTCGGTGACGCCCGTGTAGAGGTACTGGATCCCGAAGATGCTCTTTCCGGTGCCGGGGTTGCCGGAGACCAGAACGGTCGACTGCTCCGTGATGCCGCCGGTGAGGATCGAGTCGAGCCCCTCGACTCCGGTAGAGACGAGTTCTGACATTCGCGTCGGTCTTCGCGGCCGGAGTACATAAAAGACGATCCGTTCGAGTCGCTGTGGAGCCGGGAGACGACCGGATTTTTGCGGGTGGACAGACGGCGACAGCTTTATTCGTCGACACGCCGCCACGTCCAGTATGTTCGGTGAAGCGTATCCCGTCGTCTCCGACGGTGATCGACGGTGAGCGAAGCGACGGTCCTCGTCGTGGAGGACGAGCCGGATATCGCGGCGCTGTACGCCGGCTTCCTCGAGGAGCGCTACGACGTCACCGTCGCCGAGACGGCCGCCGAGGCGAAAGACGTCGTCGACGAACGCGTCGACGCCGTCCTCCTCGACCGTCGGCTCCCCGACGGCAGCGGCGACGACGTGCTCGAACACATCCGCGCGAAGGGCCTCGACTGCCGGGTCGCGATGGTGACCGCGGTCGAGCCCGACTTCGACATCATCGGCATGGGTTTCGACCTGTATCTGACCAAGCCGGTGAGCCGGGCGAACCTTCTGGCCGCGCTCGAGACGCTCTTGACCCGCGACGAGTACGACGACCTCCTCCAGGAGGCCGCGTCGCTGGCGACCAAGCGGGCGGTCCTCAAGGCACAGAAGCCGGCCGCCCAACTGGACGGCAACGAGGCGTTCGCCGAACTCGTCGACCGGCTCGAGGAGATCGACGCCGACATGGACGCCATCGCGGAGTCGCTGTCGACGGACGACTACCGCGCGATGTTCCGGGACATCGGCGAGGCGTGAGGCCGCGCGGTCGGGACGGCCGGAACCGCGGCGAGCGGCCCTCGTTCCGGCTTCGGTTCCGTGACCGTTGGTTCCGAGACCATCTTTTCGTCGCGTGCCCCGATCGGCGCGACCGTTTCGGGGCGAAGTTTGAACGGAGTTCGAAGGGCGTTCGGACCGACGCCGATCCGACTCCGAACGGAACCCGCCCGATCCTTGAAAAACGTACTTTCCGGTCCCCGTCGAGGCGGCGAGTGTATGTCCGATCACGTACCACGGCGGCGGCTGTTGGGAGCGGCAGGGAGTCTCGCGGCGCTCGGGCTCGCCGGATGTCTCGGTGACGACGGGAGCAGCGAGAGCATGAACGACGGCGAGGGGATGAACGGGAACGAGAGCACGGACGGCGAGACGGGCGACGGTATGGACGGCGACGGAGAGGACATGGACGGCGACGGGGAGATGGGTGACGGCGAGGGAATGGACGACGGCGGAGGGATGGAGGAGGACGGAACTGACGACGGCGAGGGGAACGCCGAGCCGCAGACGTTCGGCGTCAGGATCGAGAACGTCGCCTCGACGGACGTCTATCCCGACGACACGTCGACCGGGGGGCAGGTCTGGCTCACTCCCGGTGCGTATGGAGTCCACACGGGCGAGAACCCGATCTACGCGGTCGGGGAGCCGGCCTCGATCGGGCTCGAAGCGCTCGCCGAGGCCGGGCCGCCGACGGGCTTCGAGGGCGAGGACGGACTCGTCGACGAACTCGCCGCGTCGATGGAGGTCCACGACGCGGGGGCGTACACCCCCGCCGACACGGTCGCGGACCCGAACGATCCGACGGGCGAGGTCCCGGGGGCCCCGCCGGTCGCGCCGGGCGGCGCCTTCGAGTTCGAGGTGGAGGCGGCGCCCGGCCAGCGGCTCTCGTTCGCCTCGATGTTCGTCCCTTCGAACGACGTGTTCGTGTCGCCGGGCGAGGCGGGGATCGAACTCCGGCCGGCGGACGGCGACCCCGTCGAGGGGGACGTCACCGACGACGTGGCGCTGTTCGACGCCGGCACGGAGCCGAACGCGGAACCGCCCGGAACCGGCCCCGATCAGGCACCCGCACAGGACGCGCCCGACCAAGGTGACGACGAGGACGGCGTCGTGCGCCGGCTGAGCGACGTCGACGACGGCCACGAGTATCCCGCCGTCGAGGACGTTATCCGGGTGACCGTGAACCCGAGGTAGACCGTGATCGACGACATCGAACGGCGAGACGCGTTGCTCGCGGCGGCGGCCGGCACGGCCGCGGTCGCCGGTTCGTATCTCGTCACGGGATGGTCGCCGTCGTTCGTCGTCCGGCCCGTCGATCGGGTCATCGTCGATCTCACGCCCGGACCGATCGTGACCGCCGCGATCGAGACCGTCGGCGACGCGGGACACCTCCTTCACGTCGCGATGGCGATCGCGACCGCGATCGGACTGTTCGGCGCGGTGTCGTTCGTCGGACGACGCCTCGCCGATCGGGTCGGCTCCCGGCCGCTCGCCGGCGTCGCGACCGGCGCGGGCGCGTGGCTCCTCGCGGCCGGACTGACGGGAGAGCCGGCGCTCGCGATCGGACCGGCCCTGCCCGCGGCGGCGGTCGTCGCGATCGGCGACGGTCCGATCGCGAGCGCCGACGGTTCGTCGACGTCGGTCGACTCGGCGCGCCGACGGACGCTCGGGGCGGTCGCGGGAGCGCTCGGGTTCGTCGTCTCGTCGGTCGGCGGGCGGCGAGCGCTCGCGACGGAGGACGATCCGCTCGCCGGCGCGCCGCGGTCGGCGGGCGCCGAGTCGCGGATCCGGGATCTGGGGTCGGCGTCGCTCGAGCTCGAAAGCGACGACCTCCACGGACTGGTGAGCCCCATCGACGGGTTCTACAACGTCGACATCTCGGAGTTTGACCCGGAGGTCACCACCGAGGAGTGGTCGCTGACGTTCACCGGCGAGACCGGGGCGGAACGAACGGTCGCGTTCGACGACCTGATCGACCGACCGGTCGAACACCGGGCGATCTCGTTGCGGTGCGTCGGCGAGCCGCTGAACGGACGGAAGCTAGACACCGCCGTCTGGACCGGAACGCCGATCCGGCCGCTGCTCGAGTCCGTCGATCCCTCGGGCGACTGCGACTGCGCGATGTTACACGGGGCGGACGGCTACTACGTCCAGTTCCCGGTCGAGGTCCTCGCCGACGGCTTCCTGGCGTGGGGGATGAACGGGCGGGAGCTTCCCCCGAGTCACGGACATCCGGTTCGCGTGCTCATCCCGGGCCACTGGGGCGAGACGAACGTGAAGTGGCTGACGGAGATCGAGCTGCTGGAGACGGAGGAGGAGGGCTACTGGGAGGAGCGCGGCTGGGAGGGAACGGGCGAGGTCGAGACCGTCGCGAAGCTCTGGGAGGAGGGTATCACGGACCTCCCCGACGGACGGATCGAGCTCGCCGGTCACGCGTACGCCGGGACGCGCGGGATCGACCGCGTGGAGGTCTCGACGGACGGAGGGGAGTCGTGGACCGACGCGACGCTCTCGGAGCCGCTCGCGGACGAGGACGTCTGGCGACAGTGGCGTCACGTCTTCGAACCGGACGGGACACACGAGGTGGTCGTCCGGGCGACGGACGGGACCGGGACGCTCCAGACGCACGAGAGGTCCGACCCCTCGCCGACCGGCGCGTCCGGGTGGGTCCGGCGGACGGTCGGCGGGTGAGCGGGGACGGCCCGTGGACCTTCGAGCGAACCCGCGGACGTCGAAACGACTTTGACCGCCCCCGAGACACTGACACACACCAAATGGAGAAGGCCCTGTGGTACCTCTTCGCCGCGAGCCGCGGTGGCGCAAACAGGGTCCGGATCGTCCGCGAACTGCGGAACCGGCCGCGGAACGCGAACGAGCTGGCCGAGAAACTGGACGTCGACTACAACACGATCACACACCACATGGAGATGCTAGAGGAACACGACGTCGTCGAGCCGAGCGACCACGACTACGGGAAGCTGTACTTCCTGACCGACCGGTTCGAGCGACACGCCGACACCTTCGAGGAGATCACGGAGCGGGTGACGTGACGATGGCCATGGGAGCGCCGACGCTGGCCGGGATCCTGCTCACCGGCGTCAACAGCGTGCTGCTCGCGGTGTTGGCCGCCGTCTGGCTCGACAACTACCGCCAGTTCCGCTCGACGCTGGTGCTCGGACTGGTTGGGTTCAGTGCCGTCCTGCTCGTCGAGAACCTGGTCGCGATCGCGTTCTTCTTCAGCAGCATGAACACGCTCTACGCCATGGACCCGCTCGTCGGACGGGTCGTCCTGGGGATGCGCGTGCTCGAACTGCTCGCGATCTCGTTTCTGACGTACGTCACCCTGAAGTGACGGGTCCCGTTTCGGCGGGGTTTCGCCGGACTCGCCGCCGGTCGCTTACGAGAGCTGATCCCCGACCAGCGCGTCCGCCGACGCGAGGAACGCGTCGCGTTCGCCGCTCGGGATCGTCGCGCCGGCGGCGACGTCGTGGCCGCCGCCGTCGCCGCCCACGGACCGGCTCGCCTCCCGCATCACGGCCGAGAGGTCGAGCCCCCGCCGAACCAGCCGTCCGGTCCCGCGCGAGGAGACCTTCAGCTCCTCCGCGTTCTTCTCCGCGAACGCGATCACGGGCTTCGAACGGTCGACGGCCGGCGAACCGGCGGCCATGCCCGCGACGATCCCGACGATCGTCTCGCGGATCCGCGAGCCGGCGTCGAACCACTGGAGGTGCTCCTCGTGGGTCACGCCCTCGGATTTCACCCACTGGAGCCCCTCCGAGAGGTTCCGCCTGTGGTTCCGGAGCAGCCGTCGCGCCTCCGCGAGCGCGGCGTCGCGGTCGCCGAGACACACCGCCAGCCCCACGTCCGCGCGCTCGTATCGCGCGGTCGCGTTGAGCAGCGTCGAGAACTCGCTGACGTCCCGCAGTTCGGTTCCCGACTCCTCGTCGAGCAGCGTGTAGGAGGTGCCGACGAGCCGCTCGATCCGGTCCGCGGGAACGCCGGAGGCGACGGCGCGCCGTATCAGCGCGGAGACGAGCGTCCGCCGCTCCGCGTCGTCGAGGTCGACCCAGCGCCGCCACTCGCCGTCGCGTCGCGCGTCGACGTCGAGGTCCCGAAGGAAGCCGATCGCGCCCGCCTCGTCGTTGGAGATCCCCGGAATCCGTACGTCGGAGGCGTACTCCAGCAGTTTGGGGAGCGGCCGGGTCTGTCGGCCGTACAGGTCGAGGTCGGTGCGCTCCTCGAGGACGCCCGCGTCGACGCCGTCCGCGACGATCGCCTCGTTCGCGCCGACGAGCCCGCCGTCGCCGTTCTGCATGTCGCCGACCGCGCCGACGACCGCCAGCGCCGCGAGGTCGCGGTTGTCGCCGTCGGGCCCCTCGAGCGCGCGGGCGAGGAGGTAGCTCGCGCCCGCCCCCGAGAGCTCGCTCGCCCCGTCGATCCCCTCGAGCAGGGGATTGAGGTGGAACGTCGTGTCGGCGTCGGCGGGCTGGTGGTGGTCGGCGATCACGGGAACGAAGTCGCCGCGGGCCTCGTGGTCGGCGATGACGTCGATCTGGCCGGAGCCGAAGTCGGTGAAGCAGACCACCTCGAACCCGCGGGCGGCGATCCCCGCTATCGACTCGGCGTCGAGCTGCTTCTCGAAGACGACCTCGTGGTCGATCCCCGCCCGCGCGAGCGCCGCCGACGCGACGGCGGCGCTCGTGAGCCCGTCGGCGTCGATGTGTGAGGCGAGCAGGACGCGGTCGGCCTCGCGCAGGCGACGGGCGCAGGCGCGGGCCCGATCGCCGAGCGCGGGAACGGGGATGTCGGCGGCTGCCATTACCGGTCCGTGGGGCGGCATCGGGGATAAACGCACGTTTCGCTCGACGGGTCGGGGAGAGGGGCGGATCGTGCCTCGAGAGTCACCGCTCCACCGTCAGTTCGATCCGGGCGTCCCGCGCGGAGCGACCGACCTCGACGACGTACTCGCCGGGATCGACGGTCCACCCCGCCTCGGGGTCGTACCGGGAGAACGCGAGGTCGTCGAGGCGGATCGTGACCGTCTCGGTCCCGCCGGCGGCGACGGCGACGCTCTCCGCCCCGGCGAACTCGCGGACGGGGCGGTCGACGCCCGCGACGCGCGGCGGCCGCACGTACGTCTGGACCACCTCGCGCCCGTCGCGGTCGGCGACGTTCTCGACCGTGACCGTGACGGCGACGTCACCCACTTCCTCGCCTTCCTCGTCGACGTCGAGAGCGGCGTCGCGGTACTCGAACGCCGCGTACGAGCGGCCGTGACCGAACGGGTAGGTCGGATCGGGGTCGCGGGCGTCGAACCAGCGGTAGCCGACGAGGACACCCTCGTCGTGGCTGACGCGCCCGTCGACGCCGGGGAAGCGCCGGCGGTCGGCCGTCGGGTACGCGGACTCCGGCGCGAACGTGACCGGGAGCCGGCCCCCCGGATCGGCATCGCCGTACAACAGCGCGGCGAGCGCGTCGCCGTGGACCTGTCCGGGGTACCAGTTGAGGAGGACCGCGTCGACCGCGTCGTGCCACGGGAGCTCGACCGGGCCGCTCGCGGCGACCGCGACGACGGTCCGGTCGGCGGCCGCGGCGACCGCCTCGACCAGTTCGTCCTGGCGGTCGGGGAACCCGATCCCGTCCCGGTCGAGCGCCTCCGTGGTGGCGTCGCGGACGACGACGACGGCGACGTCCGCGACCTCGGCGGCCGCGACCGCCGCGTCGAGGTCCGCGGCGTCGTCGGTCGCGGGGTCGTCCGCGGAGTCGTCCGATTCGCGCGTCTCCTTCTCGCCGGGTTCGTTCTCCCCGTCGCCGCCGTCGCCGCCGACGTCGTCACCGCCCAGGAAGTCGAACATCGAGATCCCCTCGACCGGCGGGTGACCGGGCGCGACGGTCACGGTTCCGTCCGCGCGCGCCTCGAGGCCCTCCCGCGGCGTCGTGGTCGTCTCCGGCGTCGTCTCCGAGGAGCCGCCCCCGCCGAGGACCGCCTCGTCGACCGCGGGACCGACGAGCGCGACGTCGGCGTCGGCCGGAAGCGGGAGGACGCCGTCGTTCTCCAGGAGGACCGACCCCCGCGTCGCCACCCGAAACGTCAGCCGGCGGTGGGCGTCGGCGTCGACGTCAGCGGGGGCTCGGTCCCCGTCCAGCAGGCCGACCCGGTCCATCGTCCGGAGGACGCGCGCCGCCATGTCGTCGAGCCGCTCCCGCGGGAGCGACCCGTCCCTGACCGCGGCGGGGAGCGCCTCGTCGAACGGCTCGCACGTCTCCGGGTCGGGCATCCCGCGGGCGATCTCGGGCGGGAGCGGGTCGGCGGGGTCGTCTCCGTCGGCCCCGTCGGTCCCGTCGTCGCCGGCCTCCACGTCGTCGCCGTCGTCTCCGGGCTCGTCCGCCCCGTCCGCCTCGTCTCCCATCGGGACGCCCGGCATCTCGACGTCGAGACCGGCGGCCGCGGCGTCGACCGCGCCCTCGGTGCCGTACCAGTCGGAGACGACGTAGCCGTCGAACCCCCACTCCTCCTTCAACACGTCCGTCAGCAGTCGGCGGTGGTCGCTCATCCGGGTCCCGTTCACGCGGTTGTACGCCGACATCACCGATCCGGCACCGGCCGCGACCGCGGCGCGGAACGACGGGAGGTACAGCTCGCGGAGCGCGCGCTCGCCGATCTCGGCGCTGACCGTCGCGCGGTCCGTCTCCTGGGAGTTCGCGACGTAGTGTTTCGGCGTCGCGATCACGTCCGCGGACTCGATCCCCTCGACGACGCCCGCGGCGGTCGCGGCCGACAGCACGGGGTCCTCCGCGAAGTACTCGAAGTTCCGCCCGCCCTGCGGGACCCGGATCAGGTTCGTCCCCGGCGCGAGCAGGGCGTCGGCCCCGGCCGCCCTCGTCTCGCGGCCGAGCGCGGCCCCGTGTTCGCGGGCCAGGTCGGCGTCGAAGGTCGCGGCCAGCGCGATCGGGGCGGGAAAGGCGGTCGCCGACTCGCCCGGGATCCGGACCCCGAGCGGCCCGTCGACCAGGGTCAACGGAGGAACCTCGAGCCGGTCGACTCCACCGAGGTAGCCCGTCGCGCGGCCGGCCGGGTCCGTCGTGCCGGAGACGAGTCGACCCGCCTCCTCGAGCGTGAGCGCCTCGACCAGCCGGGATACGGCGTCGTCCGTGGCCATGCCGGACCGTGGGCCGCCGGGCGCAAAGGCGTTCGGCCGGCGGCAGGGGGGCGGACCGCCACGGGTCCGGCAGGGCTTGCCGTAACTGACAGTTATAGATATTCGTAGATATATGCGCAACACACATGACACGTGGGTTCGACACCCGGAGTCTCCACGCCGGGTCGACCGCCGACCCGGCGACCGGAGCTCGCGCGATGCCGATCCACCAGACGACCTCGTACGCGTTCGAGGACGCCGATTCGGCGGCGGACCTGTACGCGCTCCGGGCCGACGGCGACGTCTACTCCCGCGTCTCGAACCCGACCGTTCGCGCCCTCGAGAACCGCCTCGCCGACCTGGAGGGCGGATCGGGCGCGGTCGCGACCGCCTCGGGGATGGGCGCGTTCGACGCGATCACCACGGTGCTCGCGAGCGCCGGCGACAACGTCGTCGCCAGCGAGGAGATGTACGGCGGCACCGCGACGCACCTCACCACCGTCGCGAACCGCCGCGGGATCGAGACCCGCCTCGTCGGCACTACCGACTACGAGGGGTACGCCGAGGCGATCGACGACGACACCGCCTTCGTCCACGTGGAGACGCTCTCGAACCCCTCGCTCGTCACGCCCGACTTCGAGCGGCTCGCGGGGATCGCCCACGACCGCGCGGTCCCGCTCGTCGTCGACAACACGTTCGCGACCCCCGCGCTCTGCCGGCCGATCGAGCACGGCGCGGACGTGGTCTGGGAGTCGACGACCAAGTGGATCACCGGCAACGGCACCACGGTCGGGGGGATCGTCGTCGACGGCGGCACCTTCCCGTGGGACCACCCGGACGCGGAGTACGAGGAGCTCTCCGGGGAGTCGCCGGCGTTCCCGATCGACTTCGTGGAGCGGTTCGGCGACGCCGCCTTCGCGAACGTCGTCCGCCAGCGGGCGGTCCGACCCACGGGGAGCCAGCAGTCCCCATTCGACGCCTGGCAAACGCTCCAGGGCGTGGGGACGCTCCCGCTCCGGATGGAGCGTCACTGCGAGAACGCCCGCGACGTCGCGGAGTTCCTCCGCGGGGACGACCGCGTCGACTGGGTGACGTACCCGGGGTTCGGCGACCACCCGACCCACGACGACGCGAGCGCGTATCTGGAGGGGTACGGCGGGATGGTCACCTTCGGGACCGCCGGCGGGTACGCGGCCGCGAAGACGCTGTGTGAGTCGGTCGACCTCGCGAGCTTCCTCGCGAACATCGGCGACGCGAAGACCCTGGTTATCCACCCCGCCTCCACCACGCACGCACAGCTCGACGAGGCGGCGCGGGCGGCCGCGGGCGTCACCGAGGACATGGTCCGGCTCTCGGTCGGCATCGAGGAGTCCGCGGACGTGATCGCCGACCTCGACGCCGCGCTGGAGGCGGCGGAGGACGCGGGGACGGACCGAGCCGGGACGAACGGCGGAGCGCCGGAGGAGGGGCGGTGAACATGGCGGCGACGCCCACCGAGGCCGGCGTCGCGGCGCTCGGGGAGTTCACCTTCGAGTGCGGCCGGTCGATCCCCGACCTGCGCGTCGCCTACGAGACGTACGGCGAGTTCGACGGCGACAACGTCGTCCTCGTGTGTCACGCGCTCACCGGCAGCCAGAACGTCGCCCGGACGCCGGAGCGCGACGCCGACGCCGGCCAGGCCGGCCAGGCCCGCGCGTGGTGGGACGACGTGGTCGGCCCCGGAAAGGCGATCGACACGACCGAGTACTACGTCGTCTGCGCGAACGTCCCCGGCTCCTGTTACGGCACCTCCGGACCGGCCAGCGAGCGGCCCGCGGACCTCGATCTCGCGGACGAGCCCGACCACGACCGCTGGGGGACGGCGTTCCCGCCGGTTCAAGTCGAGGACTGGACGCGCGCGCAGCGCCGGCTGCTCGACCACCTCGGCGTCGGCCGGCTTCGAGCCGTGGTCGGCGGGAGCGTCGGCGGGATGAACGTCCTCGAGTGGGCGAAGCGCTACCCGGACGACGTGGACCGGATCGTCCCGATCGCCGCCGCCGCCCGGCTCGACGCGCAGTGTCTCGGACTCGACGCGATCGCGCGCCGGGCGATCCGCGCGGACCCGAACTGGAACGGCGGCGACTACTACGGCGAGGGTCGCGACTCGCCCGACACCGGGCTCGCGATGGCCCGACAGATCGGCCACGTGATGTACCTCTCGAAGGCGTCGATGGAGAAGAAGTTCGGCCGGCGCTCGGCGGGTCGAGACTCGCTGAGCCGCGAGCAGGGCGATCTGGGGCTCGAGGCCGACCCCGCGGCCGCCTTCTTCCCGTACCGCGAGGTTGAGTCGTACCTCGACTACCAGGCGGAGGGGTTCGCGGAGCGGTTCGACGCCAACAGCTACCTCTATCTCACGCGCGCGATGGACGAGTACGACCTCGCCGCCGGCTACGGCTCCGACGCCGACGCGCTCGCCGCCTTCGAGGGCGAGGCACTCCTCTTGAGCTTCACCGGCGACTGGCACTTCACCGTCGAGCAGTCGGCGTCGGTCGCGACCGCCTTCCGCGAGCGAGACGTCCCCGTCGCCCACCACGTGATCGACTCCGACCACGGCCACGACGCGTTCCTCGTCGAGCCCGAACGCGTCGGCCCGCCGCTCCGCGACTTCCTCGCCGACGGGGTGGAGGGCCGGGCCGTCGACGACGCGGGTGGAGACGACGAGGACCCCGAGTCCGACCGCGACCCGGACCACGCCCCGGTCCACTCCAGCCTGTTCGGCGGGTGAACCGAGGGAGAGTCGGATACGGAGGAACGAAGACCCGCGGTGCGGTGGCGCGTGCCCGTGAGCGGCCGCCCTCGGCGGCCGCGAACGGCACCGCGCGAGGGAGTCGGCTGGCCGGAGCGAAGCGGAGGGCAGTCGACGAGGCTGGGGAGGCGTGAGGTGCGGGGCGGTGCTGTGCGAGGTGGGACTCAAAGGGGCAGCCGGGAGGACGAAGCCCACCGATGTAAGGACCGCAGGGAGCGAGCAGCGCGAGCGACTGAGGACCGCAGCGAGGTGCGCGAGTCCTCCCGGCTGGGGCTTTGGCGGTGTTCACCACGTCAGCAACCATGTAGAGCCGAGCGGCTGAAGGTTTAGAGCGTTCACCGCGCCGGCAACGATCTCGGTTCAAGCGATGAGAACGTGCTCAAAAAGGCTCGTCATCGAGGGGTCGAACCGGGGTCGGGCGGGTTCGAACCGAAATCGGACGTGCTCGCTTCGCTGCGCGCGACCGATAGAATTCAACCCGCCTCGCATACATTTCTGTGACTCACTTCGTTCGTCCCAGAAACGGGCTCGGGCGGGTTCGAACCACGGTCGCTCCCGTTCGCTCGCGGTGCTCGCTCACCTCCCGCTCCCTGATTCGAACCCGCGCCATACCCGCGGCTCGCGGAGTTGCTCGCCGCGGGTATGGGCTCGGGCGGGTTCGAACCGCCGACCTCAGCCTTGTAAAGGCCGCGTCATAACCAGCTAGACCACGAGCCCTCGTCGAGACCAGCCGCCGCGAGCGGAAAACGGTTTCTGTCTCGGTTGCGAACCCCGGGCGTGAACCGTCGCTTTCCCGCGTTGACCGCCGCCGCCATCGTCGTCTTCGTCCTCGCCGCACTCGTGGTCGCCACCGCGCCCTCCGTCCTGATCCCGGGTTACGAGACGACCACGGTCGAGGCGGTCGACGCCGAGACGGGCGAGACCCTCGCGACCGTCGACGCCCGGATCGCCGACGGCCCGATGAAACGCTACGTCGGCCTCTCGACGACGAACGAACTCGCCGACGACGAGGGGATGCTGTTCGTCCACCGCGAGTCCGGCGAGCACGGCTACGTGATGCGCGATATGGCCTTCGCCATCGACATCGTGTTCGTCGCCGAGGACGGCGAGATCACGGAGATCCGGGAGGCGGAACCCGAGTCGCGCCCGCTCAGAACCTACGAGGGGACGGGAAAATACGTCCTCGAGGTCCCGAGAGGGTGGAGCGCCGACAACGGGATCGAGCCGGGCGACGAACTCCGGTTCGAGTTGCCCTGAGCCGCTCGACGGGGTGCTCCGACCCCCGACGAAACCCTTTCACGCCTCGCTCGCGTCCGACCGCGTATGACCGGTCCCCTCCGACGCGCCGCCTGGAACCTCCGGTACCGCTGGCGGCGGGTGTTCGCGCTCTGCGTCGTCGGCGCGGGCGTGCTCGCGCCCCTCCTCACCGACCTCTGGTGGACGCTGCCGCTCGTCTGGTTCCTCGGCCTGTTCGTCGTCCTCCCCGTGCTCCACACCCTCGCGAAGCCGCTGCCGTCGTCGGACGGTGAGGACGGGGGAAGCGAGCGGGGAGCCGAGATCGACCCCGCGCTCGCCGCGTTGCGCGAGCGCTACGCCCGCGGCGAGATAGACGAACGCGAGTTCGAGCGGCGGCTCGACCGCCTGCTCGAGACGGAGGACGCGGAGGTCGCGGACCGCGACCGCGACGTGGCCGCCCGGATCCGCGGGACCGTCGAGCGCGAACTGGAACGCGTCCGGGAGTGACCAGGGGATCGACTCGGGCTACGGTCGGAGAGGTGGCCGACCGGACCGCCCGGACCGATCGGGACCGCCCGCTCCGATCGGGACTGGCCGGACCGACCGTTTCTTGAGCGCGCGGCCCGGACGGGAGGGTAATGGACGGACCGCTGTGGATCGACACGCACGCGCCGGAGCTGTCGGAGATCCGGCAGACCGACGCCCGCGACCGGCTCGAGCGGGCGGTCGACGAGCCGATGAACCTCGTCGTTCAGGGACCGCCGGGAGCCGGGAAGACGGCCGCGACGCGGGCGCTGGCGCGGGAGTCGCACGCCGACCCCGAGGGCGACCTGATCGAGATCAACGTCGCGGACTTCTTCGGCCGGACGAAAAAGGAGATCCGGACCGATCCCCGCTTCGAGGGGTTCCTCCAGGGGAGAAGCCGGATGGCGAAACGTGACATGATAAACCGCGTGCTGACGGAGTCGGCCTCCTACGCGCCGATGTCGGGCGAGTACAAGACGGTGCTTCTCGACAACGCCGAGTCCATCCGCGAGGACTTCCAGCAGGCGCTCCGGCGGGTGATGGAGAAACACCACCGAACGACCCAGTTCGTCATCGCGACGCGCCAGCCCTCGAAGCTCATCGCGCCGATCCGGTCGCGCTGTTTCCCGATCCGGCTGCGCGCGCCGACGACCGACGAGACCATCGACGTGCTGGAGACGATCTGCGACCGCGAGGGCGTCGACTACGACGCCGACGGGCTGGAGTTCGTCGCCAGCGCGGCCGGCGGCGACCTCAGACGCGCGATCCTCGCGGCGCAGACGACGGCCGTGGAGGGTGAGGAGATCACCATGACGACCGCCTACGAGACGCTCGGCGAGGTGGGCGACGACGACGCGATCCGCGATGCGCTCGCGGCCGCCCGCGAGGGCGAGCTGAAGGACGCCCGGAGCACCCTCGACGACCTCCTCGACGAGGGCGGGTACGACGGGCCGGGGCTGCTCCGCGAGACGCTGCGTGTCGCGCGGGCGGGCTCCGCGTACGGCGGCGACGACCTCGCGCGGCTCCACAAGCTCGCCGGCGAGGCCGACCTCGCGTTGACCGACGGGCTCGACGACCGGCTCCACCTCACCCACCTGCTCGCGGCGTGGGCGGCCGGCCGGACCGACCTCCACGCCGCGTTCCACGAGCCCGAGCCCGCGGAGGCCGAACCGTGAGCCGGAGCCCGCCGCTCGCCCGCGTCCTCCCGTTCGAGGTGGTCGACGACGCCTGGCGGCTGGCGCTCGTGCCCGCGATCGCCGCGGCCGTCGTGGGTCCCTTCCTCCCCCGGCCGGGATCGGTCTGGCCGCGCTCGCGCTCGGCGTCCTCTGGTTCCACCGCGACCCCGAGCGGACGCCGCCCGATCCGGATCGGGCGGTCGTCTCGCCCGCCGACGGCACCGTGAGCGTCGTGCGCGAGGAGGGGACGCGGCTCCGCGTCGGGGTGTACATGAGCGCGGCCGACGTCCACGTGAACCGCGCGCCGATCGCCGGGGAGGTGCGGGAGGTCCGGCACCGCCCCGGCGCGAACCGCCCGGCGTTCGACAAGGAGTCCGAGCGCAACGAGCAGGTCGCGATCGACTTCGGCGAGTACGAGCTGCTCGTCATCGCCGGCTGGTTCGCCCGCCGGATCCACCCCGCGGTCGAGCCCGGCGACCGCGTCGAGCGGGGCGAGCGCGTCGGCCACGTCTCGTTCGGATCGCGCGCCGACGTGGTGTTGCCGGCGGACGTAGACCGCGAGGACCTCCTCGTGAGCGAGGGCGATTCGGTCCGCGCGGGCGAGACGATCGTGGCGGAGCGGGAGTGAGTCGTCGCGGAGCGGGACACGCCACGGATTCGGATCCGGTCGTGATACTCGAGGCGATACGGGTTTATCTCCGGCTCCGTTGGATCGTCCATGACGGAACGGATCGACGTGTTACACGTCGACGACGACCCCTCGGTGCTCGACCTCACCGAGGCGTATCTCGACCGCGAGCTGGCGTCGGCGTCGGTGACGAGCGTGACGGAGCCGGCGGCCGGGCTGGACCGGCTCGAGGTCGACTCGTTCGACTGCGTCGTCAGCGACTACGACATGCCCGACATGGACGGACTGGCGTTCTTCGAGGCGCTGCGGGAGGACCACCCGCACGTCCCGTTCGTGTTGTACACGGGGAAGGGATCCGAGGAGATCGCGAGCCGGGCGCTCAACGCGGGCGTCACGGGCTACTTCCAGAAGGGCGGGCCCGAACAGCTCCAGCGGCTCGCGAACCGGGTCGAGCAGGCGGTCGAGGAACACCGCACCAGGGAGATCGCGGACCGCTACTCGACCGTCATCGACGCGCTCGGCTACCCGGTGTACGTCGTCGACGAGACGGGGACGTTCACCTTCGTCAACGAGCCGTTCACCGATCTGACCGGCTACGACCGCGAGGAGATCGTCGGGAGCACGCCCGACCTGATAAAGGACGAGACGGCGGTTCTGGAGGCCGAAGACCGGCTCGGCTCGATCCTCTCGAGTGACGGCCCGGACATCCAGCGGTTCCGCGTCGAGATCGACCCGAAGGATGGCGACCCGATCCCGTGTCGCGACCACATGGCCGTCCTCCCCTACGAGGGCGAGGAGTTCGAGGGCAGCGTGGGGATCCTCCGGGACGTCTCCGTGGAGGCGGCCCGCCAGGAGGAGCTGGAGACGAAACGGCGGGCGCTCGAGGAGGCCCCCGTCGGGATCACCATCACCGACCCGAGCCTGGCGGACAATCCGATGGTGTACGTCAACGACGAGTTCGTCGAGATGACCGGCTACGACCGCGAGGAAGCGGTCGGGATCAACTGCCGGTTCCTCCAGGGGCCCGACACCGACGAGGTCGCGGTCGCCGAGCTCCGGGAGGCGATAGACGCCGAGGAGCCCGCGAGCGTCGAGCTGTTGAACTACCGGAGGGACGGCACGCCGTTCTGGAACCGCGTCAGTGTCGCGCCGATCCGCGAGCGCGACGACGACCGCGTCACCGGCTGGGTCGGCTTCCAGGAGGACATCACGGCGTTCAAAGAGCGCGAGGAGGCGCTCCGCCGGCAGAACGAGCGGCTCGACGAGTTCGCCGGGATCGTCAGCCACGACCTCCGGAACCCGCTCAACGTCGCCCGCGGCCGCGTGGATCTGGCCCGCGAGGAGACGGGGAACGACCACCTCACCGCCGCGGCCGACGCCCTCGACCGGATCGAGTCGATAGTCGAGCACACGTTGACGCTGGCCCGCGAGGGGGAGACCGTCGGCGACCCGGAGCCGGTCGACCTCGCGGAGCTGGTCGACGACAGCTGGGGAACCGTCGACACCGACGGGGCGACCCTCGAGGTCGACCTCGACGGGCGCGTCCTCGCCGACCCGGACCGGCTCAGAAACCTGTTCGAGAACCTCTTCAGGAACGCGATCGAACACGGCTCGGTCGACGGCGACGACGTCACGATCCGGGTCGGCGACCTGGAGGACGGCTTCTACGTCGCCGACGACGGTCCCGGAGTCCCGGAAGCGATCCGCGACGACCTGTTCGAGCCCGGCGAGAGCGGAGCCGATGGCAACACCGGGTTCGGGCTGGCCATCGTCAAGGAGATCGTCACCGCACACGGCTGGGAGATCGCGGCGGTCGAGCCGGAGGCGGGCGGTGCCCGCTTCGAGGTCCGCGGTTCCGACCGTCCCGTACGGCCGCTCGTCGAGTAGTCGGTCCTCGAGTGGGCGGTCTTCGAGTAATCAGTCCTCGAGTAGGCGGTCCTCGAGTAAGCGATCGTCGCGTCGCGCGCGGCGAGAAACCGGATCGCCTCCCGCCGTCCGCAAGGGCCTTCACGACCCGGGTCGAAGCCGGACCGAATGGGGTCCCTCTCGGAGATTCTCGGGACCGACCGCCGCGTGATCGTCCTCGCGCTCGCGCGGATGGTCGGCGCGGTCGGCAACTCGTTTCTCATCGTCGTCCTTCCCCTCTACGTCGCGAGCGACCTGATCGACATCGACGCGCTCCTCGGCGCGAGCGTCGGGGTCGGTGCCGCGAGCGTGACGCTCACCGAGCCGCTGCTCATCGGGTTCGTCCTCTCGCTTTTCGGCTTCCTCAACAGCTTCTCCCAGCCGTTCACCGGGCGTCTCTCCGACCGGCTGGCCACCCGGCGGCCGTTCGTGCTCGCCGGGATCTTGCTCTTGGGGACCGCGAGCGCGCTCTACACGCTCGCGGACGCCTACTGGATCCTCGTCGTCCTCCGGGCGATCCAGGGGTTCGGGGCGGCGTTGACGATCCCCGCGACGGTCGCGCTCGTCAACGAGTACGCGGGCAGCGCGAACCAGCGCGGGGGGAACTTCGGCGTCTTCAACACCTTCCGGCTGATCGGGTTCGGGTTCGGCCCCGTTCTCGCCGGCGTCGTCGTCGACAACGGCCCCTACGACCTCTCCGCGGTCGGGCTCCCCGTAATAAACGGCTTCGACGCCGCCTTCGCGGCCGCCTGTCTCGGCGCGTACCTCAGCTTCCTCCTCGTCTACCTCCTCGTCCACGACGCCGCCGACGCGGCCGAGGCGGGAGACGACCTCTCGATCCGGGTCCGCGGCGAGGACCGCCTGCTCGACCCCGTCTTCGTGCTCGGGATCGCGACGGTCGCGATGGGGCTGTGTATCGCGCTGTACGCGACGCTCCAGAACCAGGTGAACCTCCGGCTGGACCAGCCGCCCGTCTGGTTCGGCGTCCAGTTCGCGGCGGTCACCATCGCGAACGTGGCCCTCCAGGTCCCCGTCGGGCGCGCGAGCGACCGGATCGGCCGGCGGCCGTTTCTGGTGGCCGGGTTCCTGCTTCTCGCGCCCACGACGCTGTTACAGGGGATCGTCCTCTCGCCGCTCCTGATGACGATCGTTCGCCTCGGCCAGGGCGTCGCCGTCGCCTTCGTCTTCGCGCCGTCGCTCGCGCTCGCCGGCGACCTCGCGCGGGAGGGAGAGTCGGGGACGACGCTGTCGGTGCTCACCATGGGCTTCGGCTTCGGCGTCGCGCTCGGCCCGCTCGCGTCCGGCTGGCTCGTCGGCTTCGGCTTCGTCGTCCCCTTCGCCGTCGGGGCGGTGCTGGCGATCGTCGCGCTCGCGCTGGTGATGACGCAGGTCGAGGAGACGCTGGAGACGACCGACGCCGCGGGCGGGGCGGCCGCGGACGACTGACGCCGTCGCGAGCGAACCCGATAAACCGCCCCCGCCCGAACGGCCGACGTGTCCCGCGACCGCGTCCACTGCGTCGACTGCCGCGAGCCGATCCCCGGCGACGCCCGGATCTGTCCGCACTGCGAGGCGGTCCAACCGTCGCCGCTCGTCGACGCCGGAATCGTCGTCGCCGGGGTCTTCGCGTTCGTCTTCGGCGCGATCCTCGCGCTGATGACGATCGGAACAACCCGGCTGGCGGGCTTCCTGCTCCTCGTCGTCGGCTTCGGGCTCGCCGTCGGCGGCTACACGCGCCACGTCGATCGGCAGGCGGAACGCCGGGCGCGGTGAGGATCGAGGACGACCCACGTTCCCGGCCACGGTCTCCCGACACGCCGACCCTTTAAGACGAACGGCGGCACACGTGCGTCCATGTTCACGCCACTCAACGCGGGGGTCGTCGTCGCGGGCCTCCTGCTCGCGTTCGTCGGCGCGGCAGTCTCCGTCTACGCCGTGTCGCTGACCGGCTTTCTGATCGGCGCCGGCGCGGGCTACCTCGCCGTCCCGAACCTCGCCGGACTGATCGCCGTCGACGGGCTGGTGCTCTCGGCCGCCGGCGTCCTGCTCGGCGGCGCGATCGGCGGCTTCCTCGCGTACGCCGGCCTCTCCTTCGCCGTCCTCGCGATCGGTGGGGTCGTCGGCGGCTTCGCCGGACGGTTCGCGGTCGGGCCGCTCTACGCGGCCGACGCGGTCGGGATCCAGGGGACCGCGCTGCTCGTGGGCGCGACGCTCGCCGGCGTCGCCGTCGGCGCGCTGTTCGGGTTCGTCCTCACGCGCACGACGCTCGTGGTCTCGACGGCGTTCATCGGCGCGGCGCTCGCGTCCCGGTCGCTGACGCCGGCGTCGTTCGCGACCGCCGCCGAGGAGCTGACCGTCGAGCCGCTGCTCTTCGACCCCACCGCGCTCCCGTTCCTCGCGATGTTCGTCCTCGGCGGGCTCTCCCAGCTCGGCCTCTTCAAGTTCGGCTACGTGACGAAGCTGGTCGGGATACTCCCCGGCGCGCGCCGCTGGACGGCGGGCGACGACGAGGGGGCCTCCTCGTGAGTCACGGCTCGTCCGCGGGCGACGCCTCTCCCGTGAGCGACGACGCTCCCGCGGGCGACGACCCCCCCGCGGGCGACGACCCCCTCGAGACCGCCACGGTGCTTCTCACGGGCGCACACGGCACCGTCGGCACCGCGGTGACGGCGCACTCGGCGGCCGACTACGTCCTCCACGACCGGGCGGAGCCGCCGGCGGAGCTCGGCGACGGCACGCCGCACCCGCACCGCGACCGCGAGACGGTCGTCCTCGACGTCGGCGAGCCCGACGCCCCCGCGTCGCTCGCGGCGGTCATGGATGACCGCGGGATCGACGCCGTCGTCCACCTCGCGGGCGAGCCGGCGGTCTCGACCCCCTACGAGGGCGTCGAGCGCAACAACGTCCGGGGGACGCGAAACGTCCTCGAGGCCGCCTCGCGGGCGGGCGTCGGGACGGTCGTCTTCGCCTCCTCGAACCACGCCGTCGGCATGTACGAGGAGCAGCACGCGCCGTCGCTGTACGACCCCGACTACGAGCTGACGGTCGATCACGAGAGCCCGCTGCGGCCCGACTCGGACTACGGCGCGTCGAAGGCGGCGGGCGAGGCGTGGTGCCGGCTCTACGCCGAACGGGAGGGGGTCGACTGCTACGCGCTCCGGATCGGCTCGGTCCGGAACCCGAGCCACGACCACCCGTTCGGCGACGCGGAGAAGGCGGTCGCGCGCGGCGACTGCGAGCGCGGCGACGACGAGTATCGGGAGACCGTCGCGCGGATGCGGTGTACCTGGCTCTCGCGACGGGACTGCGCGGGGCTGGTGGACGCGTGTCTGCGGGACGGGCTGGGTGACGGCGGTGAGGGTGAAGACGGAGACGACGGACGGGGCGTGGACGACCTGAACCCGAGCACCCTCGCCGGCGGGGCCTTCGAGGTGTTCTACGGGATCAGTGACAACCCGAACTCGTGGTTCGACATCGAACACGCCCGCGAGCGGGTGGGATACGAGCCGATGGATTCCGGGAACGGGATGTCCGAACCGCCGGAGTAGGTGGATATAGGTCGGTGTAGATGGCGTTCGTACGCCGATTTTCGACTCTCTCGGTGACGCTCGTGTGAAACCGCCGTTCCGTTACGAACGCGTCCGCGTCAGGACGGGTGAGCTCCGAGAACGTCTCGGCTGGATTACCTTTTTCACCGGCGAACGTGACGGCGGTCACATGAGCACCGGTGTCGGACCCGCTCGGCACGTCCGAAACGGCATCCGGTACGCCGCGGTTGGAGTGGTGCTGCTGGCGGCGTGGAACTTCCTCGCACCGCATGCGGGAGCACCTTCATGGGCACCGTATCTGGACGTATTGCCGGTGATCGTGGGTCGGACCGAAACGAGTGGGCTGGTCAACGCGACACACATCGGCGTCCTCGCGGTCGCCGCCGTGGTAGTGATGAGGGTCTGATCCGATTCGATACGAAGGGACAACTGCGGTGAACACCGCCAAAGCCCCAGTCGCGAGGACTCGCGCGGCTCGCTGTCGTTCGAAAGGCGCAAAGCGCCTTTCGTGATGACGAAACGGCTCTGCCGTTTCGAACCACGCTCCTCGTCGCTCGCTGCGCTCGTTTCTGCGGTGCTTGCGTCGCCGAGCTTCGTCCTTCCGAGAGACTTCGTCTCTCGACTTCCCGCTCGCTTACGCTCGCGGGAATCGCGGCTGCCCCTTTGAATCCCACCCCGCAACAGCACAGCCCCGCGCCTCACGCCTCCCCAGCCTCGCTGCTCACTGCGTTCGCAGCGTCCCTCGCGGGCTCCTCGCGGCCTTCGGCCGTTCGGAGGCGCGCCACCGCTTAGAACACGAAAACGACGGCTTCTCTCTACTCCTCGTCGATTGCCGCTTCCAGCCGGTCGATCAGTTCCTCGTTGCCGACGTACAGCGGGACGCGGTCGTGGATCCCCTCGGGCTCGACGTCGAGGATCGATCTCGAGCCGTTCGAGGAGGCCCCGCCCATCGACTCGATGACGTGCGCGATCGGGTTCGCCTCGAAGGAGAGCCGGAGCTTCCCGTCGGGCGCGTCGACCAGCGCGGGGTACGCGAACACCCCGCCGTAGGTCACCACCTGGTTCACGTCGCCGACCATCGCTCCGCCGTACCGCAGTTTGAGTTCGTCCTCGACCTCGCGTGCGTACTCGCGGAACGCGTCGGGCCAGTCCGGCACCCGGCCGCCGAAGCCGTAGACGGTCGGCTCGTCGGGCAGCGTGAGGTCGTCCTCGACGACGGAGCGGGTGACGCCGGAGCCGTCGGCGGCGTCACCGTCGCCGCGCTCGACGACCTCCTCTCGAACGCCCGACCCGTCGGCGACGACCATCGTCGTGATCGGGCCGTAGAGGACGTAGCCGGCGGCGACGAGATCCCGACCGGTGGCCGGAAGCGGCGCGTCGTATATCCCGACGACGGTCCCCATCGCGTTGTTCGACCGCAGGTTCGAGGAGCCGTCGAGGGGGTCGATCGCGACCGCGTACGCGCCCGCTCCGTCCTCGCCGTCCTCGCCGACCGCGCCGCCCACGTCGATCGCCTCGGGACGCTCCTCGCTGACGAACGAGCCGACGCCCTCGACCGCGGAGAGCGCCTCCAAGAGCAGCTCGTCGGCGTACACGTCGCCCGCCAGCACCGTCTCGCCGGAGGGGTTCTCCGTCCCGCTCTCGACGCGCCGGCCGGGTAAGGCGTCGCGGATCGTCGGGGCCGTCGCCGCGACCGCGTCGAAGACGGCCTCGACGACCGGGTCGGGGTCGGCCATCAGTCGTCGCTCTCGGCGATGGCCAGCGCCTCGGCCGGGTCGACCTCCTGGAAGACCACGGCCTCGAGCGCGTCGAGGATGCGCTCGGGGTCGTCGCGCTGGAAGACGTTTCGGCCGACGGCAAGTCCAGTCGCGCCGGCGTCGATGGCGTCCGCGACGTTCCGGAGGAACGCCTTGTCGTCGCGCATCGTCCCGCCGGACATTACCACCTGCGTCGGGCCGGCCATCTCCACGGCGTCGCCCATCGCCTCGGCGGAGCCCGGATACTTCACCTTCACCAGGTCCGCGCCGAGCTCGAGCCCGAGCCGCGCCCCGTAGGAGATCACCTCGGGGCTCCCGTCGTTGCGCAGCCCCTGTCCGCGCGGGTACGACCACATGACGACGCCCATGTCGTGTTCGCGGGCCCCCTCCTGAGCCTCGCGGAACTCCTCGGCCATCTCGACCTCGTGGTTCGAGCCGCCGTAGACGGTGAAGCCGATCGCGTCGGCACCCAGCTCGGCGGCGTACTCGGCCGAGCAGTTGACCGCGCTGTCCGGCTCGCCCCGCCACAGGTTCGAGGTCCCGTTCAGCTTCAACAGCAGGTTCACCTCGTCGGCGTAGTCGGGATAGTACGCCTCGGCGACCCCCTTCTGGACGGCCAGCGCCGTCACCGCGCTGTGGGTCGCCAGCTCGAACAGCCGCTCCGGGTCGGCCGTCGCCGGGTTCGGCTCGAAGTCGACCGGCCCGTGTTCGAGCCCGTGGTCGTACGCGAGGATGAGCGACTTTCCGTCCCTGGATATCTCGTCGGCGGCGTGTGGGAGCATCGGTACGTAGTTCCAGTTACGTTACCAAAAAGGGCTATGGTCGCTCGGCGATCGGTCGACCCGAAACCCCCGTATTACCCGGCCGTAGGGTCTCTACCTCGACAGGTTGTGAATAACTAACTATCGAAATAGTAAACGGGCTGCCGGAGAGGAGATCGGGGCGCTATCCGGGGCGACGGCCGCCATGTGACGCCCGTCTCGACCCCTGCTTTGAGGATCGCGCGGGCCGACGGTCGATCCGGCGATCGCCGGCGGATCGGCCGTCCGGCGGTCGCCGCCGAACCCATGGCTAGCAAAACGAACGAAACCCCGGTATCCACGGACGCGGTTCCGTGGCACGCCGACGTGCCCGAATCGGTCGTCGACGTCGGATGCCGGATCAGAGACGTCCTGACGTATAGTTCGACGTACCTCGTGTTCATCGCGATGATCGAGGTCCTGACGGTACACATCGTGTTGTCGATACCGCCAAACCCCGCCCCGATCGTGGTCGGGTTGGTCACCTTCGCGGTGTACGCCGGCGACCGGATCGCCGACGCGGCCGACGACGAGGTGTCGAGTCCGGAACGGAGCGCGTTCGTGACGCGCCACCGCACGCTGCTGTCGGTCCTCACGGCGATCACGTACGGTCTCGCGATCGCCCTCTCGCTGACCGGCGGGCCGCTCGCGCTCGCGATCACCCTGCTTCCCGGCGGCTTCTGGATCCTCTACGCCTCCGACTGGCTGCCGTCGCTCGGGTCCTACTTCAAGCGGCTGAAGCGGGTCCTGATCGTGAACTCGACGATCGTCGCCTCGGCGTGGGCGATCGCGGTCGTCGGCCTGCCGCTCGCGTTCGCCGAGGCGTCCGTGACGCCGCTCGCGGCGGTGGTGTTCGTCTACTTCCTCGTCGACACGTTCGTCAACACGGAGATCCCCAACGTCCGGGACGTCGAGGCCGACGAGGCCGTCGGCGTCTCGACGCTTCCGGTCGTCTTCGGGGTTCGACGGACCCGGCACATCCTGTACGGACTCGACCTGGCGCTCGTCGCCTTCGTCGTGGCCGCGCTATCCCTCGGGATACTGCCGGCCGCGGCCGCGGCGGCGATACTCGTCGGCCTCGGCTACGCGTTGGTTCTCGCGTGGTTCGTGGGCCGGAACGCGGCACCGGGGCGTCTCGCCATCGCCGGCGAGGCGAAACACCTCGTGGTGTTCGCGCTCCTCCTCGTGTTCACGACGGGGATCTGAGCGACCGGATCGACCGCGATCGGACCGAACCGACCGCGACCGACCGCGACCCGTCTTTTTTGCTCCGTGAACCGTCGCCGTCGTCCGCCGTTCGCCCGACACCGCCGTCGATCCGTCTCCGAACGCCCCTGATCCCTCTCCGAACGTCCCCGATCCGTCCCCGAACGCCCCCGATCCGTCCGGTCGCCACCGCCGATCCTCCTTGTTTTCCCGGCGTCTCCCGGATAATTCATATGTCGGGGTTCCGTTACGCCCTCACGTGTTTCCCCCGACTTCGGCGGCCGTCCCCCTCCTGTTCGGCTCCGTCGCCATCGGGGTCAGCGCCGCGATCCTCGCGTGGCGGGCGCGGCCGAATCCGGGGGCGATGCCGCTCGTGTGGCTGTTGGCCGGGCAGTCGTGGTGGTCGACGTGCATCGTCTTCAGCCTCTCCGCGGGAACGGCCGCGGAGGCGGTGTTCTGGACGCGAGTCGGCTGGGTCGGCGTCATGACCGTCCCCGTCGCGTGGATCCTGTTCTCCCTGGAGTACACGGGACGCGACGAGTACCTCACCCGCCGGAACGTCGCGCTGTTGGCCGTGATTCCGGCGCTCACGGTCGCTCTCGCGTTGACCGAGGAGTATCACGGCCTCCTGTACGTGCGGGAGGTCGGCGTCACCGCCCGCGGGTCCGTGCTCGTCGAACAGGGGGGGATCTGGTACGTGGTCGCCGCCGGCTACACCTACCTGCTCGCCGTGCTCGGGATCGTCCCGATACTGGGGCTCCTCTCGAGCGGGGCGACCGCGTTCCGCGGGCAGAGCGCGGCGCTGATCGTGGGGGTCGTCACGCCGTGGGCGACGAACGTCCTCTACAACCTGGGGGCGTTCCCCAACGTGGGCATCGACCCGACGCCGATCGCGTTCGCGATCTCCGGCGTCGCGTACCTGGGTGCCATCGACCGGTTCCGGATGTTCGGGGCCAACCCGGCCCCCGCCTGGCGCGCGAAGCAGTTCCTCTTCGACCACATCCACGAGGGCGTCGTCGTCGTCGACGGACACGACACGATCGTCGAGATGAACCGGGCCGCCGCGGAGACCCTCGAGGTGGACGTGAAGCGGGCGGTCGGGTCACGGGGAACCGAGATGCTCCCGTTGAGCGAACCGTTTCGAACCGACGGCGAACGCGAGCTCCTGACGGTCGGCACCGGGTCGGCGTCGCGGTCGTACGACGTGGGCGTGAGCGAACTCACCGACCGGCACGGGGGGACGCTCGGCTACGTGTTCACCCTCCACGACGTCACGCGGTACCTCCAACAACAGCAGCGCCTGAAGGTGCTCAACCGCGTGTTGCGCCACAACATCCGCACCGAGACCAACATCATCCAGGGGTACGCCGAGCGCACCTCCGGAGAGACGGCCGAGACGATCACACAGCGCACGGCGCGCATCGTCGAGATCAGCGAGAAGGGCCGCGACGCGATCGACCTCTTCGAGGACACGGTGAACGACCGGGGTGGAACGTCGCTCGTCGGCCTGCTCGAGCGGAGCCTCGACGACGCCCGCGACGCGTTCCCGGCGGTCGAGTTCGAACTCGAGTACCCCGCCGAGGACGCCGCCGTCTCCGAGGGCCTCTCCGTCGTCCTGAACAACCTGATCGAGAACGCCGCGCTCCACAACGACGGCGAGGACCGGCGCGTCACCGTGACGGCGGAGCTCGACGACGACCGCGCCCGGCTCCGAGTCGTCGACAACGGACCGGGGATCGACGACTACGAGCTGGACGTCCTGAACTCGGGCACCGAGACCCCGCTCCGGCACGCGAGCGGCCTCGGCCTCTGGCTCGTGAAGTGGGGGACGGAGGTGATCGACGGCTCGGTCACGTTCGAGTCGAACGACCCCACGGGGACGGTCGTCACGGCGACGGTCCCCGTCCGTCGGCGCGGTGTCCCGGACCACAACGCTTAGTCCCGCCCCCGCGCCAGCGGATCCCATGTACGAGCCATCCGACGTGGAGACGGTGGGCGTGGTCGGCGCGGGAACGATGGGCCACGGCATCGCGCAGGTCGCCGCGACCGCCGGCTACGACGTGACCATGCGCGACCTCGAACCCGAGTACGTCGACCGCGGCCTCGAGGAGATCGATTCGAGCCTCGAGCGGCTCGCCGCGAAGGGCGCGCTCGACGAGGAGCCGGCGACGATCCGCTCGCGGATCGCGGGCACCACCGACCTCGCGGACCTCGCGGACGCCGACCTCGTGATCGAGGCGGCGGTGGAGCAGATGGCGGTGAAACGGGACGTCTTCGCCGACCTCGACGGGATCGTCGACGACGGCGTCGTCCTCGCGACCAACACGTCCACGCTGTCGGTCACGGAGATAGCGGGCGCGACCGACCGCCCGGACCGGGTCGTCGGCCTCCACTTCATGAACCCGGTCCCCGTGATGGAGGGCGTCGAGGTCGTCGTGGGCGAGCACACCGCCGAGGCGGTCGTCGAGTTCGCCCACGCGTTCGCCGCCGAGCTGGGCAAGGAGACGTGGGAGTCCGACGACAAGCCGGGATTCGTCACCAACCGGATCCTGATGCCGTGGATAAACGAGGGGATCCGCGCGTACGACGAGGGCGTCGCGACGCGGGAGGACGTCGACCGCGGCATGCGGCTCGGCACGAACGTTCCCATGGGTCCCCTCGAGCTCGCCGACCACATCGGGCTCGACGTGGTCCTCGACGCCAGCGAGACGCTCCACGAGGAGCTCGGCGACCGATACAAGCCCGCCTACCTCCTGAAACGCAAGGTCGCCGCCGGCGACCTCGGCAAGAAGACCGGCGAGGGGTTCCACGTCTACGAGTGAGTCGACCGGGAAACGCCTAAGCCGCTCGCCGCCCGCGTTCGGGCATGCACCCGATCTCGATACTCGGTCCCGGCGCGGACGACCTCGCCGGGACGCTCGCGGAGCGGCTGGCGGGCCGGGTCGCGGTCGTTCGGCGGGAGGAGAACGCCGGCGGGCCGGACGAGTCGGACGAGCCCGGAACCGTCGACGGCACTCCCGCCGGCGACACGACCCTCGCGCTCGCCCCCGACGGGAGCTGGACCGGACGGGGGACCGTCGACAGCTTCGACGCGCTCCTCGACGACCTCGCGCCCGACCACGACTACCTCGTCGCGGTCGGCTACGACCGTCTGCGGGTGCCGACCGTGCTCCTCGGTCCCGACGCCGGTCCGGACGACACTCCCGGAGACGTGATCGCGAGCGGCGAGCGCCCCGACGACGTCGACGTCGACGCCCTCCTCGCGGCGCTCGAGCGCGCGGAGCCGTGGATCACCCGCGAACTGCTCGTCGAGCGCGTCGAGCGGTCGGCCGACGCGGAGCGGTCGGGCGCGATCGCGACGTTCACCGGTCGGGTCCGCGCGCGGGACGCCCCCGACGACGACCGGACGACCCACCTCGCCTTCGAGAAGTACGATGGCGTCGCCCGCGAGCGCATGGACGCGATAGCCGCGGAACTGACCGACCGGGAGGGCGTCTTCGAGGTGGCCTTCCACCACCGGACGGGCGTGATCGAGGCCGGCGAGGACATCGTCTTCGTGGTCGTCCTCGCGGGCCACCGCGCGGAGGCGTTCCGGGCGGTCGAGGACGGGATCGACCGGCTCAAAGACGAGGTGCCGATCTTCAAGAAAGAGACCACCGAGTCCGAGGAGTTCTGGCTCCATCAGCGGCCGTGAACCACTCGGTCGATCGCCCCCGAGCGAGTCGCCGTGACCCGCGGTCCGGATCCGACTCGGAGCGGGCCCGATCCGGAACCGATCCGGAACCGATCCGGAACCGATCCGGGGTCGGTCCGGGCTGATCCGGGCCCGATCCGGGGCCGGTCCGAAGTGGATCCTCCACCGAGCGACTCCGCACGCGGTCCGCGCTCGACCGCGCTTGGACGGCCCGCTCGTCAGGATTTAGGCAAAATATTCCGTTAAAAGCCGGAGGCGACGTTCGCACGCCCCTCCCCGATGCCGAATCCGGCGGGATCAGATCGAACGGATCTAAGGAACGTATAAACGGTCTACGTACCTCTCGAACGATCATAAAACGTCGTTGAGGACGTTTTACCGCTCGTTTGACGCCTGAAAGGAGCTGAAACCCCCTGAATGCCGACCAACGGTCTCCTCTTTATAACATCCCCCGTCGCCATGGAGTGGATGTACCATGAGCGCGACTGCGAACCCCTCCACGAACGCGGGCACGACCGACGACCTCTCCAAGGAGGAGCGGCTGAAGCGGTACCTGCTCGAACGCGCCGAAGACGGCGAGATGTACTTCAAAGGGAAGTTCATCTCGGACGACGTCGACCTCTCGCCGAAGGAGATCGGCGCGCTGATGGTGAAGCTCAGCGAGTCCGCAACCGAGCTCACCGTCGAGAAGTGGTCGTACACGGGCGCGACGACCTGGCGCGTCGAGTCCGCCTGAATCGGTCCCCGAACCGGACGCGCTCGCGCGTCCCCGCTGACGGATCGCTTCCGCGAACGCGGATCGCCTCCGTCGAACCCTCGTTCTCTTCGCGCCGACCGTATCCGGTCACCGGCCCCCGCCGTCGGCCGCGGGCCGGTTCGTTCCGCGTCCGGTGACGCGGGGTTTATACTCGGCGACGGCCAACGGCCCACGATGCCAGAACGCGAGGACGGGACGGCGTCGGCGGCGTCCGACGTCCCCCGTCCCGACCCGCTCCGGACGTTCTTCCGCGTCGAGGAGGTCCGCCGCGAGGACGGACGCGTCCGGTACGTGGGCGAGTCGTACATCCCCGAGCGGACGCTCCTCCGGAAGCTCGTCCCGGCGTTCCGCGACGCCGGCTACGACGTCGAGGTGGAGACCGTCGAGGACGGCCACGTCGTCGTCGCGACCCCGTTCGGCCACGGGCGCGAGGGGATCCCGTGGGTGAACGTGGGGCTGTTCCTCGCGACGGTGCTCTCCACGCTGTTCGTCGGCGCGTACGGCTGGTACTACGTCCCGCTCGCGGAGATCCGCGCGAACCCCCTCACGATGCTTCAGGCGTGGCCGTTCACGGCCGCGGTCCTCGGCGTGTTGATGACCCACGAGCTGGGCCACTACGTCGCCGGCCGGTACCACGGCGTCGACGTGTCGCTGCCGTACGTCATCCCGTTCATTTTCCCGTTCGGGACGCTCGGCGCGGTCATCCGGATGCGCGGCCGGATGCCCTCACGGAAGGCGCTCTTCGACGTGGGCGTCGCAGGCCCGATCGCCGGCCTCGTCGCCACCGTGATCGTCACGGCCGTCGGGCTCTCGCTCGACCCGATCCGGGTTCCCGCGGAGCTCGCGACCGGCTCCGGGACGATGATCCGGTTCAACAATCCGCCGCTCTTGAGCCTCATCGCCGGGGCGATCGGGCAGCCGACCTCGTACCCGGACCCGACGCGGGCGGTCCACCCGGTGATCATCGGCGGCTGGGTCGGGATGTTCTTCACCCTCCTGAACCTGCTTCCGGTCGGCCAGCTCGACGGGGGCCACATGGTCCGGGCGATGGTCGGGCCGCGGCAGGAGACGATCGCGTCGCTCGTGCCGGGGGCGCTGTTCGCGATCGCCGCGTACCTCCACTACGGACGCGGGCTCGGGCTCGACGAGTCGGTCGGCCTCTGGGCGTTCTGGGGCGTCTTCTCGCTGCTCATCGCCTTCAACGGCCCGGCGAATCCCGACGACGAGGCGCGGCTCGGCTGGCCGCGCGTCGCCGTCGGCGTGCTCACGTTCGGGGCGGGCGCGCTCTGTTTCCTCCTCGTCCCGATACAGATCGTGTCGGCCTGATCCCCCGCCGATGCTCGATCCCCGCGTGCGGCTCGAACGGCTCGGGTTCCGGACGCTCTACCGGCTCGCGGACCTGACGTACGCCCTCGGGATCGCCACGCCGAAGCGAACCGTCGCCGGAACGTACTGGAGTTTCGAGCCGACGAACCCCCACGGCGACGATCCCGGTCTGGCCGCGCTCTCCCGGCTGCCGGCCGACGCGACTCTCCTCGACGTCGGCGCGCACGTCGGCGAGCACGCGATCCCGCTCGCCGCCGCCACCGACCGCCGGGTCGTCGCGTTCGAGCCCAACGGCGAGAGCGCGGACCGGCTGGCCCGGAACGCCGCCCGAAACGGGCTCGACGTCGGGAGCGATCGCGGGATCGACCTCCGTCGGGCCGGCCTCGGCGACGAGCGCGGGTCGCTGCCGTTCTACCGCTCGACGTTCTCGAAGTGCTCCGCGTTCGACCGTGACCGGGCAACCCGCTGGGGCGCGCGCGTCGCCGCGATCGAGACGGTCCCCGTCTTCCGGCTCGACGACCTGGTCGAAGGGGTCGCCGCGGGCGACGAAGCCGCCGGAGCCGTCGGCTCTGCCGCCGGAGCGACGACCGACGACGCGGTCGTCGAGGACCACACCGCCGCCGGCGACCCGGTCCCACCGCCCGACGCGATCAAGGTCGACGTGGAGGGCCACGAGCTGGCGGTGTTGCGCGGGGCGGCGGCGACGGTCCGGACCCACCGGCCGCTGCTCGTCGTCGAGGTCCACGACGGAACCACCGGCGACGACCCGTCGGAGGACGGCGGCGGGGACTCGCCGGCTGCCGGCGACGACCGCGCCGACGCCCTCCGGTCGTGGCTCTCGGAACGCGGCTACGGCGTGGAGGAGCGCGGCGACGTCTGGGTCTGTCGGGGGTGAGTCGCCGGCGTCAGTCGTCGCGCCGCTCCCGCATTCCCTGTCTGGTGAACTGCGGGTTCCCCGGGATCGTCCGCCGCTTCTTGCGGAACGATCGGTACAACGCGACCGCGAGCGGCGTCGCGAGCAGGAGGACGATCGCCGCGAGCCGCCACTCCTCGGCGAACGAGTAGAGGATCGTCGCCGAGAGGACGCCGACCGCGAGCAGCACGGAGTAGGCGATCCGCATCGCCAGCTTGTCGAGCACCCGCGATTCGTCCTCGATGGTGACGTCGACGTGGAGGTCGCCGCGGTTCGCCCGGTCGAGGAACGACTCGGCCTTCGGCGGGACGGTGAAGAGCGACTCCGTCGTCCGCTGGAGCTGTCTGCCGGCGTCCTCGGCGATCTCGCGGGCGGTCTGCTCGTAGTACCCCTCCGCCTCCAGGTAGTTCGTCGCGGTCTCGATGAAGTCGAACTCGGGATCGAGCGTGACGCAGACGCCCTCGACGACGGTGGCGACCCGGAGGACCAACGCGAGGTTGCGGGGGAGCCGCAGCGGGAACTCGTAGATGGTCGATTCCACCTGCTCGATGATCTGGTTGACGCGGTACTGCTCGATCTGCTCGCCGCGGGCGTCAGCGATGGCGAGATCCATCACCTCGCCCATCACGTCGCGGTCGACCTCCGGCGAGAGCGTCCCCATCGAGATCAGGGTGTCGAGGATCGCGTCGGTGTCCTGTCTCGCGACGGCGACGTAGAACTCCACGATCTTCTCCTGGACGAACGGGTCGACCCGGCCGGACATCCCGAAGTCGTAGAAGACCACCGCGCCGTCGGCGTCGACGGCGAGGTTCCCCGGGTGCGGGTCGGCGTGGAAGACGCCGTCGTCGATGATCATCTGGAGGTACACCTCCTGGAGCGTCTCGGCGATCGCGGTCCGGTCGATCCCCGCCGCGTCGAGCTCGTCGACCCGGCTGATCTTCGTTCCGCCGATGTACTCCATGGTGAGCACGCGCGGCCCCGAGGCGACCTCGTACACCTCCGGGATCCGGATGCGGTCGTCGTCCGCGAAGTTCGCCTTGATCTCCTCGAGCATCTCCCGCTCGCGCCGGTAGTCCATCTCCTCGCGGATCGTCTTCGCGAACTCCTCGGAGAGGTTCTCGATCGAGAACGCCCGGCCGCCGCCGATGAACCGTCTGACGATCGGCAGCGACCAGCGGATCGCTCGAAGGTCGGCCTCGACGAGCGACTCGATCCCGGGGCGGCGAACCTTCACGGCCACGTCCTCCCCCTCGAACCGCGCGGTGTACACCTGCCCGAGGCTCGCCCCGCTTATCGACTCCGTGTCGAAGTCGTCGAACGTCTCGTCGACGGGGCCGAGCTCGTCTTCCAACACCCGCCTCGACTCCGTCCAGTCGGCGGGCGGGACGTCGTCCTGGAGCCCCTCGAGCACGTCGATGTAGGCGGGCGGGAGGATGTCCGGCCGCGTCGACAGCAGCTGGCCGAGCTTGATGAACGTCGGGCCGAGCGTGAGCAGGATGTCGAGGAGGACGTCGGCGCGTTCGCGCTGGGTGGCCGCGTCAACCTCGCGGCTCCGCCCGAACAGCAGGAACCGCTTCCGGTCCCGCCAGTAGGCGAGGATCAGCGGTGAGAACCGCCGGATCACGACGAAGAAACGCCAGTAGGCGCGGAGGTTGACCAGCGTGATCACCCGTCAGGCGCCGGCCTCGTCCCCGTCGTCGACCCCGCCATCGTCGCTTCCGCCGTCGTCGTCGCTCCCCTCGACGGGGATCCGGTGGGCGTCGGCGTCGGCGCGCTTCGGGAGCGTCACCTCGAGGACGCCGCGGTCCATCTCGGCGTCGGCGTCGTCCCCGTCGGCGTCCGGCGGCAGCGGGAGTTCGGCGTCGAGGAACAGGGGCCGGTCCTCCCGGACGTAGCGGAACCCCTCCGGCGTCGACTTCTCGCGGCGGGCCTCGATGACGATCCGGCCGTCCTCGAAGAGGACCTCCGTGGTCCCCGCGGTCGCGCCGGGGAGGTCGACGAGCAGGACGTACCCGTCGTCGGACTCGAGCAGGTCCGCAAACACCGCGTCCGGGAGGTCCCGGAGCGCGTCGCGTAACGCTGACATGGAACGTCGTACGGTCGCCGCGGCGAAAAACCTGTGGTACCCGTTCGACGGGCCGGGGCGGACGCCCGACGGAGTCAGTCGTCGAAGACGTCGCCGAGCTCCTCGAAGTGCTCGCTCACGTCCCGCCCCGTCGACTCCCCGGGGAGGATGTCGCCGAGCGCGCCGCCGAACGCCGCCCCGCCCCAGACGACGGTCACCCTGGCGAACGCCTCCAGCGTCGTCGGGTCCTCCGCGAGGAGCCGGCCCCACAGCGCCATCAGCCCCGCGGAGACGAGGAACGCGACGGTCAGGACGCCGACGAGCCGGCGGGGGACGATCCCGAGGATCGGCCGGTACACCTGGACGTCCCGGAAGTCGGCGTAGTACAACAGCCCGGTGGTCACGCCGACGACGAAACAGACGTGGCCGGCGAGATAAATAGGAAGGCCGGCGACCCGCGCCGCCGCGAACCACGCGGCGATCTCGAAGACCCCGCCCTCGACGAGAAGGGGGAGCGCGAAGACGATCCCGCCGACGAACGACTGGGCGATGTCCCGGGTCGTGTACTTGCTGATCCGCGTCGTGAACGCGTCGCTTCCCGGCATGCGCTCGACCAGCGAGATCGTCTGTCTGACCTTCTCGCGTTCGTCCTCGTCGTCGACCGTCTCCTCGAGCGAGTCCAGTTTCCGCAGGAGGTCGTCGATGTCGGGGTTCTCCCCGTCCGGCGTCGTCGGCGTCGTCGCCGCCGACGGCTCCGATACCGTCCCTCCGGATCCCCGTTCGTCGTCGGTTCCCATACCCTCGGACTCCTCCTCGGGGACAAAAGGATGTCCGGAGCCCGTCCGTCGCGGATCAGTCGAGGCGTTCCAGGAACCCCGCGAGCGCCGCGTTGAACGCGGCCGGCCGCTCGAGCATCGCGAGGTGGGCGGCGTCGTCGATCGCGACGTACTCGCAGTCCGGGATCCGGTCCGCGAGGAACTCGTGATATTGCGGGGGCGTGAGCGCGTCGCGTTCGCCGACGACCGCCAGCGTCGGGACGGTGACCTCGCCCAGCCGGTCGCGGGCGTCGAACCCGTGACAGGTCCGGAAGTCGCGTTCGGTCACCGCCCGGCCGCACTCCCGCATCGCCGTCCGCGAGCGCTCGAGGAGGTCGGCGGACGCGTCGTGAAACAGCCGGTCGGGGCCGTGGAGCCACGACACCGCGCGGTCGAAATCGTCCGCGAGCATCTCCAACAGCCCCTCGCTCACCGCGAGTCTCGCGCCCGTGCCCGCGAGGACGAGTCCGTCGAGTTCGAGGTCGCGTTCGAGCGCGGTCCACAGCGCGACGGCCCCGCCGAGCGAGTTGCCACAGAGCGCGTCGGCGTCGGTCGCCTCCGCGACGGCGACGACGTCGTCGGCGTACGCCTCGAGGGTCGCCTCCCCGGCGGGCGTCCCCACGTCGTCGCTCTCGCCGTGGCCGGAGAGGTCGAGCGCGACGACCGGGAACCGGTCGGCGAGCCGTGCCTGCGCCGTCCAGACGCCGGCGTTCCCGCCGCTTCCGTGGACGAAACAGACGGTCGGCCCGTCGCCGCCCCGGTCGAAGCGGCGGAACGCGGTCGCGCGGTCGTGGTGGATGACTCGGTCCGCGGGTTCCGCTCGGTCCGTGGGCTCCATTGGCCGATCCCCGTACGCGGGCGGGATGAAACGAGGGGATCCGACGGGAAGCGGGAGGATCCGACGGGAAGCGGGGGAGATCCGACGAGGGGCCCGCCTTCCGCGATCCCTCCGGACGTGACGAAACGGACCCGAACCGCAATACCACCGTTCACGCGTTTCTATTCTCACGTCTTGCGATTTTATCCGATTAGTTTATATACTCTCGCACCTAACTTGTGGTTAGGATGACTACCAGACAGACCCGATCGGTCGGCGACGGTTCGCTCCTTCGCCGGTACGAGTACGATGACGGGTGGGTCGTCGCCGCCGACGTCGGCGTCGACGACGAGTCGATCAGCGTCGACACCGTCGGCGACACGGCGATCGTCGTGATCGAGCGCGACGGCGAGCCGGCCGAATCGGAGTTCGAACTGCCCGGCGAGGCCCGGAGCGCCTCGGTGACGAACGGCGTGTTGACGATCGAGGGTGACCGATGAAACTCACCGTCAAACCCCTGAAACAGAAGGACGCCGGCCGCCGGCTCGCGGCGATAGACCGCGTCGCGGCCGAGGAGCTCGGGCTCTCCGGCGGGGACTTCATCCGCGTCGAGGGCTCCGACGGGGCCGCGATCGCGCGCGTCTGGCCGGGCTACCCCGAGGACGACGGGACCGGCGTGGTCCGCATCGACGGGAAGCTCCGCCAGGAGGCCAGCGTCGGCATCGACGACCGCGTGACGGTCGAGCAGGTCGACGTCGAGCCCGCGGAGCGGATCACCATCGCCCTCCCCCAGCGGCTCGGGATCCGCGGCAACATCGACGCGCTGATCCGCCGCGAGCTCGGCGGCCAGCCCGTCACGGAGGGGCAGAACGTCCAGCTCCCGCTCGGCTTCGGCTTCATGGGCGGGCAGTCGCAGGCGGTCCCGCTGAAGGTCGCGGGCACGTCGCCGTCGGGGACCGTCGTGGTCACCGACTCGACGGAGATCGAGATCTCCGAGAAGCCCGCGGAGGAGATCGTCGGCGGCGCGGGCGCGCCGGAGGGCGCGGCCGCCGACGGCTCCCCCGACGTCACCTACGAGGACATCGGCGGGCTCGACGACGAGCTGGAGCAGGTCCGCGAGATGATCGAGCTGCCGATGCGGCACCCGGAGCTGTTCAAGCGGCTCGGCATCGACCCGCCGAAGGGCGTCCTGCTCCACGGCCCGCCGGGGACGGGGAAGACCCTGATCGCGAAGGCGGTCGCCAACGAGATCGACGCCAGCTTCCACACGATCTCCGGCCCGGAGATCATGTCGAAGTACTACGGCGAGAGCGAAGAGCAGCTCCGTGACGTCTTCGAGGAGGCCACCGAGGAGGCCCCCGCGATCGTGTTCATGGACGAGCTGGACTCGATCGCGCCCAAACGCGAGGAGGCCGGCGGCGACGTGGAGCGCCGCGTCGTGGCCCAGCTGCTCTCGCTCATGGACGGGCTCGAGGAGCGCGGCGAGGTCGTCGTCATCGGCGCGACCAACCGCGTCGACGCCATCGACCCCGCGCTCCGGCGCGGCGGCCGCTTCGACCGCGAGATCGAGGTCGGCGTCCCCGACCGCGACGGCCGCAAGGAGATCCTCCAGGTCCACACGCGGAACATGCCGCTGGCCGAGGGGATCGACCTCGACGAGTACGCCGAGAACACCCACGGCTTCGTCGGGGCCGACCTCGAGTCGCTGGCCAAGGAGTCGGCGATGCACGCGCTCCGGCGGATCCGCCCCGAACTCGACTTAGAGAGCGACGAGATCGACGCGGACGTGTTGAACTCGATCCAGGTCACCGAGGGCGACTTCAAGGAGGCGATGAAGGGCATCGAGCCCTCCGCGCTCCGGGAGGTGTTCGTCGAGGTGCCGGACGTCACCTGGAACGACGTCGGCGGGCTCGGCGACACCAAAGAGCGGCTCCGCGAGACGATCCAGTGGCCGCTCGAGTACCCCGAGGTGTTCGACCAGCTCGACATGGCCGCCGCGAAGGGCGTGCTGATGTACGGTCCGCCCGGCACGGGGAAGACCCTGCTCGCGAAGGCGGTCGCCAACGAGAGCGAGTCGAACTTCATCTCGATCAAGGGGCCCGAACTCCTGAACAAGTTCGTGGGCGAGTCCGAGAAGGGCGTCCGCGAGGTGTTCTCGAAGGCCCGGGAGAACGCGCCCACGATCGTGTTCTTCGACGAGATCGACTCGATCGCGACCGAGCGCGGGTCGGGAGCGACCGACTCCGGCGTCGGCGAGCGCGTCGTCTCCCAGCTCCTGACGGAGCTCGACGGGCTCGAGTCGCTGGAGGACGTCGTCGTGATCGCGACGACGAACCGCCCGGACCTGATCGACTCGGCGCTGCTCCGGCCCGGTCGCCTCGACCGGCACGTCCACGTGCCGGTGCCCGACGAGGAGGCCCGGCGGAAGATCCTCGAGGTCCACACCCGCGAGAAGCCGCTCGCGGACGACGTCGACCTCGACGCGATCGCCCGCAAGACCGAGGGGTACGTCGGCGCGGACCTCGAGGCGGTGGCCCGCGAGGCGTCGATGAACGCCTCCAGGGAGTTCATCGCCAGCGTCTCGCGCGAGGAGGTCGGCGAGTCCGTCGGCAACGTCCGCGTGACGATGGCCCACTTCGAGGACGCCCTCGAGGAGGTGAACCCGAGCGTCACCCCGGAGACCCGCGAGCGCTACGAGGAGATCGAAAAACAGTTCCGACGGTCCGAGGTCGACGACCCGGCGGAAGCCGAGTTCGGCGCGTTCCAGTAAGCGCCGGGACCCGGACTCAGCCGTTCCGTTTTTCGCTCGGTTCCTCAGACCAGTCCCGCGACCGACAGACCGTAGAACACGGCGACGACGAGGATCCCGATCGTGATGAGCCGCCACGCGAGCTTCAACACGAACTTGCCGACGACGATCACGATCGCGGCCACGACGAGCGCGACGAGGAGCTGGCCGATCGGGTCGCCGAGGACGCCCGCCTGCCCGAGCGCGGCCGCGATGGTCGTGAGTGCGGTCATGACCACTTCCACGACGAGGCGGGGCATAAGCTTGGTGGGAAGCCACCGTACGAGTACGAATCCTGATACTTCCGTCCGATCAATCCGTGATCGTGGATCGAACACCGTTGACGTACCCGATCCGTCACACCCGATCGCCGGCTCCGGATGCCGAACTGACACCCCTTCTGTTCCGGTGTAGATACCGCTTTCGTCCCCCGATCTCACCACTCACGAATCAGTTTCACCGCGGTCTACCTATTCTTATGTGTCCGGACGGCGTGGATCGGTACCGTACTCGAACCGTAGTCGATCGGCGGGCAGACGATCACATAACGGATCGAATAGATCGCCACCAATTCGGGCCGGGAGCGGAACACAAAAGGGCCCGCTTCGCCAGTAGGGATACACATACATGAGCCAGACCACACGCCACCCGAGCGGGGTGACCGTCGAATGAGCAGCGACGGCGTCTCCGCGGACGAGCTCGAACTGCCGATCAAACGCACCACCGGCGAGACGTTGGAGGAGCGTCTCACGGCCAACGCCTACCACAACATCCTCCCCGCACGCTACCTCCGGAAGGACGCGAACGGGGAGCCCGTCGAGAAACAGGAGGAGCTGTTCGACCGCGTCGCGCGAAACGTCGCGCTCGCGGAGGCGGTCTTCGAGGCGGAAAAGCGGGACGTCGAGGTCACCGTCACGCCGGACCAGCTCAAACCCGACCACCCGCGCCGGGACGAGCTCGCGGAGGAGGTCTTCGGAGCGGGCGTCACCGCCGACGACGAGGCGGAGACGGCACTCACCGCCCACAACGTCAACAAGTTCGCCTACGACACGGTCGTCCCGGAGCTCCCCGACGGGGTCCGCGAGCACGTCGAGGAGACCGCGGCGACGTTCCGCGACGGGATGGAGTCGCTCTCCTTCATGCCGAACTCGCCGACGCTGATGAACGCGGGCGACGAACTCCAGCAGCTCTCCGCCTGCTTCGTCGACTCGCCGGACGACGACATCACCGACATCCACCAGACCGCGAAGGAGGCCGCGGAGGTGTTCCAGTCCGGTGGCGGGATGGGGTACGCCTTCTGGAAGCTGCGCCCCTACGGCGACGCGGTCGGCTCCACCGGCGGGATCGCTTCCGGGCCGATCACGTTCATGCGCACCTTCGACCAGATGTGCGAGACGATCGCGCAGGGCGGCGCGCGACGCGGCGCGCAGATGGGCGTGATGCGCGTCTCCCACCCCGACGTGATCCAGTTCATCCACGCGAAGAACAAGGACGTCTCGCTGGCCCACTCGCTGCGGCTGAACGACCCCGACGACTTCACGCACAACTCCTTCGCGGACGCCTTAGAGGAGGCCCGCGAGCTCATCGACGACGAGGGGCGCGTCCCGGAGCACCTCCGGAACGCGGTGGAGGGCCACCTCTCGAACTTCAACATCAGCGTCGGCATCACCGACGACTTCATGGAGGCGCTGTACGCGGGCGAGGAGTTCACGTTCACCAACCCACGGACCGAGGAGCCCCACGTCGCCACCCCGGAGACGAAGGAGCTCTACGACATGTTCGGGCTCGGCGAGCACGTCGAGGTCGGCGAGACCCTCTCGATCCCGGCCGCGGAGCTGTGGGACCACATCGTCGAGGGCGCGTACGAGAACGGCGAGCCGGGCGTCATCTACCTCGAACGGGTGAACAAGCAACACTCCTTCGACGTGGAGGAGAACCCGGACCACAGGATCCTCGCGACGAACCCCTGCGGGGAGCAGCCGTTGGAGGAGTACGAGGCGTGTAACCTCGGTCACATCAACCTCTCGACGCTCGCGTCCTTCGACGCGCCGGACTGGCGCGTCTGGAGCGAGGAGCACGCCGACGAGTACGACTCCCACGAGGCCGCCGTCGACGCCTTCCTCGCGGAGGCGATCGACTTCGAGGAGTTCGACGACCGGATCGCGTACGGCACGCGCTTCCTGGAGAACGTCGTCACGATGTCGGACTTCCCGGTCGACGAGATCGAGGAGAAGGTGCGGGAGATGCGGAAGATCGGCCTCGGCGTGATGGGGCTCGCCCAGCTGTACATCCAGCTCGGCGTCCGGTACGGCTCGGAGGCGGGCAACGAGATCGCCCGCCAGCTGATGACCCACATCAACCACGAGTCGAAGCTGATCTCCCACGAGCTCGCCGAGGAGCGCGGCGTCTTCGACGACTGGGCCGACTCGAAGTTCGCGGACCCGACCGCGTACCGCGAGTGGTTCGAACACCATACCGGCCTCGACGCCGACGAGTGGGCCGACGGGTTCCCGATCCGCAACCACAACACGACGACCATCGCGCCGACGGGAACCACGTCGATGATCGGCAACACGACCGGCGGCTGTGAGCCCATCTACAACGTCGCGTTCTACAAGAACGTCTCCGACGACGTCCAGGGCGACGAGATGCTCGTCGAGTTCGACGACTACTTCCTGCGGACGCTGGAGGCCAACGACGTCGACGTCGACGCGGTGAAGGAGGAGGCACAGGCGCAGATGGCCGAAAACGAGTTCGACGGCGTCGAGGGGCTGGAGACGGTTCCGGCGGCGATCGGCGAGCTGTTCGTCGTCACCGGCGACCTCTCGGGTATCGAACACGCCGCGGTCCAGTGCGCGTGTCAGGAGGGCGTCGACTCGGCCATCTCGAAGACGTGTAACTTCCCGAACGACGCCACCGCCGCCGACATGGAGGAGGTGTACCGCTACATCTACGACCACGGCGGGAAGGGCGTCACCGTCTACCGCGACGGCACCCGCTCGAAGCAGGTGCTCACCACCCGCGCGAAGAACACGGAGTTCGCCGACGAGTCGGAGGCCGCGGAGACGATCGTCGAGCAGATCCGCGAGGTCTTCGGCGGCGTGGAGGCGTTCCTCGACAACGAGGACGTCAGGGCGGCCGTCGACGCGGAGATATCGGACCTGCTCGAGTCCGCGGACCAGCCGGCGGTCGAGTACACGGAGACCCGGCCCCGTCCCGACTCGCTGTCGGGCGTGACCCAGCGCGTCGAGACGGGCTACGGCAAGCTGTACGTCACCATCAACGAGGAGGAGGACGGCCGCCCGTTCGAGCTGTTCGCGAACATCGGCCACTCCGGCGGCTACACCAACTCCTTCACCGAGGCGCTCGCGAAGGTCATCTCGACCGCGCTCCGTTCCGGCGTCGACCCCGAGGAGATCGTCGACGAGCTCCAGGGCACGCGGAGCCCGAAGGTCGCCTGGGACAAGGGCGAGCAGATCCAGTCGATCCCGGACGCGATCGGCACCGCGCTCCGGCGCTACCTCGACGACGAGATCGACAAGGGGATCCCCCAACAGCAGAGCCTCGACGACGTCGAGGGCGACGCGGCGGGTCGCGACGCCGCGGCCGACCCGCCGAGTCAGACCGACGGCGGCGCGGTCGCCGGCGCGAGTTCGACCGAGGAGCCGGCAGACGTCGGACCGGCGGCAGACGCCGAACCGACCGGTGGTTCCGGCGGAAACGCCGACGGCGACGTCACCCAGGACCTCATCGCCGCGGGCGAATCCCCCGAGTGTCCCGAGTGTGGCGGGATGAACCTCTACTTCTCGGAGGGCTGTAAGACGTGCGAGTCCTGCGGCTGGTCCGAGTGTTGAGGTAGCGTTGCGTTCCTTTTCTGCTTCGTCGGCTCGCTTCGCTTCGAGACGCTGGATCGGACGGTTCGTCGAAGACTGCTTGTTGAGTGGGTGTTACAGGTGGTCATATTCTGACAGAAACGCGACCGTTGCTGGCGCGGTGACCACCGCCAAAGCCCCAATCGCGAGGGCGAAGACGCGCTCGCGACTGTCCCTTTGAGTCCCACCCGACCGCAACCGCCCCGCACCTCACGCCTCCCCAGCCTCGCGGCTCGCGGTTTCACCGCTCGCCGCGTCCCTCGCGGTCGGGTTCGTGCCCTCCGAGCACTCACCGGCGCGCCACCGCTCCGGCGATCGCTCACTCCTTCCTATGTTGACCGAACCGAGGATCGGTCTCGCCACTGGTGAGCTTCGGGGTAACGCTGAGAAGGTGATCGACGCCGGTCAGTCGTCCTCGAGCGCCTGCGCGATGCGCTGGAGCTGGCGGGTCGCGTCGCGGACCTCGTCGCGGAGCTGTCGCACCTCGCGGACGAGCTCCTCGTTGCCGACCTCCTCGCCGCCGCCCTCGCCGCGACCGCCGGGACCGCCACCCATGCCCGGCGGGCCGCCCTGACCGCCGGGGCCGCCGCCGCCCATCATGCCGGACATCATCTGCGCGAAGGGGTTGCCGCCGCCACCGCCGCCCATGCCCGGCGGACCGCCGCCACCGCCGCCCATCATCTCCTCGGGGTCGGGCCGGTCGCCCTCCTCGCGCTCCTGCTCGCGTCGCTCGCGGATCTCCTCGACGCGCTCGCGGAAGGACTTCTCCTCGTCGTCGGCTCCCTCGCCGCCGTCGGCCTGTTCGCCGTCGTCGGCCCGTCCGTCGCCCGCCTCGGAGTCGGTGGAGTCGTCGTCTGGCATACGCCCCGATTCGGTAGCCCGGCCGAAAAGGGTTGTCGCTCCGGACGCGGCGGCGCGGTCGCCTCCGGCGAGCGGTCAGTTACGAACCAGCGTTCGACAGTTCGGACACTCCGTCGCCCCGGCGTCCCGGCCGACCGCCGGAACGTGGTCCCCGCAGTTCGGACAGCGGACCCGGCTACGCGCGTACTCGGTGCTCGACCGGACCGAGGCCTCGTCGCCGTCGTCGGTCATGTGAGGGTGATATTCACTCGCACGGTAAGTACGTTGCCTATATATGCCCTAATACACCGAATACGCGTCGGGAGTCAGTCGTGTCCGGAGACGCGGACCGGCTCGTAGGGCTCCTCGAGCCACTCGATGTCGGAGTCGGAGAGATCGATATCGAGCGCCTCCACCGCGTCCTCCAGGTGTTCGACGCTCGTCGTGCCGACGATCGGCGCGTCGACCGGCTCCTTGTGGAACTGCCAGGCGAGCGCGATCTGCGCCATCTTGACGCCCTTCTCGTCGGCCAGTTCCGCGACGCGGGCGTTGACCGCGGGACCGCCGCCCTCGCGGTAGGGGTGTCGGTAGAGGTGCTCCTCGGTCTCGCCGCGTCTCGTCGCGTCGACGTCGTCGTCGGGGCGCGCCAGATAGCCGCGCGCGAGCGGGCTCCACGGGATCACGCCGATCCCCTCCTTCTCACACAGCGGGAGCATCTCGCGTTCCTCCTCGCGGTAGACGAGGTTGTAGTGGTTCTGCATCGTGGCGAACCGGTCGAGCCCCAGCCGGTCGCTCGCGTGGAGCGCCTCGGCGAACTCGTGGGCCCACATCGAGGAGGCTCCGAGATGGCGGACCTTCCCGCGCCGGACCGCGTCGTCGAGCGCGCGAAGCGTCTCCTCGATCGGCGTCTCCGGGTCGAGCCGGTGGATCTGGTAGAGGTCGACCGTCTCCATCCCGAGCCGGTCGAGGCTGTTCTCGAGCTCCTGTTCTATCGCCTTCCGCGAGAGCCCGCCGGAGTTCGGGTTCGACTCGTCCATCCGAAAGTACCCCTTCGTGGCGACGACCGCCTCCTCGCGATGACCTTCCAGCGCCTCCCCGAGGATCCGCTCGGACTCGCCGTTCGAGTACATGTTGGCGGTGTCGAAGAAATTGATCCCGAGCTCGAGCGCGCGTTCGACGAGCGCCTTCCCCTCCTCCTCGTCGAGCACCCACTCGCGCCAGTCACGGTCGCCGAAGCTCATACAGCCGAGACAGATCTTCGAGACGGTCGTGCCCGTGTTCCCGAGCGTCGTGTACTCCATGGGTCGGCGTGGGCGGCCGCGAGCAAAAGTGTTCGTGGGGTCGCTCGATCCGCCGGGTCGCCCGCTCACTCCCTGCGGAACGACGCGGTGTACACGAGGAACGCCCCGGTGAGGATGACGAACGCGAGGAATGTCACGAGCGCGAGCACGTTCGCGACCGGAGAGAGCGGGTCGAGGAACGGCTGGCCGGTCGAGTCGAGCACGAGCACGGCCAGGAGGGCGGCGATCAGCCCGAGAAGCCAGTTGGTGAGGATCTCGTCCATGTCCCGCCCGTCGTCGACGGCGGATAAAAAGGCGGGTGTTCCTCCCCCGGAGCCCGCTCCCGGACGAGCGCGGTCAAACCGAAGCGGTCGACCCCGGAGCTATGGGACGGCCGACCCCGGAGCTATGTGACTCGCTCCCGTGCGATCGGGCGTGAGCGACTCCACCCTCTGGCTGCTCGGCGACCAGCTCAATCCCGATCTGGACGCGCTCGAGGCCGCTGACGGCGTCCTCCTGATCGAGGCGCACGGGTTCGCGGCCCGCCGACGCTACCACGCACACAAGCTGACGCTCGTCTTCTCGGCGATGCGTCACTTCCGCGACGACCTCCGCGACCGCGGCCACGACGTGACCTACCTCGAGGCGGACTCCTTCGGCGAGGGGGTCGCGACGTTCCTCGCCGAGCGACCGGACGCCGCCCTCGAGCTCATGCGACCCGCGAGCCACGGGGCGGGCGAGCGGCTCCGCGGGATCGTCGAGGCGCGCGGCGGGTCCCTGGAGCTTCTCGAGAACGAGCTGTTCTGGACGACGCCGGCCGACTGGCGTGCGTGGACCGGGGAGTCGGCGGACGACGACCGCACGTATCGCCAGGAGGACTGGTACCGCCACGTTCGCCGGGAGACGGGCGTGTTGATGGACGGCGACGAGCCCGAAGGCGGCGAGTGGAACTACGACGACCGGAACCGCGAGACGCCGCCGGACGGGTGGACGCCGCCGGAGCGTCCGCGGTTCGAGCCGGACGAGCTCACCCGCGAGACCCACGCGTGGGTCCGGAACCGGTTCGACACGTGGGGCGACGGCTCGCTCGAGGGGTTCGCGTGGCCCGTGACCCGGAGGGAGGCGTTGCGGGCGCTCGACGCGTTCGTCGCCCGCGGGCTCCCCGCGTTCGGTCGCTATCAGGACGCCATGGTCGGCGGCGAGCCGTTCCTCGCACACTCCCTGCTCTCGCCCGCGATCAACCTCGGGCTCCTCGACCCGCGCGAGCCGGTCCGGGCGGTCGAGGCGGCCTACGAGACGCGCGACGTCGAACCGGGGGCGTTCGATCCCGACGTCGGCCCCGCGGGGTCGGAGACGACGCTCGACGCGTTCGCGACGGACGGCGAGGGGGACGGCACCGCCGCCGACCTCCCGCCGGTCCCGCTCAACGCGGCGGAGGGGTTCGTTCGGCAGGTGCTCGGCTGGCGCGAGTTCGTCCGTCACGTCTACCGCGAGGCGATGCCGGAACTGGCTGACGCGAACCGGCTCGACCAGGAGCGAGCGCTCCCGCCGCTCTACTGGGACGGCGAGACCGACATGCGGTGTCTGTCGGAGGCGGTCGGCCACGTCCGCGAGCACGGCTACGCCCACCACATCGAGCGGCTGATGGTCCTGTCGAACTTCGCGACGATCCACGGCGTCGACCCCGCCGAACTCAACGAGTGGTTCCACCTCGGGTTCGTCGACGCGTACCACTGGGTGACGACGCCGAACGTGGTCGCGATGGGATCGTTCGGGACCGACGTCCTCTCGTCGAAGCCGTACGCCGCCTCGGGGAGCTACGTGAACCGCATGAGCGACCACTGCGCGTCGTGTCCGTACGCCGTCTCCCGAACGACCGGCGAGGGGGCCTGCCCCTTCAACGCGCTCTACTGGGACTTCCTGATGGAACACGAGGGGACGCTCCGCGGGACCGGTCGGATGGGACTGATGTACTCACACGTCGACAACAAGGACGGGGAGGAGCGGGAGGCGATCCGGGAGCGCGCGGCCCGCGTCCGCGAGCTGGCCGCCGCCGGCGAGCTGTGACCTCGTGCTGCCGGGTCGCCGCCGCAGCCTCACGCGCTGCCGGCGAGCGCGCGAAGGCGGGGGAGCACCTGCTCGTACCCGAGCGCGACGACGCCGACGTACAACGCGACGAGCCCCATCGCGAGCGCCCACAGCCCGACCGCGAGGTCGCCGCCGGCGAGGCCGGCGACGCCGACGCGCTCCAGCGAGACGCCGATGACCGACGCCACGCCCGACCCGACGACGAGCGCGAGGAGTTCGAACAGTTCGACCGCGAACTCGGGGATCCGTGCCATGTCGAAGCGGCCGCGACGGTCGATTATAGCCCTTTCGGCCGCGCGGTCGGTCGCCGTCACCCGCGTCGGTCTTTTTCCCCGCGTCAGTCTCTTTTCCCCGTGTCAGTCGCTCTACTCTCCGCGTCGGTCTCACTTCAGGCCGAACGCGCGCATCGTCGACGTCGCGACGCCCTTCGCGATCAGCGCCAGGCCGGCGACGAGCAGCATCAGTCCCCCGCCGATCACGGGGTCTCGAAGCGTCACGACCGCGATCGCGAGGACCACGACCACGACGCCGGCGATCCCCTCCAGTCCGAGCGTGTCTCGCATGTCAGGCGTCACCGTCCGCCGCCTCTTAAACGAGGCGTCTCCGGACCGCCGCGTCGGATCGGGACCGCCGCGCCGGAGAGTGGGGCTTTTATCGGGTGGGACGCGTATCACCCGCCACGCATGACCGACGGAGACGGCCAGGGCCGGCGCGACCTCCGGATGCCCGACGACGACGAGGTGTTCGCGGAGGTCGTCGAGATGCTCGGTGCCAACCGCGTGAAGGTCCGCTGTGCGGACGGGAAGGAACGGACGGCTCGGATACCGGGGCGAATGCAAAAGCGCGTCTGGATCCGCGAGGACGACATCGTCCTCGTCGAGCCGTGGGACTGGCAGGACGAGAAGGCCGACATCTCCTGGCGCTACGAGAAGAGCGAGGCCGAGCAGCTCCGCGAGGAGGGCCACCTCCAGTGAGCGCGGCCGCGCCGCCACGGCGGCCGCTCGCTCCCCTCGAGGCCCGATAGCGGCCGTCATCGACCGTGACCGATCCCATCCGGCTCGCGATGACCACCGCCGCGGAGACGTACGAACGCGTCCGCGAGCCGCTCGCGGACCGCGGGATCGACGTCGACCACGTCCCAGCCAAGGAGCGGGCGTTTCGACTCGATCGGACGGACGGCGGGACGGTGACAGATGCGATCCCGGCGGACGGGTTCGACGTCGGCTTCGTCTACCCGTCGCGGCTCATGGAGGGGGCGGTCCTCGACCGGCGGCTGTCGGTCCCGTGGGTGAACGGCCGGGACGCGGTCGTGACCTCCCGGAACAAGGCGGGGGTGCTCGCGACGCTCTCGGCGGCCGGACTCCCCGTCCCGCGGACGACGCTGATATCCAACCCGGTCGACGAGTCGGTCGTCGCCGAGGCGGCCGCCGACTTCGAGTTCCCCGTGGTGGTCAAGCCCAACTCGGCCACTCGCGGCGTCGGCGTCGCGAAGGCGACCGACCTCGACTCGCTTCTGGGGGTCGTCGACTACCTGGATCTCGCGCACGACTACCGCGCGACCGGCGACAAGTCGTACCTGATCCAGGAGTTCCTCCCCGGCGCGCGCGACTACCGGGCGATGGTCGTCGACGGGACCTACGCGGGCGCGGTCCGCCGCGAGCTTCCGGTCGACGCGCTCGCTGCCGGCCGCTGGAAACACAACGTCCACCGCGGCGCGGACGCGCGCGGCGTCGACCTCGACGGGGAGGGTCGCGAACTGGCCGAGCGGGCGGCGGCGGCGCTCGGGATCGACTACCTCGGCGTCGACCTGCTGGAGACCGACGACGGATACCTGATCAACGAGACGAACGCCCGCCCGACGGTCGACGCGGCGACGAAGTACGAGCCGGAGTTCTACGACCGGCTCGCGGGACTGATCCGGCGGGTCGCGGAGAACGGGTAGCGGGAGACGGGGTTACGCGACGTCGATGGAGGCGGAATCGTCGTCGCGCTCGAACTCGACCTCGAGCACGCCGTTGTTGAACGTCGCCTCGCCGGACCGCTCGTCGACGGTCGCGGGGAGTTCGACGGTCTCGTCGTACTCGCGTCGGTCGGAGGCCGCCGAGATGGTGAGCGCCTCGCCGTCACACTGCAGGGAGAGCTGCTCTTTCGAGACGGCGGGGAGGTCGGCGACGAGTCGGACGGACTCCTCGGTGGCGTACGCGTCGACGTGCGTCTCCGACCCGAAGCCGGCGTCGTCGGTCCCGTGTCCGCTCCCGGCCATCTCGTTCATCATCCGTTCGATCTCCTCGAAGAAGTCGCCGAACGGGTCGTCTCGGTCGTCTCTGTCCATGCTTCGTGTGAGGGCGGTCTCCCCGATAAGCCTTCTGTCGACGGCCGATTTCCCGTGGATCGACCGTGTGAGACCCGCTCCGCGGCGGGCTCACGCGACTCGGGCGGATTTAAGTGTCTGCGCACCGCTTTTTCGTATATGAGTAAATCGTATCTGTCCGCTGGCGACGAGGTACCCGACGAGGAGGTCGTTCGAGTCGGGCTCAACGGGTTCGGCCGGATCGGTCGCAACGTCTTCCGCGCGGTGCTGGAGGATCCCCGGATCGAGCTCGCCGGGATCAACGACGTGATGGAGTTCGACGACATGGGCTACCTCGCGAAGTACGACACCGTCATGGGACGGCTCGACGGGGTCGAGCTCGTCGACGACGAGCTGGCGATCGGCGGCACGTCGGTGCCGCTTTTCAACGTCCAGGACCCCGCTGACCTCCCGTGGGACGACCTCGACGTCGACGTCGCCCTGGAGTGTACCGGCATCTTCCGGACGAAGGAGGACGCGAGCGCGCACCTCGCCGGCGGGGCCGACACCGTCGTCATCTCCGCGCCGCCGAAGGGCGAGGAGCCGGTCAAACAGCTCGTCTACGGCGTCAACCACGACGAGTACGACGGCGAGGACGTGGTCTCGAACGCCTCGTGTACGACCAACTCCATCACGCCCGTCGCGAAGGTGCTCGACGCCGAGTTCGGCATCGAGGCCGGCACCCTCACCACCGTCCACGCCTACACCGGCTCGCAGGCGCTCATCGACGGCCCGAAGGCGAAGACCCGCCGCGGGCGCGCCGCCGCCGAGAACATCGTCCCGACCTCGACGGGCGCGGCCGGCGCGGCCCAGAAGGTCCTCCCACAGCTCGACGGCAAGATCGACGGGATGGCGATCCGCGTCCCCGTCCCGACCGGCTCGATCACGGAGTTCGTCGTCGACCTCAAGGCGGACGTGACCGAGACGGAGGTCAACGACACCTTCCGCGCCGCCGCCGACGACGGGCCGCTCGCGGGCGTGCTCGGCTACACCGACGACGAGGTCGTCTCGAGCGACGTCACCGGTCTCCCCTTCTCGAGTTACGTCGACCTCCCGTCCACCAACGTCATCGCCGACGGCGGCCTGCTCAAGGTCCTCACGTGGTACGACAACGAGTACGGCTTCTCCTGCCGGATGCTCGACATGGCCGCGTACGTCCACGCGGAGGCGTAACCGCCGCGTTTCCCCGGAATTCACAACCCCTGCCGACGGACACACCGATACACCCAGGCTCATCCATGTCCACGTTCCAGACCATCGACGACCTGCCGGCCGACTCGCGCGTGCTCGTCCGCCTCGATCTGAACTCCCCGATCGAGGGCGGCGAGCCGCAGGACAACCGCCGGTTCGAGCGACACGCGCGCACGGTGCGCGAGCTCGCCGACGCCGGCCACCGCGTCGTCCTCTTAGCCCACCAGGGCCGCCCCGGCCGCGACGACTTCACGTCGCTTTCGGGTCACGCCGAGATCCTCGCCGACCACGTCGGCCGCGAGGTCGAGTTCGTCGCCGACACCTACGGCGAGGAGGCGCTCGCGGCGATCGAGGCGCTCGAGGCGGGCGAGGTGCTCCTCCTCGAGAACACGCGGATGTGCGAGGACGAGCTGCCCGAGGCGTCGCCGACGGAGAAGGCCGACACGGAGTTCGTCCGGACGCTCGCCCCGCGCTTCGACGCGTACGTCAACGACGCCTACTCGGCGGCCCACCGGAAACACGCCTCGCTGGTCGGCTTCCCGGTCGCGCTGCCCGCCTACGCCGGCCGCGTGATGGCCACGGAGTACGAGGCCAACACCGCCATCGCCCGCAGGGAGTTCGACGGCCCGGTCACGATGGTGGTCGGCGGGACGAAGGCCACCGACGTGATCGGCGTGATGGACGCCCTCGGCGACCGCGTCGACCGCTTCCTGCTCGGCGGCGTCGCCGGCGAGCTCTTCTTACGCGCGGCGGGCCACCCGGTCGGCCGCGACCTCGAGGGGATGGATCTCTTCGACGAGCAGTGGGAGGCGAACCGCGACACCGTCGAGGCGATCCTCGAGGAGCGCGGCGACGCGATCCGCCTCGCAAGCGACCTCGCCTACGAGGACGCCGACGGCGACCGCGCCGAGGTTCCCGTGGCCGACATCGACGAGAAGACCGACGCGTACCTCGACGTGGGCTCCGACACCGTCGCCGACTACGACTCCCCCATCCGCGAGTCCGACGCCGTCTTCGTGAAGGGCGCGCTCGGCGTCTTCGAGGACGAGCGCTTCGCCGACGGCACCGTCGGCGTCCTCGAGGCCATCGCCGAGACGGACTGCTTCTCGGTCGTCGGCGGCGGCGACACCTCGCGGGCGATCGGCATGTACGGGCTGGACGAGGACGACTTCTCGCACGTCTCCATCGCCGGCGGCGCGTACATCCGCGCGCTCACCGGCGAGCCGCTGCCGGCGATCGAACTGCTCCGGAAGGCGGACGACGGCGGGACGTAACCGACCGGCGTCGACTGACTCGTCCGTGATCCCCCGTTGAAATCTCCCGTGAGAGGTACGTTCGAGTCCGACTCCGGTCAGCACAGCCACCTTTTTCATCGTCGGGTGCCCTCGCTCACTGCGTTCGCTTCGGGAACCACTCCTCGAAAAACCTGGAGGGAAAAAGCCGACTCCGCCGTCTTCGACGGCTCCGTCGGTGAACCGCTCGCTTCGCTCGCGGATGCTCACTCCAGCCGAAGGAGTGAGCGACCGATTGCGGTGGCGCGCCTCCGAGCGAGCCATCGGCTCGCGAGGAGCCCGCGAGGGACGCTGCGAACGAAGTCGTTCGAAAGACCTCCGGTCTTTCGTGATGACGAAAATCTCCGATTTTCGAACCATGAGCAGCGAGGCTGGGGAGGTGTGAGGTGCGGGGTTGTGCGGGGTGGGACTCAAAGGGGCAGCCGACTCCGGGAAGACGGCCGACGCAAGCAGCGTGGCGCGACGCGCCACGGGCAGCCGGCGGCTCCGCCGCCGGCGACACCGCAGCGAATGAAGTGAGCGAGGAGCGCAGCGAGGCCCTCGACCGGAGTCGGCTGGGGCTTTGAAAGAATTCATCGCGCCAGCAACGATCCTGTTCTACTCACCTTAATCCCCATCGAAGCACCCGTTCTACAAGCACTCGAAATATAGCGGCCGTCTCATGCGATCTCGTTCCGAACGAGAGACGCCCAACCGAGCCTCCGCCGTCGACCGCCCCGCCGTTCCCGGCGCTCAGTCGTCACCGGGCGCGAAGCTCGACGAACCGCCGCCGGCTCCCTCCGTCGGGGCCGTCACCGAGTAGTAGAACATGACCAGCATCGAGACGATCAGGGCACCGCCCCAGAGGAACCCGGTCGGCATGAGGAACGCCAGCCCGAACCCCTCGCCGAGCCAGACGATGCCGGGGATCCCCCACTGTCCGGCGACGAAGAGGCCGGTGACGGCGGTCCGGACGGTCCCCGTCACGCCCAGCGCGGGGACGGCAAAGCCCATCACGATCGCGAGGATGGAGAGCACGCCGAGGTGGGCGTGTCCGCCGATCATCCACGGCGGCACGACGCTGCCGCTCGCCAGCATCACGAACTGATGTAATCCGACGGCCATCATGACCGCCAGTCCGAGAAATCCGGACCCCTTCAGCACACGTGTCATGGATTCGTTCGTGTCGATCCGCTGAATGTTTCATAAACGTTCCCCTACGAGAACCGATTTCCGCGAATCGGTCGGTCGACGGCTCTCCCCGTCCCGCCGAGGCGCGTTTCTCCGTTTACTCAACGCTTTTTCGGCTCGACCCGGAGGAGAGCGTATGGAGCCACTGACGACGTTCACGGACAGTTCGCTTTCGGAGATCCGCCGCGACCTCCACCGACACGCGGAGGCCGGCTGGAAGGAGTTCCGGACCTCGGCGCTGCTCGCGGCCGAACTCGAGGAACTGGGATACGACGTGTTCCTCGGCGAGGACACCGTCGATCCCGACTCGCGGATGGGCGTTCCCCCGTCCGACGAGGTCGCCGCGGCCCGCGAGCGGGCCCGCGAGGAGGGCGCGCCCGCGGAGTACCTCGACCGGATGGGCGATATCACGGGCGTGATCGCGACCCGCACGTTCGGGGACGGCCCGACGATCGGGCTCCGCACCGACATCGACGCCCTGGAGCGCCAGGAGGCGATGGACGACGACCACCGGCCGGCCGCCGAGGGGTTCGCGAGCGTCCACCCCGGCGAGATGCACGCCTGCGGCCACGACGCCCACGCCGCCATCGGGCTCGGCGTGGCCCGCGCGTTCGCGGAGGGCGGCTTCGACGGCACGCTCAAGCTGTTCTTCCAGTCCGCGGAGGAGGGCGGCCGCGGCGGCAAGCCCATGGCCGAGTCGGGCCACCTCGACGACGTCGACCACCTGCTCGCGGTCCACGTCGGGCTCGACGAGCCGGCCGGCACGGTCGTCTCGAGCTACGACGGGCCGCTCTCGAACGCCAAACTCGACGTGACCTTCTCCGGCGCGCCGGCCCACGCCGGGGGCGAGCCCCACGCCGGCCGCAACGCCCTCCAGGCGGCCACGGCCGCGATCGGGAACCTCTACGGGATCGCCAGACACGGCGACGGCGCGACGCGGATCAACGTGGGACGAGTCAACGCGGACAACGCCCAGAACGTCATCTGCGAGGAGACGACGATGCGCGTCGAGGTCCGCGGCGAGACCCACGAGCTCAACGAGTACATGCTCGGACGGGCCCGCGAGGTCGTCGACGGCGCGGCGACGATGCACGACGTGACCTACGAGACGAGCCTCTACGGGAAGACGACGACCTTCGAGAACGACTCGTCGGTCGTGGAGGTCGTCGAGGCGGCCGCGGGCGCGACCGACGGGGTCGACTCCGTGATCACGAAGGAGTTCGGCGGCAGCGAGGACGCCTCCTACCTGATCCGGCGCGTCCAGGAGCGGGGCGGGACGGCGACGTATCTCGGCGTCGGCGGGAGCAACCCGGACGGCCACCACACCGCGTACTTCGACGTCGACGAGGCGTGTATCGACCTCGGCGTCGACGTGATCACGGACGCGGTCCGGCGGCTCGCGGAGAGCTAGCCCGGCCCGTCCCGGATCGACACGACGAGGCGAATCGGTCCCTCGAGACCGGCTACTCCTCGTTGAGGTCGAGTTCGAACTGCTTGTTCTCGACCACCGCGTTGAGCACGACGCTGGTGTTCGACTCGCGGATGTCGGCGTCGGTGAGGATCTCCTTGATCTGGTCGTTCATCCCGTCGGTGTCGGTGAACTTCCCGATCGCGATCACGTCGTAGTCGCCGGTGACCTCGTAGACGCTTATCATCTGTTTCTGCTGGCGGAGCTTCTCGGTGACTTCCGGCAGCGCGCTCCCCTCCACCTTCAACTGGAGGACGGCGGTCACGTCGAAGCCGAGCTTGTCGTAGTCGACGATCGGGCTGTACCCGCGGATGACCTCCTCGTCCTCGAGGTCCCGCAGGTGATTCGAGACCGTCGTCACGGAGACGTCGAGTTCGTCTCCGAGGCTGCGGAGGCTGGCGCGACCGTTTCCGAGAAGCGAGTTCACGAGCTTGGCGTCGAGGTTTTCGTACGTCATTGGGTTCGATCACGGTTTGGGGGGTTTAGAATTTTACGAACGTCCACTACTTGCGGGGACTCGGCGGTTCATGCGTCAAGCGACAAGGCCTTTATACTGGCAGATAAGGACGTAACTGTCCAAAACATGACCGGCGAGAACCCGAAACCGGACGGTGGCCTCACGGCCGAAGAACAGGCGGTACTCGACGAGATCGACGAGGAGAACGTCGACTTCCTGCGGTTACAGTTCACCGACATCCTCGGCGTCGTGAAGAACGTCTCCGTGCCGGCCCACCAGGCCGAGAAGGCGTTCAAAGAGGGCATCTACTTCGACGGCTCCTCCATCGAGGGGTTCGTCCGCATCCAGGAGTCCGACATGCGGCTCGTCCCGGACCCCGAGACGTTCGCGGTGCTCCCGTGGCGCAGCAACGGCGACGACGACTCCGCCGCCGCCCGCCTCATCTGTGACATCGTCGACACCGACGGCGAGCCCTTCGTCGGCGGCCCGCGGCAGGTGCTCAAGAGCGTCCTCGCGAGAGCCGAGGAGATGGGCTACACCGTCTCCATCGGCCCCGAGCCGGAGTTCTTCCTGTTCAAGACCGACGACGACGGGAACGCGACGACGATCCCCCACGACAACGGCGGCTACTTCGACCTCGCGCCGAAGGACCTCGCGAGCGACGTCCGCAAGGAGATCATCTTCACCTTAGAGGAGATGGGCTTCGAGATCGAGGCCTCCCACCACGAGGTCGCCGAGGGCCAACACGAGATCAACTTCAAGTACGCCGACGCGCTCACCACCGCGGACAACATCGCGACGTTCCGCGCCGTCGTCCGCGCGGTCGCCGCCCAACACGACCTCCACGCGACGTTCATGCCCAAGCCGATCGCCGAGATCAACGGCTCGGGGATGCACAGCCACATCTCGCTTTTCGACGAGGACGGCAACGCCTTCGCCGACGACGACGACGAGTTCAACCTGAGCGAGACGGCCTACCAGTTCATGGGCGGCATCCTGAACCACGCGCAGGCGTTCACGGCCGTCACGAACCCGACCGTGAACTCCTACAAGCGGCTGGTTCCCGGCTACGAGGCTCCCATCTACGTCGCGTGGTCCGACACGAACCGCTCGGCGCTGGTCCGCGTCCCCGACGCGGCGGGCGTCTCCGCGCGCTTCGAGGTCCGCAGCCCGGACCCGTCGTGTAACCCCTACCTCGGCATGGCGTCGCTCATCGCCGCCGGCCTCGACGGGATCGAGAACGACGCCGACCCCGGCGACCCGGTCCGCGAGGACATCTACGAGTTCGACGACGAGAAGCGCGAGGAGTACGGCATCGACACGCTGCCGCCGAACCTCGGCGCGGCCGTCGAGGCGCTCGAGAGCGACGAGGTCGTCCAGGACGCGCTCGGCCCGCACGTCTCCGAGAAGTTCGCGGAGGCCAAATCCCAGGAGTTCAGCGAGTACCTCACCCAGGTGTCCCAGTGGGAGGAGGACCGCTACCTCGAGACGTTCTGAGGTCGTCGATCCTGAGGCCGTCGAACGTTCCCCGTTTTTTCGCCGCGTCGACGACCCCCGAGCGGCGCGTCCGCGTCACCCGAAGATCCGGAGCAGCCCGAGCACCCACCGGAGGCCCTCGGAGACCGCGAACAGCGCGCCCTCGATCCGCGAGAGTCGGCGGCCGGTCCACAGCGCGGCGACCATCAGGACCGTCACGGCCGCGAGCCACGCCCCCGTCTCCGCCGCCGCGCCGCTCACCGAGAGCGGGCGGAGCGCGGCGGCGACGCCCATGATCCCGAGCACGTTGAACACGTTCGATCCGACGACGTTGCCGACGGACATCCCGACGTGGCCCTGCCGCATCGCGACGAGCGACACCGCGAGCTCCGGCGTCGAGGTGCCCGCGGCGACGATCGTCCCGCCGATGACCCACTCCGAGATCCCGGCGTCGCGCGCCAGCGACGTGGCCGCCTCCACCATGAAGTGTCCGGACACCAACACCAAGGCGAGCCCGCCGACGAGCAGGACGGCGTCGCGGCCGCGGAACCGGGCGTGATCCGCGAGCGTCTCTGTCACCCGCGAGTCGGGGTACTCCGTGACGATCGAGGGGTCGCCGCGCTCGTCGCGGAGCAGGTAGACCGTGTAGGCGGCGAAGCCGAGCGCGAGCGCGAGTCCCTCGGGACGCGTCACGACGCCGTCCCGGAGGGCGGCGAGCCCCGCGAACGTCGCGAGCACGAGCGCGACCCCGTCGCGGTGGACGAGCGAGCGCTCGACGGGAACGACCCGGACGAGCGAGACGACGCCGAGGATGAACGCGACGTTGTAGACATTGCTGCCGATCACGTTCGAGACGGCGACGTCCCCGAGCCCCGCGAACGCGGCGTCGATCGAGACGACGAGCTCCGGGGTCGAGGTGCCCATCGCCACGATCGTCAGCCCGATCGTCAGCTCCGAGACGCCGAATCGCCGGGCGGCGCGGACGACCGCGTCCACCAGCGAGCGCGCGCCGATCCAGAGCCCGAGGACGGTCCCGGCGATCGTCGCGAGTTCCACGAGGGAGCCGTCGAGCATCGTTTCGACGCCACGGCGCGTCGCGTATTAAACGACGCCCTCGACCCCGCCGACCCGTCCGTCGGCCACCGCCGGCAGCGCGACGACGGCGACGACGGCGACGGTCGTCGCGGCGAGCGTGACGGGAAGCGAGTCGGCGAGCGCGTACGCGCCCACCCAGAGCGCGCCGGTGACCGCGAGCGCCGGGACGGCGACCCGGAGCGGCACCGGCGGCTCGTCGCCGTCGACGAATCGCCAGCCGACCGCGCCGCCGACGCCGGTGGCGATCCCGATGCCCGCCTCGACCACCTCGCCGGTGTGGCCCCCGGCGACGGCGATCCCGGCGGCGACGACGGAGACGACCGCCGCGAGAACGAACGCGGGAGTCGGATCGAGCGCGGCGGTAGGGTCGTCGGCGGTGGGGTCGGCGGTGGGATCGCCGGCGGCGTCCGCGGCGGAGTCCCCGCCCGGCCGGAGCCGCGGGTCGCCGGCGAGCGCGAGCGCGCCGGCGACGACGGCCGCGCCGAGCAGCAGCCCGGCGATCACGTCGACGGCGTAGTGGACCTCGATGACGACCCGCGAGGCCGCCACGGCGACCGCGAGCGCGACCGCCGCGGCCGCGCGGGTCCGCCCCGTCCAGAGGCGGTCGTACGCGAGCGCCAACGCGCCGTAGGCGGCCGCGCCGCCGGTGGCGTGGCCGCTCGGGAAGCCGAAGCCGTCCGAGAGCACCTGCGCCTCGTACCAGCCCGAGAGCAGGGCGGGGAGCCACGTCGGCACGTCGACGGGGCCCGTCGCGCCCGGCGGCCGCGGGACCGCGAAGCCGGCCTTCGCGACCGCGACGGCGGCGTACGCGCAGGTGACGACCGCGATGGCGGTCGCGCCGGCTCGACGCGGCGAGCCCGCGAGCCGGTCGTCGGCGAACCAGTAGCCCACCGCGAGCAGCGTGAACAGGAACCACGGGTCCGCGAGGTGGGTGACGGCCGCGAAGACGACGACGACGACCTCGGGGAGCGCGTCGGCGACGGCGGTCCCGCCGATGCCGCGCTCCGCGGAGACGAGTCCGGTCACGGCCCGGTCAGTCGTCCCCGCGGTTGCGCGCGTAGTCGATCGCCTTTCCCGGGGTCTCGATCAGGTTGAGCCCGACGCCGACGAGGACGAAGAGCGTGTACAGTCCCAGCGTCGACAGCCCGAGGACGAGTATCGCCGCGATCGCGTAGATCCCCCGGAGGAAGGCGAACGCCCCGAGCGTCAGGACCGTCCCGTACAGCAGGACGAGGTACGGTCCCCAGCCGCGGGCGTGGCCGCGACGCATCCGCGCGCGGACGTAGCGTTTCAGTTCGGACTCCAGTTCCGGTTTGTCGACCGTGCGGTCCTCGACGTCCGTCTCGAACTCGTCGAACTCCGCACGCAACTCGCCGAGCTCCTCCTCGAGCGCCGCGACGTCCGGCGCGCCGCGGGGGCGTTCCGCGTCGCCGGCGTCCCCGGCACCGTCCGACTCGCCGTTCATACCCGTGGGTCGGCCGCGGTCGTGTTGTAACTGCCGGTCCGGCGCACGGGCGTCGCGAGCGCGGTCGCGCTCGCCGGCGACCCCGGCCGCGACGTTCCGGTCCGCGAGCACGACGTTGACCACGCCGCCGCCGACGACGACGACGGCAGCGAGGTAGAGCCACGTGACGAGGAGCAGGACGCCGCCGATGACGCCGTACACCTGGTACTGACCGGCACTCGCGGCGTACACCTGAAAGCCGGCCTGGAGCAGCGTCCAGCCGACCGCCGCGACGGCCGCGCCGGGAAGCGCCTCCCGGATGCCGACCGCCGGCTCCGGGAGCAGGTAGTAGAGCGGGAGGAACACCACCGTGAGCACGACGGGCAACGCGAGGATGCTCGCCGCCTCGACCGCCGGGATCGCGTCCGCGGCCGCGAGGAACGCACCGAGACCGACCATCACGCCGATGCCGGCCCCCACGCCGAGCACGACCGCGACCGCGTCCGTGACCTGATCGCGGAAGCCGGGCGGCGACTCGTCGCCGTAGAGCGCGCCGAAGGCCGTATCGAGCCCGCGGAACACCTTCAGCGTCGACCACAGCAGGACGACGGCCCCCAAAACTCCCGCGCCGGTTCGGCCGCTGGCGGAGTAGACGGCCGCGGCGACGGCCTCCTCGCCCGCGGGCGTGAGGAAGTCGCCCGCGGCCGCGACGAGTCCGGCGGCGATCGTCTCGCCGAACACCGCGCTCGCGACGACGACGAGCAACAGCAGCGCGGGGACGAGCGAGACGAACGCGTAGTAGGCGATCGCGGCCGCGAGGAACGTCACCTGTCGGTCCAGCGCGAGGTCGACGACGCGACGGACGGTGTCGAGTGCGGCTGTCTGACGGCGGGACACGTCCGGGGTTCGACCGACGGAACCAAAAGCGCGCCGGGGTCGACCGCCGTTCCGGGGCGTCGTCGCCCCGGAGCGTCGCCCGCCGTCCGGCTACGCCCCGTCGCCGAGGACCGCCTCGCGCATCTCCGGGATCGACGCCGACGACTTGACCGCCGTCCCGCGGTAGTGCGCCCGGCTCGCCTCGTGGCCGGCCGCGCGGAGCCGCTCGACGAACTCCTCCATGCCGATGGCGGGCTCGCTCCACTCCTTGTACAGCCGGTGTTGGTCGTAGTGGGTCGGCGTGTCCAGCTCGCGCGCGACGGTCCCGAGCAGCTTCCGCGCGCGCTTCGCCTCGCCCATGTCGTCGGTGACGCGGTCGCGGACCGCGCGCGCGAACTCGCCGTCTGCGACCGGCCCCAGCCAGAGCGGCCCCGCCGTGAGCACGCGCTCGCTCCCGCACGTCGGACAGGCGTCGACGGGGTCCGCGATCAGCCCGGGAGTCGGCTCCCGCCAGAGGCAGTCCTCGCAGTTGTCGACGTACCCCAGTTCCTCGACCGCGTCGTCGGCGGCGCGCGCGCCCGACTCGAGTTCGAGGTACGTCCGCGCGTAGTGCCGCGAGACGTGCGAGAGGACCGGCCGCGCGGCCTTGTCGTACCGCGCGGCGGTCCGGACCAGCGCGGAGATCAGCGTCCGGAGCCCCATCTCCGGGTGGTAGTCGGTGTTTCGCGGCACCGCGCCGTACTTGCGGATCCCGCTCGCGAGGTGCGCGCCACACAGCGGCGCGGTGTCGGTGGCGGTGACGCAGACGAGGTTCCGCCCGTTCGCGAACGCGGCGTCGGCGAAGGGGATCGGCGTGCCGTACGGGTCGAGATCGATCACGTCGAAGGGGCCCTCGTCGTACAACAGCGCGTTGACGTCGCGGTGGACCGCCTCGCCGTCGAAGTCGTTCACCGCGAGGTTCCGCTCGGCGAGGTCGACCGCGTCGGCGTCGACGTCGGCGCAGGTCACGTCGTACCCCTCGGCGGCGGCGCGGACCCCCCGGATCCCCGAGGCGGCCATCGCGTCGAGGTACGTCGCCGCGCGCGGCTCGCGGTCGCGGTAGGCGCGCAACGTCGCGACCGTGACGTCCCGGTTCAGCTCCTGTGTGGGGTTGAAGAAGACGCCGCCGCCGGTCCCCTCGCTCGCGCCGTCGCGGGCCTCCGGGACCTCGACCGTGACCCCGCCCTCCTCGATGTCCATGGGTCGGCTTCGTCGATACGGGACAAAAGGCCCGCGCTCCGGGCACGGCGGAGCGGCGAACGACGCGGCCGAACCGAAACGGTAAGAGCGCTATCGGACGCCAGAAAGGCGAGAGATGCGATGGCTGCTGCTCGGAATCGGACCGATCGCAGAACGGGCTCAGCGGTTTCGATAAATGGGGCGTGAGAACGCCCAAAACGACCGGTTAGGTTCGGGCCGTTCTCACTCGTTGCCGAACATCTGGCGCATCATCGGGTGCATCTCCATGAGCTGCTCTTCGGCGATCTCCTCGTACAGCTTGTACGTGATCGAGACCGCGAGCAGCAGCCCGGTGCCGGAGACCTGACCGATGGTGCCGAGCAGGTTCGCCATCACGGCGAGCAGTCCGACGAGCGCGCCGCCGATGACGGTCACCTGCGGGATGTACCGCTCCATGACCTTCTCGACGACCTGCGGGTTCCGCCGGAAGCCGGGGATCTGCATCCCGGAGTTCTGGATCTGCTGGGCGGTCGCCTCCGGTCCCATGCCGGTGGTCTCGACCCAGAAGATCGCGAACACCGCCCCGCCGACGACCATGAACGTCAGGTCGATGGCGAGCCGGACGGCGATCATCCACGGCTCGACCGACGCCGGGATCTCCCCGAGGAACCACATCCACTCGGTCCGCGCCTGGATCGGGTTCAGGTAGTAGAACAGCCCGGAGAGGGGTTCGCCCTGGTCGCTGTACTCGCCGAGCCACGCGGGCATCCCCGCCCACTGCGAGGAGAGGATCTGCCCGAGGAACTGGACGTTCGCCTGGAGCGCGCGAACGAGGATCATCGGCAGCACGGACGCGTAGATGAGCTTCACCGGGAACCGCCCTCGAGCACCCTTCACGCGGGCGTGTGACAGCGGGATCTCGACGCGGACCGACTCCGCGTACACGACGATCCCGAAGATGAACACCGTCGTGAACAGCGCGAGGACGTTACCGGGCGCGAAAAGCAGGTTCTGGAGCCCCTCGGCCGTGAACGGCGACAGCGAGACGGGAACGTCACCGAAGACGATCCCGTACCAGCTCGCGAAGAAGCCGGTCGCGCCGAGCGCCGAGAAGCTGAAGAAGCCGCCGACGATCTGCTGGCTCACGGCGGCGATGATGAACAGCCCCACGCCGGAGCCGACGCCCCACTTGCTCACGATCTCGTCCATGAACAGGATGAGGACGCCGCCGACGAAGATCTGCGCGAATATCAGGAACTGAACGCCGAACTCGCCGATCCCGAGCGCCTGTCCGACGGCCTGGTCCGCTGGAAGGAACTCGCCGGTGAACACCATGGGCGCGGCCGTCAACGCGGTCACGATGACCACGAGCAGCTTCTGGAGCCCCTGGTACAGGACCTGGTCGCGCGGGTCGTCGGTGTCGAGGCCGAGCAGGTTCGCCCCGCCGAGCAGCTGCAAGACGATCGACGCGGTGACGATCGGTCCGATACCGACCTGGAGCAGCGACCCCTGCTGGCCGGCCAACACCGAGCGGAACTGCCCGAAGAAGTCGCTCCCCTGTCCGGCCGCGAGGCCGAACGGATTGATGTTGGTCAAAAAGAAGTAGACGAGCAGGATCCCCGCCGTCCACATGAGCTTGCGCCTGAACGGGACGTGACCCGCGGGCCGCTCCACGACGGGCATCCGCGAGAGCACCGGTTCGGCGACCTCCTTCCAACTCATCGTTACGCCTCGTCGGTCTCGTCGTCGGAAGTGTTTTCTGCTTCGTCGGCCGCCTCCTCGGCGCGCTCCGAGAGCGTCGCCTCGCCGCCGGCGGACTCGATCCCCTCGACCGCCCCGGCCGTGAACGCGTCGGCGGTGACGCGGAGCTCGCGGCGGACCTGTCCGCCGCCGAGCACCTTCACCACGTCCGCGTCGTGACCGTCCTCGACGACGTCACGGGCGTCGACGACGTACGCGCCGTCGTCCTCCTCGGCGAGGCCCTCCGCGACGTACAGCGCCGCGTCCTCGTCGAGCTTCTGGGCTTTGACCTCGAGGACCTCCGTCTTGGAGTCCTCGGGGCGCTTGAAGCCGTGTTTACCGAGCGGGCCGTAGTTGTGGTACTCGTGTTTCGAGCGGCCCGCGGCACCGCGACCGCCGCGGTGACCGGCACCGCGCCGGTTCTTGTGCGTGCCGCCGCCGTGCGTCCGGGAGCCGCGCTGTCTGCGGTTCTTGTCCGTCATCGCATCGCCTCCAGGAGCGCGTCCATCTCCTCGGTGGAGTGACGACCGAGCTCGCCGCCCTCCACGATCGGGTGTTTGATGCCGTCGTGGCCGCCGCGGGGCGCGTGAAGGCGGAGCGTCGGGGAGACGCCCTGCTCGCGCAGGGTCGTCTCCTCGGCGACGATCGCCTCGGCCAGCGCCGCCACGTCGTCGTAGTCGGTGTTCTCCGCGACCCACGCGTCGTCGACGTCGGCGTCGCCCTCGAGGGGCTCGCCGCGCCGCTCGATGGTGGCCGCCACCGTCTCGACGCTCGGCTCGCCGAAGGCGACGAGGTCGTTCACCTTCGTGATCATGCCGCGGTAGGAGTCGGTCTCCGGAACGAACGTCGCGTGGTTGACGCGCCCGACGTTCAGCATGTCGAGCGTGTCGACGACGCCCTCGTTCACGTTGACCTCCCCGCGGAGCTGAACGATCGCCTGCATCACTCGCTCACCTCGTCGTAGTGGACCTGGCGCGCGTGCTGGGGCGTGCGGGACTGCGCCGCGTTCTCTAAGGCGTTGAACGTCGCCTTCGCGAGGTTCACCGTGGTCCGGGTGTTGCCGTCGGAGTTCGTCCAGGCGTCCTCGACGCCGGCGAGCTCCAGGATGTTCCGCACCGTCTCCGCGGCGGCCAGCCCGAGCCCCTGCGGGGCGGGCTTGATCTCCACGGTGACGGAGCCGGCCTTCCCCTTCGCCGTCCGGGTCAGCGAGTTCGTGCCGCCGGGCTGGTCCTCCCACGAGCCCGAGCCGCGGTCGACCTCGATGACGTTCAGCTTCGCGACGTCGATCGCCTTCTGGATCGCGCCGCCGACCTGGTCGTCCCGCGCCTGCGCGTAGCCGAGGTAGCCGTCGCGGTTGCCCACCGCCACGACACACCGGAACTTCACGCGCCGGCCGGAGTCGGTCATGCGCTGGACCATGTTGATGTCCAGCACCTCGTCTTCGAGCCCCGGGAGGAGCTGGTCGACGATCTCGGCCTCCTTCAGCGGGAGGCCGGAGTCGAGCGCCTGTTCCATCGACGTGATGTCGCCGTTCTGTACCTTGCGGCCGAGCCGCGTTCGCGGTTCCCAGCCGTCGTTGTGTCTACTCATGGTCCTCCTGTAGCTCGTCGAGCACGGTATCGAAGTGCTCGGGTAACTCGCCGGCGTCGAACTCCCCGCCGTACAGCGGCTCGTCGAGCTGCTCGGCGTACGCGGCGATGTGCTCGCCGCGCGTGCGCGACCAGTCGGCCAGCACGTCGTCGTTGTGGGGGATCTCGAGGCCCGCGTCGATCGCTCCTTCCTGTACCGCGAACGTCTTGTTGCCGGGCGTCGCCGTGTTGAGCCCGATGTCGAGGACGGCCTCCTCGAGGCCGGCCTCGACCGCGCGAGCGCCCGCGAGGTATCCCGTGAGGTACGCGCTGGGGAGATTGCCCGTCGGGGCCTCCCAGCCGTACTCAGCGAGGTCCTCGCTGGAGGCGGCCGCGTGGGTCTCGTCGCCGTCGGGTCCGGGGGTGACCAGCTGCGCCCTGACGTGAGCGTTGCTCACCCGGGCGACCAGGCGAGGCTTGCCCGATTTCAGCAGGCGCAACCTCTGGTGGTAATCCGTCCGGACCTCGCGGCGGCGCCGCATCGGCACCTTGTATCGTGGTCCTGTCGCCATTAGTCGTTCACCTCGTAGCCGTACTGCGTCCGGATGTACGCCTCCAGTCGGGCGACGTCCTCGAACTCGCCGCCGCTCGCCTTGTTGTAGAGCGTGCGGTACTCCGTGGCGTCGAGGACGTCCTCCTCGTCACGCAGCTCCTTCAGGCGGGCCCGCTGTGCGCGGATCCGCGCCTTCCAGTCGTCCTTCGTGTTCTGTCGCGCGCCGGCCTTCCCCTTCCGGGAGCCGGCACCCGTCTTGTGGCCGTACGAGCGCTTCTCCGCGCGCTCGCGGGCCCGCCCGCGGGAGTTCGTCTTCGCCTCCTTCGCGCGGATCGTTCCCTGCTCGATGAGCTCGCGAACGTCCTCGCGCGTGATCGCGTCCTCGATCTCCTCCTGGGCGTCGGGGTCGAGCCAGACGCGGCCCTTGCCGACGTCGAGCTCGTCCGCGGCCAGCCGTTTCTGGGCTTTCAGGTCACTCATCGTCCACCTCCACCTCGACGTAGGTCGGGTTCAACACGCGGATCTCGCGCTCCTCCGCCTCGTCCTCGATCAGTTCGCGTTTCCGAGCGCCGACCTTCGAGGCGATCCGCACCGCCTGCGTGTCGCCGTCGACGCCCTCGAGGTCGTCCGTGTTGTGGACGCGGACCTCCTCGAAGCCGCTCGGGTGGAGGTCGCGCGACGCCGTCGGCGAGCGGAAACCCGCCTCGACGACGGGACCCTTCGCCTTCATGCGACGGCGCTGCTTGGAGAGCCCGCCGCGCGGCTTGCGCCACGAGGTCGGGATCCGCTTTTTCTTGTGGTAGTCCTGCCGGTTGAACTGCGGTTTCCCCTCGCGGTGCTTCTGTGCGAGCGCGCGAGCGGTCTCCTCGTCCAGATCCGGCGTCTTGTCGGCGTGGCCGCGGGGACGCAGCTCCGTCTCGACCGTCTCGTCGGATTCGGCCTCCGCCGCCTCCTCCTCGTCGGTCTCGTCTTCGATCTCCGCTTCTGCCTCCTCGTCGACCTCCAGACCGCCGACGTCGGCTTTGATGCGCGCGGCGAGCGCGTTGCCGACGCCGTCGACCTCGGAGAGCTCCGACTGGGAGGCGGCCTTCACGTCCTCGACCGTCTCGTAGCCGGCCTCGCGAAGCGCGTCCGCCTTCGAGGGACCGACGCCGCTGATGTCTTCGAGTTCGTCTGCCATGTCAGGCACCTCCGGTCGGCTTCTCGACGATGTACACGCCGTCCTGGAAGACGCGCGTGTCCTTGTCGGTCACCTTGGTCAGCTGTTCGATGTCGGCGGCGGTCTGCCCGACGGCCTCCTTGTCGGAGCCCGACAGCGTGACCGTCTCGCCGTCTACCTGTACGTCCGTGTCTCCGCGGATCGGGGTGCGTCGCTGCGCCTTCTCGCCGAGGAAGTTCTCGATGACGACCTCCTCGCCCTCCACGCCGACCTGCATCGGGAAGTGGGCGTAGTACACCTCCATCGTGTACTCCCATCCCTCGGTCACGCCGTGGATCATGTTGGAGACGTGGCTCTCGAAGGTGCCGACCGTGGCGTTCGTCTTCGCGTCCTCGTTCTCCGAGGCGATAACGACAGCGCCGTCCTCGACCGACACGTCGATGTCGGGGTACCAGAGGCGTCGCGTGACGCTCCCGTTTGGACCCTCGACGGTGAGTTCGAGGTGATCGGTCTCGGCGGAGACGTCGTCCGGAATCTCGATTTCGACTCTGTTCATTGTTAGTAGACGTATGCGATCACTTGGCCGCCGATGCCCTCCTCGCGGGCCTCGTAGTGGCTCATGACGCCGTGGCTCGTCGTGACGACCAGCGTCCCGTAGTCACGGGCGGGGAGGTATCGCTTCTCCCACTTCTCGAAGTCGTCCGCGCCCGCCGAGTAGCGGGGCTTGACGGCGCCACATTCGTTGATCGCGCCTTTCAGTTCGACCTCGAACCTCCCGGCTTTCCCGTCGTCGACGTACTCGAAGCCGTCGACGTACCCGCGGTCGTAGAGGACCTCGAGGACGGAGCCGATGATGTTCGAAGCGGGCTCTACCGTGTACGACAGGTGGCCAACGCTCTCGGCGTTGTCCATGCCGGCGAGTGCGTTGGCGAATGGATCGTTTCCTGTCATGATCAGCTGTACTTCTCGAATCCCATGTCTCGAGCGACCTCGCGGAAGCACTGCCGGCAGAGGTTGATGTCGTACTTCCCGACTAACCCCTGCTCGCGGCCACAGCGCCGGCACTCGTGTTGCTGGCCGGTGCGTTTCGCCGCGTGCTCGCCCGTCTCGTTGTTCGCTTCGCTCATTCCGTTACCTCAACGTCGAAGTTCGTTTCGAGGAACGCGATGGCGTCCTCGGCGGTCATCCGGTGGTTCGACGGGATCGACCGGGTCACCTTGTCGCGCTTGGAGACGCGGTAGCCCGGTCGGACGATGGTCGTCGTCACGTCGAGCCCGTAGATGCCGATGTTCGGGTCGTACTCCTGGCTCGGGAAGTCGGTGTGGTCCTCGACCCCGAAGCTCAGGTTCCCCGTGTCGTCGAACTGGCTCGACGAGACGTCGACCAGATCGAGCGCCGTCTCGAGGAACGCGTGGGCGTCCTCGCCGCGCAGCGTCACCTTGACGCCGATCGGGTCGCCCTTGCGGATCCCGAACTCGGCGATGGTGCGCTTGGAGGTGGTCCGGACCGACTGCTGGCCGGTGACCTCCTCGATGATGTTCTCGGCGTCCGCGAGCGGCTCCCCGCCCTGACCGACGCCCATGTGGACGACGACCTTCTCCAGGTACGGCTCGCGCATCTCGTGGGACGCGCTCTCGGCGTCACTCATCCGTCTCACCCGCCTCGTCGGCGTCGTCGGTGTCGTCGTCGGTGAAGTTCTCGTCGATGACGACGACGTACTCCTCGACCGTCTCGTAGCGGTCCTCGCCGTCGCCGACGACGACCGTGTTGGAGCCGGAGCCGAGGGTGACGTCGATCGCCTCGATCTCGCCGATCTGACCGGCGTGCTGGCCGGCGATGGCGGTGACCAGGGCACCCTCCTCGTACTCGAAGTGGGCGACGACCTCCTTCGACTCGTTGTCGATGACGATCGAGTCCTTGGTGTCGTACTCGGTGCCGGCGTCCACGCGGACGTTCGTCCCGTCGTGAAGCGTCAGCTGGACGTCCCCGCCGGGGACGACCGCCTTGTTCGCCACCTTCCCGAGCCGGCTGCCCGCGGACTCCTCGTCGACGGGCGTTAACGCGAGTCGACCCCCCTCGTCGGGGAACACGCGGAAGTACTCCCCGCGGACGGGGAACGCCAGGATGTCGAACATCCCGATCGGACGCTGCTCGTCCGACACCGCGTCCCCGTTCACGAGGACCGAGTCGTTGTTCAGCGCGTAGCGCGCTTCCTTCGTCGAGTCGACGTAGCCGAGCACGTCCCGCAGCAGGACGACGAGCGGGACGCCAGCCTCGCCGTGGGGGCCTGCGCCGGCCTTCACGGTGAACGTCTGGGTCTTCCGCTCGACCGGCCAGGAGTTCGGTACCGCCAGTCGTTTCTGATGTCGCGTCATTCGTTGTCCTCCTGGAGCCGCGCCTCGCGGCGGTCGTCCGAGAGGTCCAGCTCCGTCACGCGGACGTTGCTCGCCGGGATCGGACGGGGAGCCTCTTCCCCGTCCGCTCGCTCGACGGTGACGTCCTCGACGGTGATCCGCTCGGCGGACAGATCCACCGAGAGGACCTCCGCTTCGGTCCCCGCGGCGTCGCCGCGGAGCACCTCGACGGTGTCGCCCGCGTTGACGCGGACGTTCCGCTGGCCGTACTCCTCGCGGAGCTCGGGCGTGAGCGGGGATCGGACCTTCCGTTGCCGCTCGTGAAGCGGCGCGGTCTCCGACTGTTTTCGTTGTTTGCGTGGCTGTTTCGTCATGGTTACACGATCATCGTCGCGGTGGACGCGATGCTCCCGTAGCGTTCGGCGACCTCGCGGGCGACGGGGCCTTTGATCTCCGTGCCCCGCGGCTCGTCGAGGTCGTCGATGATCACGGCCGCGTTGTCCTCGAACCGGACGCGCGTGCCGTCGGGACGGCGGATCGGCTTGCGCTGGCGGACGACGACCGCCTCCAGCACCTGCCGCCGCATCTCCGGCGTCCCCTTCGTGACCGAGACGGTCACCTTGTCGCCGATGCCCGCCTTCGGGTGGCGGTTCTTCGTGCCGGAGTAGCCGGCGACGGAGATCACCTTCAGCTCACGCGCGCCCGTGTTGTCGGCGCACGTGATGAGAGAGCCCTTCGAGAGCCCCTGCGTGACGTCGGCCTTGAGCGCCTCCATCACTGATCACCCGACAGGTTCTCGACGACGACGTGTGATTTCGTCTTCGAGAGCGGCCGCGTCTCCGCGATCGTCACTTCGTCACCTTCCTCGAGCGAGTCGAGCACGCCCGGCACGTGTGCCGGGATGCGCGACCGACGCTTCATGTACCGGTCGTATTTCGGTACGAACACGTCGTATTCTCGCTCGACGATGACGGTCTTTTCCATATCCGTCGACACGACCGTCCCCTCTCGGAGCTGGCCGCGGACGGGAAGCTGCCCGTAGAACGGGCACTTCTCGTAGTCGTAATCCTCCGGGTCGTCTGGCTCCGGAGGCATGGGTACGTCGATTCCTATCGCCATTGTGAGACACCTCGTTCGGTGCGTTCGGCGGGCCGGTCCCGCAGCCGCGTGCCATCCACCGTTACGTAGACCGCGTCTTTGCACTCGCCTCGCCGGCTCGCCGGATCCGCATCGTCACCGTCGACGACGCGTGTGGACCCGGACGGGCCGGACTGACGGGGGCGGACCCCCGCAGTATCCGACCCGAGTTGGGACGCGGACCCCGACGACTGGCCGTCGTCGGCGGCTTCATCTGTGCGTGCGGTCGCCGTCTCGACGACCGCGAACTCGAAGGTCGTGCCCGACTTGGGCACGCGCTTGTCGCTTTCCCCCGATCCGGTCCGCACCACGAGGGTGCGTTCCGTCTCGTACAGCACGCGACCGGCGATCCCGACGTGGGCGTCGCTGTCGGCGTCGGCCACCCGAACCGGGAGGCCGACGAGTTCGTGCCGTGCGAGCGTTTCGGGGGAGATCATCGTTACTCGTCGTCGAAGTCGCCTTCTTCCGCCTGGATCGTCTTGATCCGGGCGATCGTCTTCTTCAGCTCGTTCACGCGGCCGGGGCTCTCGGGCATCCCGCCGGCCGCCTGCTGTGCCTTCGTGTTGAGGAGTTCGGTCTCGAGCTCCTCGAGTTCGACCTCCCGCTCCGCCGCGGTCATGTCGCGGATCTCGTCGGTGTAGAGGATCGCCATTTATTCGTCCTCCTCGGCTTCCTCGTCGGCCGCCTCCATCTCGGCGACCAGGTCGGCCGCCTCCGATTCGATCTCCTCGTCGAGCTCGTCGAGCTCCTCGGACTCCTCGTCGACGTCGCCGGTCTCGACCGGCTCCTCCGCGGGGGCGTCCGTCGCCTCCGTCGCGGTCTCGCCCGTCTCCTCGACGACCTCCTCGACGATCTCCTCGTCGATGACGTCGGCCGGGTCCTCGTCCGGGACCGCCACGTCCTCGTCGTCGTCCCCGACGTCCGGAACCTCTTCCGGCTCCTCCTCGAGGAGCGACTCGACGCCCTCGTCGCCGGCCGCGTCGGCCTGGTCGACCTCGGGCACCTCGGCGTCCTCGCGGACGCCGAAGTCGTCGGGCAGCTCCGCGCCCGGCGGGATGATCTTGACGTTGACCCCGATGGTGCCGAGCTTCATCACCGCGACGCCCTTGCCGTGGTCGACGACCTCCTCCGCGGGCTCGCCGTTGTGCTTGATGTAGCCGCGGTTGAACTTCTCGACGCGCGAGCGCGCCCCGGTGACCTTCCCGGAGAGGACGATCTCCGCGCCGAGCGCTCCGGCGTCCATGATCCGGTCGATCGTGGTGTGGCCCGCCTTCCGGAAGTACCAGCCGCGCTCTAAGGCGTTCGCGAGCCGGTCCGCGACGATCTGGGCGTTCAGGTCGGGCTCGTCGACCTCCTGAACGTCGATCTGCGGGTCGTCCATGTCGAAGCGGTCCTCGAGCTCGGTGGTGATCTTGCGGATGTTCTTCCCGCCCTTCCCGATCACCATGCCGGGCTTCTCGGCCTTCAGGACGATCTGCGTGCCCATCGGCGTCTTGGCGACGTCCATGCCGCCGTAGCCGGCTCGGCCGAGCTCGTCCGCGAAGAACTCGTTGATCTGTGAACGGCGAAGGCCGTCCTCGATGAATTGGTGTTCGTCAGCCATTAGTTCTCAGCCTCCGGCTCCTCGATGATCAGTTCGACGTCCGCGAGCGTGGTGTTCCACTGGGTCGCCCCCGCCGCACGCGGGTTCCGTCCCGGCCGCTCGCCCACCTTGTGGGGAGCGACGTGTTTGATCACCATCTCGTCGCCGTCGAAGCCCTGCTCGTCGGCGTTGTGCTTGACGTTCTCCAGGAGCTTGAGGAAGTCCTTGGCGGCCTTCTCGGGGTAGCGCCCCGCGTCCCAGCCGTCGATGTCGGAGCGGTGGCCCGCGCCGGCGTTGTGCTGGCGCATCGGCACCGAGGTCTCCTCGTCGATGACCTCCTGGAGGTACGCCTCGGCGTCGGCGACCGTCTCGCCTTTGATCTCCCTGGAGATCTCCTTGCTGTCCTTCACGCTGATGGGCCGGTCGCGGAGCATCCCCTTGGCGGTGGTCTCCGGGTCGGCCTCGACGCTGTAGTTGATTCCCATGGGTTACTTGAGGGGCACGAACTTCGAGGACCGGGTCGCGCCGATGCCGGCCTGACCGTGTTCGACGGTGCTTCGAGTCTGGTGGAACTCGCCCAGATAGTGGCCGATCATCTCGGGTTCGACCTGGACGCGCTCGAAGCTGTGACCGTTGTACACGGAGAAGGTGATGCCGACGAACTCCGGAAGGATCGGCATGTCGCGCAGATGCGTCCGGATCGGGTCGTCGGCGGTCGTCTCCTTGTCGCGGCTTCGAGCCTTCTCGAGAAGCTTCTCCTTCTCGACGCTCAGCCCTCGAGTGATACTTCGCCGCTGTCGTGCGGGGAGCAGTTCCGCGACCTCCTCTACGTCCATCTCCTGCAGCTCGTCGAGCGAGTGACCGCGGTAGGCGAACTCCTCGCCCTCGCGGCCGATGCGGTATTCGGAACTCATTTGTTGCTACCTCGTCCGGTCCGTTTGGATGCGATGTCACCGACCTTGCGTCCCGGCGGGGCGTCCCGCGAGACGGACTTCGGCTGGCCGGGGTGTTGGCGACCGCCCCCGCCGAAGGGGTGGTCGACGGCGTTCATCGCGACGCCGCGCACGCGCGGGTATTTGGTCCCGCGCGCCTTCATCTTGTGGTGTTTGTTGCCGGCCTTGACGAAGGGTTTCTCCGTCCGACCGCCGCCCGCGACCACGCCGATCGTGGCGCGACACTGCGGGTCGAGCCGCTTCACTTCCCCGCTCGGAAGCTGGACGACCGCGACGTCGCGGTCGTGCGTGAGAAGCGTCGCCGAGACGCCCGAGGCGCGGGCGAACTTCCCGCCGTCGCCCCGGTTGCTCTCGACGTTACACACGGGGACCCCCTCGGGGATCTCCGCGAGCGGGAGCGTGTTCCCGGGCTTGATCTCCGCCGAGACGCCGACCTGGATCGTCTCGCCCACGCGCACGCCCTCCGGCGCGAGCACGAGCCGCCGGTCGTCGTCGTCGAACTCGACCTCCGCGAGCGGCGCGGAACGCGCCGGGTCGTGTTCGATCCCGACGATCTCGCCGGTGACGAGGTCGGTGTCCTCGAGCGTCTTGTGCGACAGTTCCGCCTTGTAGCGGTGGGAGGGGGCCCGGAACGTCGGGCCGCCGCGTCCTCGCCGCTGTCCTTGGATTCGTCGTCCCATCGTCAGAACACCCCGATCCGGGAGGCGACGTCGGTCGCGTCGTCCTCCTCGGAGAGCGTGACCGTCGCCTTCTTCTTGCCCTTCGACGTCACCTGCGTGTTCACGTCGGTGACGGTGACGTCGTATCGCTCCGCGACCTCGTCGCGGATCTCCGGCTTCGTCGCGTCGATGTCGACGAGGAACAGCAGCTTGTTCTTGAAGTCCATCTCGTTCATCGCCTGCTCGGTCACGAGCGGGTGCTCGATGAGCGAGCTCATCGGTCGGCCACCTCCTCGATCGCCGACTCGGTCCACAGCGTGAGCCGACCCGGGTGCGTGCCGGGCGCGAGGTCCTCCGCGTTGACCTCGCCGGCGGTCGCGACGTCGACGCCCGCGAGGTTGCGGGCGGCCCGCGACGGCTCCTCGCTCGTGACGACCAGGACGGACTTCGGCTGGCTGTACTTGCGACCGCGGGTCTTCCCGCGGCCGGAGCGCACCGAGCGGCCCTCGTCGGCCCGCTCGACGTCGGCGTCGACGCCGACGGCCTCGAGGACGCCCAGGGCCTCCTGGGTCTTCTCGAGATCCTCGAACTCGTCGCTCACGACGAGCGGGAGCTCGAGGTCCTCGTCGAACGCGTGGCCGCGCTCGGCGACGAGCTCGGCGTCGGCGGTGGCCGCGATCGCCGACCGAACGGCGAGCTGGCGCTCCTTGTCGTTCAGTTTCTTCGTCTGGTCCTTCTCGGCCTTCGGCGGGTGCGCGGCGCGGCCCGACACCGCGTGCGGGACGCGGCGGGCGACGTTCTCGGAGCGCGGGACGTGCGCGAGCCCGCGCCCGGAGCCGAACGACTCCGCGGGGGTTCGCAGTCCGGCGAACTCGTCGGCCCCGTAGGCCTGTTTCCGGTTAGCCTGTGCGGCGCTGACCGCCCGACCGATGAGGTCCGGTCGGAACGCGGTCTCGAAGATCGCCGGCAGCTCGATGCTGCCCGCGTCCCCGCCGTCCAGGTCGTGTACTGTCGTGTTCATGGATTATCCCTGGTTGGATGCGGTGGATACGTACCGGACCTCGGGGTCGAGGCGCGGCTGGTCGTTCGGCCGGATGGCCGGGCGGAAGCGCAGCAGGCGCTTGTCCGGCCCCGGCAGCGAGCCCTTGATGAGCGCGTACTCGCCGTCGACCTCGCCGTAGTTGACGAAGCCGCCGTCGACGGAGGCGTCGTCGCCCTCGCCGAAGTCGATGAGGCGCTTGTTGAGCTCGGTGCGCTGGTGGTAGCCGGTCTGGCCCTGCTGGGGGACGGTGGAGCGCACGCGGGAGGGGTTCCACGGACCGAGGTTGCCGATCCGACGCCGCCATCCCTGGCGGGCGTGTTTGCCCTTCCGCTTCTGTACGCCCCAGCGCTTGACGGGACCCTGCGTCCCCTTCCCCTTCGTGACGCCGGAGACGTCGGTGTACTGTCCGGCGCGGAAGACGTCGCCGAACTCGTGGGCACCGCCCGCCTCGACGAGCTCGAGCGCGAAGTCGGCGCGCTCCTCGAGGGAGCCGCCGCCGACGCGCGTCTCCATCACGTCGGGTTTCTTCTTCGGCACGTTCGCGAGCTCCGAGGGGGTCGTGTGGGTGATGACGCGGAGGTCATCGACCACGTCCTCCTCGAGCAGCGCCTCGAGCTCCGTTCGGTCCTCCTCGAAGGTGTCTTCGGCCGGCAGGTCGAGCGCGCGGTCGAGCTCCTCGTGGAACTCGGTCGCCCAGACCTCGGCAACCGGCTTCTGTCCGTACGGCGTCTCCTCGTAGGCTCGCACGGCGACGGCGTGCATCGGCGGCGTCTCCACCACCGTGACGGGGACGGACTCCTCCATCCCCTCACGCGGCGAGTCCGCCTCGTCGTTGACCATCATGACGTGGGTCATCCCGGCCTTGTAGCCGGCGAAGCCCTGCAGTGCGGGCGCACCGTCGTCGTCTGGCCACGAGCGGATGCGCGGTACCTCGCTGTCCGCGCGGGTGCGTGGGCCGTAGCCCAGCGAGCCTTTTCGTGGTCGGCTTGGTTGTGGCATGTGTTTACTCCGTGAGTGTGAGCGAGCCGAGGGTCGCGAACAGAGCCTCCTCCGTTCGGACTACCCCGCTGCCCTGTGCCGGGATCGTGTTCAGCCAGAGGTCGAACCCCGGATCGGGTTCGACTCGGCGGCCGTCGGCGACGGCCGCCCGGACGTCGTCGGGCGAGAGCCCGAGCATCTCCGGAAGCCCCCGTTCCGGCGCGCCGAAGGCGACGGTGTAGCCGCCGGCCTCCCGCGCGTCGACGACGAGGTCGCCGAGCCGCGAGACGGAGAGCTCCTCCCCGTGTCGCGACGTGGCGACGGCGACGTCGTCGCCGGCGAGCGCTTCCGACAGGTCCGCGCCCACGACCTGGAAGCCGACCTCCGGCTTCCCGGTGATGCGGGCGCGGACCGGTTCTCTCGAAGAGACCCTGATGGTGACGCGCTCCCCCCGCTCGACCTCCATTCCGGAGGGGACGAGCAGGGAGATCGGGTGTTCCCCCAGCGGGGAATTGACCCGGACGCGGCCTTCAGGTCCGACCTCGGTCACGAGTCCCTGTGTTGTCGACTCGTCCCCGTTCGGGGCCGAGCCGGTCCGCCACGGCACGCGAAGCGGCGGCAGCACGCCGACGTACCGGAGCTCGTCGCGTTCGCCCCAGAGGTCCTTTCGGAGCTCCGGGGGCGTCGCAGCGTACCCCAGCACGGCGCGGACGTACTCCCCGCCCCGGTCCCGTTCGCCCTCCCCGTCGGGGAAGACGACGAGCCGGTCCGCCCGGAACACCGCCGCCGCACGGGCGACGTAGCCGAGTTTGCGAGTCGCCTCGCGGTCGTCCTCGGCTTCCCGGACGACCGAGGACGGGACACAGATCGTGAGTCCGTCCTCGGTGCGCATCGTAGCGAGACTGTACCCCGTGATTCCGGACGACGGACTAAAAGGATAGCGGTCCGGTTTCCGGACTGTGGAGCGTTCACACGGGTCTATCCGGGTGTTTCGGGATCGGCCGCCGGTCTAGTCGAACCCGCTCACCAGCGTGACGACCCACTGCGCGGGGTCGCGTTCCGCGCGCACCTCGACGCGGGTCACCCACTTCACCCACTGGAACCCCCGGCGGCCGGGCGCGACGAGACGTGCGGGCGCGCCGTGGCCGTGCGAGAGCGGGTCGCCGCCGACGCGGGTCGCGAGCAGCGCGTCCTCGGCCTCCGAGAGCGGGAGGGTCCACCGGTACCCCGTGACGGAGACGAACCGGACGTATCTCTCGTCGGGTTTCGCCTCGCCGCTCTCCGTCCCGTCGCCTCCCTGCGCCCGGCCGCTCCCGTCCGCCCCGCCGGCCGCCTCGATCAGGTCGCCGACCCGCACGCCGCCCCACTCCTGAACCGTGTACCAGCCGCTCGTACAGTCGAGCAGGGCCGAGGTCTCGTCGCCGCCGACGCGCTCGAGGTCGTCAGCGGCGAACTCCCGCGGCTCCGCGACGAGCCCGGTCACCGAGAGCCGGTAGCTCGACCGGTCGATCGGGTCCGGGTCGTCGGCGACCCAGGAGGTGACCGGGAACGCGCCGTTCCCGTCCCCCTCGCGCGGCTGTGACCCGGTGAACCGCCGGTCCGCGCCGGGCGTCGAGAGCAGCCGGTTCGCGCCCTGCTGGAGCCGGTAGACGATCGCGCCCGCGATCAACAGGACTCCGTACCGGATCGCGGTCCGCCGCCCCTCGAAGTCGACCCGTCTCGGCGGCCGGAACCGGGTCGAGGCGTGGGCGACGACGAGGGGGACGAGCGCCAGCCCGAAGCCGACGTGGACGGACAGCAGCGTCCAGTAGGAGAGCCGGACGTCGAGGCCGAACACCCAGACGACCCCCGTCGAGACCGTCCCGACCGCGGCGACGAGGGTGAGGACCGAGAGGGCGGTGGACCGCCGCCACAGCGTCCGGTCGGTCAGGCGGTGACGAACCCGGGCGAGCTTCCAGCCGAGGAGGACGACGATCGCGAGTCCGAGCGCGCGGTGGAGCCAGAAGACCGGCCAGCCGGCGGGCGTCCCGACGGTAAAGGAGACCAGTCCGGTGACCGTCTCCGCGAGCACGACGGCGAGGAGGGACCAGTCGACGATCCGCGGCGGCGGCTCGAGGCGGTCGAGGGCCCTCGAGAGCGTACCACGAACCCCCATGGGATCCCCTCGGTACGAGAGCGACATAGGGCTGACGGGGGCGCGGACCGCGGGACTCCGGGTCCCGGTCCCCGTCGCGCTCACTCCTCGAGCAGGTATCGGAACGCCTGGAGGTGGTTCTCGCCGCTCTCCGTGACCGAGACGTACTGGTACTTGGAGTGTTCCTCGATCTCGATGAACCCGCGGCTTTCGAGGGGATCGACGATCCGCGCGTTGAGCCGCCGGTAGTAGCCCCGGTCGGGGTTCTGGACGCCCTCCGCGTCGTACCGCTCCACGAACGGGAGCCCCTCGCGGCGGCCGTACTCGATGAGCTCCCGCTTCGTGACGGACCCCTCGCGGTCGACGTGGTCGAGGACCGCGACGTGTTCGCGTTTCGGCTCCTCGATGTGGTACTTCGGGAGCGTCTCCGGCGGCCTCGCGCCCGAGGCGACCGGCCGTTCCTCGCCGCCCGCGTACGTCTCCGCGCGCACGTAGTACGGGACTGCTCCGGTCGCCATACACGCGATCATCCCGCCGATCGCGGTCACCTTCGAGCCGGACGCGAGGTTGACGTAGACGCTGTGTTCGCGGAAGCGATTGGCCACCTCCGCGATCGTCCCCAGCGAGCTGTACAGATCGAAGATGTCGCACTCGATCGTCTCCGTCCGGATCCCGGCGTCCCGGATCCGCTCTCTGACCTCCTCGTGGTAGGACGGCCGGTCGACCCCCTCGTCGTCGGGGTTCGGCTCCAAAAAGAGCGCCTCGTCGGCGTCGGCGTCGACGACCGGCTCCACGATGCGGTCCTTCTCGTACCCGAGCGGGACGACGTGAACCCGCCTCGGCGCGTCCAGTTCAGCCATGTTCGGAGATACGGGGCGCGGACATTGATTGTTGTGGCGATACAGTCGATAGTGACGTTTGTGACGACACAATACCTATCCGACCGCACCCCATCGCTTCAGAGAGCCGATGCTCGTTTCAACGAGAGTGAACGATCGGACGATCGAGTACTCCCCCGCCGACCGAAGCCCCTCCTCCGCCGCCGACGCGTCCGTCGTCGACGGACACGTCCCGTCTCGCCGGTCGACCGTCACGGATCCCCGACGATGACGCTCGAACAGCTCTCCCCGACGCCGACGGAGTCCGACTCCGACCGGGACCGCCGAACCGCCTCGCTCGAGGAGTCCGACGGGCTCCTCGAGGTCCTCGCGTCGGCGACCGCCCGCGAGGTGATCGCCGTCGTCCGCGAGTCGCCGTCGACGCCCTCCGAGATCGCCGACGAGCTCGACGTCTCGCTTCAGGCGGTCACCTACCACCTGCGCCGGCTCCAGCGCGTCGACCTCATCACGCCCGTCGGAGTGCGGTACTCGACGAAGGGACGCGAGATGAACCTCTACGACCTGTCGGCCGAGTCGGTGACGATCGATCTCACGGAGCCGGGAATGTGATAGGTTTAAGTGTCTCACCGGCGGAGCATCGATCGCGAAGCACGCACCGGTAGTGTAGTGGTATCACGCAACCTTGCCATGGTTGCAACCCGAGTTCAAATCTCGGCCGGTGCACTCCCTTCGGTCGTGCACCGGCCTGACTCCCGCTCGCGTTGCTCGCGGGAGTCTCGGCCGGTGCTTTCCGTGAACCAAGTGATCGAAATCACCGAGAGGTTCGACGCTATCGACCGCTTTCGATCGGCGGTACGGATACGAAACTCGCGGCTCTGTTGAGATCCTCCGTAGAGGACATGTCGTACTCCGACTGTGGTCAGTACAGGCGAAGGAGTGAACGATCGCCCGAGCGGCGGCGCGCCTCCGAGTGCCCCGACGGGGCACGAGGAGCCCGCGAGGCTGGGGAGGCGTGAGGTGCGGGGCGGTTGCGGTTGGGTGGGACTCAAAGGGGCAGCCGGCTCCGGGAAGACGGCCGACGCAAGCACCGCAGCGAACGAAGTGAGCGAGGAGCGCAGCGAGGCCCTCGACCGGAGCCGGCTGGGGCTTTGGAAGTGTTCACCGCCCCAGCAACGATCCTGTTCTACTCACCTCAATCTCTATCGAAACACCCACTCGATTAACACTCTAGAGCGACCGGCTGTTTCAGTCCAAATCGTGTCTGATGGAGTTCAGCGGAGCCGAACCCGCCCACCGTCAGCCGACGACGACCCCCGGATCGAGGACGATGGCGACGATCAGACACGACAGCACGGAGATCGCCGCCAGTCGAAGCGTGCCGGCCGCGAGACGCCGGTCGTGCGGAAGGGACTCGGCGATCCCGGCCAGCGTGGCCCCGAGAGCCATGACGAGCAGCCAGTCGCTCGAGTCGATGTTGCCGACGATCCTGGAGTAACCATACAGCCCCAGGAACGCGACCGCACCCGCGAACTGGACGAGCGCGTCGGACCGACCGGACGGCTCGCTGAACACGAGGTCGGAGAGGACGGAGGGCATGGTCCCCGTGTCTCCCTCGAGACACAAATAACGATAGTTCGACTCCGCTCCGAGGTCGGTGAGACGACGCGGCGGTCTCACCACGGCCCGTCGTAGTTCACGCGCGGGCGGTCGACGTCGACGCCCAACTCCCGCAGCGTCGCGGTCGCGTTCTCGACCGGCGCGGGCGCGGGGCGGTCGAGCGCGTCGGTCGCCGCCTCGGCGAACCGGACCCGCCAGTCGCCGTCGATCACGACGGTCGCGCGGCGCGGGACGTCGGCGTGCCCCTCCCACGAGTCGGCCAGCAGGTCGTAGGAGTCGGCGATCCCGCCGTGGAAGTCCGAGACGACCGGGAACGGGAGATCGAAGCGGTCGACGTACGCGAACCCGGCGTACAGCGAGTCGCCGGTCAGCGCGACCACGGCCAGGTCCTCTCGGTCGTGCCATCCGGCGTCCCGGACCGCCGCGAACGCCGCCGTGGTCGTCGGGACGAACGTCGCCGGCGCGAACGCGAGGACGACCGCGCGGTATGACTCCACGAGCCGGTAGAGCGCGAGCTCGGTCGCCCGCCCGTCGGCGACCGCCGGCGCGGCGAAGTCGGGGGCTTTGACGCCGGTCTCGATCATCGTTCGCTCACGGTCGCGTGCGTCGCATATAAAATCACCATCCGCGGGGTTCCGGGGATCGGACCGATCCGGAGCCGATCAGGGACCGAACGTCAACGACACGTCGGCGTTGCCCTGGAGGCCGAACATCGAGACGCCGGCCCCGCCGGTGACGCTCCACTCCTGGAGACTGGTGTGTGAGGAGACCAGGTTCCACAGTTTCGACGATATCGACGAGACGACGTTTTTGAGCCACCCGAACAGGTTCTTGAGCCTAGTCCCCACACTAGCGGCGACGGACGAGCGCAACATCGTGAGCCGCTGGGAACACAACTGCGTCGCGTAGGCAGCCTCTCGGATGGATACGGCCTCGTCGCCGCCGTTCGACCCATTCACCTCCTCAAATCCCTGTTCGAGGAGATCGAGTGATCGGACGAACTGATCTTCGCGTTCTTCGATCCGATCCCGACTGAGGCCGTGGTATTCTTCCAGTTCCATATTCGTCCGGTGTTCCAACTCCTCTCTCGAATGACCGTCTTCCTCGTCGTCTCCCGAGACCGGGTACCGTTCGACGAGTTCACTCCCCTCCAACGACTCATCGTTTGTGATAACTTTCCTCAGTTTCTCGATGTCTTCCGTCGACGCCTCGACGAACGCCTTTCGGTACTCCTCCCGGAGGTCGTCGCTCCACTCACCGCCGTCATCACCGATCTCTGCTCCGTTCATGTAGATCCATAAGGGATCGAGATCTCAAAAGAGTTAGCGAGTCACAAGATCGTCCCGTGTTTCTTCTCGGGGAGGTCCTTCTTCACGTCCTCGTAGAAGTCGAAGCGGGCGGCGAGCTGGGCGCGGAGGTCCGAGGGCGGGACGATCTCGTCGATGACGACCTCGCTCGCCATTCGATGTACGTCTATCTCTTCGCGGTACTCCTCGCGGAGCCGCTCCTCCTCGGCCGCGCGCTCCTCCGGATCGTCGATCTCGGCGAGCTTTCGGGCGTAGACCGCGTTGATCGCGGCCTCCGGCCCCATGATCGCGATCTCGCCGGAGGGGAGCCCGATGGTGCTCTCGGGGTCGTAGGCGGGCCCGCCCATGGCGTAGATCCCCGCGCCGTACGCCTTCCGGACCACGACGGTCTGTTTCGGGACCGTCGCGGACGACGTGGCGTAGATCAGTTTCTTCCCCTTCTCCAAGATCCCGTCTCTCTCCACCTGACTCCCCGCCATGAAGCCGGGGGTGTCACAGAGGTATAAGAGGGGGATCTCGTAGGCGTCACACGTCCAGACGAACTCCGCGGCCTTCTCGGCGGCGTCGGGGAAGATCGCGCCCGAGCGCTCCGTCGGCTGGTTGGCGACGACGCCGACGGGCCGCCCGTCGATCCGGCAGAACGCGGTGAGTATCTCGGATCCGTACCCAGATTTCAGCTCGAAGACGGACTCCGCGTCCGCGATCCGGTCGAGGAGGTCGCGAACGTCGTACGGGCGGGTCGGCGACTCGGGGATCAGCTCGTCTATCCCCTCGGGCGAGAACTTCGGCGGCCTCGGCTCGGATCGTGGGGGTTTCTCGCCGGCCCGGTCCGGGAGGTAGCCGATCAGGTCGGCGACGAGTTCGCGGGCGTGTTCCTCGTCGCGGGCGACGAGATCCGCGGAGCCGGACTCCTCAGCGTGGATCCGCGGACCGCCCAGTTCCTGTAGATCGATCTCCTCGCCGGTGACCATCTCGACCATCCGCGGGGAGGCGATCGCCATCGCGGAGACGTCCTCGACCATCACGGTGAAGTCGGCGAAGACGGGCGTGTACGCCGCCCCGGCGATACAGGGGCCGTAGAGCACGCAGATCTGCGGGACCGCCCCCGACAGCATCGAGTGGTTGTAGTAGTACTTCCCGATCCCCTCGCGGTTGGCGAAGAAGCCGGACTGCCGGTCGATCCGCCCGCCCGAGGAGTCCATCAGGTAGAGGACCGGGTTGCCCGTCTTCAGCGCGCGTCGTTGCATGCGGAGGAACTTCTCGACGCCCTTCGCCGCCATCGACCCGGCCTTCACCGTGAAGTCGTTGGCCATGAAGTGGACGTCGCGCCCCTCGAACTCGGCACCGCCCGTCAGGAGGCCGTCGGCCGGGAGGCGGTCGCCGTCGTCGCCGTCGAACGCCTCCGCGTCATCGCTCTCGCCGTCCGCGTCGTCGCCGGCGCTCCCGCCGTCCCGTCCGTGCGCGTTCGGGTGCCAGTCGTCGAAGGCGGCGAACGTCCCGTCCTCGAAGCGCACCCCCGCCGGGCCGTCGTCGCCCGCGTCCGCGTCGCCCGCGCCGCGCGTTCCCCCCTCGCCGCCGAACCAGAGGTCGAGGCGGTCGCGGACGAACAGCTTCCCCTGCTCCTCCAGTCGCTCGCGGTACTTCGCGGGACCGCCCTCCCGGATGTCCGCGATCTCCGCCCGGAGGTCTCGCTCGCGGTCGGTGGGGCCCAGATCGTCCTCGAGGGGATAGGCCGTCTCCGGGGGTCGGCGCTCGCCGCGGGCTCCTCGCTCTCCCCGACGTGGACGTCGACGCCGACGCCGAGGTGCGCCGCGAGCGACCGGGCGATCGCCTCGGCCTCCTCGGCCGTCGCCGCCGACCCGACGTGGATCTTCATGCCGGGGGGACTCCCGGACGGTCCTAAACTGTTTTCCATGGGAAACGCGCCCGCCGGAGGCTCCGTCGCCGTCCCCGCTTGACAATCCTTAAGCCGGCGACACGGCTACCTCGCCGCAATGAGAGTCGTCGTTTCCATCGGCGGGAGCGTGCTCGCGCCGGAGCTCGATCCCGAACGTGTCGCCGCCTACGCCGACGCGGTCGAGCGGCTGACGGCGGAGGAGTGTTCGGTCGCGGCCGTCGTCGGCGGCGGCGGCGTCGCTCGCGAGTACATCACGACCGCCCGCGAGCTCGGCGGCAACGAGGTCGAGCTCGACGAGCTGGGGATCGGCACCACGCGGCTCAACGCTCGCCTGCTGATCGCGGCGCTCGGCGACGCGGCCGCGCCCGCGCCGGCGACGGGGTACGACGAGGCGGCCGCCGCGTTCCGCCGGGGGGAGGTGCCCGTGATGGGCGGGATAACGCCCGGCCAGACGACCGACGCGGTCGCGGTCGCGCTCGCGGAGTCCGTCGACGCCGACCTGCTCGTGTTCGCGACGAGCGCCGACGGCGTCTACGATGTCGATCCCAACAGCCACGACGACGCCACGCGGTTCGAGTCGCTGTCGCCGGCCGAACTCGTCGACGTGGTGCTCCCGATGAGCCGGAACGCCGGCTCCTCCGCCCCCGTCGACCTGCTCGCGGCGAAGCTGATCGACCGCGCCGGGGTCCGCTCCGTCGTCCTCGACGGCACCGACCCCGAGGCGGTCGTCGACGCCGTCCTCCGCGGCGAGCACACGGGAACGAACGTGATCCCCGAGGGAAGCACGGAACCGGCGGCGTGGGCGAGGGGGCGATGACCGGCGACTCGGCGGACGACGGCTCAGCGGACGACGACTCGACGAACGCCGACTCCCCGCACATCCTCTCGGAGCAGGCGGACTCCGGGAGCGGGCTCTCGGGGGACGGCGAGTTCCACGCCTTCTGGGCGGACGTCGTCGCCGACGAGATCGAGGCGCGCGACCCCGACGAGCCGATCGTGATCAAGGGCGGCGTCTCGCCCTCCGGCGTCGCGCACGTCGGCAACGTCAACGAGGTCATGCGCGGCTACTTCGTCGCCGAGGTGCTCCGCGAGCGCGGCCACGAGGTCCGCCAGCTGTTCACCTCCGACGACAAGGACCCGCTCCGGAAGCTTCCCCGGAAACTGGCGAACGCCGACGGCGAGATCGTCGGCCTCGGCGACGTGGACGCGGGCGCGCTCGGCCGCAACCTGGGGAAGCCGTACACGTCCATTCCGGACCCGTTCGGCGAGCGCGAGTCGTACGCGGCCCACTTCGCGGCGCTGCTCTCCGCCGACGCCGACCGCCTCGGCGTCCCCGTCGAGATGGTCTCGAACACGGAGCTGTACGCCGACGGCCGCTTCGACGACGCGGTCCGAACCGTGCTCGCGGACCTCGAGACGGTCCGCGGGACGCTCGGGACGTACCAGGACAAGGTCGACGACGAGTACGTCCCCTTCAACCCGGTCTGTGCGGAGTGCGGGAAGGTCACGGAGACGGTGACGGCGGTCGATCTCGAGGCGGAGACGGTCGAGTACGTCTGTACCGACCTCGAGGTCGGCGACGACATCATCGATGGCTGCGGCCACGAGGGCACCGCCACGTTCCGGGAGGGGAAGCTGCCGTGGCGGCTCGAGTGGCCCGCCCAGTGGGACGTGCTCGACGTCGACTTCGAGCCGTTCGGCAAGGATCACGCCGAGGGGTCGTGGCCCTCCGGCGTCGACCTCGCGCGGACCGTCTTCGGCATCGAGCCGCCCGTGCCGATGGTGTACGAGTGGTTCACGCTCGGCGGGGAGGCGCTCTCCTCGTCGGCGGGCAACGTGGTCACGGTGCCCGAGCTGCTCGAGATACTCGAGCCCGAGGTGGTCCGCTACTTCTTCGCGCTCCACCCGAAGAAGGCGCGCGATCTCGACCTCGAGCGGATCGACCTCCTCGTCGACCGCTTCGACCGCTTCGAGCGGGCGTACTTCGGCGAGGTCGACGACGAGGAGCTGACCCGGTTCGCCGAGCGCGCGTACCCGTTCGTGATGGGATGGGGCGGCGAGTCGCCCGACGGTCGGTCCGGCGACGGTCGGGCGATCTCCGACCGTCCCGCGGACGCCGACCCCGCCGACCGCGTCCGGTTCCCGTACACCTTCGCCGCGGTCCTCGGCATGGTCGAGGACGAGGACCTGCGCGAGCGGCTCGCGCGCGACGAGGGCCACGTCGACGGCGACACCCCGGAGTGGGCGGTCCGGGAGGCGCTCGCCCGCGTCGAGCGCGCGCGGACGTGGGCCGAGCGCACCGACAACGAGTACAACTACCGGCTCCAGACCGATCTCCCGGCCGTCGAGTTCGACGACGACGTGGCCGCGGCGCTCGACGACCTCGCCGACTTCGTCGCCGCGGGCCACGACGGGGAGGCGATCCAGGCCGAGATGTACGAGACCGCCCGCGACCACGGCGTCGAGGTCGCCGACTTCTTCGAGGCGGGCTACCGGCTCTTCTTCGACCAGCCGCAGGGCCCCCGTCTCGGCGAGTTCCTCGGCGAACTGGAACGCGAGTTCGTCGTCGCCAGGCTGCGGCGGGAGGCGTGAATGCCCGAGGACCGCTCGCTCGACGAGTTCGCGCCCGCCGGAAGCGGCGAGGACGATCCGGAAGTCGAGGATGGGTCCGGCGGGGACGACCCGGAAGTCGAGGATGGCCCCGGCGAGGACGGCTCGAACGGGCACGATCCCGCAGAGATCGAGCCGGCCGAGTCGACGTCGACGTGGTCGGCGGACGGGGCCGACTGCGACCGCTGCGGCGCGACGGTCGAACGGCGCTGGCGCGACGACGACGGCTTCGTCTGTGCCGACTGTGCGGAGTGGTAACCGGTCTCGATAGCGATCCGCGACTCGATACCGTGACGTGATGGGCGGGCGTTCGGTCCCTCGGTTTGCCGCCTCGTTCCGCCACGGTGAACACTTAATACACGTCGGATCGACCCGTTAGTTACGGACGATCTACGCTGGGGTTAAGTGATATATAAATGAAATCAGATCCGGATCCGCTCTTCGACCGGTCACCGCGCGCCGTCGCGGGTCTGTACCTCCTCTGTGGCGCGGCGTGTGTGGTCGCGATCGACGTCGCGATCGGGGCGATCTCCGGCTCCGCAGTCCCGTTCTCGCCCGCCCGGATCGCGGGCGGTCTGGCGCTCGTCGGGGCCTCCTCGCTGTTCGTCTACGCCGCGGTGCGTCACCACTCCCGTCGTGCCGCCGCCGCTCGCGAGGAGCTGGAGACCTCGAACCAGCAGCTTCAGGTGTTGAGCCGGGTGTTCAGACACAACGTCCGGAACGACCTCAACGTCGTCCAGGGGTACGCCGACCTGCTCGAGCGTCGCCTGGACGACGAGCGCAGCCGCGAGTGTCTGGCGACTATCCGCGAGACCACGGAGGACATGGTCGAGATAAGCGAGAAGCTCCGGGTCATCGAGGACGCCTCGCCCGGCCCCGTGGAGGACCGCGTCGACCTCACGACGGTCGTCCGCGAGGCGGTCGAGGGGCTGGACGACGAGCGGACGGACGCGGAGGTCTCGCTCGATCTCCCCGAGCACGCGTGGATACGCGCGGACGAGTCCGTGAGCTACCCGGTCCGGGAGGTGTTCGAGAACGCGATCGCCCACAACCACGACCCCGGTCGGCGGGTCCGCGCGCGCGTCGAGACGAGCGGGACGACGACCCGGCTGGAGGTCGACGACAACGGGCCGGGGATCCCCGAGGACGAGCGGGCGGTGTTGCGGGCCGAAGAGGAGACGCCGCTTTCACACGCCAGCAGCATCGGGCTGTGGCTCGTCAAGTGGATGTGCGAGCTACAGGGCGGAACCGTGCGGTTCGACGCCACCGACGACGGCACCACGGTCATGCTTCGGTTTCGGTCGGCGGAGAGATCCCCGGACGGATAACCCCGACCCGCGTCACTCGAGTTCGGTGATCGTGACCGCGTACACCGCCCCGCAGTTGCCGCACTCGACGTGAACCCCCCGGCTCGTCTGTCCTCGAGTGAACTCGGAGATCTCCTCGGAACACGAGCACTCGAACTGGACTTTCATTACTCCAGCTAGACGCTATCCGTATTTAAAACACGGTGATCGATTCTCCTCGGTGATACTCGGGTTCCGAGGGTCGCCGATCTCCGGGCGCTCGAAAAGCTCGCCTAGGCGAGCTTTTCGATGTCGTCGGCGACAGCCGACGGCCAGAGAAGCTGTCTATGACAGCTTTTCTATATTCTCGACGACCGCGTCGGCGAACTCGCTCGTCGCGAGCTTCTCGCCGCCCTCGATCTGGCGGTGGAGGTCGTAGGTGACCTTCCCGGAGGAGATGGTCTCCTCGACGGCGTCGCGCACGAGGTCGGCGGCGTCCGACCAGCCGAGGTAATCGAGCATCTCGCGGCCCGAGAGGATCATCGCGGTGGGGTTCACCTTGTCCTCGCCGGCGTACTTGGGCGCGGAGCCGTGGACGGGCTCGGCGAGCGCGCGGCCGTGGCCGTAGTTGACGCCGGGCGCGATCCCCAGCCCGCCGATCTGCGCGCCGGCGGCGTCGGACATGTAGTCGCCGTTGAGGTTCATCGTCGCGATGACGGAGTAGTCGCCCGTCCGGGTGAGAAGCTGCTGGAGCATGTTGTCCGCGATGCGGTCCTTGACGACGATCGCGTCCTCGGGCTGCTCGCCGTCGTACTCCTCCCACAGCTCGTCCTCGGTGATGAACTCGTCGCCGTACTCCTCCTCGACGACCTCGTAGCCCCAGTCGCGGAACTGCGCCTCGGTGAACTTCATGATGTTCCCCTTGTGGACGAGGGTGACGGAGTCGCGGTCGTTCGCGAGCGCGTAGTCGAGCGCCTCGCGGATGAGCCGCTTGGAGGCGAACTCGGAGATGGGCTTGACGCCGATCCCGATGGGACCGTCGTGGAGCACGCCCTCGACGCCCATGTCCTCCTCGAGGAAGTCGCGGACCTGCTCGACCTCGTCGGTGCCGGCCTCCCACTCGACGCCGGCGTAGACGTCCTCGGTGTTCTCCCGGAAGGTGACCATGTCCATCGCCTCGGGGTTCTTCACGGGCGACGGGACGCCCTCGAGGTGGTAGGTCGGGCGGACGTTCGCGTACAGGTCGAGCGTCTGCCGGAGCGCGACGTTCAGCGAGCGGAAGCCGGAGCCGACCGGCGTCGTCATCGGGCCCTTGATCGCGACGCGGAACTCGCGGATCGCGTTCACGGTGTCGTCGGGGAGGTTCTCGTCGTACTTCTGGCGGGCGCTCTCGCCGCCGTACACGCGCATCCACGCGATGGATCGACCGGTCGCCTCCGCGGCGGCGTCGAGCACCTGCTGGGCGGCCGGACCGACGTCGGTTCCGATGCCGTCCCCGTGGAGGATCGGGACGATCGGGTTCTCGGGAACGTCCAGCTCGCCGGTCTCCTCGTCTGCGAGGGTGATCGGCTCGCCGTCTTCGGGTACGTCGACCTTGTCGTAGCTCATAACGGTCGGAGCTTCTCACACCGCCGTAAAGTGCCTGCCGCTTTCGGCCAGTAGTGTGAGCCCGGAGCGAGGCCGCGAGCGCCCGGTCGCGTGTCCCGGTCTCCGGCGCGCGAGCGCGGCTCCGCGCGCGACCGCCGACCCCGCCGCTTTCCGGAGCCTTATGGGCTCGCCCGCGGAGGGTCGACCATGCGCGTGATACTCCACGGCGGCGCGGGCGGCGTCCCCGACGAACCGGAACCCAGACAGGCGGTCCTCGACGAGGCGGCCGAGGCGGGCGCGGCCGCGTCCACGCCCCTCGACGCGGTCGAGGCGGGGGTCAGGGTCCTCGAGTCGAGCCCCCGGTTCAACGCGGGCGTCGGCGGCGCGGTCCAGTCCGACGGCGTCGTCCGCACGGACGCGGGCCTCATGACCTCGGACCGCGCCGTCGGCGCGGTCTGCTCGATGCCGGGCGTCGAGCACGCGGTCTCGGCCGCCCGCGTCGTCATGGAGGAAACCCCGCACGTCCTCGTGTCGGGCGACCACGCGGTCGAGCTCGCCGCGGAGTTCGGCGTCGAGACCGGCGTCGACCTCCTCACCGACGAGACGCGCGAGCGGTACGAGGCCGAGTCCCCGCCGGACGGCTCCCCGAGCGAGCACCTCGACTGGCTGGAGAGCCGGTTCGCCTCGGGCGCGGACCAGGTGGGCGGGTCGGGGGACGGGGCGGCCGGTGCGGGGACGAGCACGGACGGCGGAGGGGCGGGAGCGGACGGCGACGGGAAGTCGAAACGCGGCGCGCCCGACCACGACACCGTCGGCGCGGTCGCGTCCGACGGCGAGACGTTCGCGGCGGCGACCTCGACCGGCGGACGCTCGTTCGCGCTCGCGGGCCGCGTCGGCGACGTCCCGCAGGTCGGGTCGGGCTTCTTCTGTACCGAGGCGGGCGGCGCGAGCGCGACCGGGGCGGGCGAGGACATCACGCGCGTCACGCTGACGCGCCGGGCGGTCGACTTACTGGAGGAGGGCGTCGGCGCCGAGGCCGCCGCGGAGCGGGCGATCGCGGAGTTCGACGACGTGACCGGCGCGGAGGCGGGCGTGATCGTCCTCGGCGACGAGGAGGTCGGCAGCGCGTTCAACTCCGCCGGGATGCAGACGAGCGTCGCCTCGAGCGAGTGAGCGACGGCGGCCGGACTCGAGCTAGCCGCGGAAGAGGTTCAACACCTCGTCGACCACCGAGGGCTCGACGGCGACGAGGTACGACTCGCCGGGGTGAAGCACCGTCTCCGGACCGGCGAGGGTGTCGCCGGCGGCGTCGGAGACGACGAGGCTCCCGTGCGGCAGCGACACCTCCTCGAGCGAGCGCCCGGCGACGGGCGCTCCCTCCGCGACGTGGACCTCGAGGATGTCGAGCGTCCCGGTGACGTCCTCGAGCGCGCTCACGTCGGGCTCGATGGCGTTGACCGCGGCGCGCGCGCCGGCGCGCTCGGGGAAGATGACCTCGTCGACGAAGCGGTCGAACTCCTCTCCCGGCTCGCGCTCGGTCCGAACGACGGTCTGCGTGTCCGGAGCCAGCTCCCGGACGAGCAGGCAGACCGCGAGGTTCGTCCCCGTCAGGCTCGTCAGCGCGGCGACCACGTCGGCCCGCTCCAAGTCCGCCTGTTCGAGGACGCCCGGCCGCGTGGCGTCGCCCTCGATGACCGTGGCGACGTAGTCGTCGCTGAGCGCCTCCGCCCTGTCGGGGTCCTGCTCGATGACGGTCACGTCGTGGCCCCTGTCGTCGAGGATGTGGGCGACGCGGTTCCCCACGCGACCGCCGCCGGCGATGACGATCCGGAAGTTCCCGTCCATGCGTCAGTCGACGCCACCCTCCGCATTAGAAGTGTCCGTCGGAGCGTCCGCGCCGGAAGGCTCCGCGTCGGAAGCGCCTCGCCGTTCCGGGGTCGATCCCTCGCCGCGAGCGCGCAGGGCGTAGTACGCAAGGGCGCCCGCGAGGATCCAGCCGACGCTCAACGCCAGTGCCAGCGGGTCGGTTCGGACCAGATAGACCACGAGGACGCCGGTGAGGAGGAGGTTCAACGCGATCCCCAACACGGCCGGTATCGGGTAGTACGGCATCTCGTACGGCCGCCGCATGTCCGGTCGCTCCCGCCGGAGCTTGATCACGGCGGCGTTGACGACGACGAACGAGAGGAGGAAAAAGAGGCTGGAGACGTTGCCCGCGCTCTCCGTCGGCAGGACGACCGACCCGAGCATCACGACCGCGCTGAGGAGGATGGCGAGGAACGGGGTGCCGTACCGGTGGTGGATGCGGCCGATCCGCGGGAGGAGCTGTCCCTCGCGCCCCATCGAGAAGGCGACCCGCGAGGAGGCGATGACGACGGCGTTCAGGGCCGTCAGCGTCGAGAACACCGCCCCGAACACGATGAGCGCGCCGCCGTTTCGGATGATCGGGAGCCCCGTCGGCATGAACGAGGTGGCCGCCTCGGCGATGCCCGCCTCGCCGGCGGCCGCGAGCCCCTCGGCCCCGAGCGTGCCGATGGCGACGACGACGACCAGCGCGTAGACGACCACCGTGGCGCCCAGGCTGTAGAAGATCGCTCTGGGAATGTTCTCGCGGGGGTTCTCGACCTCCTCGGTGACGGTCGTGATGAGGTCGTACCCCTCGAAGGCGATGAAGGTCAGCCCCATCGCCGGCAGGATCGAGAACGCCGAGGTCCCCTCGGGAAAGAGCGGGTCGAACTGCTGGAAGGTGAAGCTCGTCTCGCCGCCTCCGCCCGCCGAGAGGAACCCGAAGGCGACGAAGACGACGAGGATGGCGACCTTGACGGCGGTAAACAGCGTCTCCGCGCTGCCGCTTGCGGCCGTCGAGACGGCGTTGACCGTCACGAGCAGCCCCACGGCGGCGAGCGCGAGCCCGACGGAGGCCGGGATCGACACCGGAACCACCGGGACCGCGACGGCCCCGACCTCGCCGGGCGCGGCGGTGAGCCCGTAGACGTGTAACAGCTCCAGGAAGTTCGGGGCGAACCCGAGCGCGTACAGCCCGCCCGCGATCATGTAGGCGAACCAGAGCATCCATCCCATCAGAAACGAGGGGAGGTCGTCGAACGTCTCGCGGACGAAGGCGTACCCGCCGCCGGACTTCGGGATCGAGGCGGCCAGCTCGGCGTACGACAGTCCGGTGAAGGCGGTCACGACCCCGTTGAACATGAACACGAGGATCGCCGCCGGACCGGCGATGTCCGCCGCCAACCCCGTCAACACGAAGATGCCGGCACCGATCATCGCCCCCATCCCGATCATCGTCGCGTCCAACAGGCCGAGCTCGGCCGCTGGCGCGCGGTCGCCGGCACTCATCGTCGTTGACGAGCGTCCCCACCCGATTAGTTGTTTGGTCGGCGACGACCTCGACCGCGGAGCCGAGGATACAAATCCGCCCCCCGCCTTGCGGGCGTATGGTCACGTTCCTCGCGGGCGGCACGGGAACGCCGAAGCTGCTCGAGGGCGCGAGCGCCCGCTGGGACCTCGACGACGTGACGGTCGTCGCCAACACGGGCGACGACGTCGAGCTCGCCGGCCACCTCGTCTGCCCGGACGTCGACACCGTGCTGTTCGCCGGCGGCGACGTCCTCGACCGCGAGCGCTGGTGGGGGATCGCCGGCGACACCACGGAGACCCACGACGAGCTGGCCCGGCTCGCGGAGGCGGCGGGGCTCGCGTCCGGGCCGCGCTACCTCGACGACGCCGCCCAGACCGCGGGCAGGCGGATCGCCCGCTGGCGGCGCTTCTCGGGCGTCGCGGAGTTCATGGAGATCGGCGACCGCGACCGCGCGGTCCACCTCACGCGGACCGGCCTCCTCGACGAGGGCCACACGCTCACCGAGGCCGTTCGAACCCTGTCGGACGCCTTCGGCCTCGCGGTCGACCTGCTCCCCATGTCCGACGATCCCGTCGCGACGCTGGTCCACACGACGGCCGACGAGACGCTCCACTTCCAGGAGTACTGGGTCGCCCGGCGCGGCGAGCCGGCCGTCGCCGACGTGGAGTTCCGCGGCGCGGAGGCGGCCGAGCCGACCGACGCGGTCCGCGCCGCCCTCGCCGACCCCGTCGTGATCGGGCCGTCGAACCCCGTGACGAGCATCGGCCCGATGCTCGCGGTGCCCGGGATCGAGGCGGCGCTCGAGGCGACGCCCGTCGTCGCGGTCTCGCCGTTCGTCGGCAACCGGGTGTTCTCCGGGCCCGCGGCGGAGCTGATGGCGGGCGTCGGGCTCGAGCCCTCGACCGCGGGGGTCGTCGATGCCTACCCGTTCGCGGACGCGTTCGTCCTCGACGACGCCGACCCGACCGAGCCCGACCGCCACGTCGAGCGAACCGACACCCGGATCGACGACGCGGACGACGCCGAGCGGGTCGCGCTCGCGTGCGACCGGGCGCTGGAGGCGCTGGAGGCGGCGTCGTGACCGCCCCGTCGCCGACGCCGTCGTCTCCGCCGGCGGCCCCCGCGGCCGCCGACCCGTTCCTCGTCGCCGCGAGCCTCAGCGGCGAGTCGGACGCGGCGTGGGCGCGGGCGGCCGCCGAGCACGTCGACTGCGCGGTCCTGGGCGGGATCGCGCTCGACCCGGCGAGCCGCGAAGCCGCCCGCGACCTCGTCGCCCGCGGGCGTTCCGAGTTCCTCCCCGAGGACCCGATCGCGTGGATCGACCGGCAGTTGGGATCGCTCGCCGACGCGCCGGTCCGACCCGGGGTCAACGTCCGGAGCGCGACCCTCGAGCCCGTCCGCGAGGCGGCCGCGGTCTGTGCCGATCACGGAGCGGTGTGTGAGATCAACGCCCACTGCCGGCAGCCGGAGCTCCGCGCGGCCGGCTGCGGGGAGACGCTGCTCGCGGACCGCGACCGCCTCGCCGACTACGTCGCGGCCGCGGCCGGAACCGGCGCGACCACGAGCGTGAAGGTCCGCACGGAGGTCGAGGGCGTCGACCTCGTCGCGGTCGCGCGCGCGGTCGCCGAGGCGGGCGGGGACTGGATCCACGTCGACGCGATGGACTCGGAGGCGGTCGTCGCCGAGGTCGCGGCGGCGGCGCGCTCGGCGGTCGCCGGCGCGTCCGTGCCCGTCGACACCGACTCTCCCGCCCCCCCGACGGTCGTCGCCAACAACGGCGTCAGGGGTCGCGAGACGGTTCGCGAGTACGCGGCGTACGGGGCCGACGCGGTGAGCGTCGGCCGGCCGAGCGACGACCCGCGGGTCCTCTCGCGGGTCGCGGACGCGGTCGCCGCGTGGCGCGACGGGGACCTGATCGAGCGGTCCGACGAGCCGGGGCGGGAGGTGTCGCGGTGACGGGAGGATCTCCCGCGGACGACGCCGCCCTCGCGCTGCTGCTCGAGGTCGCGGGGACGCCGAAGCCCGGGAACGTCGACCGCCACCGCGACCTCGCGGACCTCCGGTTCGAGTCGTTCCTCGCCGGTGCGGTCGGGGCCCGCGAGGGACTCGAGCGCGCGGCCCGCGGCGCGGCGGTCGGCCACGCGTTCGAGCGCGCGGTCGCCGGGATGGCCGACCGGGCGGGGACGAACACGCAGTTCGGCTGTCTGTTGCTTCTCGTCCCGCTCCTCCGTGCGACCCGGACCGGCGACCTCTCGCCGGACGGCCTCGACCGCGTGACCCGTGCCACGACCGTCGACGACGCGGTCGCGTTCTACCGGGCGTTCGATCGCGTCGACGTCGCGGTCGGGGATCCCCCTGAGGACGCGACCGCGCTCGACGTGCGCCGGGGGGCCGACACCGAGCCGGTCCTCCGGGAGCGTGGGCTCACCCTCCGTGACGTGATGGCGACGTCGGCGAGCGCCGGTGACGGTCTCGACCGGGTCCCCGACCGCAACGCACAGGAGTGGGTCGAGGGGTTCCCGCGGACGTTCCGCGCCGCCGAGTGGATCCTCGCCGACGAGGGGCCGTTGACGGACCGGGCCGCCAGGGCCTTCCTCGGCCTGCTCGGGACCGAGCCGGACACGCTGGTCGCGACGGCGCACGGGCCGGCGGCCGCGCGCGAGGCGAGCGCGGAGGCGCGCGCGGTCGTCTCGGGCGCGGATCCGACGACGGACGCGGACCCGACGACTCCCCCCGACGGCACCCCGTCCGACGGCACCCCGCCCGACGCCGACGCGGTCCATGGGATCGACCTCGACGCGGCCGAGTCGCTCGCGGCGTCGTTCCTCGAGCGGGGGATCAATCCCGGGACGACGGCGGATCTCACCTGCGCGGCGCTGTACGTCGCGCTTCGTCGCGGGGCGGAGACGAGCGAAGCGGGAGCGTCGAGAAACGGGAGCGAGGCGGAGCCGTGAGCCCCGACGGTTGGCCGGTCGATCTCCGGGGAGTCACGGAGTCCGTCGTCGCCACTCTCGGTCCGAACGACCTGTGGAACGTCGCCGCGCTCGGGCTCCACGCGCCCGACGAACCCGGTGAATCCGTCACCGCCCGGACGTACGGCCGGACCCGGACCCGGCGGAACTTCACCGAGCGCGGCGGCGGCGTGGTCCAGTTCACCGCCGACCCGCGCGAGTTCGTCGACGCGGCGCTCACCGTCCGCGAGGAGGCCGATCCCGTCCTCCCGGACGCAGACGCCTGGGTCGAGGTCGACGCGAGGGAGATCGACGCCGAGACCCGAGGGGACGTCACCGTGCGGACCTGGGCACTCGACCCCGTCGAGAGCGCGGTCCTCTCCGAGCGAGTGCCCACGATCAACCGGGGGTTCGGCGCGGTCGTCGACGCGACCGTGGCGGCCTCGCGGCTCGACGTCCCCGCGTACGACACGGCGGAGCTGCTCGACCGCCTGCGATACTTCGCCGACGTCGTCGATCGGTGCGGCGGACCGGCGGAGCGCGAGGCGTTCGCGCGGATCGACGGGGCGACCGGCTGGCGGGCGATCGCGGCGGAACGCGGACTCGACGCGGACGGGGTCGCGGACGACGACGACTCGGTCGGTTCGGACGACTCGGATGATTCAAACGACTCGGACGACTCGCCGTGAGTCGTCGCCGGGGGGCTACGGGGGGCGTCGTTCCCCCGTACAGCCGCTCGTGCGGGAACGAACCCTTTTAGTTCGGTCCGCCGGTATCGCTCGGTATGGCCATCAAGCCCAAGTACATCAAACAGCTCGCGAACGTCCTCTTGGAGCAGTATCCGGAGTCGTTCAACACCGACTTCGAGACGAACAAGGAGAGCGTCTCCGCGCTGACGACCGTCGAGTCCAAGGGCGTCCGCAACCGTATCGCCGGCTACATCACTCAGAAGAAGTCGCAGGCGGCCGCTTCGGCCTGATTCTCGGATCTCGTCGTCCGTTCCGATAGCCCGACGCGTCGGCGCACGTTTATCCCCGAAGCCGCGGCCACCTCGCCGGGATGGACGCGCTCGTCCGGCCGGTTCTGGACCCGACCTTCGCCGGAGCCGCGCTCGCCTTCCTGTTCTGCGGGGCGGCCCTCGGCACCGTGAGCGGGCTCGTCCCCGGACTCCACGCGAACAACTTCGCGCTGCTGCTCGCGGGGCTCGCGCCCTCGATCCCCGCCGACCCGCTGCTCGTCGGCGTCGCCATGCTCGGCGCGGGAGTCGTCCACTCCTTTCTCGACATCGTCCCCGCGCTCGCGCTCGGCGTGCCCGACGCCGCGACCGCGGTCGCCGCGCTGCCCGGCCACCGGCTCGTCATCGCGGGTCGCGGTCGGGAGGCCCTCCGTCTCTCCGCGGTCGGGTCCGGGCTCGCGGTCGCGCTGGCGGTGCCCTTCGCGGTCCCGATCACCTGGATCATGGCGCGGGGCTACCCGACCGTCCGGGCGCATCTTCCCCTCCTGCTCGGGGCGGTCGTCGCCTTCCTCGTCGTCACCGAGTCCTCGAAGCGGGCCGCGGTCGGCGGGTTGGTCGCCTTCCTCGCGAGCGCCGCGCTCGGCGTCGCCACCCTTGACGTCGACCCGTCGGCACCGCTGGACGCGGGCGGGGTGCTCGCGCCGCTCTTCGCCGGCCTGTTCGGCGCGCCCGTGCTCGTCGACGCGCTCGGCGGCGACGGCGTCCCCCCGCAGTCGGACGCCCGGATCACGATGGGGAGACGCGACCTCGGCGTCAGCGCGACCGCGGGCTCGCTCGCCGGCGCGGTCGTCGGTTACGTACCGGGGATCTCGGCGGCCATCGCGAGCGTCGCGGCGCTACCCGCGGTCCCGGAGAGCGAGGCGGACCGCGGGTTCATCGTCGCCACGAGCGGGGCCAACACGGCCAACACCGTGTTCGCGCTGTTCGCGCTCGCCGCCCTCGGTACGCCGCGGACCGGGGTCACGGTCGCCGTCGACCGCGCCGAGGTGCCGCTCGCGCTGCCGATCCTCCTCGTCGCCTGCGCCACCGCGGCGGCATGCGGGTTCACGCTCCTCCTCCTCGTCGGCGACGCGTACCTCCGGGTGGTCGGGAACGCCGACTACACTCGGCTCTCGATCGGCGTCCTCTGTCTGCTCGGCTGCGTCTCCTACGCGTTCGCGGGCTCGTTCGGCGTCGGCGTCTTCCTCGTCGCCGCGGTCCTCGGTCTCGTTCCGCCGCGGCTCGGCGCGCGGCGCGTCCATCTGATGGGCGTCCTGATCGGGCCGCTGATGTTGGGGTGAACGCAGGGTGCCGGTCCGACGGAGTGAACGTCGGCCGCGGGGCGCGGTCTCCGTCGCCGCGAGCCCAAAGAACAACGGTTAAACGTCACGCGCCGGTGAGAACTGGTATGAGCGATACCGAAAGCCGGGGCACGAAGCAGTGTGTCTCCTGTGGCATCCAGGTGTCCGGGATGAACGCCGCGCGGTTCTCCTGCCCGGACTGTGGCGCGACGATCCACCGGTGTGCGAAGTGCCGGAAGCAGAGCAACCTCTACGAGTGCCACGACTGCGGCTTCCGGGGGCCCTGAGATGGGAGACGTCGCCGCCAAGATCAAGGTCATGCCGAACAGCCCCGAGGTCGACCTCGACGAGCTTCAAGACGACCTCGAGGCCGCGCTCCCGCAGGGCGCGCGCATCCGCGGCTTCGAGCGCGACGACGTCGCGTTCGGCCTCGTCGCGCTCCTCCCGACCGTGATCGTCCCCGACGACGCGGGCGGCACCGAGGCCGTCGAGGAGGCGTTCGCGGCGGTCGAGGACGTCGAGTCCGTCGCCGTCGAGAACGTCGGCCGGCTGTAGGTCGGTCGACCCGCGCTTTTCACGGTTCGCGGCTTCCCGTCTCAGTTTCTCGGTTTCTCACGCGTTCGCGTTCACGTCACGAGCGCGTGCCGTGTTCGACCGAGGAGGCGTCCTCGAACCCCCCGGAGATGGCCGTCGCACCGGCGTTTTTGTGTCCCGTCCGCGAACGTGGCGTATGGACCTGAAACGCAAGCTCGTGGAGGGGGACCGTCCGGTCGGCGGCTGGTGTGCGGTGCCCTCGCCGGGCGTCGCGGAGGCGCTGGCGACGGCCGACTTCGACTTCGTGACCGTCGACACCGAACACTCCGCGGCCACGGCCGAATCCGTCGAGAACATGCTGCGGGCGATCGAGGCGGCCCCCGGCGACGCGGAGGCGCTGGTGCGCGTCGCCGACGTCGAGCCGGCCCGGATCAAGCGCGTGCTCGACGCCGGGCCGTCGGCGATCATGGCCCCGCAGATCGACTCGCCGGCGGCGGCGCGAGAACTCGTCGAACTGTGTCGATACCCGCCGCAGGCCGCGAGCGAGAACGGGAGCGGAGACGACCCGGCAGGTCCGGGCGACCCGGCGGACTCGACCGACCCGGGAGAGCGCGTCGACGCCGACGGCTACCGCGGTCGACGCGGCGTGGCCGGCAGCCGGGCCTCGGACTTCGGGCGACGGCTCGACGGCTATCTCCGATCCGGGGCCGACGACATCGCGGTGATCGCCCAGATCGAGACCCCGCGGGCGGTCGAGGCGGCCGGCGAGATCGCGGCGGTCCCCGGGATCGACGCGCTGTTCGTCGGGCCCGCCGACCTCTCGGCGTCGCTGGGACGGTTCGGCGAGTACGACCATCCCGCGTTCGTGGACGTGGTCGAGGAGACGATCGCGGCCGCGAACGACGAAGGGGTGCCGGTCGGGACGCTGGCGACGAGCGATGAGCTGATCGACCGCTGGGTGGAGGCGGGCTACGACTACCTGATCGCCGGAACGGACATCGGGTTCCTCTCCGTGGGGGCCGACCGGGCGATCGAGCGGTACGAAGGGCAGTTGTAGGGTTCCTCCAGGACTCTCGGCTCGATCCGTCTCGGCCGTCGGAAGCGATTCATCCCGTCGGCTCCCGTGCGGATCGCGAGGCGTCGGGCGCGGTGAACCGCGACCGCCCCGCGCCTCACGCCTCCCCAGCCTCGGCCTCGGTGACCCGCCGGACCCGCCGGCGGGTCTCCTCGGCCTCCCTCGCGCGGACTCCTCGCGCCCTGGTGGGCGCTCGGAGGCGCGCGCCGGGGTTCGGGAGGCTCCGAAACCGACCGGGCTATTCCAGATCGGGTGCCTTCTCGCCGGCGGGGACCACGATCTCCAGCCAGTTCTCCTCGGGCGGGAGCGGGCACGCGAACGTCTCGCTGTACGCACAGAAGGGGCTGTACGCGAGGTTGAAGTCGATCACGACGGCGTCGCCGTCCTCGAGTTCCTCGGCCGGGTCCAGCTCCATGTACCGTCCCTGGTAGTACGTCTGCTGGCCCGTGGTCTTGTCGCGGAACGGGACGAATATCTCGCCGTCCTCGCCCTCCTGACGATAGCCGGCGAGCTCGTGTTCCTCACCGTCGATCTCGAAGGCGAACGTCACGACCCGGAGGTAGCGGACCGGGTTGCTCGCGGTCGTCTCCATCTCGACGGGCTCGGGCTCGTCGTGGACGGTCACGGTCGCCTCGACGCGGTAGTCGGGATCCGGCGGGAAGTACTCGAGCCCGTCGAACCCCTCGCGGTGCTCCGGCGGGATCGGCGACTGCGGGTGTTCGGCGAAGAACTCGTCCTTCTCCTCGCGGTTGGCGGCGAGCCGGTCGGCGTACGCCTGGTCGCTCATGGGCGGACCGAGACGGGCCAGCGGTTTCAGGGTCGCGGTCGCGTCGCTCCGCGTCCCGCCCGGTCAAAGCTCCCGCAGGTCCGCCAGACACGCCTCCAGGTCGCGCGTGGAGGTCGCGAGCGAGAAGCCGTCGACGCGGGCGAGATCGCCGGCGTGCTCCCACAGGTCGTCGGCGTCGATCCCGTGGAGTACGACCGCGTTCGGGGTCGGGCTGACGACGCGCATCGCGACGAGCGGCGACTCCCCGCGGGTGACCCGCGTGAACACGAGCGCGCGGTTGGTCGACTGGCCGTACAGCCGGTAGAACTCCTCGCTCGACAGCCGCGTGATCGCTTGGATGGAGTCGATCACGGTGTGGCCGTTGACGCGGTCGCGGTCGCCGCGGACGACCTCCGTCGCGCCCATCGCCTCGTAGAAGTCCTCGAGCGGCACCGCGGTCGCGTACTCCCGGAGGTCGTGGACGATGTCGCTCTCGAACCCCGCCGAGAGGACGCGGGCGTACTGGCGGAGCCGGCCGCCGCCGCGCCGCTCGTCGATGTCGAGGAGCCCCTCCACGGTTCGGCGGACGACGCCGATTCCCGGGCTCTCGCGCCGGCCGCTCTCGTAGTCGGATATCACGGACGAGGACACGCCGAGCTGGTCGGCCAGCTCCGTCTGTGAGACGTCGAAGTCGGTCCGCCACTTCCGGAGGGTCGCTCCCGGGTCGTCGCTGAGCGTGATCTCGCCGGCGATCCGGCGGGAGAGCTCCTCGCGTGCGGCCTCGCTCATCGTCCGATCCCACGCGTGAGCCCCGCAAAAGGCTACCGTTCGTCCGCGGGTTCGGTCGGGACCCGCGACCGGCCGGTCACTCCACGTACAGCGAGTAGACGATCACCGCGAAGCCGGCGGCCGTCAGCAGGCTGTCGATCGCGATCCCCACCGCGAGATCCGCGCCGATGATCTGGTGGGAGACCCCGCCGACCAGCGCGCCGACGGTGACCACGCCGAAGCCGATCCCGAGCGCCCGCAGCGAGGGGTCGCCGGTGCGCTCGAACGCCCGGAGCGCGTAGTAGGTGATCGAGCCACCCAACACGAGGATGGCGGTCTTTGCCACGATTATCGTCAGGTCGATGTGCGTTGTCATGTTTCCTCACGGAGCTCCGACCACAGGTCGGCCAGCCGTTCGTCGCGCGTCGGTTCCGGCCGCTCGAACTCGACGGTCAGTTCGCGCCCGTCCGCCTCGTCTATCGAGACGACGACCTCCTCGAACGCGACGCTGTACCGCGTCGTGTGCTGGCCGTCGCGTCGGATGTCGGTCGACTCGTTCAACAGGGACGCGTCGGTGAGCTTCTCCAGTTTCCGGTACGTCGTCGAGAGCGGGACGTCACACTCCTCGGAGAGCTCGCTCGCCGTCTTGGGCTCCGAGAGCGCCGCGACGATCCGCCGGGCCGCCTCGTCGGCCAGCGCGTCGAGCACCTCCGCGGGGTCGGGTGGGTCCTCCTCGCGCGACGGATCCCGCACCATACCGGGCGCTTTCGTGCGCCGACTCTTAAACCATCCAACTCGGGCATACTTTTAAGACCCTCCCTCTGGAGAACCCAGGTGAATGCCCTCTCGGAGAACCGACACGGTCGACCTGACGCTCTCCCGCGAGGAGGCGTGGGTCGCGCACGCGGCGCTGCTCGACGCCTGCGAGCGCGCCGTCGACGCCGGCGGGGACGCCTCCCCGTACCGCCGGCCCATCGCCCGCATCGAGCGCGGGGACGAACTCGACGCGAACGGAACCGCGCTGCTCCGGGACGCCCTCGTCGACTACCTCGGCGACGCGCCCGTCCGCGACCGCGCTCCCGGCCGGGCGCTGCTCCGCCGGACCGACGACGCCGTCGATTCGACCCCGCGTCGCGCCTGACGCGCCGACCCCCGACCGCAGCTCCCCGTCAGCTCGCCGTCTCCACCGCCTCGATCAGCAGCTCCGCCACGTCGACGATCTCGACGTCGTCCTCGAAGCCCCCCGTCTTCCGGCCGTCCTCGAACATGGTCGTACACATCGGGCAGGCGACGACGAACTTCTCGATTCCGTCGCCCGCGTCGGTGTCCTCGAGCGCCTCGCGGAGGCGCTCCTCGCTCGGTTTGACCTCCTCGTCGTGTTCGGTCCAGAGGCCGCCGCCGCCGCCGCCACAACAGAAGGAGTCCGACCGCGAGCGGGGCATCTCGTACAGCTCCGCGCCGGTCGCACGGATCAGCTCGCGGGGGGCCTCGTACTCGTCGTTGTACCGCCCGAGGTGACAGGGGTCGTGGTAGGTGACGGTGTAGTCGAGCTCGTCGCCCGAGAGGTCGAGCCGGCCGTCGTTCACGAGGTCCTCGACGACCTGCGTCCAGTGGAGCACGTCGATCTCGCCGTCGGCGTTCCACGGCTCCTCGCGGTCGAACGGCATCATCGGGTCGTCGGCGAACTCCGCGAAGTCGACCTCGGGGTACTCGTTTTTCATCGTGTTGTACGAGTGCGGGTCCGTGCAGACGATCTTCTCGAACTCGCAGTCCGCGAACGTCTCCACGTGGTGGCCGGCGAGTTCGAGGTAGAGGAACTCCTCGCCGATCCGTCTGACGTCGTTGCCGTCGTTCCTCTCGTCGTCGAAGAGGATGCCGAACTCGACGCCGGCCTCCTCGAACAGCCGGGCGAGCGCGCGGGCGACCTTCCTGTTCCGGTCGTCGAAGCTTGGGTAGTCGCCCACGTACCAGAGGTACTCCACCTCGGTCTCGCGGGCGTCGTCGACCGTGAACTCGAGGTCGTCGGCCCAGTCGCCCCGCGTCGACTGCGACTCGCCGAAGGTGTTCCCCTTCGTCATCACGTCCTGGAAGACGTCCTGGAGGTTCGAGTCGACCGCGCCCTCGTCGACCAGCTGGCGGTTCATGCGGGTGAAGGAGGTGAGGTGCTCGATGTCGACGGGACAGGCGTCCATACACGCCATACACGACATACACGACTCCATCGACTCGCTCGCGATGACGCCGCCCTCGTCGGCGACGATGGGGACGGTGCCGCCGTCGCCGGCGGCGGCGCTCGCCACGCCGCCGTCGGTCGCGACGGTCCCGTCGTCGCGTCTCCCCGCCACCGGGTCGTCGACCACGGACTCGCGGTACGCCTTCAGGTCCAGGATCACGTCGCGGGGGTCCAGGTTCCGTCCGACCGTGTCGGCCGGGCAGGCGTCGGTACACCGGCCGCACTTGGTACAGGCGTCGCCGTCCAGCAGCTCCTTCCAGGTGAAGTCGTCGAGCGACTCCGCGTTCGTGTGATCGAGGTCGGCGGGGACGTTCGGGAGCCGCGCGCCGGCCGTCTCGTCGCGGACGACGACGTTCGCGAACGAGGAGATCATGTGGAACGGCTTCGCGTAGGGGATCCACGCGATGAAGGCGAAGGCGAGAAGCGAGTGGCTCCACCAGACGACGCCGTAGACCGCCTCCGCGCCCCCGGTCGTCAGCCCCGCCGCCTCGAAGCCGGCGGCCATCGCCATGCCGACGAAGCTCACCGCCTCGTCCGCGCGCGCCGGCTGGCCGACGATGCCGATGGCCTCGAGCACGAAGCCGCCGACGCCGAGGAGGAACAGCGTCCAGACGAACGCGTCGTCCTCGAGCGAGGTGTGTTTGCCCCACAGCCGTCCGTCGCGCTCGCGGTAGCGCCGGAACATCGCCATCCCGACGCCGACGACGAACAGCAGGCCGAACGCGTCGACGGCGAACTGGTACACGAGGTAGAAGTCGCCGACCCAGAAGGACTCGCCGGCGAGCGGGCGGTAGAGGTCGATGTCGATCCCGAGGATCGTCGTGGCGACGAGCAGGACGAGGAACCCCCAGAGCACGAACGTGTGCATCACGCCGGTGTACAGGTCCCCGTCGAACTGGTTCTCGTTCGAGAGGACCGTCCGCGTCGCCGAGACGACGCGGCGGGGGAGATTCGAGAGCCGGTCACGGGGGTCCTCGCTCCCGCGCGCGTACGCCGCGAACCGGGCGTAGACGCCGTAGCCGAACGCGAGGATCGCCACCGCGGCGAGCCAGTAGAACGCGGCCTTCCCGACCGGACCGATGGTCCAGAACGTCTCGCGGGTGGCCGCCTGCAGCGCGGTCATGATCTATCACGGGCATACGGTCGGGTTAAAACTTGCCACGCGAGGGCGGGACCGGGCCGCCGTCCGGGTCGGGTCGCGGTGGCCACCGGGGATCGGATCGCGATCACCCCCGCGGTCGGATCGCGATCGCCCGCGCGTCAGATCGCGGCCGACGCCGCGACCGCGAGCAGCCCGACGCCGAGCGCGAGCGCGGGGTAGTCCGCCGGCCCGAGCGCCAGCCGCGGGAGCGTCGGGTTCCACGCGAAACACCGCGCGGCCAGCGCGGTCCCCAGCCGGTCGGCCCGGCCGAACGCCCGGTTCGTCCCGGCGACCGCGACCAGTCGTATCCGCTCGCGGACGGGGAGTCGGTCGCCGCCGCGGGCGCGAACCGCCTCGCGCGCGGCCGCCAGGTCGCGCCGGAGCAGCGGGAGGAAGCGGAACACGAGCGCGACGCCGGCCCCGAGGAACGCGCCGGCCCGCCCCGGCACGGTCCGCTGGATCGCCGCCCGCGAGTCGCGAACCGGCGTCGATCGCACGTAGGCCGCGGCGACGACGAGCAGGAGGAGGACGCGATAGCTCGCGAGCGCCGTCGTCGCGGCGCGGGCGGGACGGAACCACGGCGACCCGAGCGTCGCGCCGGCGACGAGGGGGGCGAAGAGGAGGACGGGGAATGCGACCCGGTAGGTCCACAGGTCGGCGACGTCGCCGTCGGCGGCCCACAGACAGCCGCCGGCGAGGAGCGTGAGCGCCGCCAACCCTCGCGGGGTCGCGTGGGCGTAGGCGGCCGCGGCGAACCCGACCTGGACGAGCAGCTTCGTCCGGGGGTCGAGCCGGTGGGCGAGCGAGTCGCCCGGAACGTACGCGAGCGTCACGGGTCGGTCGCTCCTCCCGCGTCGCCGGCGGGGGCATCGAACGTCTCGGGAATCCGCACGCCGAGTCCGGCGAGGTCCGGGACGGCCGCGTCCGGCGGTCCGTCGACGACGACCCGCCCGTCCGCGAGGCCGACGACGCGGTCGGCGGACTCCAGCACGTCCCGGAGGTCGTGAGTGACGACGACGACGCCGGTCCCCGCCGTGTGGAGGTCGCGCAGGCGGGCGAGGACCGACTCGCGCGCGGGCTCGTCGAGCCCGGCGAACGGCTCGTCACAGACGAGGTGGTCGGGCTCCATCGCGAGCGCGCCGGCGATCGCGACGCGCTCGCGCTCGCCGCCCGACAGCGTCGCGATCCGGTCGCCCTCGCGGCCGGCCATGTCCACCGCGTCGAGCGCGGCCGCGACTCGCCGGTCGATCTCGGCGTGAGACAGCCCGAGGTTCTCCGGACCGAACGCGACGTCGCCGCCGACGGTGGCGGCCACCAACTGGTCGCGGGGGTCCTGAAACACCATCCCGATCGCGGCGCGCGCGGCGACGAGGTCCTCCTCGACGGGGACCCCGTTCACCGAGACGGTCCCCGACTCCGGCCGCACGAGCCCGTTGAACGTGCGGACGAGCGTCGTCTTGCCCGACCCGTTCGCGCCGGCGACGACGAGGAACTCGCCGTCGGGGATCGAGAGGGTGACGTCGTCGACGGCGACGATCCCGCCATCGGCCCCGTGCTCGTCGGCTTCGCTCTCGTCGTCGCCGCGGTTGCGACCCTCGTACCGACACGTGACGTTCTCGAGGGCGATCACCGTTCAGGCGGCCGCGATCGCGTCCGAGCGGACGATCCCGACCGCGGCGGCGACCTTCAGCGCCTCCGCGGGGAGGAACGCGACGGCCCCGACCGCCACCGCCTCGACAGGGCCGAGCGAGAGGACGAGCGCGAGGCCGGCGACCCCGAGCGCGTAGATAACCACGGTCCCGAGGACCATCGCGGCGATCAGCGTCGCGATCCCGGCGGACGCGGGATCGCGGAGGGCGGTGCCGCGGTGGACGACCGCGCCCACGACGCCCGCCGCCAGCGGGTACGACCAGAGGTAGCCGGCCGACTGGCCGAGGAGGACGCCGACGCCCGCGGAGCCGCCCTCGAACACCGGCGCGCCGAGCGCGCCCGCGGCCAGGTAGCACACGAGCGCGGCCGGCCCCCACGCCGGACCGAGGTAGATCCCCGCGAGGAAGACGCCGAGCACCTGGAGCGTCACGGAGACGGGCGAGACGGGGTTCGGGAAGGTGACGTACGCGAACGCGCCGACGAGCGCGGCGAACAGCGCTGCGCGCGCGAGGTTGACCGCCGCCTCGTCGCCGACGAGATCGACTGACTCGGTTCGGGTCGACATGCGCCGTGCTCTCTCGTAAACCTATTTGAGCGTACTGGTTTACGAACGCGGGTCGGCGCCGCCTCCGCGCCGGCTTCCCCGTCCGAGCCGCGGATCCCGCCGACACGCTTTTTCCGTCTCGCCGCCTCCTTCCGGGGACATGGACGAGAAGACCGAGGAGCTCCGGGACCTCTTCGTCGACGCCACCGGCTCCGAGACGGTGACCGAGCGGCAGGCGGAGTCGCCCGGAAGCCTGGTCGACCGCGACGACGACGCGGTCGCCGGCCGAGTCGCGGCGCTCGTCGCGACGATGCGCGAGCGGTACGGGTTCGATTCCGACCTCGACGACGCCGACTACGAACGCGTCGTCGCCGGCTTCTTCGACGGCGAGGACGACGCGGCGATCGCCGACGCCGTCGGCGGCTCCGGATCGGCGGTCGACGCCCGCGCGGTTCGCGACGCCCGCCTCGATCTCCACCTCGTCGCCGACGCGGACCGCGACGCCCCCTTCGAGTACGCGGCGCTGAAGCGCCTGCTCGCGGCCGACCGCTCGGTCGAGGTGGCCGCGGCGGAGTTGGACGCCGACGCCGAGACGGTTCGCGAGTTCGTCCCCGTCGCCCGCGCCGACCTCGCGTCCACGCGCGTGAACGACCGCTTCCGCGACGAGTTCCGCGCGCTGCTCACCGACGCCGACATCGAGGACGCCCACGCCGCGACCGCCCGCGAGGACGGGCTCCGGGAGGCGACCGAGGACATCGAGACCGACGTGTCGCTATAAGTCGCGGTTCGGATCCGACCTCACGTGTCGCGTCCGATTCGTTGACCCGACAGCGAAGCGAGGATCGGTTTCGAAGCCCCAGTCGCTCGGACGTACGTCGTTGCTGGCGCGGTGAACGCGACTGGAAAACCACCTCCAAAGCCCCAGTCGCGAGGACTCGATGCGCTCGTTGCGCTCCTCACTCAGTCGCTATCGCTCCTTCGTTGCGGTGCTTACGTCACGCGTCTTCGTCCTCGCGACTGCCCCTTTGAGTCCCACCCGACCGCGACCGCCCCGCACCTCACGCCTCCCCAGCCTCGCTGCTCGCACGTTCCACGCGCTCGCAGCATCCCTCGCGGGCTCCTCGTGCCCCGAAGGGGCACTCGGAGGCGCGCCACCGCTATCGATGATAGCGTATGGCCCTCGATGAACTCCACTCTCCGGATCTATCCGGATCCACCGACTCCTTATACACGATATCGCGGCGATCCCTCCCGTGACCCCCTTCAGCGACCTCGCGGCCGCGGCGTACTGCCCCCGCCAACTCTACTACCGCCGCCGCGAGGACGACCGCAGCCTCCCGGCGGAGGTCCGCGACCGGATCGATCTGGGCTACCGCTACCCGGAGCTGGTCGACGCCCCCGACTCCGTCCTCCGGCGGCTCCCGATCCGGCGCGAGCCGGCAGCGTACCGCCGGAACCTCTCGCGGCTCCGCGAGCGAGACCTGTACGACGGGCTCGTCGACCCGGCCGAGACGCGGGCGTTCCTCTCGGGCCGGGAGTGTCACGGGGTCGTCCACAAGCTGCTGGCGGGCGTCGACGACGGCCCGCCGCTCCCCGTCCTCTGTTCGCCCGGCGAGCCGCCCGAGTCGGGCGTCTGGGAGCCGCAGTCGGTCCGGGCGGTCGCGGCCGCCAAGGCGCTCGCGTGGGAGCGGGAACGCCCCGTCCCGCGAGCGATCCTCGAGTATCCCGCCGTCGGCGTCGTCCGTGAGGTCCGGCTCACGACCCGCCGGAAGGCGGCGTACCGCCGTGCGCTTCGGGCCGTGCGCGCGATCGACGGCCCGCCGGCCCGCGTCGACGACGGCCGGTGTACGTCCTGCGAGTACCGAGCGGAGTGCGGGACCCGCCGCCGAACGCTCCGGTCGCTTCTGGGGTGATCGGTGAGGGATCATCACCGAACCACCGGGGGCAGCCGACGATCGGTCGGCGAGTTCGGACGCGAACCGTCCGTTTTATTACCCTGAGGACCGTCCGCACGGGTACGAATGACACGAGACACTCGTGGTCGTTCGGAGGATAGAGCAAGTCGCCTCGCGGCGGCTGGCCGTGAAATTCGCCGACAGTAACGATCACGCCGCGGCCGACGGCGCGTCAGCCGACGCGTCCGACGCCGACCCGTCGAGCCCCGTTGCCGACGGCGGAGCCGACCGAACGACACCCACGCGGACCACGGAGATCCTTTTGAACCCGAACCCACTCACCGACCTCGAGGAGGTACAGCTACTGGACACGACGCTTCGCGACGGCGAGCAGATGCCGGGCGTCTCGCTCACGCCCGCGGACAAACTCGACGTCGCCCGCGAGCTCGACGCCGCCGGCGTCCACGTGATCGAGGCCGGCTCGGCGTGTACCTCGGAGGGCGAACGCGAGGGGATCCGCCGGGTCGCCCGCGAGGGCCTCGACGCCACGGTCACGAGTTTCGCGCGCGGCGTTCGCGCCGACATCGACCGCGCGCTCGACTGCGGCGTCGACGGCGTCAACCTCGTCGTGCCCGCCTCGGACAAACACGTCGAGACGAAGGTGGGCTCGAGCCGCGAGGAGGTCGTCGAGACCACCGTCGAGCTGGTCGAGTACGCCAAGGAGCACGACCTCTGGGTCGAGGTGCTCGGCGAGGACGGCTCGCGGGCCGACCTCGAGTACCTCGAGCAGCTCATGGGTGCCGGCCTCGACGCGGGCGCGGACCGCGTCTGCTACTGTGACACCGTCGGCGCGGCCGGCCCGGAGCGGACCGCCGAGGTCGCCTCCCGGCTCGCGGATCTGGGCCCGACGAGCCTCCACACCCACGACGATCTCGGCTTCGGGCTGGCGAACGTCCACGCCGGGCTGAAGGCGGGCGCGGACACGGTCCACGGGACCGTCCTCGGCGTCGGCGAGCGCGCCGGCAACGTGGCCTTAGAGGAGGTCGCGATCGCGCTCGACCGCTGTTACGACGTGGACACGGTGGAGGTCGAGCGTCTCTACCGACTCTGCCGGCGCGTCTCGGAGGTGACCGGCGTCGCGATCCCCCCGAACAAGGCGGTGTGCGGCGCGAACGCGTTCGCCCACGAGTCCGGGATCCACACCGACGGCACGCTGAAGGACGGGACGATGTACGAGCCGTACCCGCCGGAGACGGTCGGCCGCGAGCGCCGGCTCGTGTTGGGCAAACACGCCGGGCGCGCGGGCGTCGCGGCCGCGCTCGCCGACCACGGCGTCGACGTCGACGAGGACGAGCTCCGCGAGGTCGTCTCGCGGGTCAAGGAGCTCGGCGACCGCGGGAAACGCGTCACCGACGCGGATCTCTTGGCGATCACCGAGGACGTCCAGGGTCGCGAGCGCGACCGCCACGTGGAGTTGGTCGACCTCTCCGCGACCTCCGGCGGCAACCTGCCGACCGCCTCGGTGCGGCTCCGCGTCGGCGACGAGGAGCGGGTCGCCTCCGGCACCGGTGCCGGACCGGTCGACGCCGGCCTCGAGGCGGTTCGCGCGGCGCTCGACGACGAGGGCAGCGGGAGCGACGCCGTCTCCTTCGAGCTCGACTCCTACCACGTCGACGCGATCACCGGCGGGACGGACGCCGTCGTCACCGTCGCGGTCGACCTCTCGCGCGGCGACCGCTCCGTCTCGGTGTCGGCGTCCGACGCCGACATCACGCGCGCGAGCGTCGTCGCGATGGTCGACGCGCTCGACCGGCTCTCGGAACTCGGAGGCGACGAGGGCGAGGGAGCGGAGGCGTCGACGCCGGTCGGATCCGCCGACGACTGATCCGAGTTCGAGCTTCCTTTCGGAGACGTCGTTGAACTCTCATGCTCGGACGTGAAACGAAGAGAAACGGCCGGTCGCTGAGGAGTGCTTGTAGAACGAATCGTGTGATAGTGGACGGATCGTCGTTGCTGGCGCGGTGAACACGACTGCGGAAAACACGTCCAAAGCCCCAGTCGCAACGGCTCGCGCGACTCGTTGCGGTCCTCAGTCAGTCGCTCTACTCCTTCCTTGCGGTCCTTACATCGTCGGGCTTCGTCCTCGCGACTGCGCCTTTGAGTCCCACCCCGCACAGCCCCGCAACCGCACCTCACACCTCCCCAGCCTCGCCACTCGCGCTTTTCAAGCGCTCGTGGCGTCCCTCGCGGGCTCCTCGCGAGCCGATGGCTCGCTCGGAGGCGCGCCACCGCAATCGATCGCTCCTTCACTTGTATCGACGGTAAACGGACCAGAACGTGTCTTCCGTGCGGGTTTCAACGGGACTCTTTCAGAGGATCCGACCGTCCTCCTCGGCGCGCCGCCCGGTGATCACGCTCGGCGTGCCGCCGGTCTGGATGATGTTGAACGCGGTCATCAGGTCGGACCGCGAGATGAGCCCCACCAGCTCCCCGTTCGCGTCGAGGACGGGGAGCCGCCCCACGCCGTGTTCCTGCATCACCTGGAGGGCACTCATCGCGTCGGTGCCCGCGGTGACGGAGGCGACGTCCGTCTCCATCACGTCCTCGACGCGGTAGGCGTCGCGCTCGACCTCGCGCACCTCACGGGCGTCCTCCAGCGTGACCATGCCGACGAGGTTCCCGCCGTCCATCACCGGGTAGCCGGTGTGTCGCTCCTCGAACATCCGGCTCATCAGGTCGGCAACGGAGGTGGTCTCGGTCACGGTCTGGAGCTCCTCGCGCGGGGTCATCACGTCCGCGACCGTGACGCCCTCGAAGACCGCCTTCAGCGTCGTCTGCTGGGCCTCGCCGGAGGCCGCCATGTAGATGAAGAAGGCGAGCACGATGAGGAGCAGCTGGAACGTCAGCAGCCCGAAGACGCCCATCAGGAACGCGAATATCTTCCCGATCGCGGCCGCTCGCTGGGTCGCCTGCGCGTGCGGTTGGTTGCGCGCGAGCAGCGCTCGCAGGACGCGGCCGCCGTCCATCGGGAACGCCGGGAGCATGTTGAACCCGGCGAGGACGACGTTCAACACCGCGAGATAGCTGAACACGAAGAGCAGGGCGTTCGCCCCCGCGGGCGCGAGGACGAACGCGCCGTAACAGACCGCGCCGACGCCGAGGCTGACGATCGGCCCCGCGACCGCGATCCAGAACTCGTGTTTCCAGTCCTCGGGGAACTCCGCGAAGTTCGCGAGCCCGCCGAGCAGCCACAGCGTGATCGACTCGATCTCGTAGCCGTACCGCATCGCGACGAGCGAGTGGCCGAACTCGTGGAGGAGGACGCCGCCGAACAGCCCGACCACGGCGGCGAGCCCGAGGAGCCACGGGGTCGTCCCCGCGCCGACCGCCGCCGTGTCGATGCCCGCGTTCAGCGTCTCGTTCATCACGCCGGCTATCGTCGTCACTTCCGAGCCGATGAGGTACGCGAAAAGCGGCAACACGATCAGGAACGTCCAGTTGAGCCTGACCGGGATGCCGACGACGGTCCCGATCCGGAGTCCACGCATGCCTCCGTGTTGATCCGGCGGCCGTTTAACTGTTGACCGTCGCGGCGAACGACGATCGTAGCGATCGGCCGCCGCGACCGCCGGGGCGTTCCGAAAGTGCCCCGAAAGCGCCCGAAAGCGCCCCGAAATCGGCGGACTGCGGCGAGAGCGGAGCAGGCGGCGCGAGCGCTACTCGAACACTTCCCCGATGGCCGCGTCGAGGGCGTCGACACCGCGCTCGAGTTCGTCGCGGGTGGTACAGAGCGGCGGCGCGATGAGGATCTGTACGTCCGGCCGCCCGTTGCCGAAGAGGGCCCCCCGGTCTGCGGCCGCCTCCCGGACCGCGGCGACCGGGTTCTCCTCGTCGTCGCCGCCGGCCCACGGGTGGACGAACGGATCGCCGGTCTCGGGGTCGGCGAAGACGACGCTCCGGAGGAAGCCGCGGCCGCGCACGGTCTCGATCACGTCGTGTGCGTTCGCCAGCTCCTCGAGGCGGGACTCGAGCACCGGCGTCAGCGCCCGCGCGTCGTCGATGAGGTGCGAGTCGTACTCCTCGATGGCGGCGCGGCCGGCCGCGCAGGCCACGGGGTGTCCGGCGAACGTCTGTCCCAGGTCGTACCCCTCCTCGCGGACGGTCTCGCCGATCCAGTCGGCGGCGATCACGCCGGCGAGCGGGGCGTACGCGCTCGTGACGCCCTTCGCGAACGTGATCATGTCGGGTTCGACGCCCTCGGTGTCGATGCCGAACCAGTCGCCGCAGCGGCCGAAGCCGGTGATCACCTCGTCGGCGATCAACAGCACGTCGTACTCGTCACAGATCTCGCGGAGCCGCTCGAAGTAGCCCGGCGGCGCGGGGTAGCCGCCGCTCGTTCCCCCGATCGGCTCCATCAGGATCGCGGCGACCGAGTCCGCCCCCTCGTTTTGAATCACGAACTCCACGTGGTCGGCGGCCTGCTCGGCCAGGTCCTCGGGCGAGTCCGCGTCGAACGCCGTCGGCAGGGGCGGCAGGAACTTCCCGGAGCCGGTCGTCGCGGCGTACCGCCCCATCGTCGAGCGCGTGCTCGGGTCGCCGGTGAGCGACCCCGCGCCGGCGGTCCCACCGTGGTAGGACTGCCAGCGCGTCAGCACCTTCGGGGCGTCCTGGACCGTCCGCGCGATCTGCGCGGCCGACTCGTTCGCCTCGCTTCCGGAGACGGAGAAGTACACCTCCGAGAGCGAGCCGGGCGCGATATCCGCCAGATCCGCCGCCAGCGCGTCCCGGACGTCGTTCCCCTTCGCGGAGGAGACGTAGGGGATCCGCTCCATCTGGGCGGTCATCGCGTCCGTTATCGCCTCGTTGCTGTGGCCCGCGTTCGTACAGTAGAGCTGCGAGATGAGATCGAGGTACGCGTTCCCCTCGTCGTCATACACCGTCGCGCCCTCGCCCTCGACGACGGTCATCGCCTCGCTTCCCGGGTCGTGCCAGTGCGGGATCGTCTCCCCGCCGGTTTCGCCGCGGTCGGCATGTGGTACGTTCTCTTGCATGCGACTCAGTGGCCGCTATACCACAATAAATCCATTTATGCCGCCCCCCGACGATCGGGACGACATGAGCGGATCGACCCACGCCGACCCGGAACCGGTCGTCAAGCGCGCGAGCGAGATAGCCTACGAGCCCGTCGACGCGGCCGAAGGGCTCCGGAAGGGCGTCCTCCTCGACGAGTCCGACGGCGCGCCCAACTTCGCGATCCGGCGGTTCGAACTCGCCGCCGGCAGCGAGGTCCCGCGACACACCAACGCGGTCGAACACGAACAGCACGTCCTCGCGGGCGAGTACGTCGTCGGCATCGGCGAGGAGGAGTACACCGTGGAGGCGGGCGACTCGCTTCTCATCCCCGCGGGCGTCGAACACTGGTACCGCAACGACGGCGACGAGCCCGGCGCGTTCCTCTGTGCGGTGCCGAACGGCGACGACACGATCGAACTCGTCGAGTAGGGATCCGAGGAGAGGGCCGGACTACTCGATCGCGCCGACGCGCTCGGCGACGTACCCGAACTGCTCGCGGTAGCCGTACGCCGACAGCAACACGGGGTAGAAGGGCTCCTCGGCGCGGAGCGGCTCCCCGTCGGCGGTCGCGAAGCGGTCGCCGGCCTCGACGCGCTCGAAGTTGTGCGCGAACACCTCGTACTCCTCGGCGGCGGGCTTCGGGATCCGGTCGCGGAGCCGGAAGACGGGCACGTCCTCGCGGCCGCCGGCGTCGATCACGTCGTCGGAGCCGGGCGCGGGCAGCGCGCCGGTCGCCGCGAGGAACGCGCGGGTGACCCAGTAGGCGTTGTCGGCCGCGTCCTCGCTCCCCTGGAGCCCCGCCTCGATCTCGATGGTGTGGGGGTGTTCGATCAGCCGGCCCTCGGTGAAGGCGTCGGTCTGGATGACCGCGTCGACCGGGAGATGCGGCGCGACCGCGCGGGCGACCTCATCCATCGAGTCGACGACCGCGAACGGTTCCGCGTACGACTGCGTCGAGTGGATCGCGAGGGTGGTACAGCCGACGAGTTCCGATCGGAGCCGGTGGGCGAGCCGCTCCTCGTGTGCGTCGGCGTCGGGGTCGCCGGGAAACGACCGGTTGAGGTCGGCCTCGAGGTACCGAGTCTCCTCCGCGAGCGCCTCCTCGTTCGCGACGACCAGCTTCACCGTCCGCTCGACGTCGGGCTCCTCGGCGACGAGCCGCTCGACCGCGCGAACTCCGCAGGGCTCGTCGCCGTGGATCGCCGCGACGACCGCGACCTCCGCCGGGCCCTCGCCCAGCTCGTAGACGTCCATACCCGATCCAGGCGGCCGGCGGGTAAGTCGCGTTCGGATCGAGATTCGGCCGTTTCGTCGGAGTGGACCCCTTTGAACGGTTCCGGTGTAAGACGGCCGTTATATTTCGAGTGCTAGTGGAACGTGTGTTACATGTAATCTTACTCTGATAGAAACGCGATCGCTGCTGGCGCGGTGACCACCGCCAAAGCCCCAGTCGCGAGGACTCGATGCGCTCGCTGTGCTCCTCGGTCGCTCGTTTCACTTGCTCCCTGCGGTGCTTGCTTCGCGCGTCTTCGCCCTCGCGACTGCCCCTTTGAGTCCCACCCGACCGCAACCGCCTCGCACCTCACGCCTCCCCAGCCTCGCCACTCGCTTCGCTCGTGGCGTCCCTCGCGGGCTCCTCGCGCCCCTGCGGGGCACTCGGAGGCGCGCCACCGCTCAGGCGATCGTTCGTTGCTTAGACTCTATTGATCGAACTGGATCGGGATCGCTTCCCTCTCACAGAATTCAACGAAGCCGCCCGGTCGATTCGGACCCGCTCACTCGACCGGATCGAAGACGAGCACGTCGCCCGTGCCCACGCCGCGCTCCTCGGTCCAGCGGTAGGTGACCTCGAGGACGTACTTCCCGCGGCCCTCGTATCCTTGGTTTTCGCCGTCCTCTCCGGGTCCAGGCTCAGGCGCGTGGTGGATCTCGGTGATGACGCCGTCGGCGTCCGCGAACACGATGTCGATCCCGAAGTCCATCTCACGCATCACGTAGGTCCGCTCTTGGACCGACGCGTGGACGAACAGCATGCCGCGGTCCTCGGGGAGCGACTCCGTGTCGCTCAGGCCGAGAAATCGCAGATCTCGTGTGTCCGCGACCGCCGCGGTCACCGAGCCGAGAACGTCGCCGTCGGGGGTCTCCACGGTGACTTCGCGAGTCTCGTATCCGGGGTGGATCGGATCGTTCTCCGCGTCCGCGGAGCCGTCGGAGTCGTCGTCGTTCTCGTTGTTGCCGTCGGCGTCGGCGTCGTCCGGACCCGCGCCAGTCTCCTCGTCCTCGCTTCCGGTCGCGTTCTCTCCCTCGGTTTCGCTCGCGTCGACATCGACTTCGCCCGCGTCGACGCCGGTCGGGTCCATCGACTCGTCTCGGTTCAGACACCCGGCGAGGGAGACGGCTCCGAGCCCGGCGATAGCGCGGAGGTATCGACGGCGGGAGCAGGGGTCGGATCCGGGACGCGTCATCGCTGTCTCCGGTTCGGCGCTCCGGCGACATAAACCGGTCGTCAGGACGGGCGATCCCGTCCGACCCCGTCGCCGCTCCGTCAGTCGAGTTCCTCGGCGTACGCGTAGCTGTCCGGACCGGCGGTCGGCCGGTCGCCGTCGAGTTCGATCCGCCAGCCGTCGATCGCGGTCGGCTCTTCGAGCGCGGCCGCGAGCGTGGCGCGCACGTCGTCGACGTCGACGCCGTAGTAGTCGGCCGGGACGCCGCGGAGGTACTGGAGGGCGGTCTCGAAGAGGCTCCGCATGCCCGCGTCGCTCCCGAAGTCGACGCGTTTGTACGCGCCCGCCGCGACCTGGACCATTCCATGAAGAAAGGCGCTCTCCGTGGTGCCGCGCCCGTAGTTGTACCACTCGTCCTCGAAGCAGTCGTGTGACTCGTGGTACGCGCCGTCGTTGTACAGCCGGACGCCGTGGACCACCGCGCGTCGGAGCGTCCCGTGTTCCCACCCGTTCGACGCGGTCCGGTCGCGTCGCCAGCCGGCGGGCTCGCCCGAGAGGGGCGGCGCGACGCCCGGGTCCCGGGTGTGGTCGTCCATGCGGGTTCGTCGCGTCGCCAGCGACCTAACCGTTTCGCGGATATCGCCGTACACTTACCGTTCGGCTCCGTGCTCGGTCCATGGACGACGAGGGGACCCCAGAGCACGAGGGGGTCTCGGCGGACGAGCGAGTTCGCGAGCACGACCGGGCCCGAGACGACGAGCGATCCCGGTACGCGGCCGCGGTCGTCGACGCCATCCGCGACGGGGCGTACGTGCTCGACGCCGACCGCGTCCGGGTGTTCGCCAACGACCGCCTCCGGGAGGTGACGGGCTTCGACGACGGCCTCCTCCTCGCGAAACACCCCGAGCGGCTCGTCGAGGCGGGGTACTGGCCGGAAGACGAGGGCGACCGGCACCGCGACGCGGTCGAACGCGTCCTCGCGGGCGACTCCCGTGAGGAGCGGATCCAGCTGACGACGACGCTCGCCGACGGGTCGTCGGTGACCACGGAGACGCGGCTCACGCCGCTGACACCCGACGATCTCGATCGGACCGGCGACGGAGACGCCCCGGGCGACGGAGACGTCCCGGGCGAGAGAGACGGCTCCATCGATGGAGACGCCCCGCGGGACCCGGACACAGCCGACGCGCCGATCGTCGGCGTCGTCGGGGTCATCCGCGACGTCACGGCTCGCGTCGAGCGCGAGCGCGAACTCGAGCGGCTCAACGAGCGGCTCGAGCGGCTCTCCGGGTTCCTCTCACACGACCTGCGGAACCCGCTCTCGGTCGCGCAGGGGTACGTCGACCTGACCCGCGAGACCGGCGAGGTGGAGCGGTTGGACTCCGCCGAGGAGGCGCTCGACCGGATCGGAGCGCTGATCGACGACGCGCTGGTGTTGGCGCGCGACCCGTCGGCGATAGACGTCGACGAGACCGCGGTCGATCTCGGCGCCCTCGCGCGCGACTGCCGGGAGTCCGGCGACTTCGGGGAGCAGCCGGCCGAGGCGACGCTCGCCGTGGAGAACGGGGGACCGGTGTACGGGGATCCGACCCTCCTCCGGCGGGCGCTCGGGAACCTGCTCTCGAACGCCTTCGAGCACGCCGGGGAGGCTCCGACGGTTCGGGTCGGCGTCGACGATCGCGGCGTGTACGTCGCCGACGACGGTCCGGGCCTTCCCGAGGAGGAGCGGGAGGCGGTGACCGAGTTCGGCGTCTCCAAGGACGGCGGAACCGGGATCGGGCTCGCCATCGTCGAGCGCGTCGCGGCCGCTCACGGCTGGACGCTGGAGGTCGGCGAGTCGCGGGCGGGCGGGTTCGAGGCGCGGCTGGTCGGCGCGGAACCGACGGCATAAAGGGCTGCGGCGTCGAATCCACGACCGCGTGCGAGGGTAGCCAAGCCCGGAAACGGCGGCGGACTCAAGATCCGCTCCTGTAGAGGTCCGTGGGTTCAAATCCCTCCCCTCGCATCGCCGGGGTCCACCCCCCGTGATGCGGAAGGGCGCTCTCGGAGCGTTCTTCCCTCGCAAAAACTTCACTTCACTGAATTCACTAGTCACGGGTAGTTCGGTACTGAACCGTTACTACCGCGGGGAACGCCGCCAAAGCCCCAGCCCCGAGGACGGCGTACGCTCCCTGCGCTCCTCACTCGGTCGCTCACTTCGTTCGCTTCCTCGTTGCGGTGCTTACGTCGCCTACGCCGTCCTCGCGACTGCCCCTTTGAGTCCCACCCCGCACAGCACCGCACCTCACGCCTCCCCAGCCTCGCGGCTCCCTGCGGTCGCCGCGTCCCTCGCGGTCGGGTTCGCGCCCTCCGGGCGCTCACCGGCGCGCCACCGCACTACGCTCGTTCCCTACTCCACGCGAACGGTTCGACTCGCGCGCACGGGCATCAGCGGCAGGTCGGGGAAGACCACCTCGACGACGAACTCGAGTTCGTCGGCGTCCGGGGGGCCGAACACGCCGACCGGCGTCGTCGTCTCCCCGTCGAGGTACGTCGCGGTCTCGGTCATCTCCACGTCGTTGACGGTGACGCGGATCCCGACGCGCGCGCCGCCGCCCGCGGTCGAGACGCCGACCTCGCACAGCTCGTTCTCGCCGACGGCGATGGTCTCGGGGAACGCGCCCCAGTCGACGTCGATCCGGGGGCACTCGCGGGCGGCCTCGACGATCCGCTCGGCCACCGAGTCGCTCATCCCGGCGTTCGACAGCCCGTCGGCCCCGGCGTCGACGACCGCGGCCGGCGAGGTCAGTCCGGCGTCGGCGAGCCGCTCGGCGCGCCCGGAGCCGACGCCGTCGATGGCGGTGAGCGCGACCGCCTCGCGGGAGACGCCGTGTTCGACCCGCGCCTCGATCCGGCACGCGAGGTTGGCCGCCCGCGGGCCCGAGAAGCGGTCGAGGAACTCCGAGAGGGCGGCGAGCAGCCGCAGGGCGTTCTGGCGGATCACCCAGGCGTCCGAGCGGAGGTCCGAGGGGGTCGCGTCGGCCATCCCCGCGAGCAGGATGGCGAACACCTTCCGGTGGCCGTCCTTGAGGTCGGTGTCGCGGCCGTCGAGGATCCGGTCGACCGCGTCCGACTCGGCGGAGCGCGCCGAGACCGAGTCGAACTCGCCGGCGGCGGCGACCGTCTCGAGCACCGAATCGACCGTGAGCCGGTCGCGCTCCGCGAGGTCGCGGAACTGTCGGGCGGTCTCGAGACGCATGTAGTATTTCGAGGCGAGCCGCCCCAGCGTCGTCGGCTCGACCGCGAGGTCGTCGTCGGCCGCGACGAATCCCTCCTCGACGAGCGAGTCGAGGGCGTCGCGCACGCGGTCGCGGAGGGTCGCGAAGTCGTACGCCTCCGGCTCCGAGCGCGCGCGGACGTAGTAGAACGTCGTCTCCAGCCACTCCATCACGTCCTCCAGTCCGCGGATCGTCCCCATCGCGACCTCGGCGTTGAGGTGCGACTCCAGCTCCGCCGCGAGCCGCGACTCGATCTCCTTGCCCTCCCGGAGGAGGGTTCGGTACTTGTCGGCGTCCGCGCGGTCACACACCACCCAGCCGTACCCCACGTCGTCGTAGCCGGGACGGCCCGCCCGCCCGAGCATCTGGAGCACGTCGAGCGGCGAGATGTCGGTCTCCCCCTCCAGGGGATCGTGGTACTTCGTGTCGCGGATGACGACGCAGCGCGCGGGGAGGTTCACACCCCACGCGAGCGTGGACGTCGAGAAGAGCAGCTTGATCTTCCCCTCCTTGAACCACGCCTCGACGCGGTCGCGGTCCCCCTTCGAGAGCCCGGCGTGGTGGAAGCCGACGCCGTCGAGGACGGACTGTCGCAGGGTGTCGTTCGAGAGCTCCTTCGCGTCGTTGTGGAAGTCGTAGTCGCCCCGCGAGTCGATCGGGACGTCCCGTTCCGTGATCTCGTCGCGCGCCTTCTTCGCCGCCTGGACCGTGTCCTGTCGCGAGGAGACGAACACGAGCGCCTGCCCGTCCTCGCGGACGTGCGGCTCGGCCAAGTCGATCGCCCGGTAGAGCCGGCGGTACTTGTCGGCGAAGGCGTTCGAGCCGTGACTGTACGTCTTGACGCCGGTCTCTAAGTCGACCGGGCGATACTCCTCGCCGAACGAGTAGGTCGTCTCGGGCGGCGCGTCGAGCCACTCGGCCACGTCGTCGACGTTCGGCATCGTCGCCGAGAGCGCGACGACGCGGGGGTCCTGGAGCCGCCGGAGCCGCGAGACGGTGACCTCCAACACGGCTCCGCGCTTCTCGGAGTCGAGCAGGTGGACCTCGTCGATGACGACGCAGTCGACATCGGTGATGAAGGAGTAGCGCGCGGAGTCGTGTTTCCGGGTCGCGCTGTCGGCCTTCTCGGGCGTCGTGACGAGCACGTCGGCGCGCTCGGCGCGCCGGGGGTTGAGGTCGCGCTCGCCGGAGACGACGTACACGGAGTAGCCGAGCTCCTCGAATCGCTCCCACTCGCTCTCCTTCTCGTTCGTGAGCGCGCGGAGCGGCGCGACGAACAGCGCCGTTCCCCCCGCGGCGAGGGTCCGACAGATCGCGAGCTCGGCGAGCGCCGTCTTCCCCGAGGCGGTCGGCGCGGACGCGACGACGTTGTGGTCGGTCTCGACGATCCCCGGCAGCGCCTCGCGTTGCATCCGGTTGAACTCCTCGAACCCGAAGGCGTCGGCGAACTCCGGCACCGCGTCCGCGACCTTCATTCGGTACCACGCCCGTGGGGAGTCCCTCCGAGACCGAGGCTGGTTCGCATCACTCCCAGACGGGGGCTTCGAGGGCAAAGGCGTTTCTCATGCGGCCGGGTCGCTCTCGGGGAGTCGATCCGGGTCCAGAGGGTCGGTCCGGACCCCGACCGTTTAGGTGACCACGGGTCGACGAGGAGGTATGATTCCGACCTCTCCGGTCACGGTCGCCGCCGCGGCCGCGGTCGTCCTGCTCGTCCTCATCGGAGTCGTCAACCGGGTACGCGGTCCCTCACCCGAGGCGCGCGAGTCCAAACGGGCTCACGAGGCCGCACGGGAGCGCGAGCCGCCCGTCGAGATCGGCGAGACGTACGAGTTCGGCGTGACGGAGCTCACGGACCACCACTCCGGGAGCGAGGTCGCGGTCGGCAAGGTCGAGGGGTTCGTCGTCTTCACGGAGGACATTCCGGACGGCATCGGGAAGGGCGACGTGATCCGGGCGAAGGTGCTCTCGTTCAACGAGGGGCGGACCTCCGCGGACGCGACGTTCGTGACGAAGGCGTGAGGGGGGCGAAGGACGAGGGCGACGAGGCGGGTCACTTCCGCTCCGAACATGGGGTTCATACGTGATGCCGACGAAGGAGTGGCGTAATGGCTCAGGCCGGGAATCAGGACCTCACGGAGCGGTTCATTCAGTTCTACCGCAACTACTACCGCGAGGAGATAGGCACCCTCGCACAGAAGTATCCCAACGAGCAGCGCTCGCTGTACGTCGAGTACGACGACCTCTTCCAGTTCGACCGCGACCTCGCCGAGGACTTCCTCACGAAGCCGGACCAGATGCGCGAGTACGCCGAGGAGGCGCTGCGGCTCTACGACCTCCCCGCCGACGTCAGCCTCGGGCGCGCCCACGTCCGCCTCCGGAACCTGCCCGAGAACATCGACATCCGCGGGATCCGCGTCCACGACGACCACATCGGCAAGCTCGTCTCCGTCCAGGGGATCGTCCGCAAGGCGACCGACGTCCGCCCGAAGGTGACGGAGGCGGCCTTCGAGTGTCAGCGCTGCGGGACGATGACGTACATTCCCCAAAGCGACGGCGGCTTCCAGGAGCCCCACGAGTGTCAGGGGTGTGAACGCCAGGGCCCCTTCCGCGTCAACTTCGACCAGTCGGAGTTCATCGACTCCCAGAAGCTCCGGATCCAGGAGTCGCCCGAGGGGCTCCGCGGCGGCGAGACGCCCCAGTCGCTCGACGTCGACATCGTCGACGACGTTACCGGAAAGGTGAGCCCCGGCGACCACGTCACCTGCGTCGGCGTCCTCCACATCGAGCAGGTCGAGCAGGGCAACGAGAAGTCCGCCATCTTCGATCTGTACATGGACGGCGTCTCCATCGCCATCGAGGACGAGGAGTTCGAGGACATGGACATCACCGACGAGGACCGCCGCGAGATCATCGAGCTCTCCAACCGTGACGACATCTACGAGGCGATGGTCGACTCCATCGCGCCCGCCATCTACGGCTACGAGGAGGAGAAGCTCGCGATGATCCTCCAGCTCTTTTCGGGGGTCACCAAACACCTCCCCGACGGGTCGCGGATCCGCGGCGACCTCCACATGCTCCTCATTGGCGACCCAGGTACCGGAAAGTGTGTTGCTGGTGATACGAATGTGCTCCTCAACGATGGGCGAGAGGTTCCGATACGCGAGCTGGTTGAGCGAAACCTCGACGACCTGAAGCCCGTCGACGACGGCGTCTGGGACAGTGTCGATTTCGAAGTTCCCGCGCTTCAGGAGGACGGCGCCGTCGGGGCGTCCCGCGCCACAAAAGTCTGGAAGAGAGAGGCGCCAGAAGAGATGTATCGGGTCGAAACGGCATCGGGCCGTGAACTTGACGTGACGCCGTCTCATCCGCTGTTCGTCCAGCGAGACGGCCAGTTCGCTCCGGTCCGTGCCGAGGAGCTGGAAGCAGGTGAGTTCGTGGCGACACCTGCTCGGCTCGACGTGGACGCCAACGACACGCTCGACGTCGATTTCCGGAAGGCGCAGTCGTACAATGCTGTCCGTCTCGACGCGCCCGAGCGGTGGACGCCAGCGCTCTCCCGGCTAATTGGATACATCGTTGCTGAAGGCTACGTCGAGAAACGCGACGACCACTCGGGGTTCGTTTCCATCACGAACGACGACGAGGAGGTCCTCGAAGACGCGCGGAACACGCTCGACGACCTCAACCTCGAAACGACCACCAGGAAGCCACACGATGGCAAGAGCGCGCGGGAGTTGCTGTGTTCCGCCGGCGAATTCGTCAGTTTCCTCAACGAAATCGATGAAGCGCTACTGAAGAGCTCCGCTGAAAAGCGCGTCCCGCCGAGGCTCGCAGGCGCATCCGACGAGATTACCGCCGCTTTCGTCGAAGGATTCATCGAAGGAGAAGGGCACGTCTCTGCGTCGCAACGCGAGATAACGGTTGCGTCGATGAGCGAGGAGCTTCTCGAAGGAGTCCGGTCGCTCCTGCTTCAGCACGCTATTACATCCCAGTTACACGAGCGGCACAACGGAAGCTACCGGCTCCGTATCAGCGGCGCACAATTCGACCGCTACGTTACTGAGATCGGGTTCGTCACCGAACGGAAACAGTCCGCAGCGGAGGAGCATCTCGAAACGGATCGCAATACGAACGTGGACGTGATTCCAAACGTTGGTCCGACGCTTCGTCGACTACGTGAGTCACTGGGACTGACACAGTACGAGTGCGGTGTCCCACGGAGTACGTACCGACACTACGAAGCCGAAAGTCGGAAGCCAAGTCGGCAGGCTCTTAAGCGAATTGTCGACGCGTTCGAGGACGCGTGTGGATCTCCCGTCGACGGCGACACCGACGTTCTCGCCAAAACAGACGGCGGGGCCACCGCACGCAACATTGCCGCGCTCCGGCGACTCGCGGAGAGCGATATCCGCTGGGATCGGATCGAGTCCATCGAGCGAGTTGAAAGCGAGGACGAGTGGGTGTACGACCTCGAGGTCGAAGGGACTCACAACTACGTCTCGAACGGGGTCGTCTCACATAACTCTCAGATGATTTCGTATGTAGAAAACATCGCGCCCCGATCGGTCTACACCTCCGGGAAGGGCTCCTCGGCGGCGGGGCTCACCGCGGCCGCGGTACGCGACGACTTCGGCGACGGTCAGCAGTGGTCGCTCGAGGCCGGCGCGCTCGTCTTAGCCGACAAGGGGATCGCCGCAGTCGACGAACTCGATAAGATGGATTCGAGCGACCGCTCCGCGATGCACGAGGGGCTCGAACAGCAGAAGATCTCCGTCTCGAAGGCGGGGATCAACGCGACGCTGAAGGCGCGGTGTTCGCTGCTCGGCGCGGCGAACCCGAAGTACGGGCGGTTCGACCAGTACGAGCCGATCGGGGAGCAGATCGACTTGGAGCCCGCGCTCATCTCGCGGTTCGACCTGATCTTCACGGTGACCGACCAGCCGGACCCCGAACACGACTCCCGGCTGGCGAAACACATCATCAAGACGAACTACGCCGGCGAGCTCAACACCCAACGCGAGGAGCTGGCGACCTCCGAGTTCACCTCGGATCAGGTCGCGGAGGTGACCCAGGAGGTCGCCCCGGCGATCGACGCCGAACTGCTTCGGAAGTACATCGCGCACGCGAAACGCTCCTGTTACCCGACGATGACGGAGGAGGCGAAGGAGCTCATCGAGGAGTTCTACGTCGACCTCCGCTCGAAGGGCGCCGACGAGGACGCGCCGGTTCCGGTCACCGCTCGGAAGCTGGAGGCACTCGTCCGGCTCTCGGAGGCGAGCGCGCGGGTTCGCCTCTCCGATACGGTCGACCGCGAGGACGCCGACCGCGCGACCGACATCGTCGAGTCGTGTCTCCAGGACATCGGGGTCGACCCGGAGACGGGCCAGTTCGACGCCGACGTCGTCGAGACGGGCACCTCGAAGAGCCAGCGCGACCGCATCAAGAACATCAAGGGACTCATCGCGGACATCGAGACGGAGTACGAGGAGGGCGCGCCCGTCGACGAGGTCCTCGACCGCGCGGGCGAGATCGGTATGGACCCCGGAAAGGCCGAACAGGAGATCGAGAAGCTCCGGACCAAAGGCGAAGTGTACGAGCCACAGCAGGGTCACCTGCGGACGACGTAGATGGACCGGATCTCCGCGCTGCGGAACGTCGAGGACGCCCTCCGCGCGTTCGAGAACGGCGAGGAGGACCTCTCGGGGACGGAGCGGCGCGTCGCGGCCGTGCTCCGGACGTACGCGACGGAGTTCGACGGCGAGGACGCCGTCTTCCGCGCGGTCGGCGACCCGCCGGTCGACGGACGCGTCGTCGTCGCGCCCTCCGAGCCGGCGGCGCGGGAGCGGGTGCTGGCGGCCGCCGGGATCGACCGCGCTCGGGATGCGGACTCGGGATCCGATCCCGATCTCCCGGAGTTCGACCTCGAGCGCGTCTAACGTGAGTTCTCTCGACCGATCGACCACGCCGGTCGCCCGCCCGCCTTCGGAACCGCTTTATCCCGTAGCCGAGCACCGTCGGTCGTGTTACTGGTCGTGACGTACTCGGAAGCGGCCCGGACCGGGCTCCGCAACGCGTGCCGCCGCCACGGCGACCAGGTGGTCCGGCGGTTCGGCCGCGCGGCGCTGCTCGAGGCGACCGCGTACGGCGCGTTCCTGGCGCTGCGGCTACGCGAGAGCCACGGCGACGCCGTCCAGATCGAGCGGACCGAACCGTTCAACGAGTTCGCGCTCGTCGACGACGCGGTCAGGGAAGCCGCGAGCGCCTACGCCGACCGGGACGCGAGGTCGACGCCGTACGCGTCGTTCGCCGCCGGCACGGATCACCCGGATCCCGAAGCGATGAAGCGCCGAGAGCTGTGACCGCTCTCGGAACCGAGGGCGGGCCGGACGCCGGCTCCCACGACGCGCCGATCCCGAACCCGGAGGCCGTTCTCGGTCGGGTTCCGACCGGGACGAGCCTCCGTCGGGAGCTCGCCGCCGCGGCCCGCTCTCGCGGCCGGACCGCGTCCGTCGACGACGAGATCGCGGCGATCCACGCGGACCTGACGGCGATCGAGGTCCCGGAGGTCGACCTCGAGAGCGCTCGACGGCGGCTCGCCGACGCCACCGGCGAGGAGGGTCGCCTGAAGGAGCGCGTCGCGGCGCTCCGCGGCGACGTCCGGGCCCGTCGGGCGGTCGACGCCGACCCCGCGGAGGCGCTCGCGGACCTCGAGTCGGCCGCGGCGGAGCTGTCGGAGGCACAGACCGACCGGATCGCCGCCGAACAGACCCTCACACGGGAGCGCGAACGGGCGGCCGCGACCCGCGACGAACGCGAGCGACGGCTCGCCCTCCGCGATCGGCTGGGAAACCGGGAGCGGGACGCGCGGGCGGAACTCGCGCTCGCGGTGTATCCCGCGTTCCGCGAGGCGTTGTCGGCGGTTCCGGGAGGCGATCCGGCGATCGCCGGCGCGACCCCGAGCGAGTACGGTGGCTCCGACCTCGCCGCCTCGCTCGCGGCGATACGGATCGCGGAGATCGAGGGGCCGGTGAGCCTCCGTCCGGCGGCCGCCTCGTTCCTCGACGCGCGGGACGAGATGGACCTCGAGACGGTCCTCGGCGTTCCCGTGACTCGGCCGGACCTTTAGATAGGATGCGGCACCAGCCGGCGCATGAGCGTGGATCTCTCCTGGACCGTCGACCGAGAGGGCGGCGCTCGGTTCGTCGCCTGCCGCGTCCACAACGCCGCCGCGGTTCCCCGACGCGTGCGCGTCCGGAGCCGGATCGACGGACCCGTCCTCCCGCCGCGGCGGTCGGGGGTTCCGGAGGCGGGCTGGGACGCCGCGGGCGTGACGCTCCGTCTCGAGCCGGGCGAGCGCCGCGGCGTCGGGTTCGCCGCGGTCGCGCCGGCGGACGGATCGATCGCCGACCCGCCGGTCGAGATCGCGGACGCCAACCCGATCGACGACGCCGACCGGCCCGCCGTCACGGCGGACGCGGCGGTCCGGTCCCTCGGCGATCACCGTCCGCCCCGTGACGTCCTCGTCGACCCCCGACGGATGGACCCGCTCGCCGCGGCCGAAGATCGCGGGGAGAACGGGGTCGTCGTCGACGCGACACCGTCGACCGAGGACGATGTGGCATCGATGAGCGAGGACGGTGCGGCACCGTCGGTTGAGGACGATGTGGCACCGTCGATCGAGGACGATGCGACTCGGTCGGACGATCGTACGCCTTCCGGATCGACCGGCGACGACGCTGGCGACGTAGATGACGTTGATGACGCGGACGACGTTGACCACGAGACGGAACCTCGCGATCCTCGATCGGATCCCGAGGCCTCCCCCGTCGTTCCGCCGGAAGCGGACGGGCTCGCCGAACCGCTCGAGCGGTCGGAACGCCGCCTCGAGGGGATCGAGCACCGGATCGAGCGAGCGGAGCGGTTGACCGACGCCGACCTCGCGACGGCGACCGACGCGGTCGACCGCCTCGGCGGCGCGGAGGCGGTCGCGATCCTCGAGGAGCGCGTCGCGGACGACGCGACGGCGCTCCGGCGACTGAGCGAGCGCGCGGCGTCGCTGGCTGCGCGCGCGGAGGAGACGGACGTGCCGACCGACGCGCTGGAGCGGCTCGCGTGATACTCGCCGTCGCGGGCGGCAAGGGCGGGGTGGGGAAGACGACGCTCGCGTACAACGTCGCGGCCGCGCTGGACGCGGTCGTCGTCGACGCCGACCTCGGCATGGCGGACCTCCCGGCCGGTCGAGGCCCCGACCTCCACGACGTGCTCGCCGGGCGCGCGGCGGTCGCGGAGACGCTCCGTCCCGGTCCGGTCGACGTGATCCCCTGCGGCCGAACGCTCGCCGGCGCGCGGGCGTCGGACCTGACCCGCCTCGCTGACGCCGTCGACGACCTCGAACGGGTCCACGACACCGTCGTGATCGACTGTCCGGCGGGACGGCGCGCCGACGCGGGCGTCCCGCTGGCGGTCGCCGACGCCTGTCTCGCGGTCGTCTCCCCGCGGGCGTTCGCGCTGGCCGACGCGATCCGGACGCGGGAGCTGGCGAGCGAGCTCGACGCGGGGCTCGTCGCCTGCGCGGTCAACCGGGTCGTCGAGGAGCCCCCGACGGACGCCATCGCGGACGCGCTCGGCGCGCCGGCCGCGGTCGTCCCGGCCGACCCTCGTGTCGGCCGCTCCGTCGTCGGGGAACGTCCCGTCGTCGACGCCGCCCCCGACAGCGCCGCCGCCGACGCGGTTCGCGAGATCGCGCGTCGAGTTCCCCGGTGACGGGACGGCTCGCGGCGGGGGGCGGCGGCCGGCGAGACCGCGTGGTTTTAGCCGCGGCGCGCTCGACGATCGGCCGATGCTCACGGCCGCGCTCCTCCTCGGCGTCGTCGTCCTCGCGTTCCTCGCCGTCGCGGTCGGTCCGCTGTACGCGGCGGATCGGTTTCGGGAGCTCCGGGAACCGACCGAGCCCGAGCGCGCCGCGCTCGACGAGCTCCGTCACCAGGCCGGCCTCGGCGTCGACCGGGTCGCGATCGTGGGCGGCGACGAGGGCGACTCGATCGACGTCTCGGTCGAGGGGCCGCCGCGCCGACGGGTGCTCTTCGTCACCGAGGCCGTCCTCGGGGACCTCGGGGAGGACGTCGCCGTCGGCCTCCTCGCCGCCGAGGCGGGCCGCGTCGGGACGTACTACGCCGAGTTCCGCGCCGCCGCGGTCGCCGTCGTCGTCGGGATCCTCGCCGGGATCGTGACCGCGACCGTCCCCTTCGACGCCGGCTTTCTCGCCCTCGTCGCGATCGGGCTCGCCGCCTTCTGGGCGGGGCGACGCGTCCAGTACGCCGCCGACGACCGCGCCGCCGACGCGGTGGGGGCCGCCAGGGTCGCGGACGCCTTCGAGCGCGTCGCGGAACGGCGCGGGATCGAGCCGGAGACCGGCGACTGGTCGACGTGGTTCGAGGTCCAACCCCCGCTCGGGGACCGGATCGCGGCGCTGAGCGAGCGGGCGGAGCGGGAGGCCGCCGGGACCGCGGAGGCGGACGACGATCCCGGACCGACCCGCAACGCCTAAGCGGCTCCGCGGGTCACGCGGACGTATGGCACCCGAACACGCCACTGGCGGGATCGTCCCGACGACCGACGGCGGCGCGTTCGGGCCGTTTTTCGCGTGAACCGCGCGCGGCGGAGCCGCCCCGCGGCGGGGCGGTGAAACCGCGCGGTTCGATCGCCGCGTACCGCGCCGGCGACGTGCCGGAACCGTTAGGACCCACGCACACACGTATCCACACAACCGAATGCGACTCCCGGAACGACAGCTCGCGGTCCTCGAGGCCGCGAGCGCGACGGACGAACGGACGATTGACGAGATCGCGGCCGAGACGGGCCTGAAACCCGAGACGGTCACCGGCGCGGCCTTCGACCTGCGCGACGAGGGATTACTCGCCGTGACGGAGACGACGGCGGCGGTCGCCGAACTCACCGAGGAGGGACGCGAGTACGTCGCCGAGGGACTCCCCGAGACGCGGCTCTACCGGGCCGCGGTCGACGCCGGCGCGGCCGACGGACCCGTCCCGATGGGCGAGGTCATCGGCCGCGCCGACCTGGCGGGCCCCGAGGTCGACATCGCGCTCGCGAACCTCCCGCGGAAGGGGTTCGGGACGATCGACTCGGGCGAGCTCGCCGTCGACCCGGACGCCGCCCCCGACGAGGACCCCGAGGCGGCGGCGCTCGAGACGCTCGCCGACGGGGGGAGCGTCGACGACGAGGGCGTCCTCGATCGACTCGCCTCGCGCGGGCTCGTCGACCTCGCGGAGCGCACCACCCGCGCGGTCACGCTCAGCGACGCGGGCGTCGACGCGCTGATGGAGGGCGTCGAGGCGGCCGAGACGGTCGGCCAGGTGACGCCGGAGCTCCTCGCGAGCGGGGAGTGGGCGGACGTCGAGTTCGCCGAGTACAACGTCGAGGCGGACGCCCCCGCGGTCGAGGGCGGCCGGAAACACGTGCTCCGCCGGACCGCCGACCGCGTGAAGGACGTGCTCGTCGGCATGGGATTCCAGGAGATGGAGGGCCCCCACGCCGACAGCGACTTCTGGATCAACGACTGCCTGTTCATGCCCCAGGACCACCCGGCGCGGACCCACTGGGACCGGTTCGCGCTCGACGTGGAGCCGATGGCGGAGATCCCCCCGCCCTGATCGACCGCGTCGAGACCGCCCACCGCGACGGGTGGGGCGAGGACGGCGACGGCTACCACTCCCCGTGGTCCGAGGAGTTCGCGCGCGAGGTGGCCCTGCGCGGCCACACCACCTCGCTGTCGATGCGGTACCTCTCCGGGTACGCCGGCGCGGAGCTGGAGCCGCCCCAGCGGTACTTCTCCGTCGAGAAGGTGTACCGCAACGACACGCTCGACCCGACGCACCTGCTCGAGTTCTTCCAGATCGAGGGGTGGGTGATGGCCGAGGACCTCTCGGTGCGCGACCTGATGGGCACCTTCGAGGAGTTCTACCGCCAGTTCGGGATCACGGACATCCGGTTTAAACCGCACTACAACCCATACACCGAGCCCTCCTTCGAGCTGTTCGGCGACCACCCCGAGACCGGCGAGGAGATCGAGATCGGCAACTCCGGCATCTTCCGCGAGGAGGTGACCGGGCCGCTCGGCGTCGACTGCGACGTGATGGCGTGGGGGCTCGCCCTCGAACGGCTCGCGATGCTCACCACCGGCGCGGAGGACATCCGCGACCTCCACGGGACCCTGGCGGACATCGACTTCCTGCGGAACGCGGAGGTGAGCTACTGATGCCCGTCGTCGACGTCGACCCCGACGCGCTCCGCGGACTCACCGGCCGTACGGAGAAGACGGACGAGGAGTTCAAGGAGGACCTCTTCGGGCTCGGCTTGGAGTTCGAGGGGGAGACCGACGACGGCGACCTCCAGTTCGAGTTCGCGCCCGACCGGCTCGACCGGCTCTCGGTCGAGGGAGTCGCCCGCTCGCTGCGCTACCACTACGGCGACGACCGCGGGGTGTACGTCCCGGACACGAACGACGCCGAGTGGACGATCGAGGTCGACGAGTCGGTGCCCGACGAGCGCCCCTACGTCACGGGCGCGGTGGTCCGCGGCGTCGACCTCGACGAGTCCGCCCTCGAGTCGCTCATCCAGCTCCAGGAGAAGCTCCACGCCACGATGGGTCGCGGCCGCGCGAAGGGCGCGATCGGGATCCACGACCTGGCCATGATCAAGGGCGCGCCGCTGCGGGAGGGCGCGGAGCGGTCGATCACCTACCGCGGGATCGAGCCGGACGGCGAGACGTTCGTCCCGCTCGACGCGACCGACGAGCAGACGCCTGCGGAGGTGCTCGAGGAGCACGACACCGGCCGGACGTACGCCGACCTCGTGCGCGAGTACGACCGCTATCCCGCGATCTACGACGAGCTCGGGCTGTTCTCGTTCCCGCCCGTGATCAACGGGAAGCGGACCGAGGTCGACGCCGGCTCCCGCGAGCTGCTCGTCGAGCTCACCGGCACGGACCAGTGGACGATCGACAAGATGTGTACGATCGTCTGTTACGCGCTCTCCGCGCGCGGCGCGACGATCGAGGAGGTCGAGGTCGCGTACGCCGACGGCGCGACCCACCCCGCGGAGTACGGCCCCGACCTGGTCCGCCCGAACCTCGAGGTCGACGAGAAGTCGGTCTCCCACGGCCGGATAGAGACCTTACTCGGCGTCGACTTCGAGCCGGAGGAGGTCGTCGACTGCTTCGAGCGCTCCGGGCTGGACGCGACGTACTCGCTCGGCGAGGACGTGAGCTACGACGTGGAGATCCCGCCGTACCGCGTGGACGTGCTCCACCCCCTCGATCTGGTCGACGACGTGGGTCGCGCGCACGGCTTCGACCGCCTGGAGCCGCGCTACCCCGACGTGGGGACGGTCGGCGGCCGACACGAGCGCACCCGGCTCGAGGACGCGGTCCGGACGAGCCTCGTCGGGCTCGGCTTCGAGGACCTGCTGAACTTCCACATGACGAGCGGGGTCGAGAACTACGACCGCATGAATCTGGAGCCGGGAACCGACGCCTTCGGCGGCGGCGACCCCGTCGAGATCACGGAGCCGTACAGCGAGGAGTACACCCAGCTGCGGACGTGGGCGCTCCCGTCGCTGCTGCTCCTGCTCGAGGGCAACACCCACAACGCCTACCCGCAGGACGTCGCCGAGATCGGCTTCGTCGCGGAACGCGACGAGTCGGAGAACACGAACGTGGCCGAGTCCCGCCACGTCGCCGGCGCGGTCGCGCGCCGGAATGCCTCCTACGAGGCCGCGAAGGGCCGGCTTCAGGCGGTGTGTGACGACTTCGGTGCGGACCTCGATACCCCGCGAACCGAGCACCCGACGTTCATCGACGGCCGGACCGCGAGCGTCGTCGTCGACGGCGAGTCCGTCGGCGTGATCGGCGAGGTCCACCCCGAAGTGCTCGTCGAGCACGACCTGGAAGTGCCCGTCGCCGCCTTCGAGTTCGACCTCGACGCGCTGCGCTGACGGGATCCGAATCCGTCGCGGCGCGCGCTCACGGGCGCGGCACCCCGCGTGACTCGATCCGGCGGACCGTGCCGACGCGACCGGAACGGACCGGATCCGCCGGAGCGGACCAGATCGACCGGGGAAGCGGTCGCCGAGGCCGGCGAAGGGAGGGCGCGGGCGGGAGTTCAGAACAGCCCGGGAACCAGGACGTACGTCAGCAGCATCCCGAACAGGCCGGCGAAGAGGGCGAAGATCGCCATCGGAACGACGGCCTTCCGCAGGAGGTCGCCCTCGCGCCCGGTGATCCCGACGACGCCGCAGATGGCGGCGACGTTCAACACCGAGACCATGTTCCCGAGGCCGCCGCCGACGTTCTGGAGGCTGACGACGATCGTGCGGGAGAGGCCGACCGCCTCGGCGGCGTCGTACTGGAGGACGCTGAAGAGGATGTTCGAGGACGTGTTGCTCCCGGTCATGAAGGAGCCGATCGCGCCGACCCACGGGGAGACCACGGGCAACAGCCCGCCGGCACCCATCGCGAGCGCCCGGCTGAGCGCCTCCATCATCCCGAGCAGGCCGGCGGCGTTGGTCTGTGACTGGATCATGACCTGCGTCATCGAGACGGCGATGACGAGCGTGAGTGCTGCGGAAGCGACCTGCTCGACCGATCGCCGCCACGCCGCGCCCATCTCGTCGGCGTCCATTCGGTGGAGGAAGCCGGTGAGGACGGCGATGGGGACGAACGGCATCGTTCCCGGGAGATAGAGGTACTGGAGCGTGTATCCGAGCTCCGTTCCGAGGATGGACTCGATGGAGAGGGAGAAGCTCTGGATCCACGCGAGGACGTCGGTGCCCGCGACGGAGAGATCCGGCCACCGCGTGAGAAGTAGCGCGACCGCGACGAGCAGGTACGGCGTCCACGCCAGCAGCACGGACATCTCCTTTTTCGGCCGGTCTCGGGAGATCTCGTCGAGCTCGAGGCCGCCGAGCCACGCGTCGTTCCACGTCGAGTCGTCGGGGAACTCCCACTCCCGTTCCGGGACGAGCACGTCGTTGTTCGCGAGGAGGAGGCCGACCGCGAGGACGACGAACCCGGCGGCGATGTCGGGAAGGGCGGGGCCGATGAACCACGCGATCAGCAGCTGTGTCCCTCCGGTGACGGTTCCGAGGAGGATCGCGAACGGGGCGATCGGGAGGGTGCTACGCACCGCGTCTCCGAGGCTCCGCCCGCCGTCGGCGTCGTCGAACCAGTAGGTCAGGAAGAGGACGCCGAGCAGCCCCCAGAACACGTACGTGACCCCCGTGACGACGCCTGACCACGCGGAGACCATCGAGAGGAACTCGGCGACCCCCATCGACCCGGACAGCGCCGGTTCGATGACGGCACCCGTGCCGCCGATGACGGGCGTCCCGGCCGCGCCGAACGGCGGGTTCGGGGCGTTGAAGAAGAGGCCGAACACCGCGGCGGCCAGCGGCGGGAACCCGAGGCCGATGAAGAGCGGCGCGGCGAGCGCGCCCGGCGTGCCGAACCCGGCCGCGCCCTCGATGACGGTCATGAACCCCAGACCGATGAGCAACAGCTGGACGCGACGGTCCTCCTCGATCCGGCCGAAGTACCACCTGATGGTGGCGATCGCGCCGCTCCCCTCGAGGTAGTTCATGAGCAGGATGGCCCCGAAGACGATGAGGATGATGTCGACGGCCTGAAGCGCGCCGTAGACGGCCGACGCCACCAGCCAGTCGGGCTCCATCCGCCAGTACGAGAGTCCGATGCCGCCCGCCAGCAGCCACCCGACGCCCATCGCGCGGGCCGCCGACCAGCGGAGCCCGGCGAGCAGGACGAACGCGACGCCGATCGGAACGGCCCCGACGAACGCTAGCGTGAGCACGTTGGTCATGGTCGGTGATCTCGGTTCCGTTCCGTGGTCCCGCAACCAGACATATGTAGTTTTCTTCGATTCTCTCGTCGTGGAGATATCGCTGCGGAGCGTGAGACTGGAGCGCCGCCGACGCGAGCACCCGTGCGGATCGGTGAGGAGGGAAACGCCCATTAGGCAGTTTCCTGAACCGGTAACACATGCCAACCGAACCGCTCGCGACCTTCGAGTCGTCGCTCACCGAGATCGGGATCGAACTCGTTCGAACGACGGCCGAGGGGTTCGAGTCGGCACTCTCGCCGCGTCTCGACGCCCCCGCGGTCGGCACGCCGCTCCCGTTCGCGGGCGTCTCCCTGCCGGACGCCGTGGAGACCGATCCGACGGTGGCGGACCTCGAGGCCGCGAGGACGGGCGTCACGGCCGCCGGGTACGGCGTCGCCGACTACGGCTCCGTGGTGATCCGGGGCGGCCCCGCCGGCGAGGAGCCGGTCAGCCTCTACGCCGACGAACACGTGGCCGTCGTCGCCGCGAGCGACGTCCTCCCGGACATGGAGGCGACGTTCGACCGGCTCGCCGAGGACGTGCGCGAGGGAACCGGACGGGCCGTCATCGCGACGGGGCCGAGCGCCACCGCGGACATGGGCGCGCTCGTGAAGGGCGCGCACGGTCCGATGGAGGTCACGGTCGTGCTCCTGGAGGACCGGTAGATGGCCGTCGACGACCGCCGGCGGAAGGCCGAGCGCATCCGCCACCTCCTCGAGACCGAGGGCGACAGCGTCCGCGAGAACACGCGGGTGTTCAACGAGGGCCGCTACGAATCGACCGCGGACCTCGACGACTACGAGGAACTCAAAGACGAGGCCCGCGCGATCAAGGAGGACGCGATCGAACGGCTCCCCGAACTCCTCGACCGGGTCACCGAGGCGGTCGAGGCCAACGGCGGCAGCGTGTACCTCGCCGACGACGCCGCCGACGCGAACCGGTACATAACCGAGGTCGTCGACGGCCGGAACGTGGTGAAATCGAAGTCGATGACGAGCGAGGAGATGGACGTGAACGACGCCCTCGAGGAGAGCGGCGCGGACGTCCGGGAGACCGACCTCGCCGAGTTCGTCCTCCAGGTCGCCGACGAGGCCCCCTCACACATCGTCGCGCCGGCCATCCACAAGTCCCGCGAGGAGATCGCGGACCTGTTCAACGAGGTGTTCGACCCGGAGGAACCCCTCGAGACCGCCGAGGAGCTGACGCGGTTCGCCCGCGAGTACCTCGGCGAGGAGATCCTGGACGCCGAGGTGGGCATGACCGGCGCGAACTTCGTCGCGGCGGACACCGGCACGCTCGCGCTCGTCACGAGCGAGGGCAACGCCCGGAAGTGCGTCCAGGCCACGGACACCCACGTCGCGGTCGCGGGCGTCGAGAAGGTGATTCCGAGCGTCGAGGACCTCCGGCCGTTCGTCGAACTCATCGGCCGGTCGGGGACCGGACAGGACCTCACCTCCTACGTCTCGCTTCTCACGCCGCCCGGCGACTCGCCGACGTTCGGGGGGAGCGGCGAGTCCGGCTCCCCCGGCGATCGCGACCTCGAACCGGGCGACGACCGCGAGTTCCACCTCGTGCTCATCGACAACGGCCGCATGGCGATGCGCGAGGACGACGACCTGCGGGAGACGCTGTACTGTATCCGGTGTTCGGCCTGTGCGAACTCGTGTGCGAACTTCCAGCACGTCGGCGGACACGCCTTCGGCGGCGAGACGTACTCCGGCGGCATCGCCACCGGCTGGGAGGCCGGCGTCCACGGCCAAGAGAGCGCCGCCGAGTTCAACGACCTCTGTACGGGGTGTAGCCGCTGTGTGAACCAGTGCCCGGTGAAGATCGACATCCCGTGGATCAACACCGTCGTCCGCGACCGGATCAACCGCGGGACGGACGGCGAGTTCGACTTCCTCGTCGAGGGGCTCACGCCGGACGCGGAGCCCGGCGGGCTCGACCCGCAGAAGCGGCTGTTCGGGAACTTCGATACGCTGGCGAGACTCGGGTCCGCGTTCGCGCCGGTCTCGAACCGGATCGCGCGGAGCGGTCCCGTCCGCTCGCTCATGGAGCGGACGCTCGGCGTCGACCGCCGCCGCGAGCTTCCGGCGTTCGAGCGCGAGACCCTCGTCGAGTGGTTCGAGGCCCGCGGCCCGCGGGTGTCGCCCGACGAGGCGCGTCGGACCGCCGCCCTCTACCCCGACGCGTACACGAACTACGTGCGGACCGAACGCGGGAAAGCGGCCGTCCGCGTCCTCGAGGCGCTGGGCGTCCGCGTCGAGGTCCCGGCCGCCGGCGAGAGCGGCCGTGCGCCGCTCTCACAGGGAATGGTGTCGACGGCCAGGTCGAACGCCGAGGCCGTCTACGAGGCGCTCGCACCCTCCCTCGCCGCGGGTCGCGACGTCGTCGTGATCGAGCCGTCGGACGTCGCGATGTTCCGCGGGGAGTACGAGCGGCTCCTCCCCGAGGACGAACACGCCGCGCTGCGGGAGGACAGCTACGAGGTCATGGAGTACGTCCACGGCCTCCTGGCGAACGGCGCGGACGCCGACGCGCTCGCGGCGGGCGACGGCGAGCGGATCGCCTACCATAGCCACTGCCAGCAGCGCACGCTCGGCCTCGAGCCGCACACGGTCTCGGTCCTCGAGGAGCGCGGCTTCGACGTCGCGACCTCGGACGTGGAGTGTTGCGGCATGGCCGGGAGCTTCGGCTACAAGTCGGAGTACTACGACCTCAGCGTCGACGTCGGCGAGTCGCTCGTCGACCAGTTCACGACGGACGACACCGCGGACCGCGCCGTCGTCGCGAGCGGGACCTCGTGTCTCGAACAGCTCGACGCGCTGCTCTCCCGCCGGCCCGCACACCCGGTGCGGCTGCTCGACGCGCGGTAGCTCGGTCGCCGGCCGCGCGACCCGGCGTCTCGACGCGGGTCGCCGGAGGTCAGCCGTCGAAACCGTCCTCCCACCGGAAGGTCCCGTTCCGCTGGACGACCTCGCCGTCGACGGCCATCGTCGAGTCCGCGCTCACGTCGCTTATCATGTCGACGTGGACCGCGCTCTCGTTGCCCGACTCGCCGTCCGGCAGACAGGCGTCGTAGGCGCGGCCGACCGCGAGGTGGACCGTGTCGCCCATCTTCTCGTCGAAGAGGATCGAGTCGGTGAAGCGGTCTATCCCGCGGTTCATCCCGATGCCCAGCTCGCCGAGCCGACGAGCGCCGGGGTCCGTCTCGAGCACGCTCTCGAGCGCCTCCTCGCCGGAGTCGGCCGAAAAGTCGACCACTTCGCCGTCCTCGAAGACGAGGCGCACGTCCCGGACGCGGGTCGACTCGATCGTCATCGGCACGTCGAAGAAGATCTCCCCCTCGGCGTCGTAGGGGGCCGTGAACACCTCGCCGGAGGGCAGGTTGTGCGAGTCGTAGGCGACGGAGGCGGCGGAGTTGACCGCGGTCCGCCCCGCGATCGACATCGTCACGTCGGTGTCGGGCGCGTCCGCGCGCTCGGTGCGGATCCGGACCTCCTCGCCCGAATCGAGGACCTCCTTCATGCGGGCCATCTCCCCGGCGAGCGCCTCCCAGTCGCGGAGGATCGCGTCGTAGACGAAGTCTCTGTACTCCTCGTAGGCCATTCCCGCCTGCTGGGCGAGGCTCCGGGTGGGATGGACCGTCGACACCCAGTCGGTGGCCATCCGGCGCTCCCTGACCTCCTTTCGGGATCTCGCGTAGGCTTGCCGCGTCTCGCGGCCCACGTCCGCGGTCGCGGCCGTGTTGCGCCCGCCGCCGAGCCGGAGGTAGACGTCGGCCGCCTCGAGGAGGGCACGGTCGACGGCGGGGTCGGGGAACTCCGGGGCGTCGTCGCCGCTCGCGCTCTCACGCTCGCGGCCCTTCAGGTACGCCCGGCTCAGCTCGTCGGAGCCGTACAGCGTCGTCACGGCTGCCCCCCTCTCGCCGAGCGCCTCGGCGACGGCGACGCCGAGGTCGTGGGCGTCCTCGGCGACGCTCACGACGACGTGGTCCCCGGGATCGACCCGCGCGCTCCAGTCGACGAGCACCTCCGCGTGCTCGCGTACGCGTTCGTCCATGAGAGGCGAGTCGCGGGCGGGCGGTAAATCGGTGCCGGCGCGGTGAACGGTTCGGAAGCCTCCACCTCCCACCGCACGGCACCGCACCTCACGCCTCCCCAGCCTCGTCGCTCCCTTCGGTCGCGACTCCCTCGCGCGGTACTGCTCGGCCGCGAAGCGACCTCGCAGGCACGCGCCACCGCAGGTGGCTTGTGGGTTCCGGACACGCCGCGGACGAGGAGATCTCCGAGGCCGGCTTTTTATTCGCGCGCCTCCACCCGAGCGTATGGCCGACCGGAACGTCCACGGGGAGGAACTCGCCGCCTGTAGCACGGACCCGACGACCGGCTTCGAGCGCGACGGCTGCTGTGGGACCCACCCCGGCGACCGGGGCCGACACGAGCTCTGCGCGGTGATGACCGAGGAGTTCCTGCGGTTCAGCCGGGAGCAGGGGAACGACCTCGTGACGCCGCGCCCCGAGTTCTCCTTCCCCGGACTCGACCCCGGCGACCGGTGGTGTCTCTGTCTCGGCCGCTGGGTCGAGGCGCTTTCGGCCACGCGGGACCGGCGGCTCCCGGAGACGACCGTTCCGCCCGTCGTCCTCGAGGCGACCAACGAGGCCGTCCTCGACACGGTCGACCTGGAGACGCTCGAGGCGCACGCCTACGACGCGTGATAGTGTTTATTGTAAGTCATTTCCGGCGCTCCCCCGACCCGTCCTGGCGGAGCCCCGGTAAACGGTTACAATAAACACTAGAGACCTCGCTACTCCAAGTCCAGCAGCGCCGCGACCTCGTCGAGGTAGTCGTCGTAGATCCCGACGGCCGACTCGATCGGGTCGGGCGAGGCCATGTCGATCCCGGCGAGTTCGACGACCTCGAGCGGGTAGTCGGATCCCCCCGCCTCCAGCATCTCGCGGTAGTCGGCCGCGGCGGACTCGCCCTCCTCGAGGACGCGCTCGACGATCGCGGCCGCCGCGGAGATGCCGGTCGCGTACTGGTAGACGTAGAAATCATAATAGAAGTGCGGAATTCGCTCCCACTCGCGCTCGATGCCGCCGGTGAGCTCCGCGGGGTCGTAGTACTCGCCCTTGAGGTCGGCGTAGGTCTCGTCGAGCACGTCGGGCGTGAGCGCCTCGCCGGCCTCGACGCGCTCGTGGATCCGCTGTTCGAACGTCGCGAACATGGTCTGCCGGAACAGGGTGGACCGGAACCGCTCGAGGTACTCGTCGAGCACGTGGGTCCGGAGCTCCTCGTCCTCGACGGTCTCGAGCAAGTGGTGGGTGAGGAGCGTCTCGTTGACCGTGGAGGCGATCTCGGCGACGAAGATCTCGTAGCTCGCGTCGTGCCACGGCTGGGCGTCGCCCGCGAGTTCGGAGTGCATCGAGTGGCCCAGCTCGTGTGCCAGCGTGTACATCGAGGCCACGTCGTCCTGGTAGTTCATCAGGACGTACGGCTGGGTGTCGTAGGTGCCCGAGGAGAACGCGCCGGAGCGCTTCCCGCGGTTCTCGTAGACGTCGACCCACCGGCTCTCGAGCCCCTCAGCCATCCGCTCCTGGTACGCCTCGCCGAGCGGCGCGACCGCCTCGACGACCCACTCGACCGCCTGGTCGTACTCCACGTCGGGGCCCTGATCGCCCGTCAGTGACATGTAGAGGTCGTGACTCTCCAGGGTGTCGACGCCGAGGGCCCGCCGTTTCAACTCGGCGTGTCGGTGGAGGGTGTCGAGGTTGCCGCCGACCGTGTCGACGAGCGTGTCGTACACCTCGACCGGGACGTTCGAGCCGTCGAGGGCGGCCTCGCGGGCGGTGTCGTAGTCGCGGATCCCCGCGCTCGCGACGTGTTCGCGCACCGCCTTCTCCAGGGAGGTGCCCACCGTGTTGCGGACGTCGGCCCACTCGTCGTAGAAGGTCTCGTGGACCCGGCGGCGGAAGTCGCGGTCCGGGTTCGTCTGGAGCTTCGTGAAGTTGGCCTGGGTGATCTCGACTTCCTCGCCGTCGGGGTCCTCGACGACGCCGTAGCTCATGTCCGCGTTCGTCAGCATCGAGTAGATCTCGCTCGGCGCGCTCGTGACCTCCGAGAGGTCCGCGAGCACCTCCTCGACCTCCGCCGAGCGCGTGTGCGGTTTCATCCGCAACACGTCCTCGAGGTAGTGTTCGTACGCGGCGAGGTCGGGCTCCGCCTCGAGGAACTCGGCGAGCCGCTCCGCCGTGAGCGACTGGAGCTCCGGCTGGAGATACGAGATCGCGCTCGACGCCTCGGACTGGAGCGAGGACGCCCGCGCCGACATCGCCTGGTACTCCTGGTCCCGCGTGTCCTCCGCGCTCCGGAGCCGGGCGTACACCGCGACCGCCGACAGCTCGCGGAACACCTCCTCGCGGAGCTCCAACAGCTCGAGGAGCGTCTCCGGACTCTCGGTGACGCGCCCCTCGTAGGCTCCGAGCTCGTCGATCCGTCCCTCCACGTCCTCGTAGGCCGCCGCCCACGCCTCGTCGTCGGCGAAGACGCTCTCGAGGTCCCACTTGTACGCCTCGTCGATCTCGGACCGCTCGGGAACCGAACTCATACGTCCCCGTCGATCCCCCCCGGCACTAAGCCTTGTCAAAGGGGGTATCGGGTCCCCGGAGACCGGACGGCCGCGGGCGGCCGAACCCGCGAGGCGGTCACCCGCCGCGGACCCAGTCCGCGAGGTCGACCACGAGGACGAGCGCGTCCTCGCCGTCGCGGTAGTACCGCCTCGCCCGCCGGACCGGCTCGAACCCCTCGGCCGCGTACAGCGACCGGGCGGGGTCGTTCCCCTCGCGGACCTCGAGTTTGGCGACGGCCGCCCCCGCGGTGCGGAGCCGCGCGAGCCCGGCGCGCAACAGGGCCCGCCCGACGCCTCGCCCACGGGCGTCGGGGCGGACCGCGAGGTCCTTGACGTGCCCGATGTCGCGGCCGGCGTTCGGAGTGACGTCCGCGACGAGGTAGCCGAGGACCTCGCCGTCCCGCTCGGCGACGAGGAACGCCGGCGCGTCGATCAGCCGCTCGAAGGCGTCGTACGGCCAGGGGTCCGAGAAGCACTCGCGTTCGATCCGGAGCACCGCCAGGAGGTCGGCGCGCTCGACCGGCCGGATCGTCACCTCGGCGGGGGTCACGTCCGCGCTTCGGGAGCCCCCGGAATAAACGCGACGGGCGCGGTCGGCACGCGACCCGGGACGCGATCCCGGCCGGTCGACCGCCCGGCGCGGCGGCGCGGGGTCACGCCTCGCCGGTCGGCTCGACGGGGTCGGTCGGGTCGGCGGTCGGCGATCCGGACCGAAGCCGGTCCCAGAGGAACAGGGCAGGGGGGAGCGCGATCACGGAGATGACGAACGAGTAGAACACGCTCATCGCGATCAGGACGCCGAAGTCGCCGAGCACGGGCGTGATCGCGAGCCCGAGCGCGCCGGTCCCGAGCGCGGTCGTGAGCATGCTGCCGACGAGCGCCCCGCCGGTCCCCGTGAGCGTCGTCCGCAGCGAGGTCGCCACGTCGCCGTTCTCGCGGTACTCGTCGACGAACCGGGCGGTGATGTGGACCGAGTAGGCGATCCCGATCCCGATCGCGATGGAGAGGATCGTCGCCGTCAGGGCGTTCAGCGGATAGCCGAGGTACCGCATCGTCCCGACCAGCGACGTGACGGCGATCGTGATCGGGAACACGTTCACGATCCCGAGCATCGGCATCCCCTCCAAGACGCCGTAGGTGATCACGAGGAACACGCCGCTCAGGCCCACGGCGAGCACGAGCCCCTGGATCGCCGAGTCGAAGATGATCGCCGTGATCGCGTCGAAGACGACGATCTGGCCCGTCGCCGTCGCCGCGTAGCGGTACCGCTCCGCCTGCTGCCGGCCGTCGTCGGAGATCTCGCTCTGGGTCGCGCCGCTCTCGACGGTGTACTCGACCTGCGCGCCCCGGCGGTCGTCGGTGAGGTACTGGCCGGCCCGTTCGCCGGCCGACGAGTCGAACAGCTCCGCGTAGATCCGCTCGAGGTTCCGGTCGGGGATCCCGTTCCCGTTCAGGTCGTTGCGGGCGACGAGCGCGGCGAACTCCTCGTCGTTTGCCGCGTGTGACCGGATGACCGTCACGATGCTCGTCGTCTCCGCGCGTCCCCCCTCGCCGACCGCCAGCGTGTCGGGCGGGTCGTCGGTCGGCGCGGCGAGCGCCTCCAGCGCGTGGTCCTCCTCGAAGGGCCCCTCGACGTACACCGTGAGCGACGCGTCCTGGCTCGCCGAGAAGCTGTCCTCGAGCAGGTTCAGCGTCTCCGTGACCGTGTACTCGCTCGGCGCGAACGGTCCGGGGATGTACTCGACGTACCCCGGCTCCTCCTCCGGCGGGAGGAAGTCCTCCTGTTCGAACGTGGTGTCGACGCCCGCGCCGTACGCCCCGAACGCCCCGCCGGTGAGAAGCAGGAGGACGACGAAGACCGCCGGGGCGCGCTGGCCGACCGACACCGAGACGGCCAGCAGCCGGCCGAGCGCGGACTCCTCGGAGGCGATCGGGGTGGTGCCGAACTCCGGCACGCCGTACCGCTCGCGGAGCCGGTCGAGCTCGAGCTTCGCGGCCGGCAGGAACAGCCCGAAGATGAGGAACGTGAAGACGATCCCGACCGCCGAGACGATCCCGAGGTTCCGGATCGGGTCGAGCCCGGAGGTCACGTTCGCGCCGAAGCCGAACACCGCGGTCACGGTGACGATGACGAACGCGATCGCGAGCTGGTTCGCCGCGGTCCGCATCGCCGGCACCGGGTCGTACCCCTGGACGGTCTCCTCGCGGTACCGGTTGATGAAGTGGATCCCGAAGTCGACCCCGACCGCGAGCAGCAGCACCGGCACGGCGATCTGCTGTTGGTCGAACGGGATCCCCGAGAAGCCGAGGAACCCGAACGTCCAGATCAGCGTCATCAACAGCGCGAACAGTCCGAGCGCCAAGTCGATCGGGTCGCGGTACGCGACGACGAGGAAGCCCAGAAGCAGGACGACGACGACGGGCATCACGATGAGCAGCGAGTCGGCGATGACCCGTCCCGTCTCGGCGTTGATGATGCCGGTCCCGAAGGTGCGGATGTCGGCCGGCTCGTCGTTCGCGAGCGTCCGGATCTCGGTCTGTACCGACTGGAGGTCGTCGAACCCCTGCGGCACGTCGTGTCTGATCACCGTGATCGTCGTCGAGGCCGACGTCTCGGTCGGGTTGAAGTCGTCCGAGACCGCCGCGGAGAACCCCGGACGCTCGCTCAGCCGCCGGACGACCCGGCGGAACTCGGCGTCGGTCGCGCCCGCGACCGCCGCCCGCATCTCCGACGGCGTCTCCGCCGAGGGGTCGATCCCCTGCGCGATGGCCGTCGCCGGGCCGTTCGCGGACGCCATGTAGAGGCCCTCGCGGGAATCGACCCGCTCCAACAGCCGCAACATCACCAGCGTCTCCTCGCGGGTGAGGACGTCGTTCCCGCCGTGGATCAGCTGCGTCGTCTCCGTCTCGGCCGTGAACGGCTCGTCGAACTCGTTTTCGATCGCGTCGAGCGCCTCCTGTTCGGGGAGGTCCTCGGAGAACCCCTCCGTCGGGTTCGTCTGCGTCTCGACGGCGGTCATCCCGCCGGCGAAGACCGCGGTCGCGAGCAGGAACGCGACGACGACGGCCCGCGGCCGCGAGACGATGACTTCGTTGAGTCGCGTGGTGGCGTCCTCGATCCACCGTCCGGCTCGGGTCATCTATTCTCTCTGTGTGACGTAGAGGCCGCCCCCGAGGACGGCGAGCGCGACGAGGACGCCGAGCACGAGCGGGAGCGTTCCGATCCCCGACAGCGGGGAGCTCTCCTCGGCCTCGACGACGGTTATCGGCACGCGGGTCGTGTCCGACAGCTGGCTGTCGCCGTCGGCGTCGTCGTACCGGAAGTCGAACGAGATGGGGTACGTCTTCGGCGTCCCGGAGGCCGACGCCGACAGGTCGAACGTCATCGTGGTCGACTCGCCCGGCTCCAGCGTCGACACGAACCCCTCGTCGTTCTCGCTGTCGAGCGGGCTGTCCGCGAACAGCCGCGCCTCCACGTCCGTGACCGGCTCGTCCAGCTCGTTCGTCACCTCGACGGCCAGATCGACCTGCCCGCCGGCTTCGATCTCGCGCGTCTCGACGGCGAGCCCGAACTGATCGCGTTGCGGCTCGACCGCGTACAGCAGCTCGAGGTCCTGATAGGCCCGCCGTTCGTTCTCCTCGTTGCGGTACTGGACGACGATATCGGAGGTCCGGTCGATCGGCTCCGCCTCGCCGCCGACCGCGATCGGCAGCCGGAACGACCCGGACTCGCCCGCCTCGAGCGTCCCGACCGCGACGGACGACTCCCGCGGGATCACGTTCGGCGACTCCTCGGCGAACTGGACGACGACGTTGCGCGCCGGGTCCGGCCCCTCGTTGGTTACCGTGCCGGACACCTCGCCCTGCTCGCCGACGTAGAGGTCCGCCTCCACGTCGTCGACGCTGAACCGCTGTTCGGCCCGCGGCGTCACCCCGACCGACGGGTCCTCGTCGACGCGCGCGTATCCCTCCGGCGTCTCGAAGGTGACCGTCCCGTCGAGGGCGTACTCCCGGACCGACGCCCCCGGCGTGAACGCGACGTCGTAGCGGACGGTCGTCGTCTCGTTCGGCGCGAGCGCGTCGACCTGTGCCGTGTCGCTCGTGGTTCCGCCGAACGTGATCTGGGGGCTCGACGACGACATGGCCACCGACAGGTCGCGCGCGCCGTCCGCGCCGACGTTTCGCACCTCCGCCTCGAGGACGCCCGTCTCGCCGACCTTCGCGTCGGTCGTCGCGTTCACGATCTCGAAGCGTGCGTCGCCGTCGACCTCGACATCGACCTCGGTCGTGAGCGTCCGCTCCCGGTCGTAGGTCACCCCGCCCGACTGCTGGTAGGTGTAGGAGTACTTCACCTCGACGTCGATCGTGTACGTTCCCTCCGCGACGTCGCTGGGGACGCTCACGGCGATCGGCGCCTCGCCCGGCGCGTTCTCAGTGACGGCGCCGATCGCGAGCGTCCCGGTCTCGACGGAGAGCGGCGTCTCCTCCGCGTCCGCCTCGACGCGGACGTTCCTCGCGGTTGTCACGATCTCGCGCGACGACGAGGTACCGAGGTCCAGGTCGCCGTCGTTGGTGATCTGGAGCGGAAGCGTGTTGATCTCGCCCGGGTTGAGCGTCGGATCCGACGTGCTGACGGCCAGATCCGGGGAGCCGCGGATCAGCCCGCCGGACTGCTGAGCCGTCGTCGTCGGAGCCGTGGCGTCGCCGAGACCGCTTCCCGCTCCGCCGGACCCCGCCCCGCCGCCGGTCGTCGCCGCGACGGCGAGACCGGCCGTCCCGCTCGTCAACAGCGCCACGGACACGAGGGCGACGAGGATCGACCGCCCGTTCATCCGTTCCTCCGGTCGGCGACCGCGGGGGATCGATGCCGCTCGGTCCGGTTCGAAGCCGCCCGAAGGATCGGACGGTCCGTCCGGCAACCGACGAGTTCGGGGCGACCTCCGGCGAGGTCCTGCGTGCGTCTCATATACCGAACGTGAATCCACGAATCAATAACACCTTTGTTTTTGGGTTCGTACTGCCGCCATGATCAACGCGATACGCCACCGGCGACTCCACACGGGAGGAGGCCGATGAGTCGGTTCTCCGAGTCCGAGCGCGAGCGGATCCGGTCACAGCTCGTCGAGGACGGTCGCGAGCTGTTCGCCCGGTTCGGCTTCGACCGCACCCGGATCAAGGACGTCACCGAGTCGGTCGGCATCGGCACCAGCACCTTCTACCAGTTCTTCGACTCGAAGGAGACGCTGTACGTCGCGGTGCTCCACGCCGAACAGGAGCGGATCGAGGCGCACATCGACGCGGCGGTCTCGGAGGCCGAGACGCCACGCGAGGAGGTGAAGACGATGCTCCGCACCACGTTTCGGGAGGTCCGGTCGAACCCGCTCGCCTCCCGGCTGATCGTCGGGGGCGAACTCCAGCAGCTACACGACCAGCTCTCCGAGGAGGACCGCGAGTCGATCGGGTCCGATCCCCGCGAGGCCGAACTCCCCTACGCCAGCCGCTGGGCGGCGATGGACGAGGTCCGGTACGACGACCCCGACCTGATAAACGGGCTGCTCCGCTCGCTGATCTTCGTCACCCGCGCGCAGGACTCCCCCATCGCCGTCCTCCACGTCTCCGAGTACGAGGAGGTCGAGGCCGCCCTGATCGAGACGATCGTCGACGGGCTGTTCGTCGACTGAGAACCGGGAGTCAGAAGCGTTAAACGCTCGCCCGAACGACCACTTCGTGAGGGCGCGTAGCTCAGCGGACAGAGCACTTGGTTCCGGACCAAGATGCCGCGGGTTCAAATCCCGTCGCGCCCGTTACATAACCTCTTGGTACGGATACATGGCAAACAACCGGACAGCGCCGGTTACTCGTCTTCGAGAGCGTCGTAGACGTCCCGGTTCGAATCCCGGTCGTCCGCCGCGACCCGCCGAACCAGTTCCCGCCGGATGTCCTCCATCACGTCGTCAAGCGGAGAGGTAGTTTCCGCGCCTTCCTTGGTAGTCATACCTGAACGGACGCTTCGAAGGCCGTTAATCGTTCGGTCCGAGGGATCGCCGGTCAGCCGGTCCAGCCCGTACCGAACGAGTTCGTCTCGCCACTCCTCGATCTCACCGGCCAGATCCAGCTCCTCGGTGTGGGATCGCAGATACTCGGTGGTGTCCTCCTCATCGACGGCCGTCTCGTCCGTCCCGAACCCTTTCAGAATCGCTCTCACTTCGTCGTCGTACTCGAACCGATACCCGTTGAGGAAGTAGAAGACGACCGTCACGTTGAGCGCAGTCCGTTTGTTCGCATCGACGAACGGGTGATTGGCGACGAGGAGCCGGAGGAGGTGGTACGCCTTCTCGTGGATGGTGTCCGGTACGGAACCGAAGCTGCCCGATTCGATGTAGTTCAACGCGAACGCGATGTCACCGCGGTTCCGAACACCGGCGGGAGTGTCGGGGTACTCCGCGACGACGTCGTCGTGGATGCCGACGACGTCCTCGACGGACGGGTACCACAACGAGTCGGCCATTCGATGTAACGTCGTTGCTGTACGAGTGTAGATGTTGCTATGGATGATCCGAGTGAGCGATGTCAGAAACCACCGTTCTCAGGACGCCGATCTCGACCGCCTCACGCCTGAAAGCTCCAGTCGTTCGACAGTCGAAGTAGCGCCCGCCGCGCCCGCCTTCTCGCGGGACGGTCAACGACCAACAGCGAACGCACCGCAGAGGCGTCTTTACTACCAAATACGCCGAATAAGGGATCCGTGAAGCGGCGTCTCGGATCGGATTGAACACGCCGCGTATCGCGACCCCCTCAGGTCGGGCGATCGGGTTCATCAGGGAGTGATCCTTGGATGATTGACCTCCGGCCCGGCTCGTCGGAGCCGGGAGTCTGTCGGGAGTGTGGCCCACGCTCCGAGCGACTTCGGCGGGTCCACGGTGGCCTCCCAACCGGGTCGCTCGGACGCGCTCGAACAACGTTTTTTGGCTCCGACGGCGTTTCTCGGGACCACCGGAACCGATGGAGCTCACCGCGGAGGATGTCCGGGAGCGATGTACCGACGCCGTCCTCGAGCACGGCCGGAACTACCTCGAGGACGGGCGGATCGTCCGCCTGTCGCGGTTCGACGACGAGATCCGGGCGGCGGTGCGCGGGAGCCGGATCTACGAGATCCACGTCGACGGCGCGGCATCGGAACTCGAGACGCGATGTGACTGTCCGTACGACGGTCCGGGCGCGTGTAAACACGTCGTCGCCGTCCTGTTGTGTGCGATCGAGGACCCGCCGCCCGACGAGAGCGAGCGGATCGACGACCTCCTCGAGGACGCCGCGGTCGCCGACCTCCGGGCGTTCCTGCGCGAGGAGCTCTCGTCGAACGTCGACCTCCGGGACCGCTTTCGCGCCCGCTTCGGGGCGTCGACGACGCGGTCGGTCGAGGGGATCCGTGCGGAGATAGACGACCTGTTCGAGGGGACGAACCCCGAGTACGCGGTCGTCTTCGAACCGATCGACTTCCGCGAGTACCTCGATCTTGCGGAGACGCATCGCGAGCGGGGACGGTACGAGTCGGCGGCGACGATCTACCGCGGGCTCGTCGAGGCGCTCGACGACGACATGGAACTGGTCGACGGCGCGTACGACCACTTCTCGGAGACCTTCGCCGACGCGCTCGACGGCTACGTCGACTGCGTGGCGGCCGCCGACCTCGATCCCGACGAGGTCGACCGACGCGTCGGGTTCCTCGCGGAACGTGCCGCCTCCGGGACGCCGTCTCTCCGCGAGCGTTTCGAGCGGGCCGCCGACGAACTGCGCGAGCGAACGCGGTGACGCGACCGTACCGCCAACGCGAGCCGTACACCGCCATGCGTATCGTTCACACCCCTCCGGCGAATATAAACGTCGACGCCGCGTACGCGTACTTCACCCCGACGAACCCATGATGCTCCCGACACACGCGATGGTGGGCCTGGCGCTCGCGGCCCCGCTCGTCTCCATCGCGCCCGAGATCGCCCCCGCCGCGCTCGCCGGCGCGCTCGCCGGGAGCGTCGTCCCCGACCTCGACCTGTACTCGGGCCACCGCCGCACGCTCCATTACCCCACCGTGTACGCCCTGCTCGCGGTCCCGGCGGTCGTCGCCGCGGCGGTCGTGACCCTCCCCGAGACGGTGCTCCTCGCCGCGTTCCTCCTCGGCGCGACGGTCCACTGTCGGATGGACCGCTACGGCGGCGGGCTCGAGCTCCGCCCCTGGGAGGGGACCTCCGAGCGCGCGGTGTACGACCACGTCCGCGGCCGCTGGCGGCGGCCGAAACGCTGGATCCGGTACGACGGCTCGCCGGGGGACCTGACGCTTCTCGCGACGCTGTCGCTCCCGGTTCTCGTCGTTCTCGATGGCCCCTTCCGGCTCGTCGCGGCCGCCGCGCTCGTCGTCGGCGTCGCGTACGTCGCGCTCCGACGGCGGCTCGCCTCGCTCGCGCCGGTCGTCTTCGGGTACGCCCCGGACGGGCTGGCTCGCTACGTCCCGGATCGGTACCGACGGTAGTCCCGCCGCTCCGTCGGACGAACCTGCCGATCTGCCGCCCCGCGAGAGTCGTCACAAACACTTTTCACTGCGTATTGGTAGGTTCTCACGTATATGAGCGGGACCCACGAGGCGATCCGCGTCCTCCACGTCGACGACGACCCGGGTCTCGCGGAGATGATAGCGGAGTTCCTCGAGCGCGAGGACGACCGGATCGAGGTTCGGACCGAGCACGACGCCGAGGCGGGGTTGCGCGCGCTCGACGACGACGGGATCGACTGTGTCGTCTCCGACTACGACATGCCCGGCCGCGACGGGATCGAGTTCCTGCGGGCCGTCCGCGAGGAGCGGCCCGACCTCCCGTTCGTCCTCTTCACGGGGAAGGGAAGCGAGGAGGTCGCGAGCGAGGCGATCTCCGCCGGCGTCACGGACTACCTCCAGAAGCGCGGCGGGAGCGAACAGTACGCGCTCCTCGCGAACCGGATCCGCAACGCGGTCGAGGCCGACCGCGCGCGCGATCTGTTGGCAGAGCGGACCCGCCGCCTGGAGACCCTCATCGAGAACCTCCCGGGGATGATCTACCGGTGCCGGAACGCTCCGGAATGGCCGATGGAGACCGTCAAGGGCGAAGTCGAGTCGCTCACCGGCTACGACGCCGAGGCGCTGGAGCGAAACGAGGTCGTGTGGGGCGAGGAGATCATCCATCCCGACGACCGAGAGGACGCCTGGGCCGCCGTCCAGGAGGCCCTCGACGCGGGCGGTACCTTCGAGGTCACCTACCGGATCCACACGAAGGGGGGCGAGACGAAGTGGCTCTGGGAGCGCGGGCGCGCCGTCTCCGACCCCGGCGGCGACCTCGAAGTGCTCGAGGGGTTCATCACCGACATCACGGAGCGGAAGGAGCGCGAACGGCGGCTCGAGCGGACCACGACCCGGCTCGCGGCGCTCTTCGAGAACTCCCCGGACATGATCGACGTTCACGACGCGGAGGGGACGATCCTCGACGCGAACCCCCGACTGCGTGCCGAGACCGGCTACGACGAGTCGGAGCTGGTCGGGATGAAGGTCTGGGAGATCGACGCCCGCCTCGATCCCGAGGAGGCCCAGGAGATCTGGGCGGAGATGGATCCGGAGGACCGGGTGGAGCTCGAAAGCGAGTACGTGCGACGGGACGGGTCGACGTTCCCCGTCAGGGTCCACCTCAGGCGCTTCGACATCGACGGCGAGAGGCGGTTCCTGGTGAGCAGCCGGAACGTCGCCGACCGCAGACGGCGCGAGCGGAAGCTCGAGGAGCTGCGCGAACGGACGCGACAGCTCAACTACACGCGGACCGTCGAGGAGACGACGCGACTGGCGACCGAGGCGGCCGACGAGATCATCGGGGCCCCCCTGACGGGCGTTCATCTCCTGAACGACGAGGGAACCCGGCTCGAGCTGTCGGCGTTCGCCGAGGGCGTCCCCGAACTGTTCGACGAGCTGCCCAGTTACGACCGCTCGGCATCACCGGGATCCCGCGCGAACCTCGTCTGGGAGGCGTTCCGCGACTCGGAGTCGATCCACCTCCGCGACGTCGCCGCCTCGTCTCGGGTCACCGAGGAGACGCCGGCCGGGAGCGTCGTGCTCCACCCCATCGGCGACCACGGCGTCTTCGTCATCTCCTCGTCGGAACCGAACGACTTCACCGAGACGGACGTGCTCCTCGTGGAGATCCTCGCGAACTACCTCGAGGCGGCGCTCGACCGCGTCGAACGCGAGGAGACGCTTCGGACGCGCGAGAATCGCCTCGAACGCCTCCACGACGCGACTCGCGAGCTGATCCGCGCCGGATCGAGGGTGGACGTCGCCGACCGCGTGATCGAGGCCGTCGAGGGGATCCTCGGCTTCTCGGTCGCCGTGGTTCGGCTCTACGATGCCCAGGAGAACGGGCTCGTCCCGGTGGCCACCTCCGAGGCCGTCCGCGACGTCGTCTCGGAGCGCGAGGTGTTCTCCCCCGGCTCCGGGAGCCTCAACTGGGCGGCCTACGAGGCCGGCGAGGTCCGCGTGTACGACGACATCGAGGCGGAGCCGGACGCCGTCGATCAGGGGAGCGGACTACGGAGCCTGATGCTCCTTCCGATGGGCGACCACGGGACCCTCTCGATCGGCGAGTCGACCCCGAACGCCTTCGACTCGACCGACGAGTTCCTCGCGCGGATCCTCTCGACGGCGGCCGAGACCGCGCTGGACGAGCGCGAACGCGAACGCGAACTCCGCCGCAGCCGCGACGAACTGAAGCGGCAGAACGAGCGGCTCCAGGAGTTCGCCGACGTGGTGAGCCACGACCTCCGGAACCCCCTCACCGTCGCCGAGGGTCGCCTGCGGCTCGTCGAGGAGGAGTGTGACAGCGAGCATCTCGAGGGCGTGATTCGCGCACACGACCGCATGAACGAGCTGATACAGGACCTCCTGACGCTGGCCCGCGAGGGTGAGGAGGTCGGCGATCTCGAGCCCGTCGCGCTCGCCGACCTGCTCGAGAGCTGTTGGGTCCACGTCGACCGACCGCCCGGCGCGCGGATCCGCGTCGACGTCGACCGAACGGTGCGGGCGGACCGGACCCGCCTCCAGCAGCTCTTCGAGAACCTCCTCCGGAACGGCGTGGAACACGGTTCCACGGGCAGCCGGACTGCGTCCGGCGACGACGTGGAACACGGTCGTTCGAGCGACGGCGACGCCGTGACGGTCACGGTGGGCGAGCTGCCGGACGGGACCGGGTTCTACGTCGAGGACGACGGGATCGGCATCCCCCCGGACGCGCGTGAGGACGTGTTCGATCCGGGGTACTCCACCGACGAGGGCGGCACCGGCTTCGGGCTCAGCATCGTCAGACAGGTCGTCGAGGCCCACGGGTGGGAGATCCGGGCCGTCGAGGGGTCCGAGGGCGGCGCGCGGTTCGAGGTCGCCGGCGTCGAGTTCGTCGACTGACGCCGGGAGGGTGGAGGACGGAAAGGAAGAGCGGCGGCAGGGACTACCGCTCGACCCGGTAGACGTACCCCCCACAGCCGCACTGGTCGACGACCTCCGCGCTCGCCTCGGGGAACCGCTCGCGGAGGCGGTCGCCCAGGTACGGCTCGGGGTCGCCGTGTTCGGGGTGCGTGACGAGGTTCACGTGGTGGGCCGGATCCGTCCGCTCGACCGCGAGCAGCGCGTGGTCGACGAGCGATTCCCTGTCGTCGGCGTAGCGGTCGAGTTCGAGGTTCGCCGACCACGAGCCCGCGTGCTCCTCCGTGAGGAACGCGGGGAGGTCGTCGTCGGTGGCGGTCGCCCCCGTATCGGTGGCGGTCTCGGTCATACGTCGCGTTCGTCACGCGGACCCCTGTCTCACCGGGCGAACGTGTTCGGGAGCGGACCGGAGCGGTCGGGGGTCGGCTCGCGGCGGGCCGTCCGCCCTAGCGAACCACCGTCACCGACACCGGCGACCCGCGGAAGACGGTCCGGGCGACGTTGCCGACGAGCAGCCGATCGACGAGCGACCCGTCGTGAGTCCCCACCACCACCGTGTCGAACTCCTCGGCCCGCTCGACGATCCGTTTCCCGGGCCGCCCCACCGCCACCTCGATGGCGACCTCTTCGTCGTACTCCGCCGCGATCTCCCGCGCCCGGTCGATCACGCCTTCGGCCTGGTCGCGCATCTCGCCCTCGAGGTCCTCGGCGAGCGCGATCCCCGTGGCCTCGCCCATCATCGAGGAGGGCTCCCCGGTGACGTGGAGGACCACGATCTCCGCGTCCCCGTGGACCTCGAGCGCGTATCGCAGCGCCCGTTCGGCCACCTCGGACCCGTCCATCGCCACGAGCACGCGTGCTATCATGGCCCGCCGTACGCGACGCCCGGGCATAAATCCCGACGCGGATCCCGCCGTCAACGATCCGGCGGCGACCCGGAAACGACCCGCCGTCGACCCGCCGACGACCCGGCGACCTTTTAGGTTCCTCCCCGCTATCGATCGGCGTGACTCACCGGGGTGACCGCGACCGTGTCGGCGAACCGTAAGGGCGACCGCCGCGAGCGCGAGCTGGTCAACGCGCTGGACGAGAAGGGGTTCGCCGTGATGCGCGCGCCGGCCAGCGGCTCGGCGACGGAGCGGGAGCTCCCGGACGTACTCGCGGGCGACGGCGACACCTTCTACGCGATCGAGGCGAAATCCAGCGCGGGCGACCCGATCTACCTCTCCGGCGAGGAGGTGGAGGCGCTGCTCTTCTTCGCGCGCAACTTCGGCGCGAAGGCGCGCATCGCGGTCCGGTTCGACCGCGAGGACTGGTACTTCTTCCATCCGGGCGACCTGTACACCACCGACGCCGGCTCCTATCGCGTGAAAAAGGAGACGGCGCTCGCGGAGGGCACCGACTTCCCCGAGTTCGTCGGCGAGACGGAGAAGGTGACCCTCGAGGAGGTCGCGACCGACCCCGACGAGGAGCGCCGGGAGATCCTCGAGGCCGTCCGGGACGGCCACATGTCGGTCGAGGACGCCCTCGACGTGTTGTAAGTTACCTCGGCGGACTGCGGTGGCGCGCGCCGTGAGCGGCCCGGCGGGCCGCGAACGACTCGCGCGAGGGACGCTGCGAACGAAGTGAGCAGCGAGGCTGGGGAGGCGTGAGGTGCGGTTGCGGTGCTGTGCGGGGTGGGACTCGAAGGGGCAGTCGCCGGCGGCAACGCCGCCGGCTGCCAGAGGCGCGTAGCGCCTCGCTGCCGTGAGGGCGAAGCACGACGACGCAAGCACCGCAACGAGGGAGAGCAGCGACCGAGTGAGGAGCACAGCGAGTCGCGCGAGTCCCGCGAGCGTGAGCGAGCGGGACCACGAAAGTCGCAGCCTGCGCAGCGAAGCGAGCAGGAACGTCTTTCGGAGGTCCTCACGGCTGGGGCTTTGGCCGTGTTCACCGCGCCAGCAACGACCTGTGGCCTCACCTACGTATCGACGAGCGGCCGGGGATCGGAGACGATCACCGCGCCGGCAACGACGCCGTCTCCTCCCTCCTCACTCCTCGCGATCGACGTCGACCGGCACCAGCCGCGAGGCCGGAAAGCCGTACCGCCTGGCGTCGTCGATCCCGTGGGCGGGCCCGAGCGACTCCGCGTACACCGCCTCGACGACGGGTTCGTGCGCGCCGTAGGCCGCGTTGGTCGGGTACGCCTCGATCGCCCGCCCCTCGTCGGTCCGGTACTCGTCCGCGCGCCGGTCCGTGACGCGGGTGACGACGAGGAGCTTCCCCGTCTCGCGGTCGTACACGGCGTCGCCGCGCTCGAAGCCGTGTCGCGCACACAGCCGCGGCCCCGACGCCGCGAACGGGACGAACGTCTCGACCCCGCAGACCGCACAGACGCCGACGCGCTCGTCCGGTGCGGGGAGCCGTCCCTCCGTCACCTCGATGGCGACCCGCCGGAGGTGTTTACACCGCTCCCCGCGGATCTCGTGGTCCGGGCAGCTACAGGTCCCGGCGTCGAGCGCGACGACGTAGGTCCCGCCCTCGGTCTCGACGACGTACCGTCGGTCCCGGAGGGGGCGCACCGTCATCGGCTCGCGTTTCGCCCGTTCCGAGCGGTCGTCCTCGCGGTTCGAGTCGCCGTCGGCGTCGTCACGGTCACGGCCTGGGTCCTCGCGGTTCAGGTCCTCGCGGTTCGGAGCCTCGCCGTCCGCGTCGTCGCGGTCACGGTCCTCGTTGCCGCCGCCCCGCTCGTCGACCGCGAACGACGCCGGCGGGATCCGTCTGTGAGTCATGGCGTTCGCCGGGACGCGCCCGGTTCACCCCGACGTACGGGGCCTTCGGGCTTAACGTGTCGGCCGCTGGTCGGGGATCCGTCGCCCGCCGTCGATCGGGAATCCGTCGCCCCCCGCCGATCGGCGGGGCTCGCTCGCCCGCGGGCGGGAGCGTTACGCGACCCGTCCATCGAAGTCCTTTTTTAGTGCCGACGGGAACCGGGAGCATGGAAATCGATGCGGAGCTGCGTCGACAGATCACCGTCTCGCTCGCGGCTGCGGCGGTGTTCGTCGCCGGACTGGTCGCCATCGGCGTCACGTTCGACGGCTCCTCGCTCCCCGAGTCCGGCGCGATCGCGCTGGTCGGGCTTCTCACGGGTTTCGTGTTGCTGATGGCGCTGGTCGGCGCGTACCTCATTCGATCGAAGGACGGCGACGCGTAGTCCCCCGGTCTCACTTCTCGACGGGTTCTCCCTCTCCCGTAGCCGCATCCCCGCTCTCGTCGGCGGTGGCGGCCCTCCCGTGTTCCTCCCGCCAGTCGACGATCTCGTCGCCGTCGGCCTCGTTCACCCGGGTCTCGTAGTACGAGAGGGGGTCGGCGGCGACGCGCATGTGGTCGTCCTCGTTGTGACAGATGCCGTAGTTCGACAGCGTCTCGCACGTCGGCGGCGGGTACTGCGTCCCGCGGTCGTCCGCGAGGTACTCCGTCTGATAGCGGATCCCCTCGGCGTCGAGGCTCGTGTCCACACAGAAGGCGACCACCTCGTCGGGCGACATTCCGATCCCGACGAGAAACGCCATCAGCGCGAAGCTCTCCGGGCCCGACAGCTCGACGCCGCGTTCCGCCTTCCCGATCAGGTTCTCCATACACGGCGGGAAAAGCGCCGGCGCGACGACGTCGATCGGCCCGGCGTAGGTGCGCTCGGAGAGCAGCCGCTTCAGCTCCGCCACGCGCGACTCCAGCTCCGCCGCGATCCCCTCGCCGGCCTCCAACTCGAACGGGAGCCCCTCGCGGACCCGCGCCTCGATGGCTGCCCCGAGCGCCTCCAGCAGCTCCTCGCGCGTGATCCGCACCGCGCCGTCCGCGAGCGCCCGGTTGACGAGCCGCCAGGAGTCGCCCCACGACGGCGAACTCAGCCGGAGGTACGGACCGACGGCCATCCGGTAGTGGCTCGGGTCGCGGCTCCCGCGGACCGGCTCGGCGCGGACGGCGTCCGACAGGTCGAACTCGGCGAGCGCGTCGTCGAGGTCGACGGTCGGCGTCGGCGTCGACCTGAGCCCGTCGTCGCGCTCGAGGTCGGCCCGGAGACGGTCGAGCGCGGTCGACGCCTCCGCGGCCGCGTACTTCTCGATGGCGGGATCGGAGTCGAGAAGCGAGACGAGGATCCGGGCGATGGGATACGAGAGCAGCTCCGCGCGGGCGTCGACGTCGGTCGCCGAGCTCCCGAACGCGCCCGCCTCGGGCTCGACCGTGCCCTCGAGTAACGCCCGCTCGACGCGCTCGCGAGCCCGGTCGACCGCCGGCGCGTCGGCGGCGACGAGCTCCGGCAGCGACGCCGACGCCCCGGCGACGGCGTCGCGGGCCCCCTCGAAGAACGGGTACTTGGCGTGGAGCGCGTCCATGTCCGGCCCGAGGTAGAGAGCCGCGGCGAATAAGCGGTGCGGTCCGGGATGCGGGTCGTGTGGCAGGATCGGGCGCAGTCCGGGACGCCGGCTCCCCGGCGACTCACTCGGTCAGCCCGTAGCCGCGCCTGAACAGCAGCACGTCGATCCCGGCCGCGGCCGCGGTCATCCCGGCGAGCACGACGAGCGAGAGCCGCGGGTCGACCTCCGCGACGCCGAGGAAGCCGTAGCGCACGCCGTTGACCATGTACACCATCGGGTTGAGAAGCGAGACGTCGCGCAACAGCGGCGTGAGGTCCTCGAGCGAGTAGAACACCGCGCCGAAGAAGACCAGGGGCCGGAGGATGAACTGGTTCATCACGGTGAGGTCGTCGAAGTCGCTGGCGGCGAGCCCGCCGATCACGCCGAGGCTGGCGAAGAGCAGCGTGATGACGAGCAGGAACGCGAGCAGGTACAGCGGCTCCTCGACCGGAACGGGTCGGAACAGCGCGGTGACGATCGTCCATCCGATCGCGGCGATGAGCCCGCCGACGAGGGCCCCGCGGGTCGCGGCCGCGAGGACGTACGCGCCCACCATCCCCGCGTACGACAGCGGCGAGGTGAGCACCTCGTGGATGTACTCGTTCCAGCGCCCGTGGAAGATGGAGAAGGAGGCGTTCTCGAAGCTGTTCGACACCGCGCCGAGCACGACCAGTCCGGGCAGGATGAAGAGGATGTACGGCACGCCCGTGATCGTCCCGACCCGCTCGCCGAGGATGACGCCGAACACGGAGAAGTACAGCACGTTGGTGATAAAGGGCGGCGCGAACGTGTTGCTCGGCCGCCGCAGGAACCGCAGGACCTCCCGCTTGGTGAGCGTGAGGAAGCCGGTGAGGTCGACGGCTCCGGCGTCGCCGCTCATCGGGAGCCCTCCCCGCCGCCGGCCGCGGCGGTCTCGAGAGGCGCGTCGTCGGAGCCGTTCCCGCTCGATCGGGGAGTCTCCCCGTCCGCGCCTTCGTTCCCCTCGTCGTGGCGGGTCATGTCCACGAACACCTCCTCGAGGGAGGTGCGTTTGATCTCCATGTCGAGGATCTCGTGGCCGCCGCGGTCGAGCTCGCGGACGAGGTCGGGCGCGACCAGCCCGCCCTGTCGCGCCGTGACGACGAGGCGGTCCTCCTCGAGGCTCACCTCCTCGATCCGGTCGTCGTCGGGAAGGAGATCGGAGAGCGCGCCCGCGGACGCCGGCGGGTCCCGGAGCGCGATGACGACGCGGTCCGTTCCGCGGTCCATCAGCTCCTCCGGGGAGGCGACGGTGACGACTCGTCCCCGGTCGAGGATCGCGACCTCGTCACAGAGCCGCTCCGCCTCCTCGATGTAGTGGGTGGTGAGGAGGACGGTCGTCCCCTGCTCGTTCAGCTCCGTCACGAGGTCCCACAGGTCGCGGCGCAGCTGGACGTCGACGCCGGCGGAGGGCTCGTCGAGGATCAACAGGTCGGGGTCGGTGACGAGCGCGCGCGCCAGCATGAACCGGCGTTTCATCCCGCCGGAGAGCCAGTCGAAGCGGGTGTCGCGCTTGTCGTAGATCCCGACCTGCTTGAGCGCGCGCTCGGCGCGCTCCGCCGCCACGTCGCGTGAGACGCCGTGATAGCCAGCCTTGTGCTCCAACACCTCGTGGATCGGGAAGAACCGGTCGACGTTGAACTCCTGTGGGGCGAGCCCGATGCGGTCGCGCGCCTCCCGGTAGTCGTCCTCCACGTCGTGGCCGAAGACGCGCGCCTCGCCGCCGGAGGCGCGCACGAGCCCGACGAGGACGTTGATGAACGTCGTCTTCCCGGCTCCGTTGGGGCCGAGCAGCCCGAAGAAGGCTCCCTCGGGGACGGTCAGCGACACCCCCTTCAGGGCGTCGAGGTCCCCGTAGCTCTTCTGAAGGTTCTCGACCTCCAGTGCGTTCGTCATGCGAGCAAGGAGACCGGCCCGCGGGTTAAACGACTCCGTTCGGCCCCGTGGTTGGCCGCCTTCTCCGCCCCCCGTCCGCTCCCGATCGGCGGGTCTCCGTCCCTACTCGTCGACCTCCTCGACGGCCGCGCCCGGCGCGTTCTCCTTCACGCTGCGGAGACCGTTGACCGCGTTCCGTTTCGAGGCGTATCCCTGCCCGCCGTCGGCGATCACGTTGCCGTTGTCGTGGACGAGCCGCCAGCGGCGCTTCCCCGCCTTGTCCTCGAACACCTCGAAGGTCGCGTTGCTGCCGCCCTCCTCGGGCGGTTCCTCCTCCTTCTTCAGGTCGACGACGTGTGCGCCGGGCGCGTTCCGTTTCACGGACTCGAGGCCGTTCTCGGCGTCGCGCCTGTCCGAGTAGCCACCCCCGCCGTCGGCGATGATGTTCCCGTTGTCGTGGACGAGCCGCCAGCGCCACTCGTCGGCGGCGTCCTCGTAGATCTCGAACGTCGCCTTGCTCGCGGCGGCGTCGAGGTCGACGTCGCCCTCCTCCTCCGTCCACTCGACCTCGAGTTCGAGCGCGACCGTGTCGCCCTGGCGTTCGATCTCGACCTCCATGTCGGGGTCGGCCGGCGGGTCGACGGTGACCGTCCCGGCGTCGTCGACGGGGACCGGCTCGCCGCGGCCGAGCGCCCTCGCGATCCGCCGGAAGTAGGTAGCGAGCGCCTGTCGGCTGCGCGACCGTTCGGACTCGTGGACCGTCTCCTCCGTCTCGTCGGACATACACCGGCACGTCTCCGCGAGCACACAAAACGCTATGGTCGAGGCGGGACGCGAGGGATGCGGGTTCGAGGCGGTACGGTTCGGACCGGTACGACCCGGCCGGAAGCGACGCCGTCCGGTGTCCCGGTTTCACCTCCGCCGCGCGTGGCGGGCGCTTAAGACGACGCGGGGCCGACCCACGGGCGATGGAGGGTGCCGATCCACGGGGCGGCGATCCGCGGACGACCGACGGCGGGACGCTCCCCGGAGCCGACGAGGAGGACGACGCGGGCGGCTCCGACCGCGTCGTCCTCCACGTCGACATGGACTGTTTTTACGCCTCCTGTGAGCGCCTGCGCCGCCCCGACCTCCGCGGCGAGCCCGTCGTGGTGGGGATGGGGTACGAGCCCGGCGAGACGGTCGGCGCGGTCGCGACCGCGAGCTACGAGGCCCGCGCGTTCGGCGTCGAGAGCGCGACGCCGATCTCCGAGGCGCTCGACCGGCTGCCGCGGCGCGCCGACGCCGACCCCGCAGATCCGGACGCGCCCGACCCCGAGGAGACCGGGCGCTACCTCCCCGTCGACATGGCGTTCTACGAGGAGGTCGCCGGAGAGGTGAAAGCGGTCCTCCGCGACTGCGCCGACGTGCTCCGCGAGGTGAGCGTCGACGAGGCGTACCTCGACGTCACCGACCGGACCGCCTGGGACGCGGCGGGCGGCGCGGACGGCGGCGAGCCGGCACCGAGCGCCGCGGCGGGGCCGGGCGAGGTCCGGACGCTCGCGGAGGGGTACGCCCGGCACGTCAAACAGCGCATCGAGCGGGAGGCGGGCGTGCCCGCGAGCGTCGGCGTCGCGCCGAACATGTCGGCGGCGAAGGTCGCGAGCGACGCGGACAAGCCGGACGGGCTCGTCGTCGTGCCGCCCGGTTCCGTCGAGGCGTTCCTCGCGCCGCTGCCGACGGCCGCGCTCCACGGCGTCGGCCCGGTGACCGAGCGGGCGCTCGCGGAGCGCGGGATCGAGACCGCGGGCGACGTGGCCGCCGCCGACCCGGAGGCGCTCGCCGAGGCGTTCGGCGACCGCGGCCGGGCGCTGGTGCGGCGCGCCCGCGGCGAGGACGACCGCGAGGTGACCCCGCGGGGACTGCCGAAGAGCCTCTCGCGGGAGTCGTCGCTGCCGCGGACGACCGACGAGGAGCGCAAGCGGGAGACCGTCTCCGCGCTCGCGAGCGACGTGGCCCGGCGCGCCCGCGAGCGGGGCTGCCTGTACCGCACGATCGGGATCAAGGCGGTCCTGCCGCCGTTCGACGTCAACACCCGTGCCCGGAGCCTCCCCGGCCCCGTCGACGACCCCGAACTGGTCGAGGAGGTGGCGCTGGAGCTGCTCTCCGAGTTCGACGACGACGAGGTCCGCAAGCTCGGCGTGCGCGTGTCGAACCTCGACTTCTCGGAGGGCGACCAGGCGACGCTCGGCGGGTTCGAGGAGGCCGACGGGGCCGACGGAACCGAGAGGCCCGACGAGGGATCCCGACCGCCCGATCCGCGGACCGCGGCCGACGGTGACGACGACGGCGACGGCAGCAAGCTCACCGACTGGGTCGGCGAGGAATCGACCGCCGAGGAGGAGTGGGACGGGGGAGGCCACCGGGACGACGGGGACGACGGAGACGACCCCGGACCGCGTCGTTCCGGGGAGGGACAGGCGTCGCTCGGCGACTGGGAGTGACCGAGGGAAACGGGCCGACGGATCGGCGTCGACGCGACCGCGAAGCGACGGCGAGGCCGATCGGGCGCGTCGACCTTTTTGTGTCCTCGCCGACACCGACCGGACATGCCCTCCCTCCGCAGGCTCCTCCTCGGTTCCGACCGGGAGAACCGACCCCGGCCCGACCCGCGACTCGTCGTGCCGCCGCTCTGTTTCCTCGGCGTCCTCGTCGGCTACGCGGTGGGCGTCTTCGAGGTCGTCGGGGGCGTCGTGTTCCTCCCGTGGGACGCGGCGGTCGCCGGCCTCCTCGTCGCCGGCGTCCTCGCCCACCGCGGCGACGGGCTGGCGGTCGCGTGGGTCGTCGTCTACGCGGCGCTTCTCGGGTACAGCGCCGACCACTACCTGCTCGGGCTCTCCGGACGCCCCCTCCTCGAGCGGGTCGCCGCGCTCCTCGGCGTCGACGGGCTCGTCTACCTCGGCGTCCAGGCGCTCGTGTTGGGGACGCTGGCGTGGATCGGCGGGACGGTCGCCGCGCGCGTGACGGCGGCCGTCCGGGACCGCCGGTCGACGACGGACCGCGAGTGACGGCGGCGTGTGGACCTCCCGCCGTCGCCCCGATGCCGAGGATTTACCTCGCGGAGCGCCGAGTCGGTGGTATGAGCGACCTCGCGTGGGAGACGACCGACACCGAGATCGACTACCGCTGTCCGGGGTTCGACGTGCGCCGGGACGAGGTGCGGTTCCCCGACGACGGCGACGGGGAGTACCACTACGTCGACGAGCCGCCGGCCGTCGTGGTGTTGCCGCTGACGCCCGACGGCGACGTCGTCGTCATCGACGAGTGGCGGCAGGCCGTCGGCCGGACCAACCGCGGGCTGCCGGCGGGCACGGTCGAACCCGAGGACCGCGACGACCTGGAGCGGGCGGCCGCCCGCGAGCTCGCCGAGGAGACCGGCCACGAGGCGGCGGCCTTCGAACACCTCACGACCGTCGAACCGGCGAACGGGGTGACGAACGCGGTCCACCACCACTTCCTCGCGACCGAGTGTGAGCCGACCGCCGACCGCGACCTCGACCGCGACGAGTCGATCGCGGTGGAGACGGTCCCGTACGACGACCTGCTCGCGAGCGTCGTCGACGACGGCCTCCGCGACGGCCGGGCGGTGACCGCCGTGACGTGGTACGAGCTGCTGTACCGATGACGGCGGAGCGTTCGCGGCCGGCCCGGCGGCGACCCGCGACCGACGGACAAGCCCTTTGCCCGACCGGACCGAACGGGAGCCGATGACGGATCCCTCCGACGACCCGGTCGACCGCGCGCCCGCCGCGGACGCTCACGACGACGACTCCGCCGCCACCGACTCAGCCGCCGGCGACCCGGACGCGACCGCCGTCGATCCCGCCGGGACCGCCGCCACCGACCCCGACGGGACCGCCGCCGACGACCCCGCCGGGACGGGCGGCGGCTCCCCCGCGATCGCGGTCGCCGTCGCGGCCGTGCTCGGCGTTCTCGGTCCGGTGCTGGCGGTCCTCGGCGGGCAGGGGATATTCCTGGTCGACTCCGCGGTCGGCGGGCTGCCGCTGGCGGTGTACGTGGTGCTCACGCTGATCGTGGGGCAGTACGTCGCGTTCGGCGGGCTCGCGGTCGGCTACCTCGCGTGGCGGGGGTTCGACCGGGCGGGGATCGTCTCGTATCTCGGCGTCCGTCGGCCGAGCCTGACGGAGGTCGGGCTCGTCGTCGGCGGCTGGGTCGTGATCGTGATCACGCTGCTCGTCGTCTCCTCGGTCGTCCAGCTGCTCGGCGGGGAGGCGGCCTCGAACCAGAGCGCGGAGCTCGCCATGCGGAACCCGGCGATCATCCCGCTCTTCGTCGTCGCCATGTTCCTCGTCGTCGGGCCCTCCGAGGAGGTCCTCTACCGGGGGATCGTCCAGGGACGGCTCCGGGAGTCGCTGCCGGCGGTCCCCGCCATCGCGATCGCCTCCGGGATCTTCGCGTTCATCCACGTGATGGCGCTGACGGGCGGGGTCTCGGGGCGGCTCACCACGGTCGCGATCCTCTTCTTCCCGAGCCTCGTCTTCGGCGCGGTGTACGAGTACACGGAGAACCTGGTCGTCCCGGCGCTGCTCCACGGCCTCCACAACGCGGTCATCTTCACCCTGCTGTATGTCACCGTCACCTACAGCGACGAACTCGAGGGGATGGCGGAGGGCGGCACGGCGGTCGCGGAGGCGGATGCGGCGGTGACCGGGGCGGTCGCGGCGGTCGCGGAGGCGAGCGCGGCCCTGCTCCCGCTGCTTCCGGCGTGAGCGCGGGAAGGCCCGGCGGATCGGACCCGCCTCAGTCGGCCGCGTCGCCGACCCGATCGACCGGGGTCGCGGCGTCCGGCGCGATCTCCTCCTCGCGGAGGTAACACTGCGGGTCGGGCGCGAAGAGGTCGCCGGTCGTCCGCAGCGCCCGGAGCCGCGAGCCGCCGCGACAGATCGAGCGGTACCGACACTCCGCACACCGGCCGGTGAGCCGGTCGTCGCGGTCGCGGAGCGCGGCCAGCAGCGGGTCCGACTCGTCCTCCCAGATCGCGGCGAAGGGGCGGTCGCGGACGTTGCCGAGCGCGTGGCCCTGCCAGAACTGCGTGAGGTGGACGTTGCCGACCGGATCGACGTCGGCGACGCGCTCGCCCGCCGGGTCGCCGCCGTTGCGTTCGAGGTACGCCCGAATGCGCTCGGCGTGTTCCGGGCCCAGCTCCCGGCGGGCGTACTCGACGAGGTAGCCGGCGTCGGCGTAGTTGCCCACGAGCAGCGTCTCGATCTCCTCGCCGCGGTCGTGGTACTCGCGGGTGAGGTCACACAGCGTCCGGACCGCCTCGCGTTTCCGCGCCGGCGAGAGGTCGGCGTCGACGATGTCCGCGCCGCGGCCGCCGTAATCGAGGTGGTAGAAGCAGAAGCGGTCGACGCCGACGTCGGCCAGCAGGTCGATCACGCCCTCCAGGTCGGGCGCGTTCGCCTCGGTGATCGTGTACCGGAGCCCGGTCTTCAGCCCGACGTCGAGACAGGCCTCGATCCCCCGGACCGCCGCGTCGAACGCGCCCTCCCGGCCCCGAAAGGCGTCGTTGCGCTCGGCGAGCCCGTCGACGGAGACGCCGGCGTACTGAAGGCCCGCCTCCTTCAACTCGGCGGCCGCCTCCCGCGTCAGGAGCGTCCCGTTCGTCGAGAGCACCGGCCGTATCCCGCGATCCGCCGCGTACGCGACGAGTTTCGGGAGGTCCTCGCGCATCAGCGGCTCGCCGCCCGAGAAGAGCACGACCGGGACGCCGTAGTCGGCGAGCCCGTCGAGAAGCCCCTTCGCCTCCGCCGTGGAGAGCTCGCCGGGCGCGCAGTCGGCGTCCGCGCCGGCGTAGCAGTGGTCGCAGTGGAGGTTACACCGCTTCGTCGCGTTCCAGACGACGACCGGGCGGCGCTGTTTCCGCTCCGTGATCTGCGGCTCGGCCGAGTCGCCGGCGGCGTCGTACCGGAGCCCGTCGCTCTCGGCGTCGAGCCCGCAGAGCAGCTTGCTGATCGAGATCATCGACGATCCTCTCCCTCCCGGACATCGGGGGTCCCCTCCGTCTCCTCGCGGACGCGCGGTTCGCCGCCGGGGCGGGCGTCCGCGACGTCGGAGTCACCTTCGTCCGCCGAATCCCCGAGCGAGTACGTCGAGAACCGGCGGGTCTCGTCGGCCGGGCAGAGCCAGACGTCGCGGGCGTACCACGCGAACAGCCGGCTCGCCTCCTCGTGGGCGACCTCCGCGGACGGGGCCGCGACGGTCCCGACCCGCCGCATCGGGTCCGATTCGGACTCGCGGACGAACACCTCCCACCGGCGCTCCCGGGTCCGACGGGGCGTCTCGTCGAGGCTGCGCTGCGCTTTCTCGACCATACGGGGCGTATCGGTGCGGGAAACATATCGGTCCGAGCGCGCTCCCGGACCCTGGGAACGCCCGCGAACACGTTCGCTGGATCGCTGAACGGAGAGGAGCGCGTACCCACGGAGGAGAGATGTTCGACGACCTCGACACCGACCGACGCCCGCTCGTGCTCGTCTGGGAGGTCACGCAGGCGTGCGAGCTCGCCTGCCGGCACTGTCGGGCGGACGCGAAGCCGGCCCGTCACCCGGACGAACTCACCACGGAGGAGGGAAAGCGACTGCTCCGGGAGGCCGCCGAGTTCGGCGACGGCCAGCTGGTCGTGCTCTCCGGCGGCGACCCGCTGGCCCGCGAGGACCTCCCGGAGCTGGTCCGGTACGGGACCGACCTCGGCAACCGGATGACGGTCACGCCGAGCGGCACCCGGTCGCTCGCGCCCGATCGGGTCCGCGAGCTGGCGGACGCCGGAATGTGCCGGATGGCGCTCAGCCTCGACGGCGCGAGCGCCGAGAGCCACGACGCGTTCCGCGGCGAGGCGAGCTTCGCGGACACCGTCGCGGCCGCGGAGGCGGCCCGCGACGCCGGCGTCCCCTCCAGATCAACACGACGGTCTGTGCGGAGACGGTGGAGGAGCTCCCGGCGATCCGCGACCGCGTCCGCGAGCTGGAGGCCGTGCTCTGGTCCGTCTTCTTCCTCGTTCCCGTCGGGCGCGGGCGGGTCCTCGACCCCGTCTCCCCGGAGCGCGCGGAGGCCGTGATGGAGTGGCTCCACGACGTCGACGCGGCGGAGCCGTTCGGCGTGAAGACCACCGAGGCACCGTTCTACCGGCGGGTCGGCCTCCAGAACGATCGGACGGGATCGGCGCGCCGCGGCGGGATCACGGCCGGTCGCGGGTTCGCGTTCGTGAGCCACGTCGGCGAGGCGTACCCGTCGGGCTTTCTCCCCGAGTCGGCGGGGAACGTCCGCAAGGAGTCCGTGGTCGAGATCTACCGGAACGCCGACCTCTTCGAGCGGCTCCGCGAGCCGGAGGACCTGACGGGGAAGTGCGGGGCCTGCGGGTTCAAGCACGTCTGCGGCGGGAGCCGGTCGCGGGCGTACGCGCACACCGGCGACCCGCTCGCGAGCGACCCGCTCTGTCCGTACGTCCCCGAGGGGTACGACGGCCCGCTCCCGGAGGGCGTCGACCGCTCGGGCCGGGCGTGATCGGAGCGAGCATCGTCCCGACCGAACCGCTTATTCCTCGCGCCGGGGTACCTCCGGTCGGACAGAGGGAGCCCGACTCCCGTGCCACTGGCATGAGGAAAGTCCCCCACCGGCCGGACGGGCGACCGGGCACACGCCCGGAGTCGGAGACGGCTGGCTCTGGAACAGCAACGACACCCCCCGCCCCGACCCGTGATTCGCGCGAACCGACCCGTAAGGGAAGGGAGTTAACCCGAGGAGGGCCGACGGGCGGGAACGGATGGAACGGCGAATCCTCGCCGGTGCAAGTCCGCGCCACAAGGTAGTCCGGCCACGGCGCGGACGCTCAGCCGAATGTCGGGACGAACCGAAGGGGGCTTACTCCCCTCAGTCCGCTCGCACGCCGAGCGACGCGACCGGCCGTAAAGAACCCCACGTCCGTGAGAAGCCGAATCGGGTTCACCGGCGCGTATGAGACCTCATACGGCCGTTTCCGGTCGATCACGAACGTTCACCATCAAGGGAAGCGTTCAAGTCGTCAGCACCGCTAACAGTGTGTATGTCCGAGGCACAGACCGTTCGGCTGTCGTACGACGACGGGGCACGAGCGGTCGAACTCGCACGCGAGGCGGTCGAGTCGTTCGTTCGACACGGACAACGCGAACAGCCCGGGAGCATGCGCGAGGCCTTCTACGCGCGGACCGGGGCGTTCGTTCGACTGGAGTCGACCCGCGGGCGCGGCCGGCTGCGGGGGTGTGCCGGCGCGTGGGACGGGTCGGATCAGCTCGGTCACGCCATCGTCGAGGCCGCTATCAAGGCCGCCTCCGGCGACTCCTGCGGCTCGGAGGTCGAGCCGAAGGAACTCGAGAACATCACCGTCTCGGTCTGTGTCGTCTCGAACACCGTCCTCACGAACGACCCGCTCGAGGACCTCGAGATCGGCACCCACGGCGTCGCGGTCGACGGCGGCAACGCCCACGGCTGGCTCTACCCGACGGTCCCCGTCGAGAACGGCTGGTCGGGCGCGGAGTTCCTCTCGCGGGCCTGCCGCAAGGCGAAGATCTCGCCGACCGCCTGGCAGGACGACGACACCATGGTGACGCTCATCGAGGGCCAGGTGTTCCGGGAGCGCCCCGACGGCGGCGCGGTCGAGGAGCTGTAACCCCGACACCCTGACGAACGTACCACCGGAGCCGACCGCCGTTTTCCCCCTTACTCCGACCCGTAGCCGACGCGCTCCGCGTCGGCGAGCGCGCGCTCGGTCGCCGCCTCGAGGTCGAACGCGCCGTCGGCGACGACCTCCCCGCCGCGGATCACGGGCTCCATGAGCGACTCCGCGCCCGCCGGACCGTCGCGGTCGGCGAGCCCGACCGCGTGGTCGCCCGCCGCGGTGCGGTAGACGGCCTTCGCGCCCGAGAGCTTCCCGCGTTTGGCGGCGGGCTCGCCCTCCACCGCGACGATGTCGAGCGCGAAGTCGACCGGGTCGGCGTTGGAGACGTAGCCGCCGACGCCGAAGCCGTCGACGACGTCGCGGAGCCGCCGGAGGTCCGCCGGCCCGAGCCCGCCCGAGACGTACACGTCGACGTCGCCGTGGCCGCGGGCGTCGAGCTCCCAGTTCACCTCCCGCACGATGTGTCTGAAGTCGCCCCGACGGGAGCCGGTGGTGTCGAGGCGGACCCCGTCGAGCCGGTCGCCGAGCGCGTCGACCGCCCGCAGGACCTCGTCGACCTCGTCGGAGTAGGTGTCACAGAGCGCGATCCGCGGGACCGACTCGTCGACCGCGTCGTCGAAGGCGCGCCAGGCCGCCTCCTGCTCGCCGCGGCCGAAACAGATCGACAGCGCGTGCGGCATCGTCCCCGACGCCTCCCGGCCGATCAGGTCGCCGGCGGCGACGTGCGAGAAGCCGTCGAGTCCCCCGACCAGCGCCGAGCGCTCGACCGCGGCCGTCATCGCGGGGTGGACGTGGCGCGCGCCGAAGGAGAGCACCGACGCGTCCGGCGCGGCGACCCGGCAGTCGAGCGCGGCGGTCGCGATGGCGGAGGCGTGCGAGAGGAAGCCTAAAAGCGAGGTCTCCAGCCGCGCGAACGTCAGGTACTCGCCCTCGATCCGCATCACCGGGCCGCCGTCGAACAGCCGCCCCTCCGGGATCGCGTGGACGTCGACGTCGCGGCCGGACAGCAGCGCGACCGCGTCCTTCAGCCCGGCGAGCAGCTCGAACTCGCCCGTCGGGAACTGGTCCGCGGTCACCTCGGCGACGACGCGGGGGTTCCGTCCCGCGCCCTCGAGGGCGGTCGCCGTGCGGTCGAAGTAGGCGTCCGTGGCCCGACCGCTGCGGACCGCCTCGGCGTCGACGATGTCGAACTCGGTCATGACCGGACGTTCGGCCGGCGGGGACGAAAAGTCATCCGTGTCGTCGCCGCGGTCGCCGCGGTTAGCTACCGCCGCGAGCGACGACGGAGGAGCGCGGTCGCGGAGAGCAGGGCGACGACCGCGGCGACGACGCCGAGTCCGGGCACCCCGTCGTCCGTGGACCCGCCGTCGCCGGGGTCGGCGTCGGCGCTCGTTCCGTCCGCGTCGTCATCCGAAGAGCCGTCATCCGAAGCGACGTCATCCGACGCCCCACTGTCGTCCGGATCGGTCGCGCCGTTCGACGGCTCCGTCCCGTCGTTCGTCATCCCGTCGTCGAGCGCTCCGTCGTCGAGCGCTCCGTCGTCGAGCGCTCCGTCGTCCGCGGTCGTCCCGTCGTCTCCCGTCCCCGATGCGGGCTCCTCGAGGTCGATGCCGGGCCGGAGCTCGAAGACGTCCGGCGGATCGGGCGCGTGGACAATCGTCACCCTGGTCCCGTCGCGCTCGACGCCGTAGGCCCCGCGGAAGTCGCCGGTCGGGATGTCGCGGACGCCGTCGTCGAGGCGGTCCGCGCCGTGTTCCTTCAGCATCGTGCGGTAGGTGGCGTGGAACTCCGCGGCGTCCGTCGGCGTCCGCCACTCGGTCACCCAGACGTAGCCGTCGCGCTCGGCGTCGCCGGCGTCGTTCCGGTACGGGTACAGCTCGTCGTCGACCCACCCCGTCGTCGCGGGGTCCGCGTAGTTGTACGCCGACCGCGTGTCGAGTTGTTCGTCGGTGGCGGTGTGGACCCGGACGTTGGCCGAGACGTCCCGCGTCGGCTCGAGGACCGGGTGGTCGTACTCCCAGCTCTGGTACCAGAACATCACGAACATCGACGCCTCGCCGGCGGTCTCGGAGCCGTTCACGCCCTGGTCGGCGTACGTCTCCCAGCCGCCCTCCGCGGCGTCCTCGAACTCGATCTCGCGGGTCTCGTAGCCGGGTTCGCGGTGGATGACCGCCGCCGTCGCGTTCGGCGGGTCGTTCATCGTCTCGTTGACCGCGCTCCAGCCGCCCTCGTCGATCAGCGCCTCGACGTAGAACGGCCCGTCGGAGTACGGCTGGAGGACCGTCTGGAGGATCCCGAGGTTGTAGTCCGCCGCCGACCCGCCGCCGGATCCGCTGGAGTCGGGGGGCGCGAGACAGCTCCAGTTCGTCTCACAGCGGTCGGCGTACCGCTCCTCGACGTAGACCGCCTCCCCCTCGACTATCCCGTCGACCGCGAGGTCGGCGTCCTGGGTCGCGCCGACGAACCGCGGCGCGGCGAGGTCGTGGTACTGGTCCTGCATCGCGTGGGTCAGCTCGTGGATCAGCGTCGACTCGCTCACCTGGAGCTCCTCGCCCTCCGCGACCACGAGGACGATCCGGTCGTCGGCCGGCGAGTAGAACCCCGAGACGGAGCCGCCGAACACCGTGTCGATCGCCTCCGCGCTCGACTCGTCCTCGCCGACGACGAAAAGCGCCTTCCACACCTGGTCGTTCCAGCGGCGGAACTCGGCGTCGCCCGTCGCGTTCGTCCCGTTGCCGCCCGTCCCGTTCGCTCGGAACTCCTCGCGCGTGACCGTCTCGACCGGGACGCCCGTCTCGAAGGGGCGCTCGCGGAGGCGCTCGACGCGCGCCATGCTCCGGTGGGTCAGCGTCTCGAGTTCGGCCTCCGTCAGCCCGTCGGATTGGTCGAAGCCGAGCTCCTCCGCGTGGTACGTCCCGTTCCAGCAGCCGACCAGGTCGTTGTCCGCGGCAGTCTGGCAGTCGGCGGCGGTCTCCGCGACCGCCGCGTCCGCCGCGGCGACGCCGCCGGTCCCCGCGACGAGGAGGGCGAAGAGGGCGAGCGTCGCCGCGAGGGGGAGAACCCGTCGCATACGGTCGATTACGGGGGACCGGGTAAGTAGTTTGTCCGTTCGGTCCCGGCTCCGGGAGGCGGTCGCCTGCGCCGCCGAGTCCGATCTTTTGTGCCCGGACGCGCAAGGGACGACCATGCCGTACGATCCGGCCGACACCGCGGTGGTCGTCGTCGACATGCAAAACGGGTTCTGTCACCCCGACGGGAGCCTCTACGCCGAGCCGAGCGAGGCGGCGATCGGGCCCGTGACCGACCTCGTCTCGCGCGCCCGGGAGGCCGGCGCGCGCGTCGTCTACACCCGCGACGTCCACCCGCCGGAACAGTTCGAGGACGCCCACTACTACGACGAGTTCGATCGGTGGGGCGAACACGTCGTCGAGGGGTCGTGGGACGCCGAGCTCGTCGACGACCTCGACGTCCGCGAGTCGGACCACGTCGTCGAGAAGCACACCTACGACGCCTTCTACCGGACGGACCTGGAGGGATACCTCGAGACGCACGGGGTCGACGACCTGCTGATCTGCGGGACCCTCGCGAACGTCTGCGTGCTCCACACCGCCGGCAGCGCCGGGCTGCGGGACTACCGCCCCGTCGTCGTCGAGGACGCGCTCGGCTACATCACCGCCGACCACCGCGACTACGCCGTCGAGCACGCCGACTGGCTGTTCGGCGAGACGACGACCCTGGACGCCGTCACGTTCGACTCCGAGTGAGGCCGCGGAGGGGGCGGAGCCGAAGGGAACTGAACGGAATCGGAGGGAGTCGAACGGGACCGAACGGAATCGCCGGTCGCGGCGATTATCAGCCGCGTTAATCGGCGTGTAACCCTTTTTTAGCCCGGACGGGAGTGGGGGGTATGGAACTCTCTCGACGCGGCGTGCTCGGCGGGCTCGGGGCCGCGTGTGCGGTCGGGGCCGTCGGCTTCGCCGGGGCGGTCTCGGTGGGCGAGGAGGGCGGCGACGGAAGCGACTCGGACGACGCGACGACCGGCGCGGGCGACGCCGACGGCGACGGCTCGGGCAGCGACTCGGAGGCGTCGACCGCGACGTCGGTCGCCGTCGACCCGGAGGCGCCGTTCGAGGCCCGGCTGCTTCGCGAGGACGGATCGGACGGCGGGTCGGGCGACGGCCCCGGCGACCTCCTCTTCGAGGCCGCGGACCTCGACTACGTCCAGGGGGTCACCGAGGACGAGGGCGAACACCTCGTGGGGATCTCGCTCTCGGAGGACGGACAAGAGTCGTTCCGCGAGCGGCTCGAGGCGTCGGGCGCGGCCGACGACCCGGAGCCGTTCGCGGTGTCGATGACGCTCGACGGCGAGGAGGTCCGCCGCGTCGACCTCGACGACTCCACGGTGGCGGCGCTGACCGACGAGGAGTGGGGCGGCGTGTTGACGCTGCCGTTCGGGGACGCGAGCGTCGCGGAGTCGGTGTACGCGTCGCTGGCGACGGAGTGACCGCCGGCGGGAGAGGACCGTTTATTACGCCGGCAGCCGTCGGGGCGAGCGTGAGCGACCCGACCGAGCGGTCCGGCCGCGACCGCGGAGGCGACGCCGATCGTGGAGGCGACACCAACCGCGGAGGCGACGCCGGTCGTGAAGGCGACCACGGCGGGCGACCGTGTCCCCGCTGCGGGGAGGCGATGGTCCACAGACACTGCAAGTACGTCTGTCCGATCCACGGGGTCGTCTACGACTGTAGCGACACGTTCTACTAGGGGTTCGGCGGCGGTCCGCGGCCCGACGAACGGGCCGGGAGCGGACGTGAAATAATCGTGGATTCGCGGGAGAAAATAACCGGTCGTGAGGGTCGATATTCGTGGGAACTGTTATGGTTCTGCGGGCCGACCCGTTGTACATGATGGGCGACCCGCTCCCGACCCTCCTCGCGGCGTCTCAGGGGTCACCATGGTAGAGAAACGCCAGGTTGCCCGTGGCAAGCGGATCCAGCGCCGCACCGGGAAGACGTTCCACGTCGCCACCCGCCTGCTGCCCGAGGAGATCCGCCACCCCACGTACGTGTTGTACGGGTTCTTCCGCGTCGCCGACGAGATCGTCGACGCCGAGGAGACCGCGCCGCCGGCCGAACAGCGCGCCGAACTCGAGCGGCTCCGCCGGGCCGCCCTCGGCGAGGAGCCGACCGACGACCCGGTGTTGTCGGCGTTCTCGTCGGTCCGCGAGGAGCGGGACATTGCGGACGCGGACGTGAACGCCTTCATCGACGCGATGGAGAGCGACATCGACACCGACCGCTACGAGACGTACGCCGACCTCGAGGCGTACATGGACGGCTCCGCGTCCGCGGTCGGGCGGATGATGACGGCGATCATGGACCTCGATCCGGCGGCCGAGGAGGCGGCGCTGCCGCACGCGACCCGGCTCGGCGAGGCGTTCCAGATGACGAACTTCCTGCGGGACGTCCGCGAGGACGTCGTCGAGCGCGACCGGATCTACCTCCCGCTCGAGACCCTGCGTCGACACAGCGTGAGCGAGGAGCGAATCTTGAACCTGGAGTTCGACGACGACGTGGCCGCCGCGATCCGCGAGGAGCTCGTCCGGACCGAGCGGCTCTACGAGGAGGGCGTGGCCGGGATCAAGTACCTCCCGGAGGACTGTCAGCTCGCGGTGTTGCTGGCGGCGGTGCTGTACGCCGACCACCACCGGCTGATCAGGAAGCTCGGGTACGACACCGTCTCGACGACGCCGGAGCTCTCCTTCACCCGGAAGCTCTCGCTTCTCGTCCGGACCCGCTGGAAGTGGCAGTGGAACTCCGACCCGGAGGCGGTGTTCTACGAGATGAGCCACGGGTTCGACCGCGACCACGGCCGCCACGGGCACGGTCGCCACGACCACACCGCCCTCCGGACCGACTGACCCGATGAACCGGGCGGGGTTCGTGCGGCTCGCGCTCGTCGCGTTCGAGCTCGGGATCGCCGCCTTCGTCGTCCGCGGGACGATCCGGCTCCTCGCGCCCTACGGGGTCGCCGTCGCGCTCTCCGCGCCGCTGCTTTTCGCGGCCGGCGCGATCCTCGCGGGGCTCGTCGTCGTCGCCACCCTGGACGCGACCGGGATCCGGCCGCTGGAGTGAGGACGCGACGGCGACCCATTCCGGTGAGCGCCCGTTGAGAGAAATTCTTATGCGATCCTCGCGACGACGGGGAACCATGACGGGCCGTTACGGCGACCTCGACTATCCGACGATCACCAAACGGAGCTTCCTGTTCGGGGTCTCTCTGTTCCTGATCGGGGCGCTCGGCGAGCTGACCATCCACACGACGGGAGCGCAGGTTCCCGGCTGGGAGGAGACCCTCCTGCTCGATCTCGAGTTCCTCGGAACCGCGATCGCGCTCCTCTCGCCGTTCGTGTTCGGGATCCTTCTCCCGCTCACCGAGTAGGGAGCGCGACGGCCCCCCGACCGACGCGAGCCGGAACGCCCTTTTCCCGTCGCCCCCGAGCGAGGGTATGAATGTACGAGCCGTCGCCGACCTCTCGCCCGCGGAGCGGCGCGCGTTCTTCGAGCGCGACGCGGGGATCGACGCGGTCCGCGGGGACGTAGAGGAGATCGTCGACCGGGTGCGCGAGGAGGGGGACGTGGCGGTCCGCGAGTTCGCCGAGGAGTTCGACGGGGTGGCCGTCGGCAACCTCGACATCACCGACGAGGCCGCGCGCGCACACGCCGAACTCGAGGACGCGGACGACCCGGTCCTCGACGCGGTCCGCGAGGCCGCCGACAACGTCCGGGCGTTCCACGAGCGCCAACGGCCCGAGGACTGGCGCGAGTCGTTCGAGGGGCGCGAGCTGGGTCGGCGCTTCCGACCGATCGACCGCGCGGGCGTCTACGTCCCCGGCGGCGCGGCGGCGTACCCCTCCAGCGCGCTGATGGGCGTGGTCCCGGCGGTCGTGGCGGGCGTCGACCACGTCTCCGTCGCGACCCCGCCCGCGGACGACCCGAACCCCGTCACGCTCGCGGCGATCCACGAGGCGGGCGCGGACGCGGTGTACCAGGCCGGCGGCGCGCAGGCGATCGCGGCGCTCGCGTACGGGACGGAGACGGTGACGACCGTCGAGAAGGTGGTCGGCCCCGGAAACAAGTGGGTGACCGCCGCCAAGTCGATCGTCCAGGGCGACGTCGAGATCGACTTCCTCGCGGGGCCGAGCGAGGTGCTGGTGCTCGCGGACGGCACGGCCGATCCCGAGTACGTCGCCGCCGAACTGCTCGCGCAGGCCGAACACGACCCGGACGCCTCCGTCGTCGCCGTGACCGACGACGCCGACCTCGCGGCTGCGGTCGCCGAGGCGGTGGAGGCGGGCGTCGACGAACGCGAGCGGGCGGAGACGATTCGAGCCGCGCTCGACGGCGACGCCTCCGGCGTGCTCCACGCGCGGTCGATGTCGGAGGCGGTGCTGTTCGCGGAGGAGTACGCGGCCGAGCACCTCTCGATCATGGCCGACGACGACGAGGCGCTGCTCGACCGGATCTCGAACGCGGGCTCCGTCTTCCTCGGTCCCCACTCGCCGGTCGCCGCCGGCGACTACGCGGCCGGGCCGAACCACGTGCTGCCGACGAACGGCGGCGCGAAGCGGTACGGCGGGCTCTCCGTGGACACGTTCCTGCGGTCGTCGACCGTCCAGCGGCTCGACCGCGAGTCGCTCTCGGACATCGCCGACGTCGTGACGACGCTGGCGGAGGCGGAGGGGTTGGAGGCGCACGCCGAGAGCGTTCGCAAGCGGTTCGAGTAGGGCGGGCGGAGCGTTCGGGGGCGGAGACGCGGTCGCGCCGGACGGCCCACGCGGGCTCGGACGAACTACGCCGGGTCGGACGGATTACGCGGGATCGAACGTGTACAGCCGCACCTCGCAGGCGGGACAGACGAGCGTCTCGGCCGGCTCCTCGCCCGGCCCGCTGTAGCCGCCACAGCAGGGCATGTCGACGCCCTGCTCGAGTTCCGTCTCGCAGTCCGGACAGCGGTCGAGGAACATCCGGTTCGTCCGCGCGGCCGCGAGGCGGACCGAGTCGTCGTCGAGGAACGGCTCGGCCGCGCGGTAGCCGGCGATCTCGGCGATCGCGGTCGGCCGGTCGACCCACGTCTCCTCCATGACGGTCGCGTCCTCCGCCGCGAGCGCGATCCACTCGCGGTCAGCCCGGACCACGCGCGAGGCGGTCGCGGGCGAGATCTCCCGCGCTATCTCGGCGAGCGCCTCGGTGTCGCGGTCGCGAAGCCGGTCGATCTCCGCGCCCCAGCGCTCGTCGTAGGCCGCGGTGGGAGCCACCGTGTCGCCGTCGACCGCGAGCACGTCCGCCGAGACGAGGCGGTCGAGGAGGACGGCGGGGTCGACGGCCGTCCGGCGGAGCGAGCCGGTCCCGCCGTCGGGGGGCGCTCCCGCCCCGTCGGTCGCGTCCGGTCCGCCGGCCGTCTCCGCTCCACCGCCCGCGCCGACCCCGTGGAACACCGCCTCGCTGCCGGGGATCGGGGCGACCAGTCGCGGCGCGAACCGCGGCGTCCCCGGAACGACGTATCCCCGGAGCCAGACGAGCGCGAGCCCGGCGAGGGCGACGGCCCCGCCGAGCGCCGGCGAGCCGACGGCCGTGACCGCCGCGGCGGCGATCGCGACGACGGCCACGTTGACCGTCGTACACGGCCAACAGCGGTTCTCGCCGGTGTGGGCGGGTCGCCTGAGGTCGGTTGCGGTGGGAAGGCGCATCCACGCGGAGTTCCGGCCGCGGCGGCATCAACCTTGCCGTGATCGGGCGGACGGGACGGGATCGACGCGGCGCTCCCCACGAGTACGTTTCTCACGGGAGGGCTCGAATCGCGTCCGGGCCCGTCGGCGGTCTCCGGAGCGTTCGTGAGCGCTCGAATCCGGAACGTACGGGTCATAGCAGCCTTCTTAGGCCGAACGAGGGGAGAATCGGCCGTAATGGTGGAAGACACCTGCGGACGAACGGGACCGAGTTCGAGACGGCGGTTCATCAGCCTCGGCGGCGCGGCCGCGATCGCGGGACTGGCCGGGTGTTCCGGCGGGTCGGGCTCGACCGGCTCCGGCGGCTCCGACGGCTCCGGCTCGGACGGCTCCGGCGGCTCGGGCGGCGACGGAGGGGGTGGCGGCTCCGGCGGTGACGGAGAGTCCGGGGATCCGATGCTCGCGGAGTCGAGCGCGTTCGACCCCGAGAGCCCGAACTGGGAGGAGAACAACTACCTCTCGACGCCGCTCGTCGACGCGGGGTACGAGCGCGGGACCCAGGCGGACCTCGAACGGATGGGGAACCGCGAGGTCGAGGAAATTCCCCACGGCGAGCCCGTTCAGGAGACGCCGGAGGACGAGAGCGAGTGGCTCGAGCCGGACACGCTCGTCTTCACCGAGAGCCCGAGCGAGGACGTTCAGGGTCGCTACGAGGAGGACTTCCAGGCCGTCTTCGAGCGGATCGAGGAGGAGACCGGCATCCCGGTCGAGTACAACCGCGTGAACAACTACGCCGCCTCCGTCGAGGCGATGCGCTCGGAGCGCGCCCACATCGCGAACTTCTCGACGGGGACCACCGCGTTCGCGGTCAACCTCGCCGGCGCGGTGCCGTTCGCCGCCGGGATCGCGCCCGACGGCGCGTTCGGGTATCGGCTGTTCGCGACGACCCGCGCCGACGCCGAGGAGGTCCAGGCGGTCGAGGACTTCGCGGACGACGACGTCCGGATGGCCCACGCGGAGCCGGCGTCGAACTCCGGCCACCAGGCCCCCTCGGCGCTGTTCGACCAGTACTTCGACGTGACCGCCGGCGAGGACTACGAGGTCAACTTCTCCGGCGGCCACTCCCAGACCACCCGCGGCATCGCGGCCGGCGACTACGACGCCGGGCCGATCTGTTCGACCTGCTTCCTCGACACCGTGGAGGCCGACAGCAACCTGAGCTTCGACGACTTCAAGGTCGTCTGGGCGTCCGACCCGTTCCCGAACGGCCCCGTCGCGTACCGCTACAACCTCCACCCCGACATCCAGGAGGGGATCCGGGCCGCCTGGCTCGACTCCGACTTCGCCGGCACGGCGTACGCCGAGCGGACCGGCTACGAGGAGTACGTCCCCATCGAGTACCGCCGCCACTGGTACAACATCATGGTCATCCAGCGGTACAACGGCGTCGAGTACACGCAGGGCTCGCTGAGCGAGTGATCCGATGACGCTCGACGTAACCGACCTCCGGAAGACGTATCCGACGGGGGACGAGGCGCTGAAGGGGGTCGACCTCTCGATCGACGGCAGCGAGACGACCGCGATGATCGGTCCGAGCGGGGCCGGGAAAAGCACCTTCATCCGGTGTGTCAACCGGCTCACGGAGCCCACCGGGGGGACGGTCGAGATCGACGGCACCGAGTTGACCGCGCTCGACGACGACGGGCTCCGCGAGGCCCGCCGCGACATCGGGATGATCTTCCAGGAGTACAACCTCGTCGAGCGGCTCACGGTGATGGAGAACGTGCTCACCGGGCGGCTGGGGTACGTCTCCGCGTGGCGGGCGTTCCGGCGGTCGTTCCCGCCCGAGGACGTCGAGCGCGCCTACGAGATACTCGACCGCGTCGGGCTCGACGGCATGGAGAACAAGCGCGTCGACGAGCTGTCGGGCGGGCAGCGCCAGCGCGTCGGCATCGCCCGCGCGGTCGTCCAACAGCCCACGATCCTCCTCGTCGACGAGCCGACCTCCAGTCTCGACCCCGAGACGTCGAACACGGTGATGCGACTCCTCACCGAGATCGCGGCCGAGCGCGAGGTCCCCGTGTTGATCAACATCCACGAGGTGGACCTCGCGGTCGAGCACGCCGATCGGATCGTCGGGCTCCACGACGGCGAGGTCGTCTTCGAGGGACCGGCGGCCGACCTCGGCGACGCGGCGCTCGACCGCGTCTACCGCGGCGGCGACCCGCCCGAGTCGGACGCGTCGCGGTCGGCGCTCGGCGCGAGCGACGGCGACGGGACGGCCGCCGAGGGCGACCCCGTCGACCCCCCCGCCCGCGACGGCGTGGTCTCGGCCGACGGCCGAACCGCGGACCGGCCCGCCTCGGGAGGCTCCTGAGATGGCGGCCGAACGGCGCACCTGGCGGCGACCGACCGTCTTCCGCCGCCGGGAGTTCAAGTGGGCGGCCTACCTCGGGATCGCCGCCTTCTTCCTCTGGTCCGCGTGGGGGATCGGGGCCGACCCCGCCCGGATCGTTCGGGGGTTCGGCCGCGGGCTGACGCTGCTCGGCGACTTCTTCCCGCCGGAGGCGACGCCGCGACAGGCCCGGCGGATCGTCGACAAGATGGTCGAGAGCGTCGCCATGGCGATGATCTCGACGGTCACGGGGATCGCGATCAGCGTCCCCGTCGCGTTCATGGCCGCGGAGAACCTCTCGCCGAAGCCGCTCTACTACCTCAACCGCGGGTTCATCTCGCTGTCCCGCGCGCTCAACGCGATCATCGTCGCCATCCTCGTCGTGAAGGCGGTCGGGCTCGGTCCCCTGGCCGGCATCATCACGATCACGTTCAAGACGGTCGGCTTCTTCGCGAAGCTGCTCGCGGAGGACTTAGAGGACATCGACATGGGGAGCGTCGACGCGGTGCGGGCGACCGGCGCGTCGCCGGTCCAGACCCTGATATACGGCGTCGTCCCCCAGATCGTGCCCCGCTTCGCGGGGCTCAGCGTCTACCGCTGGGACATCAACATCCGGACCTCGACCGTCGTCGGGATCGTCGGGGCGGGCGGGATCGGATCGGTGCTTCTCACCGCCTTCAACCGCTACTCCTACCAGTACGTCAGCGCCATCCTCGTCGCGATCATCGCGGTCGTGCTCGTCGCGGAGGGGGTCAGCGCGGTCGTCAGACGGAGGTACCAGTGACGTCGAGGACCGAAGCCGCACGGACGTGGGAGCGGTTCGACCGCCGCCGCAAGGTCGGTCGGTTCCTCGGGGTGCTCGGCGCGCTCGTCGTGTTCGTCGCGTCGTGGCGCTTCCTCGACACCGGGATCACGAACGTCGAGACCGTCCCCCGGGAGATCAACGATCTGCTCACCCGGATGTACCCGCCGGACGTGGCGTACGTCCCGGAGATCGTCGGGCCGCTCGTCGAGACGCTCCACATCGCCGCGCTCGGCACCGTCGGCGCGCTCGTGCTCGCGGTTCCCGTCGCGCTGCTGGCGGCCGAGAACACCACGCCGAACGCCGCGACCTACTGGCTCGGGAAGCTGATCGTGACGGTGAGCCGCTCCGTGAACACGATCATCTGGGCGCTGATCTTCGTCGTCGTGTTCGGGAGCGGCCCCCTCGCCGGCGCGGTCGCCATCGCGTTCCGGTCGATCGGCTTCCTCGGGAAGCTGCTCGGCGAGGAGATAGAGGAGATCGACTTCGGACAGGTCGAGGCCGTCCGCGCCGCGGGGGCCTCCTCGACGCAGGTGTTGATCTACGGCATCCTCCCGCAGGTCAAGCCGGCGCTCGTCGGGCTCAGCGTCTACCGCTGGGACATCAACGTCCGCGACTCGACGATCCTCGGGTTCGTCGGCGCGGGCGGCATCGGCGTCCAGCTGTTCCGCGCCGTCAACGCCTTCGCCTGGCAGTCGGTGGCGACCATCCTGATCGTCATCCTCGGCGTCGTCCTCGCGAGCGAGGGACTCTCGGCGTACGCACGGGGGCTCACCCGATGAAGGTCGTCGACGCGGCCGGCGACGGGGTCGTCCTCTTCGACATGGACGGCGTGATCCTCGACGGGCGGGGGACCGAGGCCGCGGTCCACGCCCGCGCCCTCGACGACGTCCTGGAGGAGCGCGACCTGGAGATCGACGACGACCTCCGCGGCGCGCTCGCGACGTACGAGTACGACGACGCGTTCCGCGCCGCCTGCGGGCGGCTCGACGTCGACCCCGACGCGCTCTTCTCGGCGCGGGAGGAGCGCAGCGCGAAGCGGACCGTCTCCCGGCTGGCGGCCGGCGTCCGGACGCTGTGTCCCGACGTCGACGCGCTCGAGCCGATCGCGGAGCGCGCGACCGTGGGGCTGGTGAGCAACAACTACCACCCGACGGTGGAGTTCGTCGTCGACCACTTCCGGCTGACCGAGTTCGAGTACGTCCGGGGCCGCGACCTCGGGCCCGACGGGTTCGACCGCCGGAAGCCCGACCCGTACTACCTGAACGAGGCGCTCGACGCGCTCGACGCGTCCGGCGGGGTCTACGTCGGCGACCGCGCGACCGACGTGATCGCCGCCGAGCGGGCGGGCCTCGAGAGCGTCCTGGTCCGGCGCGAGCACAACGCCGCGCTCGACCTCGACGCGGAGCCGACCGTCGAGGTCGGGAGCCTCCACGAACTCGTCGACCTCCTCGCGCCCGCCGGGAGGGCGGACGACGGACGACGTCGATAGCGACGTCGCTCCCGGCAGAAACGGTTATTTCCCGCAACGACCTCTCGAAGTCATGATACCGTCGCTGATCGGGGCGTTCGAGGGGCTCACCGCGGTCGAGGCGACGGTCGCGGTGCTCCTTATCTCCGTCGTCGCCGCCGTGGGCATGGAGTTCGTCGTCCTCCGCGTCGCCCGACGGTACGTCGCGACCACGGACGGCGAGTACGACGACATCGTCATCGACTCGCTGCGCGCGCCGCTCGTCGTCACCGCCGCGCTGGCGGGCGTGTACGTGCTCACGCAGATGCCCGCGGTCCGGGCGTCGGTGGTCGTGGACCCGGGGCTGCTCGACGACCTCTTCGGCCGCCCCTCGCTGTCGGTCGTGATCCTCGTCTGGGCGTACGCGGCCAACGCGGTCGTGAACCGGCTCGTCGCCGCCGTCAACGCGGAGGGGAGCCGGTTCGACTTCGCGCCCGTCTTCTCGAACGTCTGGAGTCTCGCCGTCCTCCTCGGGAGCGTGGGGTCGCTGCTGTGGCTGTGGGGCATCGAGATCACGCCGCTCCTCGGCGCGGCCGGCGTCGCCGGCATCGCCGTCGGCTTCGCCGCGAAGGACACCGTCGCGAACTTCTTCGGCGGCATCGCGCTCTACTTCGACGACACCTACAAGATCGGCGACTACATCGTACTCGACGACGGCACCGCGGGCACCGTCATCAAGGTCGGCGTCCGCTCGACGACGCTTCTCACCCGCGACGAGGTGATGGTGACCGTCCCCAACGCCGCGCTCAACGCGGCGAAGGTGACGAACGAGTCCGCGCCGCAGCGTCGCCGTCGCGTCCGGGTCCCGATCGGCGTCGCCTACGGCACCGACGTCGACGCCTTCGAGGCGCTCGCGATCGACGTGGCGCTGGCGGAGCCGCTGGTCCTCGACTCGCCGCGCCCGCGGGCGCGGCTCCGCTCGTTCGGCGACTCGGCGCTCCAGTACGAGCTGCTCTGTTGGGTCAAGGGTCCGACCCGACGACGACGCGCCCAACACGAGATCAACCGCGCGCTGTACAAGGCGCTCGCCGACGCGGACATCGAGATCCCGTACCCGAAACGCGACGTCACGATCGCCGGCGGACGCGACCCCGGCGTGTCCGACCCCGCGGCCGCCGACGGATCGGTTCCCGTCGCCGAGGACGGATCGGCTACTGTCGCCAACGACGGATCGGCTCCCGTCGCCGATGACGGATCGACTCCCGTCGCCGATGACGCGGCCTGATAGTGTTTATTGTAACTGTTTACCGGTGCTCCGCCAGGACGGGTCGGGGGAGCACCGGAAATGACTTACAATAAACACTATGAAACCGGACCGCGATCGCCCGCCGACCGGCGACGCGACTCGGAAGCGGATATATATCGCTATTGAGAGATCCGATCGGGTATGAGGTCACGGGAGCGCTCGGTTGGGGACCCGAGCGGCACGTATCCCACATAGCAGGGTACATGATCGTCGGTCGGGTACCCTGCGGCATGGTACCCGTACCCGACCGGAGCCGAGGCGAGGACGGACCGACGGACGCAGCGCGGATCGCCCGGAGATGAACGACGGAACGGACCCGTACGAGCGGAAGATCCAGCTCACCGGGGGACGACGTACACGGTCTCGCTGCCGAAGGGGTGGGCGAACGACCGCTCGCTCGACACAGGGGACACCCTCCACCTCTACCCGAGGGGCGGCCGGCTGCTCCTCGCCCCGCCGGAGGCGGAGGGGGAGAGCGGACGGTGTCGCTGTCGGCGGCACGACACGACCCGACCGGGATCGAGCGGCTGGTCGCCGCCGCGTACGTCGCCGGTGCCGACGTCGTCCGCGTCGACGGCGCTCCGGACCGCGCCGGGCGGGCGGCCGTCCGCGACGCGGTCGCCGGCCTCGTCGGGATCGAGATCGCGGAGGAAACGGAGGAGGCGGTGGTCGCGCGGACGATGCTCGACGTCGCGGACCTCCCGCCGACGCGGACGCTGGAGCGGATGGCGGACCGGACCCTGACGATGCACGGGGACGCCGTCGCGGCCGCGCTCGCTGGAGACGGCGAGGCCGGAGGGCGCGTCCGCGACCAGGACGACGACGTGGACCGGCTGTTCGGCCTCCTCTCCCGCGAGTTCCAGCGCTCTCTCGTCGAGGTCCCGGCGGACGGCGACGGGGGCCTCACCCCGTTCGACCACTACGCCGTCGCCAGGCAGCTGGAGCGGGTCGCGGACCACGCGACGAAGATCGCCGAGGCCGCCGAGGCGATCGCGGAGCCGCCCGCGGACCCGGTCGCGGCGGACCTCGACCGGCTCGCGACCGACGCGCGGGCGACGGTCGAGCGGGCGTTCTCGGAGACGATCGGGGAGTGTGACCCGCGGACGCTCGGGACGGCGATCGCCGACGCCGAGGACCTCCTCGAGGAGGCGCGGCGGGTCGATCGGGAGCTCTACGAGCGGAGCCTCGCGGACGGGTACGTGCTCGCGACGGTGCTCGACAGCATCACGCGCACCGCCGAGTACGGGATCAACGTCGCCGAGGTCGGGCTCCGCGCGGCCCTGCGGGACGGTCCGGACGGCTCGACCGCCGGATCGGCGTGACTCTCCCGATCGGCGGGCCGCCGATACGTGGCATGTTACCGAGAGTCATGTCACCCGTTTACACCGCCAGGGTTTTCATCCTGCGACGGGTATCTCGGCGTATGAGCACCGAATCGGTTCAGGGAGGCGGCGACGATCCGGCGATCGAGGTGACGCCGGAGGCCGCCGCGGAGGCGCTCTCGCTTCTGGAGGGCGAAGAGCTCGACACCGACGAGGCGGGGCTCCGGCTGTTCGTCCAGCAGGGCGGCTGTGCGGGGCTCTCCTACGGGATGCGCTTCGACACCGAGCCGGAGCCGGACGACCTCGTCGTCGAGCACCACGGGCTGCGGGTGTTCGTCGACCCCGCCAGCCGGAACTACATCGGCGGCAGCAAACTCGACTACGAGAGCGGCCTCCAGGCCGCCGGCTTCCACGTCGAGAACCCGAACGTCGTCTCCGAGTGCGGCTGCGGGGAGTCGTTCCGGACCTGAGGGCCGGGCGGTCCCGAGCCGTGTCTCGCTTCTTAAGTCGCTCGACCGAGTACCGTACGGTATGGAACTCGACGCGTCGACGACCGCGGACGGCGAGCGGGTGTACATCGACCGAACGCGCGCCGAACGCGGGGCGGAGGGGCCCTTCTACCTCGTCTACACGGACGCGGACGCCGCCGATCGGTGGGGGTTCGCGTGCGGGAACTGCGGCTCGCTCGACACGGCGATGGACACGATGGGGCGGATCCAGTGTACCGACTGCGGCAACCTCCGGAAGCCGGACGAGTGGGACGCCGCCCACGAGTGAGTCGCACGAGCCGGCGCGTGCGGGGCGAACGCGGGGATGTGCGATCCCGAGAACCGTGAGAAAGTTTATCACGGATCCCGATCAACGGTCGGATCGATGGCCACTGCGAGCATCCCACCGACGACGGAGGCCAGAGACGTCTTTCGTGAGCTCGGATACAGCGTCTCCGAGGGCGGACGCGAGTTCGTCGCGGAGCGAAAGTGGCGACGCGTCCTCGTCACGGCGCTGTGTATGGAGGACGACGATCTGGGCCCGTATCTCACGGACGGTGGGGAGACGCCGCGACTCCGTTGTTTCGTCACGTGGCGGACGAACGCCGACGACCTCCAGGAGCGGCTCACGTCGCTGAAGCCCCCCTACGACTGGGCGGTGATCGGCGTCGACCCCGACGGCGACGACTTCTCCGTGATGGAGGGAGCGCCGGGGAGCCCCTGAACGGAGCCGGCGGTCCGGCGATCGACCCACGATCCGCGGACGGTTTTATAATGGCGTGCGATCAACCGGCACGCATGGTGTTCAAGAAGATCACGCTGATCGGAACGAGCGAGGAGAGCTTCGACGCCGCCGCGGACGAGGCGATCGACCGAGCCGAGGACACCCTGGATAACGTCTACTGGGCAGAAGTACAGGAGTTCGGCGTGGAGATCAAGAACGCGCCGGAACGGGAGTACCAGGCCGAAGTCGAGATCGCCTTCGAGCTCGAGGACTGAGGCGACGCTCCCGTTTCGTCGACGCGGTCTCGATCGAGACACGTGGCTTGTCTGGAACGTCTCTCACCGGACGGTGAGCGGTCAGCACGGACCGAAAGTCCGAGACTCGTCCGTCCGAACCTTGATACGCGTGAGAACGACAGGGAGACGGTATGAGCGCGACCGAGGACGCGATCCGCTCGAGAGCCATCGGCGCGGGGATCGGGATCGGCGTCGGCATCGGTGCCGGGTGGGGGATCGTGATGGCACGGGTCATGGGCGGCGAGGTCTCGACCGGACTCACGATGGGGGCGGGTGCCGGGTTGGCGATCGCGCTCGTGTCCGGTGCCGCCGTCTATCGTACGGCGACGGCCGAGTGATCGATCCCGAACGGGGCCCTCACGCCGAGAACTCGTAGAGCTCGTCGCCGACGTGGTGGATCGAGGAGACGACCTTCCCGCTGTCGCCGACCATCTCGTCGCCGTCGACCATCGCGCGGCCGACCGCGAGCACCTTCCCGTGGGTCTCCTCCGCGATCACGACGAGGTCGCCCTCGCGGATCGCCGCGTCCGCCTCGACGATGCCCGGCCGCATCACGTCCGCGCCGTCGGAGACGAACGAGATCGCGCCCGCGTCGACGGTGACGACGCCCGTCTCGGGCTCGTAGTCGTTCGCCCCCCGGACGGTGAGGAACGGCTCGTCGTCGTCGACGTAGAAGACCGCCGGCTCGCCGTCGACGAGCACCAGCTCGTAGTTCGCGTCGACGAACTCGACGAGCTCGAACGTCTCTCCGTCGACGTCGACGCCGAGGTGGTCGGCGACCGCCTCGCGGATCGCCGCGATCTCGTCGCTTCGGAGGTGGTGACGGGATTTCACCTGCATGACCGCCCGATCGACCGGCGCGCCGATAAAGGACCCGTTCCGCGTTCGCACGCCGGCACTGCGGACGCCACGCGGTACTGCTCAGCGGAGTGGCACGCGACGCGGTTCTCGGGTGCCACACGACGCGGTTCGCGGGAGGGCGGACGACGCCGGTTCGCGGGGCCACGTCGCCCCGATCCGCGGGGTGAATTCCCGGAGCGTTGGCCCGATCAAAACGGTATTAAACCACCTCTCCATAGTCGTCGGTATGCTTGACCCACTGCCGATCGCGCTCGCAGCGATCGCGACGCTGACGGTCGTTCTCGTCAGTACGCTGAAGGGGACGGGGTGGGAACCCACCGAGGACATCTCCGACGAGATCGTCGAACGGCGCGCCGAGTCCCTCCCGGATCCCGGCTTCCCCGAGCCCGGCAACCGCGCGATCGGCGCGGGCGGCGGTGGCGGCGGCGCGATCCCGGCGAGCGGCGAGGGCGGCGAGGGCGAACTCGAGGAGGGCGGCTCGGCGAGCGCCGGCCCCGGCGACATCCCCGAGGACGAGATCGAGTACTTCGAGGTCGAGTTCGCGAAGCAGGGCGAGACGGTCGAACTGGCGAACAACGAGCCGATCCTCGATCAGGGCGAAGAGCAGGGATGGGACCTCCCGTACGCCTGCCGGCAGGGACAGTGCGTCTCGTGTGCCGGACACATCACGGACGGCCCCTCCGAGGACTTCGTCGAACACGACAACCAGCAGATGCTCGACGAGGACGAACTCGGGGACGGCTACACGCTCACTTGCGTCGCGTACCCCCGCGACTCCTTCACCATCGAGACCGGCGAGGCCCCCTGACCCTCCGGCGACGACCCCCGATCCCCTTCGGCGACGGCGCGCTCGCGACACCCTTTTTTTCGTCTCCCCCGTACCCGCTCCATGTCACTGGCAGCCGTCGCCGGCGGGCTCCTCCTCGCGCTGGCGGCCGCGCTCGTCCACCGCGACGCGACGCGGGTCGGCGTCGAGACGGGATCGCCGGCGCTGTGGGCCGGTCTCGTTCTGCTCGCCGGGGGAACGGGGGCGGCCACGGCGCTTCTCGTCCCCGACGCGCCGATCCCGGGCGTCCTCGTGGTGGTCGCGTTGGGGCCGCTCCTGTACCTCCTCGAGCGCGACGACTCGCTTCACGGCGGCGACGACGCGGACCCGACGCGGCTTCCGAGCGCGGCGGCGGACGGACCCCCGTCGGCCGAGGAGGAGACGGCGCGGCCGGACGCCGGCGAGGACCCGGGCGACGGCGGACCCGACCCGCCGGCGAGTCGGGACGGTCGGGACGAGTGAGGCCGGACGAGGGCCCCCGCGAGTCTCCGGTCATCGACGGTGAGGTAGTTCGTTTCGACGATGCGAGCGACTCCCAAACCGCAACCTTCCAAAGGTTCGGGCGCGAAGGGGAGGTAATGAGCGACGAGAGCCTCGCGGAGCGGATCGAGACGTGGATGGTCGGCCAGATGCCGATCATCCAGATGCACGGCGGGACGAGCGTCGTGCGCGAGGCCGACCCGGAGACCGGCGAGGTCGTCGTCGAACTCGGCGGCGGCTGTGCGGGCTGTGGCGTCTCGAACATCACCGCCGAGAACATCCGCCGCGACCTCATCACCGACTTCGAGGCGGTCACCGACGTCACGGTCCGAGTCCCCTCCTCCGGCGACCAGGGGGCCTCGACCGTCGAGGGCGGCCGCGGCGGCGAGCTCCGCCACGAGACGGACGCCTCGAACCACTTCTGAGCGGGACGCGTTTCGAGATCTCCCCGGCTACAGCGCGTTCTCCAGCGCCGAGGCCACGCTCCGCGCCTTCTCGGCGAGCGCCTCGTCGACGTGGCCGGCCGCGACGGACTCGCCGAGGACCTCGTCGTCGACGCGCTCGACCGTCCCGTCGGGGTGTTTGATCACGTCGACGTGGAGGTCGACGTAGCGGGCGGCGTCCGGGAAGACCTCGACGGGGGTACAGACGTTGACGTAGGTCCCCTTCACCGTCCCGTCGGAGCCCCGGTAGGTGGTGGGGTACCACCACCGACCCTCCTTGAGGCTCGTCGTCGCCACGTCACCGGCCTCACGGCGGGTGCCGAGCCCGTCGTAGTCCCCGCCGGGCGTCATCTCCCGCTCGACGGTGATCGATCCGTCGTCGTCGACCGCGGTCACCGTTCCCTCGCCGAGGGTGATCAGCCGGCCGTCGGGCTTGCCGTGTTCGATCCGGAGCCGGTCGCCCTCCGTCGGGCCGAAGGCGTCGCGAACGGCGGAAACGGGGAAGTCGGCGTCGGGATCCGGATCGCAGATCGCCTCCGCGAAGTCGACGCCGGCGGACGCCGACCCGGAGCCGGCCTTGATCCGGTGGTGGCCCGGCATCGTCGCGGTCACCTTCCGGCGGACTGCGTCGAGCGCGAAGCGCGACTCGCGGCCGAACCAGACCCACGCGCCGGCGTTCGGGCGGGCGAGCGGCTCGGCGCGCGTCTCCGCGGAGTCCGCGAGGAGGCCGACACCGCCGGCGTCGCGGTCGTCCGCGTCGCCGACGCCGACCGCCTCCGCGAGCCGCTCGGCCTCGCTCACGGCGCGTTCCAGCCCCGCCTCGAGGTCGTCCACGTCGGCGTCGAGCGCGGCCGGCCCCCAGACCGCGCGCCACCCGTCGGGCGGCTCGATCCCGAGGAGCTCGGTCATCCCCGCCAGCTCGCGGGCCGCCTCGTCGTCGCGAACGTCGACGCGGGTCCCCGAGCCCGGCTCCAGGGTGACGAGGCCGGTTCCGACCCGGAGCGCCGCGTCCAGTTCCGGCCGACGCGACTCCCAGGGCGCGGCCGACGACCGCACCTGGGTTCGGACCCGATCGCCGGTTTCGACCCGCGCGTCGACGTTCCCGTACGGGAGATACCCCTCGACGGGGCCGTCCGGAACGGGGGCGTCGTCCGCGGCCGTCTCGTCCCGGGAGGAGTCGCCGCCGGATCCGACAGCCAACTCGAGGACCGCGCCGCCGCCGAGCGTCTCCACCACCTCGCCGTCAAGGACGGTCCCGACGGGCGTCGGATCGGTCCACGCGAGCGCGTCGATCCCGACGTCGACGAGGCGGTCCCGGATCGCGGCGACCGCGTCGGGATCGCCGGCGACGCCGACGCCCTGGCGGTCGTCGGTCGTCTCGATCGCGGCGTCGGGCGGGGCGGCGGGGAACGTCGCGTCGAAGCGTCGCCGGATCGGCGGCGAGGCGTCGACGACCGTGTGGTCGGCCTCGAGCAGGAGTCGCGTCAGCGCGGTCGCGTAGATCCCGCGGACCCGCGCGTTCACGACCGCACACCTCGACTCGCTCGCCGCTCGCTCGCGTTCTCGCGTCGTTCGTCGGCGTCCATGTCCGGGGGTTTCGGCCGCGACCGCTTGAACCTCCGGTGTCCGGCGGACCGGACGACGACGGGAGCAAGCGAATTCGACGACGGCGAGACGAGGGAATTCGACGACGACGGGGAGCGCGGTCGCCGGCACCCGTCGCCGCGACAACACTGACCGCCACGGCGACCCATTAAGTTGGGCGGAGCCGAACTGCGTCGCATGGACTCACGGTCGGACCCCGTCGAGCGGGGCGACGACGGCGACCGCGACCTCTACGACGTCGCCACGTGGGAGGAGCGCACCTCCCTCGACGGGCTCGCGGTCGCGTTGTACTGGCTTCTCACGCGCTCGGCGAAGGCGCTCCTCGTGCTGCTGGCCGGAGTGATCCTCCTCAGCATCTTCGCCTCCTTCGGCGTGGGACTGATCTTCGATCCCGCCATCGCCGTGTTGCTGGCGCTGTCGACCGTCCCCGCGCTCGGGCTCGCGGCGTACGTGTACGTCTCCGACGTCACGACCGGCGAGCCGCTCTCGCTTCTGGTCGCGACGTTCCTGTTGTCCGTACTGACCGCGACGTTCGCGGCGGTCCTCAACGGCGCGGCTCGCCCGCTCTTCGAACCGCTCGGGTTCCTCGGGACGATCCTCTTCTTCTTCGTCATCGTCGGTCCGATAGAGGAGACGGTGAAGCTGCTCGCGGTGCGGCTGTACGCGTACACCGACGAGCGGTTCGACGCCGTGATCGACGGCGCGGTGTACGGCGCGATCGCCGGGCTCGGCTTCGCCGTCATCGAGAACCTCCTGTACATCGCACGGAGCGTCGACATCGCGGAGCTCTCGCTCGGCCTCGCGGCGCTCGGCGCGGGCGACGGGATCGCCGCGCTTCGCGCGCTCGCCGGCCCCGGCCACGTCGTCTACTCGGCCTTCGCGGGCTACTACCTGGGGCTCGCGAAGTTCAACCCCGAGAACCGCGGGCCGATCGTGATCAAGGGACTCGTGATCGCGGCGACGATCCACGCGCTGTACAACACCCTCGTGGGGCCGGTGACGGCGATCGCCTCGGGACTGTTCGGCCTCCCGCAGGTCCTCGCGCTGTTCGGGTTCGTCGTCGTCTTCCAAGGCGCGTTCGGCTACGTCCTCCTCCGGAAGATCTGGCGGTATCGAGACGCGTACCTCGCGACGCGGAACGCGAGAGGGAGCGGCGCGACGGGCGACGGACGCGGCCCGGAGGCGACTCCCGAGCGGGACGAGTTCGAGGAGTAATCGGGAGGGGAACCGGAGATCGTCCGCCTACGGGGGCGACTCGACGCGCGAGCGGTCGCCGGTCCCGCCGGTGAGCGCGCTCGCGAGCGCGCCCTTGACGACGACGTCGTCGCCGAGTTCGGTGAGCCGGATCTCCGGGACGTTGATGAACACCATCTCCGCGAGCTTCTCGCGGACCGGATCGAGGACGCGCTCGGGATTGTTGAGCGCGACCGCGCCGCCGACGCTGACGACGAGCGGGGCGTACGCGTGGATCACGTTCGCGACCCCCATCGCGTTCCAGTGGGCGAGCTGGTCTATCACGTGGTCGGCGAAGGTGTCCGAGCCGGCGGCCTCGAAGACGTCGACCGCGGAGAAGTCGGGGTCCTCGATCGGGAGCGCGGTCTCGATGGGGTCCTCCTCGTGGAGCTCGCGGGCGTACTTCGGGATGTTGTTGCCGGAGCAGTACCCCTCCCAGTGGCCGTCGAGGCCGCACCCGCAGGTCATGAACCCGTGCGGGTCGACGGTCATGTGGCCGACCTCGCCCGCGTTGCCGTCCCACCCCGAGAGGACGTTGCCGTCGACGGCGACGCCCGCGCCGATCCCCGAGGAGACGGTGAGGTACACCATGTCGTCGGGGTTGCGCTCGGAGTGGAAGCGCTCGCCGATCACGCCCGCGTTGGTGTCGTTGTGGAGGTGGACCTCCTCGGTGTCGAGCAGCCGCGAGACCGGGCCGACGAGCGGGATCCGCTCGACGGTGTCCGGGAGGTTCGCCGGGTTCAACACGACCCCGGCCGCGAGGTCGAGCGGACCGATGGAGCCGATCCCGGCGGCGGCGACCGCGTCCGGATCGACGCCGGCCTCCGCGCACGCGTTTCGGACGACGCTCAACACCGCCTCGGTGACGGCGATGCCGGTCGGGCCACGGGGGGTGCCGCGCGCGTCGGAGCCGAGCACGGTCGCCGTCTCGTCGCCGACGACCGCGCGGACGTTCGTCGCGCCGAGGTCGACGCCCACGTAGTAAGCCATCGGCGGAAAGAGGGCCCCGTTACCACTTAATCGGGACGGTTCGGGCGACGCGGTCGATCGCGACCGGTCGAACGTAGATCGTCGAAAGGGAACGCCCGAGACCGGAGTCAGGGCGCGACGCGGCGTTTCGACTCGACGGGCTCCTCGCGCACGAACGTCACCGGACACGGCGCGGAGAGGATCACGTCCTGTGCGACGCTGCCGAAGACCGCCTTGCCGGTCGGCGAGCGGTGGCGACCGCCGACGACGACGCGGTCGGCGTCGGTCTCCTCGGCCAGCGCGACGATCTCGTCGGCGTGGTCGCCGACCGCGCCGCGGATCTCGTGGTTCACGCCCGCCGCCGAGAGCGCCTTCGAGATGGATCTGGTGGTGGTGTGCCGTTCCGCGACCGCGTCGGGGGTCGACCCCTCGCTCTCGGCGTCGACGCCGAGGTTCGACCGGACCTCGGCGAACTCGTCGTCGCCGAACACGTGCGCGAGGACGACCGTGGCCCCGGTTGGCTTCGCGACGCTCGTCGCCTCCGCGGCGAGCCGCTCGGTTCGTTTCTCGTCCTCGGTTCCGACCGCTAACAGGATCGTCTCGATGCTCATACCTTCCGTTGTCGGCCGGCGTGCTTAAAGCTGCTGATTTTTAACTCAATATTGAATTAATATTCATGACAAGGGCGGACGCGACGGATCGGCCGTGAGAGCGAGAGAGACGGCTCCGCGGCGGAGAGGAAACACGATCTCGAGACGGCCGCGTCGCTCGAGGGGTGACGGTCGCCGGCGAGAACGGGAGCGGAGGCGTCGGGAGTCGGGGGAGAACGTCAGTAGTCGGGGGCGTCGTCCTCGACCTCGCGTTTCAGCGAGTCCCGTCGGGACTTCGCGTCGCGGCCGGTGGCCTCGAGCAGGAAGGAGTTCTTCGCGTCGACCGCGTCGGCGGCGGCGTCGGCGTTCCCCTCGGCGATGACCTCCTCGGCCGGGCGTTCCTCGAAGTGGACCGCGAGCTTGTCCTTCTTGCCGCTGTACTCGGCCGCACCGGCGACGATCCGCTCGAAGACGGGGTTCTCGGGATCCTCGACCACGTACAGCTCGTGGCCGTCGTACTCCTCGGTGCCGGTGACCTCGCCGAAGTACTCCTCGATGGAGCCTTTGAGATCCGGCATGCGCTCGTCGAGATGCTCGCCGCGACGCATCTTGTACTGCTTCATGCCGCGACCGTTCGACAGGGTCGCGTAAACCAGTTTCGTCACGGAGAACCGGCGTCACACGCCGGGCTCGAGGCTCGAAACGACGAGAAACGGAACGGTGAGAGGGAGGTCGAAACGCGCCGGTCCGGCGACTACTGCGGGCGTTCCGCGACGTAGCCTCGTTTACACTCGGGACAGATGTCGCCCGCTCGCATCGAACTGCCGTCGGACCCGACGGTCATGCCGCACTCGGGACAGTAGTACTCCGTCGGAGTCGTCCCCGTACCCTCCGGCTCCAACTCGGGGCTCTCCTCGCGGGTGATCCCGGATCCGGGGCCGTCGTCCGCCGCCTCGGCGGCGGGCTCGTTCGGTCCACTACCGCCTTCGACGCCGCCCGCGGATCCGGTTGATGACCGGCGCTCCGCCGGCTCGACGTACTCCGCGTCCGCGGAGCCCGCACCGGACTCCGCGACCTCCGGGGTGAGACCGCCGAACTCGACGCCGCTGTCGCCGTCCCCGCCGACCTCGGCGTCGAACCCCTCGTCTTCGGCCTGCTGTTCGGGCCAGGGCGTCGTCTCGAACGCCGTATCGTCGTCGTCCGCCTCGACCTCCGGCCACTCGCCGCGGTCGCGGTCGTCCGCGGCGTCGGTTGCGTCCGCGTCGTCCGCGTCGAGGATCACGCCGTCGTCGCGGGCGTCTTCGCCGTCACGGTCGGGACCGGCGTCGGAGGCGTCGGCCGGATCCGGCGGAGCCTCGTCGGTACCGCTCCCGGCGGCATCGCTCCCGGCGGCATCGCTCCCGGCGGCATCGCTCCCGGCGTCGACCGACCCGGCGTCGGCCGCGTCGACGTCGGGACCGGGGCCGTCGTCGATCAGCTCCGCGCCCTCGTCGTCCGCCGCGACCGCGGCGTCTCCGGGGGCGGAGTCGTCGACCGGAGCGTCGACCGGGGCGTCGACCGGAGCGTCGTCCGCCGACCCGTCGACCGTCGCCTCGCCCTCGGCGGGGGCGTCCTCGAGGATCTCCGCGTCGTCCGCGTCGGGGTCGGCCGCGTCGACGCCGTCGTAATCGATGTCGGGGCTCCGGTCCGCTCCGCCGGAGCGGGACGACGGCTCCGCGGGCGTTCCGCGTCCGTCGGGCCCGTCGGCCGGCCCGGTCGACCCGGGCGTCTCCGCCCGCTCGCTCGCGTCGGATGCGCCGGTCGTGTCGGCCGGGGACGCCCCGGCGGTCGCCTGGTCGGTGAGCTGTTCCATCGTCGTGACCTCGGTGTTCTCGCTCACGACCTGCGTCTCGCCGCAGCGAGCGCAGGTCTTCACCTCCCTGACGGTCGTGACGACTTCCCCGCCGTCCTCCTCGCGCTCGCGCTCTAGTTCGGGCTCCGAGAAATCGTGCCCGAGCAGACACCTGAGTCCCATTACACCACCCTGCGGTGCCGAGGGTAAAAAACGCCCCGTCGGCGTCGGACGCCCGGCACACGCCGGTCTCGGGTTCGAGACGGGCCGTCGGCGTCGATCGGGGTGATCCGCGACGCACACCAGACTCTTTGAGGCCTCGACGCGTACGGTATCACGCACCATGCCGACCGTGTACTACCAGGGCGAGGAGATCGAGTGCGAGGAGGGTGCCGTCTTGCGCGACGTGTTGAAGGAGGCCGGACTGTCGGTGTACAACGGCAGGTCGGAGCAGTTCAACTGTCGCGGAACCGGCTCGTGTGGGACCTGTGCGGTTCAAGTCGACGGCGAAGTCAGCGAGCCGGGCCGCAAGGAGAAGGCCCGACTCTGGCTCCCGCCCCACCACCCCAGCCACGACGTTCGGCTCGCGTGTCAGACCCGCGTCGAGGGCGACGTCGAGGTGACGAAGGGCCGGGGGCTCTGGGGCCAACACGTCTAGCGACGGCGACGGAACCGCTCGTCGCCGCCGCTACGCGGTCGATAACAGCCCGCGACGGACGTGAGTCCGCACCGCGGGAACAAAACTCGTTTTCGCGTGTCGGAGCCGTGTTCGGCGTCAGCCGGACGACCCGCCTCGGTAGCCGGTTTACTGCCGAACGACGTTGGTCGCGCGGGGACCCTTGGGCGAGGACTCGATGTCGAACTCGAGCTCCTGACCCTCCTCGAGGTCCGGACCGCCAACGTCCTCCATGTGGAAGAACACGTCGTCGTCCTCGTCCTCAGTCGAAATGAAACCGTAGCCGCCAGTGTCGTTGAAGAAATCAACCTTTCCTGTCGCCATTGCGTTTAGACACACGCCGGTCGGGGGAATAAGACTTGCGAGTGTACAGTTAACACGACCGTCACTCGACGATCGTTTTCGATGTTCGTCAAAACAACCGCGTCCGGTGACCGTCCGAGCGGTTTCGCCGGAGGGAACCGACGGACCGGTCGGTTCCCCGCCGCGCCCCGGTCAGACGCGGACGTTTATACTCGAGCGGGACCGATCCGGTGGCGTGTTTCCCAGCTTCCGGGAGAACGGACCCGCGATTCTGGTGCCGGCCGCGTGGCTCGTGGCCGCGAGCGCGGTCCTCGGGGTCGTCGGCACGCACGCGCTGTTCGTCGCCCACGTCGTGATGAGCGCCCTGCTCGTCGCGTTTCTCGTCGGCTCGTGGGACGAGATGGGGTCGGGTGCCCTCCGCGTCTGGAGGCTCGTCGTCCTCGCGGGCACGCCCGCGACGCTCGCGGGCGTCGTCGGCTTCCTCGCGCTCGACGGCCGGATCGCCCTCCCCGCGGAGCCGCTCCTCGCGGTCGCGCTGTACGGGTGGATCCTGCTCCCGGCGGCCGGGCTGGCGGACACCGGGCGGCGGGTCGAGCGGGCCGGGCGCGCGTACGGTCTCGGCGCGACCTGCTGTGTCGCCGGGGCGGTCGGCGTCGCGGTCTCGGGAACGGCGACCGGGACCGCCGCGGGACTCGCCGTCGTCGGCGTCGGTCAGACGATCGGGATCGTCGCCGCGACCGTCGGGGAGTGAGTCGGCGCAGGGAGTGAGTCGGCGCAGGGAGTGAGTCGGCGCGCGGCGTTCCGGCGCGCGGCGTTCAGTCGTCGTCCGCGGTGCCGGCAGCCGGCGGCTCGGCCTCGAAGGTCGGCTCGAAGTCGGGGCGCTCGACGCCGAGCAGCTCGTAGGGGTCGGCGTCGTCCGGCATCGCCGACTCGTACCCGTCCGCGCCGCCGCGCTCCTCGAACTCGGCGACGACCTCGGCGCGGAGCTCCTCGTCGGCCAGCAGCCGGAGGAGCGTCCCGCCGATCGTCTTCGCGGCGTACAGCATTCCCTCCGTGCCGGTGGAGCCGCTTGCGGCCACCGCCTGCCAGGAGTGTGGCGGCGTCCCGACGGGCCACGTCGCCGTCGTCATCCGGCCGAGCGGGACGATCTGGCTCACGTCGCCGGAGTCGGTGGAGTACGACCCGACCTCGCCGGCGTCGAGCGCGTCGATCGGCTCGGTGAAGTACGCCGAGTCGCGGGCGCGGTCGCGGTGTTCGGGCTCCAGTTCCTCGAGCTGCCCCGACACGTCGCCGAGCGACTCGCGGAGGTCGTCGGCGAGCGGGTCGTCGACGGAGAACGCGCCGATCTCGCCCATCGTCTCGCGGATGGCGTCGCCGAGCGTCTCGTTCGGTCGGACGCCGTAGATCCCGCTGATCTTGGTGACTTCGACGTCGACGTCGCCCATCAGCGCCGCGCCCTCCGCCGCCCTGCGGAACCACGCGGAGACCTCGTCGACGAGGTCGCGGCTCGGCGCGCGCACGAGGTACTCGCCCGTCGCCTCCGGCGGGACGACGTTTGCCGCGTCGCCGCCCTCGGTGATCACGTAGTGGAGCCGGACCGGGTCGGGGACGTGCTCGCGCATGTACTCGACGGCCGTGTTGAGGAGCTGGAGACCGTCGAGCGCGCTCCGGCCGGCCTCGGGCGAGGCGGCGGCGTGGGAGGACTCGCCGTGGACGGTCACCTCGAAGCCGTCGACCGCCAGACACGACCCCTTCGTGGGCGCGTTGTACCAGCCCGGATGCCAGGAGACCACCGCGTCGATGTCGTCGAACGCGCCCGCGCGAGCCATGTACACCTTCCCCGCGCCGGCCTCCTCGGCGGGCGTTCCGACGTAGACGACAGAGCCCTCGAGGCCCTCGTCGATCGCGTCGGCGACCGCGAGCGCGGCCCCGAGCGAGCCGACCCCGAAGAGGTTGTGGCCGCAGCCGTGGCCGTTTCCGCCCGCCTCGATCGGCTCCTTCGTCGCGCTCACGCGCTGTGAGAGGCCGGGGAGCGCGTCGAACTCGCCCATCGTGCCGACGACCGGGTCCCCCTCGCCGTACCGGGCGACGAAGGCGGTCTCGACGTCGCCGACGCCGACCTCGACGTCGAAGCCGCGCTCCGCGAGGACGCTGATCAGTCGGTCGGCCGCGTACGTCTCCTCGAAGGCCGTCTGCGGGTGCTCCCAGATGTCGCGGGCGAGCGCCGTGAGCTCCTCGCGCCGGTCCTCGACCGCGTCGGTCACCGTATCGAGTTCCATGCCAACGGATGGCGAAGACCGGTCAAAAAGGGTTCGGACGCGGCGAAGCGGTGCGAGCGGCCCGAAAACCCGCTGACGACGGTCCCGAGGGACGGCGACGGCGGCCCAACAGATATACATACGGTCTACGCGAGGCATTATGCGATCGGACGGGTCCCCGCCGGAGGCCGGCGGCGACCCCCGTCGAGACCGAATGCCGTCACGAGACACCCCGTCCCCGAACGACCCCGACGACTCGGTAGACAGCCACCAGGAGTCGGCCGACCGCGACGAGACGCCCGCTCCGGCCGGGAGCCCGCTCGCGCGAGCGTGGGAACGGCTGTCATCGGTTCGCGACCGCGTGCGCAGGCGGTTCGAGGTCGACGCCCGGTCGCTCGCGGCCGTCCGGATCGCGCTCGCGCTCGTGATCCTGGTCGACCTCCTCCACCGGTCGCAGGACCTCGCGCTGTTTTACACCGACGCGGGCGTCTACCCGGTGGCGGCCTACGAGGCCACCTACGGCCAGTACACCGGCGTCTCGCTCCACGCGCTCTCGGGGGACCTCTGGTTCCAGGGGGCGTTGTTCGTCGTCGCGGGCGTCTTCGCCGTCGCGTTCCTCCTCGGCTACCGGACGCGGCTGGTCGGCTTCGTCTCGCTGTTGCTCCTGTTCTCGCTTCAGGCGCGGAACCCCGCCGTCCTCAACGGCGGCGACCGGCTGTTCCGCGTGCTGTTGGCCGTCGCGCTCGTGACGCCGCTCGGCGAGCGCTGGTCGATCGACGCGCTCCGGCGCGGGTCGGCGAGGGAGACCGTCGCGAGCTTCGGGACCGCGGCGCTTCTCGTCCAGCCGGTGGTCGTGTTCACCTCGAACGCGATCCTGAAACACGCCGGACAGGAGTGGTACGCCGGCGACGGCCTCATGATCGCCTTACACAACGACGTGATGACGACCGCGCTCGGCAAGGTCGTCGTCGACTTCCCGGCGCTCCTGACGCTGCTCAACTACGGCTGGGTTGTGTTGCTCTCCGGGTCCGTGCTGTTCCTCCTGGGGACCGTCGACCGCGCCCGGATGGTCGCCGCCTTCGTCTACACCAGCGCGTTCGTCGGGATGCTGTTGACGATGGCGGTCGGGCTGTTCCCGCTGTTATTGATGACGGCCATGCTCCCGTTCCTCCCGGGACTCTTCTGGGACGAGCTCGCCCGCCGCGTGCCGTCCTCGTGGCGGGAACGGCTCCCGAGCGAGGAGGCGGCGCTCGGGATGCTCGGGCCGCTCGGGCGACCCCCGATCGAGCGGCGGGTCCTCGACCCCGACCGGGAGGGCTGGTACGGGGAGGCGTCCGACTACGCGGTCGCGTACGCCAAGTCGCTTCTGACCGTGCTGGGCCTTCTCGTCCTGGTGTGGATCCTGGTGTTCAGCGCGATCAGCGTCGGCGGGTACGACGTGCCGGAGCAGATCGATTACGAGCACCTCGACCAACAGAAGTGGGGACTGTACGCGCCCGATCCGACGGAGTCGTACAGCTGGTACTCCTCGCGGGCGTACTTCGCGAACGGCTCCATGGGGAACGCGTTCGGCGGCGGGGAGCTCACCTTCGACCGGCCGCCGGACCCGGCCGCCGAGTACCCGAACTTCCGCCACCGGAAGTTCATGTCGGCGGTCAACAGCGCCGGCCCGGACGGGATCATCGCGGAGAGCTACGCCGACTGGGTGTGTGAACGAGCCCAGGAGATCCACGAGGAGCCCGTCGATCGGGTGACCGTCTACCGGGTGTACCAGGAGAGTCCGATCGACGGCGAGTACGACGACCCCGGCCGGCAGATCGTGATCGAACGCGACTGTTCGACCGCCTGAGTCGGGCGATCGACCGCCAGGCCGAACCCGCCGCGCCGGTTTGGTCGGGATCACGAATCCGTGAGCGTTCCGTCCTCACTTCGGTCAATAGAGACGAAGGAGCGACCGATTCTGCGGTGCGGTGGCGCGCCGGTGAGCGGGTGCGACAGCACCCGCGAACCGCCCGCGAGGGACGCGGCGAGCGGAGCGAAGCGGAGGGAGCCGCAGCGAGGCGCTACGCGCCTCTAGCAGCCGGCGGCGAAGCCGCCGGCGACGAGGCTGGGGAGGCGTGAGGTGCGTCGCGGGGCTGTGCGGGGTGGGACTCAAAGGGGCAGTCGCGAGGAGGCCGTAGGCGACGCAAGCACCGCAGGGAGCGAGTGAAACGAGTGACCGAGGAGCACAGCGAGCGTACGGCCTCCTCGCGACTGGGGCTTTGGAGGAGTTCACCGCGCCAGCAACGATCTCGTTCTTATCAACCCAGTCTCTCACGAGATACCCGTCGAATAAGCACTCGGAGTATAACGACCGTTTCACTCGAGAGACGATGGAGAACCGATGAGCCGACGGGACCACGACAGGTTTTAGGACGCCACGGACCTCCCTTCGCGTGTATGGTCTCGACCGGCGACACCGCACCGACGTTCACCGCGACGTACAAGGGATCCGACCACGAGACGTTCGATCTCGAGGAACACCTCGGCGACGGCCCGGTCGTCCTCGCCTTCTTCCCCGGCGCGTTCACGCCGCCGTGTAGCAACGAGATGGTGGCGCTCCAGGAGCGGTACGACGACTTCGAGGCGGCCGGCGCGACCCTGTTGGGAGTCAGCGCCGACTCCGCGTTCTCGCTCGGTGCCTTCGCCGACGAGTACGACCTCGCGTTCGACCTCGTGAGCGACATGGACGGCGATACGATCGAGGCGTACGGGCTCTCGATGGATCTCGCCGATCTCGGGCTCTACGGCGTCGCCAACCGCGCGGTGTACGTCCTCGACGACGAGGGCACCGTGACGTACGCGTGGGTCGCGGACGACCCGACGAACGAACCCGACTACGACGCGCTGCTCGAGGCCGTCGAAGCGGCCTGACGCGGGCGAGTCCCCGGTCTCTCTGCTCGTGTACCGGCGGGCGTTCCCGACACGCTTTTTTCATCGCGCGGAGAGACGGAGCCGAATGCGTTCGCGAACCCCGCAAGGAACCGAGGAGCGACCGGGCGGCGTACGGCTCCGGGCGCTCCGTCGGCCGCTCGCCGTCTGGGCGCTCATGGCGGTCCTCGCCGTCCTCAACGGCGGGTTCAGGGAGGTCGTTCTCGTGTCGCGGCTCGGCCATCGCGTCGCGCACCTCCTCAGTACCGCCCTGCTCGTCGCCGCGATCCTCCTCGTCGCGTACGGCTTCTTCCGGTCGACGTCGGTCGACTACCGCCGGACCGAGCTGGCGGCCGTGGGCGTCTGCTGGACCGTCCTGACCGTCGGATTCGAGTTCCTCGTCGGGTACGTCGAGGGGACGCCCGTCTCGGTGACGCTCGGACAGTACGACGTGCTCGCGGGACAGGTGTGGATCGCCGTCCCGGTGACCCTCCTCGTCGCGCCGCTGCTGTTCGGTCACGCCTCTCGGCGGGGGTAGCGGACCGGTCGCCAGCGTCCGCCGGCAGCCCACGATCGACCATCGGCAGCCCACGATCGACCGCCGGCCGCCAACGTATATACCGCCGCACGCACATCCCTCGGCATGGAGTCACACACGGTCGGCGGCGGCGAGGGGACGGAGCTACGCGTCGACGCCGCGGGACCGCCGGACGCGCCGACGGTCCTGCTCGTTCACGGCTACTCGCAGTCGCGGCTCTGCTGGTACGAACAGTTCGACGGGGGACTGACCGAGGAGTTCCGTCTGCTCGCGCCCGACCTGCGCGGTCACGGCGACTCCGAAAAGCCCGCGGGCGACGGCCCGTACCGCGACCCGGAGCTGTGGGCCGCGGATCTGCGCGCCGTGATCGAGGAGCTGGCGACCGACGATCCGGTCCTCGTCGGGTGGTCGTACGGGGGACTCGTCGTCGCCGACTACCTCGCCGTCGAGGGGACGGCGGACGTGTCGGGGGCCGTCTTCGTCGGGGCGATCACGGAGAAGGGAACCGACGCGGCCGGCGAGATCGCCGGCGAGGAGTTCGCCGCGATGCTCGACGACCTCGAGACCCGCGACGCCGAGGCCAGCGTGGCTGCCCTCGAAGCGTTCCTCGACATCTGTACCGCCGAACCGGTCCCGCCGCGGGAGTACCACCGCATGCTCGGGTACAACGCGCGGTGTCCCCCCCGAGTTCGGGAGGCGCTCCAGGCGCGGACCGGCGCGAACGCCGAGACGCTGCGCGGTCTGGACGTCCCAGCGCTGTTCGTTCACGGAGACGCCGACCGAGTCGTCCTCCCGAAGGCCGCCGAACGGCACGCCGACCTCGTCCCCGACGGCGAGGTCTCGATCTACGAGGGCGTCGGGCACTCGCCGTTCCTCGAGGCCCCGGAGCGGTTCGATCGGGAACTTCGCGAGTTCGCGCGACGCGTCACCGGGAAATAGCTCGCGGAGAGGGAGCGGCCATGTTCGGCCAGTACAGCCAAAACGACGAGCGACTCCGCCGTGCGGTGGCGTCGCCGGCACGTAGCACCGGCGTCACGCGAGAGCGAAGCTCTCGCCCTGCGCCTCCGAGCCCCCGGAGGGCGCGAGGAGCCCGCGAGGGACGCTGCGAGCGTGGCGAGGTACGAACGAAGTGAGTACCCCGATAAGCGAGCGGCGAAGCCGCGAGCAGGGAGTCGCAGCGAGGCGCTCCGTGCCTCTGGCAGCCGTCGGCGGAGCCCCGGCAACGAGGCTGGGGAGGCGTGAGGTGCGGGACGGTGCGGTCGAGCGTCTCGAAGGGGCGATACTGTTTTCACGGTGGTTTTCGTGAGAAGAACGATGGCGACTCCAGACCCCTCCGACGACTCGTCACGGCCGGCGCGGGACACGGTCGAATCGCTCTACGGCGGGACGCTCGACGTCCTGATGACGGGGATCGCGATCATCGTCCCCCTCGTGATCTCGCTGTACGTTCTGACGATCGCCCTCGATTTCATCACGAGCGCGCTGACTCCCTTCATTCGGGTGCTCAGGTGGTTCGGCGTCATCGCGTGGTTCAGGGAGACCGACCTCGTCTCCGTGCTGATCGAGTTACACGTCTACGGCTACGTCATCGACTTCTTCACGGAGATCATCGCCGTCGGCGTCCTGCTGGGGATCGTCGTCGTCGTCGGGTCCGTCGGTCGCCACCGGTACGGCGAGCAGGCGATAGACGTCGTCGACCTCGCGCTCGCGTCGATCCCTGGTATCGGGACCGTCTACAAGAGCTTTCGGCGGATGGGCGACGTGATGCTCGACAACGAGGCCGAGAACTTCCAGGAGATCAAGCTCGTCCAGTGTTTCGGCGACGACGTCCACGTCATCGGCTTCGAGACGAGCACGTCGCCGGAGACGGTCGCCGAGGCGGCCGGCCACGACGAGATGGTCACGCTGTTCATCCCGCTCGCGCCGAACCCCGTCACGGGCGGCTTCCTGACGCACGTCCCCCGCGACCGCGTCATGGACGTGGACATGTCCATCGAGGAGGGCGTCCGAAGCATCCTCACGAGCGGCGTCGCGAGCGGCGAGCGCGCCGACGAGCAGACTCCCGTCACCATGGGCGACCTGGAGAAGGTCACCGACATCGACCGTCTCCAGAACGCGATCGGGACCGACGAGGAGGACGCGGACGACGAGAAGACGTAGTCGATCGCGTGACGTCAGGACGCCTCTCCCCGATCTGACTCGCCGAGACGATCGACCGCTCCGCTCACGGGTTCAGAGTGTGCCGCCTCCCCGATTTGAGACGCGTGAGACTCCCTCCGGTCGTCTCACTGTTCCCCGCTCGCTTCGCTCGCGGGGACGGGGGACAGCTCGCTCTTCAGTCGGAGCTGACGAATGCGGATCGCGCCGAAAAGGTATGCCGCCTCCCCGATTTGAACGGGGGACAGCTCTCCGAGATCGGCCATTTCACTCGCTCTCTCTGTCGCTTTCTGCGCTTCAGAGAACAACCAATGAGCGAAGAACTCGAACCCATTTCGCCGGCTGCGGCGAAAGAGATGTATCTCGAAGCGCGAAAGCAGGAGGTATCGCAATCGACTCTCGACGGCTACCACTATCGGCTCAAGCACTTCATCCGATGGTGCGAGGACGTTGAGGCGATCGAGAATCTGAACAACCTCTCTGGGCGCGATCTTCAACGATTCAAGACATGGCGGAGAGACGATGGCGATCTGAAGCCGATCACGCTTCGGGGGCAACTCGACGCCCTCCGCATCTTCATCCGTTGGTGTGGATCCATCGACGCAGTCGAACAAGACCTCCACGAGAAATTTGAGGCACTGATGCCTCAACTCAACAAGACCGACGAACAGAGCGAGAGCATATTGGATATCGACCAGGCGCAATCTCTGCTTGAATACCAGCGGAAATTCGAGCACGCATCTCGTGCGCACGTTATCATGGAAATCCTGTGGCATACGGGAATCCGTCTTGGATCCCTTCGCTCTCTAGATCTTGAGGACTACGATGGAGACGCTGAACGGCTCACGATCCGCCATCGACCAGAGACGGATACGCCACTCAAGAATGGGAAAGAAGGAGAGCGTATAGTTGCCCTGAGTGCCGAGGTTTGCCGCTCAATAGAGGATTGGAGAGACCATAACCGCCATGACGTGGAGGACGAGTATGGGCGTGAGCCTCTTCTCACGAGTCGGAATGGCCGTATGAATCATACGAGTATCCGAGATGCGATCTATCGAATCACCCGTCCCTGTTACTATGGTGACGATTGTCCAAAGAGTCGAGATCCCGATGAATGTGAGGCAGGTGAATACAGTGGTTATAGCAAGTGCCCGGTCAACGTCTCCCCCCACGATATCCGTCGGGGTTCAATAACTCATTTTCTGACCGAAGATGTTCCTGAGAAGGTCGTCTCTGATAGAATGAATGTCGGGCAAGACGTTTTGGATAAGCATTATGACAAACGGGATGAAGAAGTGAAGGTCGAACAACGCCGAAACTATATTAGCGGGATCTAATTCGTCCAGTACTCTCAGATGAGGATCTTCCTATATTCCCACATCTGAAGAAGATACCGTCAAAAAAGCGATTTTATCTGAGGTTGCTCAAAGATGCGGTTCATAGCTCTTTTACTGAAATCTAGCTTGTCCATCAAGTAGGGAACTATTAACTATACTCTCATATCATGTAGCTTCATGAGCCCAGTTCGGAGGCGACTATTCGCTGGCTCAATTGCGCTCCTTCTATTGTTTGTTGGAGTTTTTGTAGGATATTGTATTCAAGCATATTCACCGAGTTCTGAAACCATTACTAGTACATTACAGACGCTTGTAATGGCACAAGCATCCGTATTAGCAATTGTATTCTCTGTTACCTTTGTTGTTTCTCAGATAGTGAGTACAAGATATTCACCAGCGTTTATCAAGCTATTCGTTAGATCACCGTTATTTCGAGAAGCACTCTATCTAGCTATTGGATCCATTATTGTATTACTAACTATCCTCGGTTTGATTCCTGCTCTCGGTACGAATGCGAAGGAATCACTATTCATTTGGATGATTGGGGTCTCGGGAGCCGTTTTAGTAGGCGTTGTTATTTATATAGGAGAATTCCTTGAACAAACAACGCCGACAAATCTATTACGGCACTATCATGCGCAGTTAACGCCAGAATCATACCGAGAGCAGTCAATAGAAGCTGGAAAAAACAATTCATTAGCTGATCATCCTTTACAGCCGATTTATGATCTTACGAGAACTTCAATTCAGCAAGATGAACTAGCGGTCGCTTCTGAAGGCGAAGAAACAATTCATCAGATCACTAATGATGTAATTGAAAGTCAGATAGCAGCAGATGGTATTGATTCTATTGTCATTCCCGATGAATATGAGGACAAATATGCTCAATCCGAAGAAAGCGAAAGAATCGGCCTCCTATTTACGCCAGTTCTTAGTGAGTACCTCCCTAGAATCGCACTTAGTTCGGTCGAAGAGAATTATATTGAATTATCACAAAATGCTGTAAATCATATTGGTGATCTTGGTGGGAAAGGCATACAATACAACAATATCACTATCTCTGACCTCGCACTTATATCAATATACAATGATGTGATGCTCGGGATTCCTGATCCTCTTGAAGAAGAATCAGGTCAAAGTCGGGTGTTACACACTTCAATCACAAATTCGCTCGATATAATGGGATATCTCATAGAAAATAGAGATTATGACCTTTTTCTTGACCGTTCATCACATGCGTACGAAATGATGAGATGGGTTGACGGAGTTACACCTAAGAAAAACCTCGTCCATAATGTCACAATTAAAGAACTGATCGATCGACAGGTTGAGTGGTACAAAAAGACCGTCTCAGAGAACGCCAAAGAGATTGAAGCTATTGATCCCCCTATTCATGAGATGGTAGGTAGTCGAGATCGAGATAGCATTCATTCGAATTACGATCCTCGACAGCACAGTAATTCAACTATTTCTATTCTTATTAATATACGAATACACATGATGACAATTACTGCGCAGCACTACCAATCTGTAGACTGGCCCGACGATGGAGGAACCATTCCAATGTATATTTCTGGAGCATGGCGAGAGCTGTTAGTGTATTCATTTAATCACCCACCCACAGCGAGTGCCATACTACTTGCTCAAAGATTTCTCGAAACCGTTGGATATACCGCAGTTCGACGGGGTGAAAAATCGGATTTTGAAGGCATGCCGACTTTAACAATAGTTCTTCGAGAAGGAGGAATCATTCCATTAGAGATTGCTTTTGATCGAATTCTGAAGAACCCGAGTTTTGATGATGTTTTTGGACTTGAATCATTCAGAGGTCTCCCGCGTCACACGGCATGGATCCCTTTTTCAATGGAGAATCATTCTGATGAGTTCTTAGAAACAATCAAGAAAATACGCGGAGATGTCCGAACGAAATATTGGAATAGACGATTCAAAAAAGGAAGATCAAATGCTGAGATTTTGGAAGTACACATACAGTATAACACAGATAGCGATATGTTTGAAATCGATTAGAAAACATCTGTACCCTTCAGTCTCAATTCACTTGACAAATGGCTTCCGCCCTTGAGAAAATGAGCAGTGTCCTATTGTCAAATTTTGGCTCTACAGGTAAGACGGAATTCGGTCTCAGAATCAGATGCTCAGACACGAGAGAGACCCCGGTCACGTCCCATTGACGTGAACATGGTGGAAAAATAGTTCTGTTGAAATCCTTAGTACGGACAGTACAATCTCTATCCTAACTTATTCAGACACACCGAATCAGAGGAAAACGAAGAAATCCGTGAGTGAATTGAAGAACAGACTTGAGAGAGACCAGTACGGTCTGTATAAAGAAGTCCAGTATCCACGAGTGATCGGAATGGGTACGAAATATGCCCAGAAGCTAGGCTCTTTAGATTACTTCCATCTTACACAAGTCATCAATAATATTATCTAAAATACGGCGTGATTTCGATACCATCGGATTTACGCTACCGTCATCCAAGATCACTCCACGATTCTGAATATCTCGAACCGCCCGGTCATGACGAATTAAGCGGAGTGGAATTTCCCGTGGCAGTTCGTCGAGCTCTGCCGTGGTTCGTTCCCGAATTGTTTCTTCGATCTCGTCAATTACCTCGATAGTTTCTCCCTCGGCTCTTTCATCTATGTTTTCTAGGGAGCAGTAGACTCCATGGCTCTTCCTATTGGTGTTGCATTTTGGAGCCCCACCACCAGAATTTCCTACAGCGTTTGAGTTTCCAAGTGGGGCCCCACCACCAGAATTCTCAACTGCATTATCGTTCCCAAGTGGAGCGCCGACACCCGATACTGGTTCTTGCTCTACTGACATTATTGTCTTTGAGTTTGAAGTTGAGATTGAAAATACGTCGCTTCCAAAAGTAGTAGTATGGATGTGAAATTGGAACTCTTGGAACCTATACAGGCACTCTTGGATTTATTTGGCTTGAATCCGTATAGTTGGCAGACACTAGACGACCTAATGAGTCAAGCGAATGAAACGGGGGAGAAAGCACCAATCCGGGCTCCCCTGTACGACATCCTGCCTAAGGGTGGAGGCCTTAGACATGAAAAAATATCCAATCAAAAGACATAACATTTCCGCCGAGAGCGTACCTAAGACGCTCAGAGAGCACAATCAGTGGATTTGTTGGCGCCACGAAGAGGGAAAGAAGCCTCCCTTCGATCCTGAAACAAACTGCAAACGTAATCCCATCAATACTGAAACTTGGTCAGACCTTGAGACTGCGCTTGATTCCTATCGTCGGGGGAATTACGATGGTATCGGGTTCGTCCTGACAGACGAGGACCCATTTGCTGGAGTTGATTTTGACGATATACGCGAGCCCTCGACAGGAGATGTTGATGAGAAAATTGAGGGAATAATCAAACGACTCAACTCTTACTCAGAGGTATCTCCATCAGGGACAGGAATTCACACTCTCATCCAAGGAGAGAAGCCGTCGGGTTACACTAACATAGAAAACATTGAGGTGTACGACTCGAAGCAATACTTCACCTTCAGCGGAGAACATCTTGAATCGACGCCTAAGACTATCAAAGACCGGCGAGAAGAGTTGATATCCATTTGTGAACAACACCTGCCCAAGAAATCCACCAGAAACGAACGAGATCGCGCTGAACTCCCCGCAGATGACGGAGGCGAGAAGATAATTGAAGAAGCCCGAGGATACATTCGTGACTTTCTCTATGGTCAGGAGACAGGGCCACGCGCACGAAAATACTATAACGACCTGCTTAACGGGCGATACGCCAAGCGTGGATTCAAGAATGATCGGAGTGGGGCTGAGACTACACTCTGCTCTTTCCTATACGGAATCTTCCTCGATGGAGGCGCTGACCGACAGCAGGCCCGCAGTCTGACATATCACTACTTTACCCATGCGGCGACCGAAAATCCATACACGAAACGGAGCGGAGAGAGACGAAAATGGGTAGCAGGGAGCGCTGACTGCCAGCGGAACTACCGACAGAACACTCTTGACTACGCGATAGAGAACTTCGAATTCGAGATATGGAACCTCTGGCGACAGAGCGGTAATCGAAAGACGAACGACTACTCCGAACACGCCTATGAGATCGCCATGGACGCACTCTACGAACTCACCGTAGCATATTCTCTCTCTTCTAACCCCCCCACCCTGTCTATTAATATGACCCCAGAATCGCAAGAATCTGGTGGCGGGTCATCGAGTGAGAATCCATATCCGACGATGGGCGAGATTGTTGAGAGAGCGCGGAAAGAGTACGAACTGTCGGAAGGGTCGTATGAGAATATTCTCCGAAATATTCGACAAAAAGGCGGGGCAAAGATGGCGCGAATTGGGTCAAGTACGTACGTGTATTATCCAGCGACCTATCCAGACCCCGCAGACGCCTGCTACGTGAAAGTTGAGGGGAAGAAGCGTGATCCTGAACCAGAGTCACAGAGGGAGGAATGGAATCAGGAGGTAATGACTGATAGAGGTACTATTTCGGCTAAACCCGAGAGCAATTAAAAGCTCGAACAAATCTGGAAGGCCCGGCAGGGCAACCATAGATCAGACTACGATCCGGACGTATATCGGTGCCCAACAGATGGCCGTAATAGAGTCGATATTGATGATCCTAGTAGTCTCTACCATCACGTGAGACTGTCCAGCGATAAGACTCACCAGCACCGTAGGTTGAATGAGAACTTAGAAATCGAAACGGAGTGGTGTGCTCTGTTGAATCCGCAGGAGGCGTTGGGATCGGATTACTCTATAGTCTCCTCAGGAACTCTGTCGAGGGAATTCTAAAATGCAGTCTCGGCAGGGATGTAGAGGATCAAGATCACTGGTTAGATCGATTCACCTCCTTGACGACAAAGAGCGAGATAATCACATCTTCAGAGATCGTGTTCTCTGTGCCGTCATCGGATTCAACAGAGCAGAGTGGTGTAAACTGGATTGGGGATGGGGTGTGCCTAGGTGAGTTTTCGGGACTTCCTATTGATGCTCCAATTACTCTACAGTATAAGATTCCGTTTCAATTGGAATATCATCTGCAGGCCGTTTGAGAGTATCAAATATCCGGTGTACCGTCGTATGGAGTTTACTTTCACATGCAGGATAAGGTATATTTGCCAACGCAACGACAGATGAGGCATGCCAAAAATCAAACTGAGGTTCGGTGAAGCGCAAGCCGACGAGTCGATCCCTCCACTTGAAACTTTAGCTGAAGAAGTTGAGAGAAATGGTATATTTGGCACGACAGGCAATCGGAGAGGTGTTTCGATGGAGTCTGAAGGAGAGGAGTACACCATCGGAGATGATTACATCTATCTGCGATACGTTCACGAGGTCACCGAGGAACGAAAAGAGATTGATGAGGGCGAAGTCGTCATCGGTGAAGGAAATATCGCCCGAATCATGCGGTTCCTGCTGACGCAAGACGGATCATACGCGTACGAGTCAACGTCTGGAGTGTATGATGATAATGCTCTGGAGTATTTGATCGGAGATGATTCGTTTGAGATCGATTTCCAATGTAATCGATATAATCGATTTACGCGCGAGCAGATGAAAGAGTTCTATGAGGGCGCATTCCGCGTTCGAGGCCTGAAGTTAGATGAAATCGGAGACAGAGATGAGGAAAATACCTCCATCGATTCTGATGTGGCAGGCCATGTGGATCGAGCCGGCGAAAGCGTAGTTCGAGCGGAATTTAGCACAGGTCAGCAAGACAATAATCTCCAAGGTCCGCCTATCGTTGACGGATTCGCACGTCTCTCAGAAGTGGATTACCTTCGGATGAAGAACGCTGAGGGTCAAATTAATGAGGCATATCAAAGTGGCCGCTACACAATCAGTCACCCTGCTGACATTGATCTTGATCAAGAAGGCGAACGTGTCCGTGATGTTCTTTCTTCCGTTACCGATGGACTGGCTCACGAAGAAGATAGCGACTGATTTCGGCTGACTGAACGAGGTTTGATACTGCTAGAGTTCCCGATATCCTGGTGATCAAATGAGTGACGAGGATGAATACAACTCCATCGCAGATCGACAAAAGGCAGGAAAACCACGAGTTCATCGTGAGTTGACTGAAAATGCACGTGACCGACTCTTCCCGATTGTTTCAAATCCGGCTAGTGTTCCGCTGACCAAATTGAGCAACGGCATTCCGGATTCCATTATTAATCAGGCTTTGAATGCCTCTTCGCAGGATGTAGGCTATTCCAAAATCCAAGAGTACCGACACGAAATGCGTACACCATTTGCTGAGCTACAGAATCTAATTATGACTGCCGAGACGGATACCGTATTAACGGTGATAGAGAATCTGTTTGAAGCAGTCACTTTCAAAAAATCGCCTAATGAGTGGGAGGATGTACCTCTCACACAGACACCTCTACAGAACAAACATGAGTTTGTAGTTCAAAGACTACCCGAAACCGCTCAAAAAATCAATACTGTACTGGAGACAGAGTGTATTCTGTGGAAATTAGAAGTTGAGAATACCGAGTTCAACTTCCGACCAGTCGGATCAGAGATGATGGAAGACGCTGTTGAGAACTTCATCGCCATTGCTCAATCGAAAAGATGGCAGTCCGTATCTTCACCATATAACACTGCTCACAACTTATACGCTGACAGAAAATATGGCAACGAAATTCCTGAGAAGCTTTATAATAGTATTGAGGAACTTGCCCGCACGATTTGCGTAGACTTGGAAGGATGGGAAGATAATCGTGAACAGAACCTATCGGTCTATCTCAATCGAATGCGTGAGGAGGGACTCTTTGAGCCGAACAACATCATGCACGCCGAATTGGTTGACCTGACGGAGTCAATGGAGAAGGCGTTTCAGAAGGCCGGTGCAGAGCGTAAGAATCGTCATAAAGAGATGGATCGGGAATACTGCACCCTCCTGCTCCATCAGGTGTCGGCCTATCTGACTTTCCTTATCCGGAGTTACGAGTCCGAGTTTGGCGATGAAGACTATGAGTAGCCGCTGTGGGCCGTTCAAATCACATCTTCGCAAGTAACTTTGCGATCAGCAGTCCCCCCGGCAAACCGACTACGATCAGCAGGACTATCGAATCCGCCGCAGTCCGTAGGATCGTTACTCCCTGTTCGGTCTGAAGTGCCGGTGTCATGGCGAAAGCGTTGAGGATGTATATCGAGAGTACTCCGAGAATGCTCAGGACAACGCCCGATACTATTCTCTCGACCGCGTCGGCCATGGTAGGAATATCGTCTCCTCTCCGAAAGTATCCTGCGGCTAAGGGGTGAGGCCGTCCAAATCGGTCAATCGCTCATTTGGGATAATATCGAAGGGAGTAGGGGACGGACAATTTCGGGAGACAATTATTCGTACTGTCTTCAGCCACCTGACTGGAAAGTCTTGTGCGGACCTTGATTCCATCCTATTGTCGGTCGATGGATATTACAGTATCAAGTTGCAGAATGTGAAATATGCGCGACCCGTCAGTTGATGAACATCGGCTTGATATTGGATCTGAGTATCACATGGATGATATCAAGGGCATATTCGATAGTGGGGGCTTCATGGCCGGCATCAACCCCCGGAAGGACGAGCACGGAGACGTAGAGTACATTGTCCTCACTTCAAGTGGAGATAGTCATTACTCGGACCACCTACGAGGCGATCGGGTCCGATATATCGGTCAAGATCATGGAGATGGGGATCAGCCTACATCTGGTCGAAACGGTCGGCTGATTGCCCAGTGCGACGAGTTGTCTGTTCCGATCTACTTCTTCAGTCGAGAGAGTAAGGGAGAGGATTGGGAGTATGAGGGGCTAGTCGACGTTGTCGATCATGAGTATATCTCTGATGGGACTCGGATGATTAACCGATTCCTCCTCGAAAAGTTGGGAATACCCTCTTCAGATGATTACGAGGAGGTCGAGAAGGCAGTAGTTAAGGAAAATGATGATCCTCCGCTAGAGGAAGATACAGATGAAACCGAAGAGACGGGATCTCGGAAAACAAGATCGGCCCTCTTCCGCCGGCGAGTAAAGCGGTACTACGATGAGACCTGCGCCATCTGTGGGTCGAATCGGAAGACACCTGAAGGTAATTCGGAGATTGAAGCGGCTCATATCTACCCACGAAGAGAAAATGGACGGGACCACTATCGGAACGGGCTTGCACTTTGCAGGCTCCATCATTGGGCCTTTGACTCCGGCTGGATTTCAGCAACGGATGACTTCGAGATCCTTGTCAGGCAAGAAGATGGTCGGGACGAGTCTGAAGAGTTCGCATCTCTGGAAGGCAATCAGTTGATTCTCCCTTCGAGTGAGGATCATTGGCCTCTTCCGAAATATCTCCAAAAACATCGCGAGATGCACGACTTCGACAGCGTGTAGTGGCCGATCTCGTGAGAGCGCGTAGACTGGAATATGAGCCAAGATAATAGCGAGCAGAGTCTTTCTGCTGCTTCTCTCATAGACTCGCTCTATAGACTCGTCAGCGGCTTTAGAATATCCTTCGAGAGCTATGGATTGCCCCGACGCATTCCTATGGAGAATTTCAGTATTTCAGAGGTTGTGTGGTGTGTACAGGGGCACGAGTAACTACAAGGGCCTTCCCGGTCAAATGAGGATGAAGCGCCAGAAGGCGTCGGGGCGCGAGTGGAAGCATGGTCAAATCTAATCGGGAATTCGGCGGTAAAATCGCCGTAAGGCGTTGCCTGCGTGCGAATGAAAACCGAGTAGAATCGGGATGCCGCCTCCCCGATTTGAACGGGGGACAGCTCGATCTTCAGTCGAGTGCTCTCCCAGTCTGAGCTAAGGCGGCTCGCGTCTCGACCAAGGCCGAATCGAGACAAAAGGATTTCGAAAGACGGCGGTCGCTCCGGGACGGGACCGCGACGGCACGACACGGACCCGATCCGAGGGTGACGACGGCATTCCGCGTCGATACCGGTTTCGTCGGCACCGAAACGCGACGGAGCCGGCGGTCGGACGAACAACTATGTGTCTCGGTACCGAACCGATCGGAACGATGGCACCGAACGGGACCGATGACGCCGAGGAGGAGCCCGGGCCGTGGTGGCGGCGGCCGATCGAGGCGGTCGTCGCCGCAGGGCGGTGGGTCGCGGACACCTTCCGCGGATACGCGGGGATGCGCGAGTTGAAGCGAAATCGGCGGTAGGAGGCGTCTCGAACGCGGCAGCGACGCTCGCCAGTCCACGACGGGAGGAGGATGGGACCGCCCGGATTCGAACCGGGGTCACGGGCACCCAAGGCCCGAAGTATACCAGGCTAACCCACGGTCCCTCGCCTCTCACTACCGGCATGAGCCGCTAAAGCGTTTCGTTCGGCGGGCGGGCTTCCGCGGCGGCGACCGCCTACACGCCCCAGAAGAACGCGATCCCGAGCGTCGTCACGACGGTCAACAGTATCTGGAGGGGCGCGCCGAGCCGGAAGTAGTCCGTGAACGCGTAGCCGCCGGGCCCGTACACCATCAGGTTCGTCTGGTAGCCGATCGGCGTGAGCATCGCCGTCGACGCCGCGAACGTCACCGCGAGCACGAACGAGAACGGGTCGGCCCCGATCGCCGTCGCGGTGTCGACCGCGACCGGGATCATCAACACGACGCTCGCGTTGTTGCTTATCACGTTGGTGACGAGCGCCGTGAACAGGTAGAACAGTCCGAGGACGACCACGGGATCGAGCCCGCCGGAGGCGGTGACGACGACCGCCGCGAGCCACGCGGCGGCTCCCGTCCGCTCCATGGCGACGCCGAGCGGGATGAGCCCCGCGAGGAGGAAGATCACGCTCCAGTCGACCGAGGAGTACACCTCGTTCGGCTTCACGCAGCCGGTCGCGACCATCGCGACGATCCCGCCGAGCGCGCTCACGAAGATGGGGAGGACGTCCAGCGCGGCGAGCGCGACGACGGCGGCGACGATCCCGAGCGCGACCGGGATCTTCTCCGTCCGGAAGTCCGGCCGCGTGAGCCGACCGCCGACGACGAAGTTCCGGTCGCTGTCGAACCGCCGGATCGTCTCCTCCGTCGCCTGGACGAGGAGGGTGTCGCCGGGCCGGAGGCGGCGCTCGTCCATCCGCGCGTGGATGACCCGCCCGCCCCGCCGGATCGCGAGGACGGTCGCGTCGTACCGGTCGCGGAAGTTCAGCGTCTCCAGCGTCTCGCCGACCAGGCGCGCCTCCGCGGAGACGACCAGCTCGACGAGGCTCTGTTCGGTCGCCGGCTCGATCGCCTCGGCCTCGGTCGTGAGCCGTGCCTCCTCCACCTCGGCGTCGGGCGCGAGGTCGAGCCCGTCGGCGTCGAGCAGCGTCATGAGGCTCTCGCGGTCCGTCCGCAACACCAACACGTCGCCCTCGCGGAGCTCCTTCGGCCCGAGCGGCTCCGTGAACGCCCGGTCGTCGCGGACGAGCTGGACGATGTCGGCGTCGATATCGAGGGGTTCGAGACCCTGGTTCACCGTCCGACCGACGAGCGGCGAGTCGCCGCGGACGACCACCTCGGTCAGGTACTCCGTCATCCCGAACTCGTCCATCAGCGCGTCGTCGGTCCGGATCCGCTCGGGGAGCAGGTACGGCCCGACCGTCGCGAGGTAGACGCCGCCCGTGAGCAACACGACGACGCCGAGCTTGGTGAACTCGAACATCGAGAACGGGTGCCCGAGCAGCCGCGCCGAGACGTCCGAGGCGAGGACGTTCGTCGAGGTCCCGATGAGCGTCAACATCCCGCCGAGCATCGCCATGAACGAGACGGGCATGAGCAGCTTCGAGGGCGACACGCCCGTCCGCTCGGAGATGGCGTTCACCATCGGGATCATGATGGCGACGACCGGCGTGTTGTTGATGAACCCCGCCGTCCCGCCGGCGAGCCCGAGCACCGCGAGCAGCTGTCCGCCGGGGCTGTCGCCGAAGCGGTCGGCGATCCACGCCCCGATCCCGTTGACGAGCCCGGACTGCCGGATCCCCTCGCTGAGGACGAACATCGCGAGGACGGTCACCGTCGCGGAGCTGGAAAAGCCCGCGACGCCGGTCGCGGGATCGACCCGGGTCCACGGCTCGAGGGCGACGAGCGCGACCATCACGCCGATCGCGGTGACGTCTATCGGTACCGGGGCCGTGACGAAGAGGACGAGCGCGACGGCGACGATCGCGAAGACGAGGAGGATGTCCGGGGTCAACGGCGGAAGAGCCGATACGGAGAGGGGGCCCGATCCGACCCGTAACGCCCCGAGCGCGGTCATGGCGGAGTCACGAGACCGAACGGCGAAAAGGTTGAGGTCGGCCCGTCCGTCCCGGGCGGCCCGGTCGTCGTGTTCGGCTCGCTCGTCGCGGGCGACTCACTCCTCGTCGTCGTACAGTTCGAGGTCGGCGACGAGGTCGTAGGGATCGGTCCCCTTCCGGACCGCGTCGAGGATCCGGAACGCCTCGTCCGGCGCGAGGAAGTGCCGACAGATCGCCCGGCCGAGCGGGGTCGGCGAGAAGCCGTCGATGAACTCCCACTCTAAGAGCTTCCCGACCGCGTGTTTCGTCGGCACGTCGCCGATCATCCGGTCGTTGAGCCGCTTGGCCTTCCTGCCCGCGACGACGACGTTCGCGAGCGTCTCCTCGACGGCGGCCGTCTCGTCGTAGTGGGTCGCCACGTCCTCCATCTCGCCTTTGAGCAGAGTAAAGGCGACCTCGTCCTCGGTCCGGTCCATCGAGTTGTGGTAGACGGCGTCCGGCTCGACGAGGAGGTACACCCGACCGCGGTCGTGGTAATCGGGCCGCCCCGCGCGCCCGAGCATCTGGGAGAACTCCTGGACCGAGAGCCACTCGATCCCCATCGCGAGCGTGTCGAAGATCACCTGCGAGGCGGGGAAGTCGACCCCGGCCGCGAGCGCCGCGGTGGTGACGACCGCCGACAGCTCCTGGTTCCCGAACATGCGCTCGACCTTCTTGCGGCGGCCGTAGTCGAGCCCGGCGTGGTACGGCGCGGAGTCGTACCGCAGCTTCCGGCTGATCTCGTGACAGCGCCGCCGGGAGTTCGTGAAGATGATCGTCTGCCCGCGGTATCCCTTCGAGGACTTCGTGTCGAACTCGCGTTTCACCAGCTTGTCGGCGATGTCGGCCTTCTCGCGGCCGTCCGCGAAGGTGACGTGGCGCTCGATCGGCACGGGTCGCTCCTCGAACTCGATCAGCGTCGCCCGCAGCCGCTCGGCGAGCCACTCGGGGTTGCCGACGGTCGCGGAGAGGTAGACGAACTGGGTGCCGTCGTACCCCTCGTGACGCTCCATGCGGTCCTCGCTGTAGTACTTGAGCCGGGAGATCAGCCCGTCGAGCCGGTGGCCGCGCTCGCCCTCCTTCAGGGTGTGGACCTCGTCGATGACGACGGTCCCCACGTCGCCGAGGTCCTTCCCGGTCCGGAGCGCGTGGTCGATCCCCTCGTAGGTGCCGACGATCACGTCGGCGTTCGGGTCGAAGCGGTTGCCGTCGTCGGCGATCCGCGAGGATCCGACGCGGATCGAGACGTCCAGCACGTCGCCGTAGCGGTCCTCGAAGTCCTCGTGTTTCTGATTGGCGAGCGCGACGAGCGGGACCAAAAAGAGGAGCTTCCCGTCGCCCTTCAGCGCCCGGTCGATCCCGGCCAGCTCGCCGACGAGCGTCTTGCCCGTCGCGGTCGCGCTCACGACGAGCTGGTCGTCGCCGTCGAGGAGCCCGTTCCGCACGGAGAGGCTCTGGACGGGCAACAGCTCCTCGAAGCGACCCTGAACGTGGTCGGCCAGTGCCGGATGGAGGTCGAGCTCGTCGGTCCGCACCGGCGAGACGTCCTCGACGGTCGCGGACACCTCGTCGTACTTCGTGAGGTCGGGGTCAAGCCCGCCCTGAAGCAGGTTGACGATCCGGTCGAGGTCCTTCGAGTCGTACAGCAGCTCCTCGAGCCGCTCCTCCGCCGCGCCGGTGAACTCGCCTTTGTACGACAGCTCACGCTCGAGTTCCCGGCGGGCGCAGTCCCGACAGATGTGCTCGCCGTTGTGTTCGATCGCGGTGTCTTCCGTGATCGGGCCGTAGCGGCCGTCGTTCGCACAGCGCCGGCAGGTCCGAACCGTCATCGCCTCCAGCTGGTAGCCGTCGAGCATCTCGCGGAGCCGCTCGCGGCGCTCGGGGGAGGTCTGCTCCGAGATCCGGATGCGGGAGGCCGCGCGGGCGAGGTCGACGAACTCGTCGGGGGAGCGGGGGTGGTCCTCGCCGTCCCGGAGGACGCGGAACTTTCCGGGACGCGGGCCCGCGGACGTCTCCTTCAGCTCCAGGCGACCGCGAAGCACCCGGCTGCCGTCCCGGTTCGCGACCACGGTGTAGTCGCTCCGCGCCTCGTGGAGGAACAGCGTCTCGACCTCGGCCAACTGCTTTGACACTGCCGACGGGTAGGCGCGGCGGGTATTTCAGCGGTTCGTCTCGGCGGCCGCCGCTCAGGGGCGGAGTCGAGGCGGGACGGACGCGGAGAAGGGAGGAACCGAACGGACTCGCGGGGAACGGAGGTGTCGAAACGGGGGTGTCGACGCCGGGCGCGTCGTCTACGCGACGAGCAGCTCCTCGCCGCGCTCGACCGTGATCCGGCACGGCGGCGAGAGCTTGTTGTACGCGCGGCGGAACGCCTCCTTCACGGCGGGGGCCTGGTCGACGTCGCAGTAGGCCGTGAAGACCACGTCGTCCTTGTTCAGTCGCGCGGCGGTGCCGACGGGCTTGCCGAACGCCTGGCGCATCCCGTCGGAGACGCGGTCCGCGCCCGCGCCGGTCGCCTGCTTGTTCTCGCGGATGACCTGGTGGGGGAACTTCCGGAGCGTCATCTTGTAGGTGCCCTCGCCGAGCTCCTTGATCAGGTGGCGGTTCGCCGACAGGCGCGCGCTCTCGAGCGAGCCGTGGCGGATCTGGAGCTCCTCCTCGACGCGGAGGCTGATCTCGACGGGGTAGTCCTCGGGCTCCGAGGAGAGGTCGCCCATGTTGTGCTGGGCGATCTTCGAGCCGGGGATGCCCGTGATGTACTCGCGTCGGGTGTAGGACGGTTTGTCTATCGTCCGGTACATAGAGGCGGGTTTGTCGGACATGGTTACTTGTCCGATGTAGCCCCCGCTGCGTCGATAAAGCCTTCGATACCGTGGCGGAGCCGGCGGGGAGTCGCGTGCGTGAGGGCTCGGAGTCGTCCTCATCGAGGTCGTTCTCGCCGGAGCCGACCGGGGGCGTCCGCATCGAAGCCGACCGAGGGCGTCCGCATCGGAGCCGACCGAGGGCGTCCTCACCGCTCCGGCGTCGGCTCGAGCGCGACGTGCTCGAACCCGCGGTCCGCGAGCCGCTCCGCGGCCCGGTCGGTGACCGAGGGCGCGACGAGCACGCCGCGGACTTCGGGTTCGGCGGCGTCGGCATCGGCATCGGCATCGGCGTCGAGGGAGTCCCCGTCGACCCCCAACTCCTCGCGGAGCGCCCGCACGTACCGGGCGAGCTGCCCGACCGCGTCGGGGCCGACCCGCCGGCGTTTCAGCTCCACGACGACCGGATTTCCGTCGGCGTCGACGCCGAACACGTCCATCGGGCCGGCGCTGGAGGGGCGCTCCGTCTCCCGCGGTTCGAAGCCCGCCTCGATCAGGTCCGGGCGTTCGAGGATCCGGGTGCGGAGGTCCTCCTCGCTGCCGTGGAGATCGAGGTCCCGGCCGCCGGTGACCGGCATCGCCGACAGTTGGTGGACATCGGAGAAGCGAACGGTGAGGGTCTCGGCGGGGTTGGTTCGGGTGGAGACCACGCGGAGCCGTCCCTCCCGGACCGCGGCGCGGTGTTCGGAGCCCGGCGGCTGCCAGTTGACCGGCTGGCGGCCCTCGTCGGTGTGGACCAGGGCGGCCCCGTCGGGTTTCAAGAGGAGGAGCCGGTCGCCGGCAGCGAGGTCGGAGGCGGCGCGGCCCTCGTAGGAGACCGTACAGCGGCCGAAGAGGCTCACCAGGTCGCCGCGCTCGAAGGCGTTTTCGAGCTCCCAGAGCGCCTCGCGGTGGCTCGGGTCGTGGAGGCTCGTGACTGTCACTACGAGGTGTACGGGATCGTGGCTCAAAAAGGGCGCGAGGACGACGTGGATCCCGGCGAGAGTGTTTGTGAAGCGAGATCCGGATGAGAATCCGAAGGGATGGTCGTTAGAGACGGGACCGCCAAAGCCCCAGTCGCTCGGCCATAAGTCGTTGCTGGCGCGGTGAACACGGCCAAAGCCCCAGCCGTGAGGACCTCCGAAAGACGTTCCTGCTCGCTTCGCTGCGCAGGCTGCGACTTTCGTGGTCCCGCTCGCTCACGCTCGCGGGACTCGCACGACTCGCTGTGCTCCTCACTCGGTCGCTGCTCTCCCTCGTTGCGGTGCTTGCGTCGTCATGCTTCGCCCTCACGGCTGCCCCTTTGAGTCCCACCCCGCACAGCACCGCACCTCACGCCTCCCCAGCCTCGTCAGTCGCCTCCGCTTCGCTCCGGCGACTGACTCCCTCGCGGGCTCCTCACGGCCGCCCGTGGCGGCCGCTCGGAGGCGCGCCACCGCGTCTATCTTATAAAACGCCACGCACGGTAACATCGCCCAAAGCGTCCGAGAGACGGCTTACGTCCCGTGCTCCCAGCTCCCCATGTACTCGCGCTGCTCCGCGGAGAGCGAGTCGTGGTCGACGCCCTCCGCCGCGAGCTTGATCTCGGCGACCTCGCGGTCGAGGTCGTCGGGGACGTCGTGGACGCCGGCCTCGTAGTCGTCGGCGTTTTCGGCGAGTTCGCGGACGACCACGGCCTGAACGCCGAAGCTCTGGTCCATGACCTCGACCGGGTGGCCCAGGGCGATGGGGGCGGCGAGGTTGACGAGCCGCCCCTCGGCGAGCACGTTGAGCACGCGGCCGTCGGGAAGCTCGTACCCCTCGACGCCGTCGCGGGCCTCGAAGCGGTCGACCGCGAGGTCGTCGAGCTCCTCGAGGTTGATCTCCACGTCGAAGTGGCCGGCGTTCGCCAGCAGGACGCCGTCGTTCATGACCTCGAAGTGCTCGCGGGTGATCACGTCGCGGTTGCCGGTGGTCGTGACGAACACGTCGCCCGTCTTCGCGGCCTCCGCCATCGGCATCACGTCGTACCCCTCCATGTGTGCCTCCAGCGCCTTGCGCGGGTCGACCTCGCAGACGATCACGTTGGCGTTCTGACCGGCGGCCTTCTTCGCGACGCCCTTGCCGCAGTAGCCGAACCCGCCGACGACGACGTCCTTGCCGGCAAACGAGAGGTTCGTCGTCATCGCGATGGTCGCGAGCGAGGACTCGCCGGTGCCGTGGACGTTGTCGAAGAGCCGCTTCATCGGCGTGTCGTTCACGGCGAAGACGGGGTAGTGGAGCTCGCCGTCGTCGTCCATCGCGCGCAGGCGGTGGACCCCGGTCGTCGTCTCCTCCGCGCCGCCGAGGATGGAGTCGATCAGGTCGGGGTACTCCTCGTGGACGAGCTTCACCATGTCCATCCCGTCGTCGACGGTGATGGTGGGCTCGTGGGCGAGACACGCGTGCATCGCGTCGTAGTACCCCTCGTCGTCGACGCCGCGGACCGCGTAGGAGGTGATCGCCTCGTGGTCGTTCAGCGCCGCGGAGACGTCGTCGTGCGTCGACAGCGGGTTACAGCCGGTGATGGCGACCTCCGCGCCGCCGTCGGCAAGCAGCTCGACGAGGTTCGCCGTCTTCGCCTCGACGTGCATCGCCATCGCGACCGTCTCGCCCTCCAGGGGACGCTCCGTCTCGAACTCCTCGCGGAGCGCGTTCAGGATCGGCATGTGCTGGAGCGCCCAGTCCATCTTGCGACGCCCCTCCTCGCGGGCCGTCTCGGGGTCCGAAAGGTGCTCCGTGACCGGCGGATACGTCTGCTCGCTCATGAGATTCGCTTCGCTCACCGCACACTAAACGATGCCGACACCGGGTCGCGGTCGAGAAAAGTGATCGCCTTCGGTCGCCGATCGATCCTCAACTACGGCTGGTTCCCGTTCCCGTTGCCGGGAGCGTTCCCCGGTCCGTTGCCGTTTCCGGGGTCGGCGTCGTCCTCGTTCTCCTCGGTGTCGTCCTCTTCACCGTCGTCTGCGTCGTCTTCCGACTCGTCGTCCTCTTCCTCGGTTTCATCGTCGTCCGCATCGTCCTCTTCGGTCTCGTCGTCTTCCGACTCGTCGTCCTCCTCGTCCTCTTCGGCATCGTCCTCTTCGTCCTCTTCGGCGTCGTCTTCCTCGGTCTCGTCGTCTTCCGACTCGTCATCGTCCGCGTCCTCTTCGGATTCCTCCCCCGACTCGTCGTCGTCCGCGTCGTCATCGGGACCGGCGTGTGCCGGCGGACCGCGCTCTCCGTCCTCGTCCCCGCCGGCGTGGTCCGGCGCGTTGCCGGGGGCGTCGCTCTCGTTTCCGTCGTCATCGTCCGCCTCGTCCGGGTCCTCGGGGCCGCCCGCGTGGTCGGGCGCGTTGCCGGGGTTGTTCTCCGTCACGAAGTCGGAGACTGCGCCGCCGATGCCGCCGTCACGGTCCTCGAGGTTCGAGATGAACTCGCGGACCAGCTGGCCGAACGGCCGCTCGTCGGCCTCGTCGTCGGCGGTCAGGTCCACGGTCGTCGTGGCCGTCTCGTTCTCGAACGTCGCGGTCACCTCGACGGTGACGTTCTCCTCGGGAGCGGGCAGCTCCACCGTCCCGTTCTCGTCGGTGGTGTAGTTCCCGTCGCCGACGTAGGTCGCGTTGGTGTCGTCCTCGGTTTCGTTCGTCGCGTTCTCCTCGTCCACGGTCGTGACGTTCACGGAGGCGTTCTCGACCGCCGTGTCGTTCTCGGTCACCGTGACGACCGGCTCGTCGTCGGTTTCGCTCACGTCGATCTCGAGCCCGTCCGGCGCGTCGAGGTCGACGGTCGTCGAGACCGTCTCGTTCTCGAACGTCGCGGTCACGTTCACCGTGACGTCCTCCTCGGCGGCGGGTAGCTCGACCGTCCCGTTCGCGTCGGTCGAGTAGTTCCCCTCGCCGACGTAGGTGGCGTTCTCCCCGTCCACGGCCGTGACGTTCACCGAGGCGTTCTCGACCGCCGTGTCGTCGTCGGTCACCGTCACCAGCGGCTCCGCGTCGGAGTCGTCGACCTCCACCTCGAGCCCGTCGGGCGCGTCGAGGTGAGCGAGCGTCGACCCGGTCGCGTTGCCGTCGGTGGCGGTCACCTCGATCCCCACGTCCTCCTCGGGAGCGGGGAGCGAGACCGTCCCGTTCTCGTCGGTCGCGTACTCACCCGTCCCCGCGTACGAGGCGTTCGCCTCGTCGTCCGCGACGCTCACGATCACCGTCGCGTTCTCGACCGCGGTGTCGTTCTCGGTCACCGTGACCGTCGGTTCGCCGTCGACGTCCTCGACCGTCACGCCGAGGGACTCCTCGGCGGCCGCGACGCCGGTCACCGCGCCGACCGCGACGACCGCGATCAACAGCAGACCTATCGTGCGTTGGCTCATGTCCGGTCGGGTCGTGACGCTGACTTCCCTTAAGCGGGGAACTCCGTTAAGCCCGATTAACCCGGATTGTAGTCGGGTTAACCCGGCTCTCTGAGGCGTTCGCGGATCGAGGGCGATCGCGGGCGGTTCGAGCGGAGCGTCGGGAGGATCTCCCCCCGATCGCGGCTCGTCCGCGACTCGCCCGCGACTTGCCCGCGATTCGTCCGCGGTCTGGCTCGGCTCGCCCGCGGTCCGGCTCGGCTCGACCCGTCCGGTCGGACGGGCGTGGCCGCGGTCACGCGTCCGCGGCGGTCGCCGGGCGTCGGGACCGGCCCAGCGCCAGTCCCGCGAACGCCACGACCGCCAGCTGGACGCCGACGCTGACGGTCGATCCGGCGACCCTGACCGCCGTGATCGCCCGCTGCTCGGGGCCGAGCCAGAGGAGTACCCCGGCGGTCACGACGAGGTACGCGACCGCGGCGACGCCCCCGGTCGCGAGCACGAGCGTCCCGTCGCCGCGGTCGCCCTCTCTCCCCCGGCCGACCCAGTAGGCGACGCCGAGGAGCAGCCCGTAGACGAGCACGAACGAGACGAACCGACTGCCGGCGATGTAGATGGAGAGGGCGGAGGGAGACGGGATCTCGAGAGACAGTTCGATCAGGATCGGGGGGAGCCGGCGTGCCACGCCGATCGCGGCCGCGACGACGGCCGCGACCGCAGGGGGGAGGAGGGCTCGATTCATGCGCCGATCCCGATCCGGTGGCGTGTTGAACGTTGCGGTCGGGCGGGTCTCGGAGGATCCGGCTACGTCCCGGGGTCGGGTGTCAGTACGCGTCCGGGCTCCCGTACGTCTCGGGGTCGACTCGGTACGCCGGCTCCGCGCCGCGGAGGTATCGCCGGACCTCCTCGGCCGCCTTGCGCCGCACCTCGCGTTTCGACTCCTCGGAGTACCACGCGATGTGCGGGGTGACGACGACGTCGTCGCGGCCGACCAGCCGGTCGTCCGCCGGCGGCTCGGCCGGGAGGACGTCCAGCCCGGCGCTCCGGACCGTCCCGTCCTCCAAGGCGTCGACGAGCGCGTCCGCGTCGACGACCTCGCCGCGTGCCGTGTTCACGAGGATCGTTCCCGGCTCGGCGTCGTCGCGCTCGCGCATCGTGTCGAAGGCGTCCGCGTCGAACATCCCCCGCGTCTCCGGCGTCAGCGGGGTGTGGACGGATATCACGTCGCTCTCGCGGAGGAGGTCCTCGAAGCCCGCGGGTTCGGCACCGAGGTCCCGGATCGCCGCGTCGGGCACGTACGGGTCGTGGACGACGACGCTTCCGAACTGCGGGGCCGCCTTCCGCACCGTTCGGCTCCCGATCCGCCCGCAGCCGACGACGCCGACGGTCAGTTCCTCGGGTCGCGAGAGCGGCGCGCTGACCTGCCAGTCCCAGCCGCCGGCCGCGGTGTCGGCGCTCGCGGCGGGGATCCCGCGGACGAGCGACGCACAGAGCCCGATCGCGTGCGCGGACACCTCGTCGGTCCCGTAGTCCGGGACGTTCGAGACGGCCACGCCGTTGGCGTCGGCCGCCGCGAGGTCGACGTTGTCGACGCCGACGCCGGCGCGGACGACCGCCCGGAGGCGAGAACAGCCTTCGAGGACCGCGGCGGTCATCGGCGTTCCCGCGTCGATGACTATCGCGTCCGGGTCGGCCTCGATCACCGCCTCCGGCGAGCGGAGGGGGTCCTGCGTCAGGACGACCTCGTCGCCGAAGACCTCGCGCTCGGTCGCGAGGCTGGTGAGTTTCGTGTCGCTGATCACGACTCGGGGTCGGTCGTCGTCCCCGGTTGACGGAGTTGTCTCGGTCATCGTCTCCACGGATCCGCCGACGGGCCATAATACCTCGACTCGAAGCCGACGAGGATGTCGACTCGTACACGAGAAACGGGGCGGTGGCGCGCCTCCGAGTGCCCCGGGGGGGTACGAGGAGCCCGCGAGGGATGCCACGAGCGAAGCGAGTGGCGAGGCTGGGGAGGCGTGAGGTGCGGGGCGGTACGGTTGGGTGGGACTCAAAGGGGCAGTCGCGATTCCCGCGAGCGTAAGCGAGCGGGAAGTCGAGAGACGGAGTCTCTCGGAAGGACGAAGCCCGGCGGCGTAAGCACCGCAGCGAAGGAGCGGGAGCGACTGAGCGAGGAGCACAACGAGCCGTGCGAGTCCTCGCGACTGGGGCTTTGGAGATGCTCACCGCGCCGGCAACGACGTAGACCCGAACGGCTGGGGTTTTGAAACCGTTCGCCGCATTCCGATATTACACCCCGTACAGTCGGACGATCGGCGCGTCGGCGGTGCTCACATCCGGAAAACGAGAGCGAATCGAGTCGGATCCTTCCCGATCGATCCCCGCCAACAGCGTTATTCCCGCCGAACGCCTACGGTTTCCACACACAGTGTCCACTCATCACACCTCCACCGACGACGCGGACCCGCGCCCGAAGGCGGTGCTGTTCTGCCCCGACTGCGGCCACGAGAGCGGCCTCCCCGGCGACTGGATCGTCGACGAGGGTCCCGGACGGACCACCCACACGTGTCCGGCCTGTGACGCGACGGTCGAGGAGCGCCGCCGACCGGAGCCGCTGCTCGCGCCCTGATCGGCGGCAGCCGGGGACGGCCGTCGACGACAGGCGATAGCACGGCCACGCCTCCCTCTCTTCGCGATCCCGCGTGCGAACCGTTCTCGTTCGACGAACGATCGCTTCGATCCCGATCCTCACGGACGACCGTGTGCTTTCGTTCGGGTTCGGAACCCCTCCGAAACGGTTTTGCCGGGCCCTGACGGACGGTCGATATGCCAACGGATCCTGACACGGGATACGACCCGTCGCTGGGTCGGAAGTTCGTGTTCGTCACGGGCGGGGTCATGTCCGGGCTGGGCAAGGGAATCACCGCCGCCAGCACCGGCCGACTCCTCTCGAACGCCGGCTTCGACGTGACCGCGGTGAAGGTGGACCCCTACCTCAACGTCGACGCCGGGACGATGAACCCGTACGAACACGGCGAGGTGTACGTCCTCAAGGACGGCGGCGAGGTCGACCTGGACCTGGGCAACTACGAGCGCTTCCTCGGGACCGACATGACGTTCGACCACAACGTCACCACGGGGAAGACCTACCAGCACGTCATCGAGCGCGAGCGCGCCGGCGACTACCTCGGCAAGACCGTCCAGATCATTCCCCACGTCACCGACGACATCAAGCGGCGCATCCGCGAGGCCGCCGAGGGGAGCGACGTCTGTCTGATCGAGATCGGCGGGACCGTCGGCGACATCGAGTCGATGCCGTTCCTCGAGGCGCTCCGGCAGTTCGCCCACGAGGAGGACGACGAGGACATCCTCTTCGCCCACGTCACCCTGGTTCCCTACTCGAAGAACGGCGAGCAGAAGACGAAGCCGACCCAGCATTCGGTGAAGGAGCTGCGCTCCATCGGGCTCCAGCCGGACGTGCTCGTCGGGCGCTGTGAGGACCGGCTGGATCCGGAGACGAAAGAGAAGATCGCCCTGTTCTGTGACGTGCCCACGGACGCCGTCTTCTCGAACCCCGACGTCGAGGACATCTACCACGTCCCGCTGGTGGTGGAAGACGAGGGGTTAGACGAGTACGTGATGGAGCGGCTCGGGATCGCCGACGAGGCGCTCCCGAAGGCCGAGCGCTCGACGGAGTGGCGCGACCTCGTCACGCGCGACCGCGAGGACGAGATCGACGTGGCGCTCGTCGGCAAGTACGCGCTGGAGGACGCGTACATGTCGATCCACGAGGCGCTGAAACACGCCGGGATCCAGACGGAGACGGAGGTGAACGTGCTGTGGGTCGACGCCGACGAGACGCGCGAGGAACACGAAAAGCGACTCGCGAGCGCGGACGCGGTCGTCGTCCCCGGCGGGTTCGGCTCCCGCGGCACCGACGGGAAGGTGGCGGCGATCCGGTACGCCCGCGAGAACGACGTCCCCTTCCTCGGGCTCTGTCTCGGCTTCCAGATGGCCGTCGTCGAGCACGCGCGCAACGTGCTCGGGCTCGAGGACGCCCACTCCGCGGAGATCGACGCCGACACGCCCCACCCGGTCATCGATCTCCTCCCCGAGCAGTACGAGACGGAGGAGATGGGCGGGACGATGCGGCTCGGCGCACACGAGACCGACATCGAGCCGGACACGCTGGCGGCGCGGGTGTACGGCGCGGACTCCTGTACCGAGCGGCACCGCCACCGTTACGAGGTGAACCCCGAGTACATCGACCAGCTGGAGACCGACGGGCTCGTCTTCTCCGGGCGCGCGGACAACCGGATGGAGATCCTCGAACGCGCCGATCACCCGTTCTTCTTCGGGACGCAGGCGCACCCCGAGTTCCGGTCGCGGCCGGACCGGGCGAGCCCGCCGTTCGTCGCCCTCGTCGAGGCGGCGCTCGGATCGACGGACACAACCGAGCGGAACGCGGACGTGAGGCTATAGATGGTCGAGACGGACGCGTTCATCGAGGAGGCGGTGGCGGAGATCCGCGAGGCGGTCGGCGACGCGAACGCCGTGATCGCCTTATCGGGCGGGGTCGACTCCTCGGTCGCGGCGACGCTGGCGTACGAGGCGATCGGCGACCGGCTCACCCCGGTGTACGTCGACACGGGACTGATGCGGAAGGGGGAGACGGACGAGATCCGCGAGACGTTCTCCTTCATGGAGTCGCTGCGGGTGATCGAGGCGCAAGAGCGCTTCTTCGACCGGCTGGAGGGCGTCACCGACCCCGAGGAGAAACGCCACGTCATCGGCGAGGGGTTCATCGACGAGTTCGAGACGGTCGCCCGCGACGTCGACGCCGACTACCTCGTCCAGGGGACGATCTACCCCGACCGCATCGAGTCCGAGGGGAACATCAAGTCCCACCACAACGTGGGCGGGCTCCCCGAGGTCGTCGACTTCGAGGGGATCGTCGAGCCGGTGCGCGACCTCTACAAGGACGAGGTCCGCGAGGTCGCCCGCGCGCTCGACCTCGAGGAGATCATCTCCGAGCGGATGCCGTTTCCCGGCCCCGGACTCGCCGTCCGGGTCGTCGGCGAGGTCACCCCCGAGAAGGCCGAGGTCGCCCGCGAGGCGTGTCACGTCGTCGAGGAGGAGCTCGAGGAGTACGACCCCTGGCAGGCGTTCGGGGCCGTGATCGGGAAGGCGACCGGCGTGAAAGGCGACAACCGGGTCCACGGCTGGGTGGTCGCCGTGCGCTCGGTCGAGAGCCGCGACGGGATGACCGCCCGCGCCCAGGAGATCGACTGGAGCACGCTCCAGCGCATCCAGAGCCGGATCACGGGCGAGAACGAGAACGTCGCCCGTGTCGTCTACGACGTGACCCACAAGCCGCCGGCGACCATCGAGTACGAGTGATGGCGGGGAACGCGCGGACTGCGGTCGTCGCGGGACCCGACGAGCACGGCGTCGGTGAGGAGTTGACGGCGCTCGACGCGACGGTGTCGCGGGTTGAGGGGGTCGTCTCGGCGGACGCCCTGAAGACGGCGGGGATCACGGAGGCCGACTACCTCGTGTTGACCGACGCCGACGAGGCGACCGGCATCCCGGTCGCGAAGGAGCTGAACCCGTCGGTGACGGTCGTGACGTACGCGGACCGCTCGCTGCCGGAGTTCGTCGCCGGCGTCGCCGACCTCGCGGTCGACCCGGCGCTCGTGACCGCGACGCTCCTCGCCGAGGAGCTGGTCGCTGGCGGGCCGGCCGGCGGCGGGGAGGGGGACGCCGCGGGCGACGAGGACGCGGCCGACGACGAGACGTCCGACGGCGAAACGACCGACGACGCGACCGCCGCCCCGACGGGCGACGACGCGGCCGATCCCGGCGAGTAGATCCGGGTCCTCGTCTCCGCGTCGGCTGCGATACCTGCCACGGTGCCGACCCCTTATGTGCTGGGGCCCGAAGGGGGCGTATGGACGAGCAGTCACGCGCCGACCGCCGGTCACCGGTCGGCGAACCCGTCGTTCGCTCGGACCCGGCGGTCACCGGCGAGCGCGCGGCCGAGGCGGTGGGGTTCGACCCCGACGATCCCGAGAGCGTCGCCGAGGCCGCGGAGACGGTCCGCCGCTTCGCGTCGGGCGACGTCGGCGACGACGACCACGTGTTGATGCTCCGCGGGGCCGCCGCCTGCGCGGCGTTGGTCCGCGGCGTCGGCTCCTACAAGGAGGCCGCGGCCCGCGCCGGCGACGGGGTCACCGTCGCGTTCATTCGCAAGTGGGCGCGGGTTCACGACCTCCCGCAGGCGATCCGTCGGCAGGTCGCCCGCGGGCACGTCACGCCGAGCGCGGCCAAACACGTCGCGCGCCTCGGCGGGACCGACCGGTACCTCCTCGCGTGGGCCGCCATCGACGGCGACATGACCGTCCGGGAGGTCCGATCCGTGGCCTCGGCCGTCAACGACGGCGACGAGGTGGACGACGCGGTCCGCGAGGTCGGCGTCGATCTCGGCCGGATCGGCCTCGACCTCCCGACCGAGACGTACGTCGAACTCCGCCGGCGGGCGGCGATGCGGAACGTCGAGCCGGGCGCGATCGTCGCGACCGCGCTCGAGGACCACTTCACGTCGTCGCCGGGCGAGGAGTGACCCCGCGTCCCCTACCGTTTCTAAACGTTTATCCGTGGTCTGGCCGTAGCGAGTGACGCGGGCCGGTAGCTCAGTTAGGGAGAGCGTCCGGCTTTTAACCGGACGGTCGGGGGTTCGAATCCCTCCCGGCCCGCTGTTCCGTCGCGAGCAACGTCGCGAGCGGCGGTACCGTGATGAGAGAGGGATTCGAACGTTTTCCTACTGAAACGGTCGTTAGATTTTGAGTGCTTATAGAACGGGTGTTACAAGTGGTCTTACTCTGATAGAAACGCGATCGTTGCTGGCGTGGTGAACACCGCCAAAGCCCCAGCCGGCTCCGGTCGAGGGCCTCGCTGTGCTCCTCGCTCACTTCGTTCGCTGCGGTGTCGCCGGCGGCGGAGCCGCCGGCTGCCCGTGGCGCGTAGCGCCACGCTGCTTGCGTCGGCCGTCTTCCCGGAGCCGGCTGCCCCTTTGAGTCCCACCCAACCGTACCGCCCCGCTCCTCACGCCTCCCCAGCCTCGCTGCTCCTTTCAGTCGCCGCGTCCCTCGCGATCGGGTTCGTGCCCTTCGGGCACTCACCGGCGCGCCACCGCCCCGGCGATCGATCGCTCCTTCGCCTGTAGCGAACGGATCGGACATCGAACCCTAAGAGACGGGCTACGCTACGGCGTCAGTGGTCGCATAAAAGCGCGTTCGTGGACGGCCCGTTCGGGCCGGCCATGGGTGGTTAGGTCAGACGGTTGGCAGTCGGTGCGACGGTCGGGGTGGCTGGGTGGATGTGGTCGTTCCCGAACTTCACATCGCGCCGCCCATGCCGCCCATGCCGCCCATGCCGCCGCCCATGCCGCCGGGCGCGCCGCCGGGGCCGCCCTCGTCGCCGTCGTCGTCGGTGCCGCCGCCCTTGAGGTCGCCGGCAGCGATGACGTCGTCGATGCGGAGGATCATGACGGCCGCCTCGGTGGCGGACTCGATGGCCTGGGTCTTGACGCGGAGCGGCTCCACGACGCCCTCGGCCTCCATGTCGATCACGTCGCCCGTGTAGGCGTCGAGACCGGCACCGAACTCGCCGCCGTCGTGGCGGGAGCGGAGGTCGACGAGCGAGTCGATGGGGTCGAGACCCGCGTTCTCGGCGAGGGTGCGCGGGATGACCTCCAGCGCGTCGGCGAACGCCTCGACGGCGAGCTGCTCGCGGCCGCCGACGGAGTCGGCGAAGTCGCGGAGCTGGAGAGCGAGCTCGGCCTCGGGCGCGCCGCCGCCGGGCAGAACCTGCCCGTCGACGAGCGTCGTGCGGACGACGCCGAGCGAGTCGTCGATGGCGCGCTCGATCTCGTCGACCACGTGCTCGGTGCCGCCGCGCAGGATGAGCGTGACGGACTTGGCCTCCTCGACGTCCTCGACGAAGATGCGCTCGTCGCCGCCGACGTCCTTCTGGGCGACGGAGCCGGCGAAGCCGAGGTCGTCGGACTCGATGTCCTCGAGGTTCGAGACGACGCGGCCGCCCGTCGCGCGGGCGAGCCGCTTGAGGTCGTCGGACTTCGCGCGGCGGACCGCGAGGATGCCCTCCTGTGCGAGGTAGTGCTGGGCCATGTCGTCGATGCCGTCGCCGACGAAGACGACGTCGGCGTCGATGTCGACGAGGTGGTCGACCATCTCACGGAGCTGCTGCTCCTCCTGGTCGAGGAACTGCTGGAGCTGGTCGGGGTCGGTGACGTTGACCTCGGCGTCGATCTCCGTCTCCTTCACCTCGATGGCGCCGTCGAACAGCGCGACGTTGGCGTCCTCGACCGCGTAGGGCATGTTCTCGTCGACGCGCTCCTTGTCGACGATGACGCCCTCGACGAGCTCGGACTGGTCCACGGAGCTGCCGACGACCTTCTCGACGGAGACGTTCTCCGTGTCGATGCCGTCCTCGTCTTTGACCGCGAGCACGGCGTCGACGACGAGCTCGGCGAGCAGGTCCTTGGAGTTCTCCGCGCCCTTGCCGGTCATCGCCGTCTGGGCGATCTCGACGAGGGTCTCGCGGTCGTCCTCGGTGACCTCGATGGCCTGCTCTTCGACGATCTCTTTGGCCTTCTCGGCGGCCTGGCGGTACCCCTGCGCGAGCGTGGTCGCGTGGATGTCCTGGTCGAGGAGCTCCTCGGCCTGGTCGAGGAGCTCGCCGGCGACGACGACGGCGGACGTGGTTCCGTCACCGACCTCGTCCTCCTGCGTCTCGGACACCTCGACGATCATGTTCGCCGCCGGGTGGTCGATGTCCATCTCCTTGAGGATGGTGACGCCGTCGTTCGTGACGACGACGGACCCGCCGGAGTCGACGAGCATCTTGTCCATCCCCTTCGGACCGAGCGTGGTGCGGACGGACTCCGCGACCGCCTTCCCGGCCGTGATGTTCATGTTCTGGGCGTCCTTTCCGGAGGTTCGCTGCGACTCCTCGGAAAGTACGATCATCGGCTGGTTACCCATCCGCTGTCGCTGGGACATAATCAACCTCCGATTGTTTGTGATTCTATATAAATCCTTCGTTCGGATTGTGCGGAACCGCAACACGGAGGGGGTTAGCAGGGACGCATGTGGCTCGTTATCACGACCCTTTATATGGAACGATCGATCGAGGAATCCCGGGATCGGAGGCGGGCGAGCGGAACTCTCGCGTCCCGTGTGGAATCCTACCGCGGCGCGTTGAAGCTCACGTCGTCGTTCAGCTCGTTGGACTTGCGCTCGAGATACGAGTACACCGCGCCGTGGGGCGCGCCGTCGAGCAACATCCCCACCGCCCGCCGGACGACCTGAAGCTCCTCGGGGCCGCCGACGGCCCCGACCGTGGTGCCGTAGACGACGACGTTGGCGCCGGTCAGCTCCTCTATCAGCTCGCGGGTCCGGCCGTTCTCGCCGATGATCCGGCCCTTCTTGCGCTGGAGGTCGTTGTCGTTGCGGGTGTGCTCGGTCAAGTCGATCAGCTCCAGCGTCCGGAGGTCGTGATCGAGGATCGACAACGCGGTCTCGGGTTTGAACCCCCGCCCGATCGCCTTGATCACGTCCGGCGCGACCAGCGCGGCGACTGGGTCGTCCGTCTCCTCGATGGCGACGCTGCCGGACTCCGAGTCGATGTCGAGTCTGACGCCCGCCCGCTCTTCGATCTCCCGCATCGTCTCGCCCCCGGAACCGATGACGACGCCGATCCGGTCCTGCGGAACCGTCACGTGTTGCATACACCGAACTACCCGGCGGAGCCTTTTAAACGTGTTCCGCGAGCCGCGGTGTGTGTCCGGATACCGGGCGCGTGCGGCCGGCTACCGTGGATTCTCCGTCGTCCGACCGCGGACGCTCACGCCGACCACGACACCGAGCGGTCGACGACGCGGTACCCCTGCGCCGAGAGGACCGCCCCGACGTACCGCTCCGCGACCAGCGTCTGCGGGACCGACCGCAGGTCGAACCGGCGGTCCGTCGTCATCTCGATGTCGGCGATCGTCCCCGCGTCGCCCTCACGTATCGACACGTGGTAGGTGCCCCACGGCCGCCCGCCGGCCGTGGCGCTCACCTCGAGGGTTTCGACCGCGTCGTCGCCGGACGTGACCGCCCCGGTGTCGTCCGTGACCGCCCCGTCGGCGCCGATCCCCGGCGACCGCACCTCGACAGCCATCGAGATCGACCGCAGTCCGAACAGGTAGGAGAGCTCGTAGGTCGCGCGGGTCGCCGGGCCGTCGTCGGATCCTCGTCGCTCGCCGCTCTCGTCGCCGCCACCCGCGCCGTCCCGATCCTCGCCGTCCGGGTTGATCTCGTCCGCGATCGCCCACTGGAAGGCGAGGACCGGCGGGGTGGCGCTCCGGAACGCGGCGACGACCGCGGAGGGATCCGCGTCGGCGACCAGCCGCGTTCGCCCGCTCCGGGACACGAGCGGGATGCGGACGAGGGCGACGACGCCGACCGCGACCAGCACGGCCGGGAGGGAGTCGAGCGACAGGAACGCGGCGGCGGCGACGGCGACGACGAGGAGGGCGACGAGCCAGCTGACCGCGCGCTCGACGCGGTGGTATCTCCGGACGGCCGACGCGACTTCGGGAGGGATCTCCGCGGCATCGTTGCTGGAGGGCATGGAGGCTCGTCGACCGGGACGCAAATCAGTACTTCCCTTCGGACACTCGCTCGCCCGGACTCACTCCTCCGGATCGTCGGTCGGATCGGAACCCGGCTCCTCCCCCGGCTCGCCGCTCGGGTCGGGCTCCGGTTCGGTCACGTACGCGCGGAGGTCGTCGGGGTCGACGTCGATCCCCTGTCGCGTGAAGAAGGTCGCGACGTTCTCGCAGTCGCGCTCGAGGAACTCCTCGGCGTTCGGGTGGTGAACCGTCACCGCCTGTCCCAGGTCGATGACCACCAGCTCGCCGTCGTGGATGATCATGTTGTACTCCGAGAGGTCGCCGTGGATCAGCCCGGCGCGATACAGCCGGCGCATGTACTCGCGGACGACCTCGTAGGCCGTCTCGGGGTTCTCGACGTCGACCTCGCTCAGCCGCCGGGCGCGGTCCTCGGCGTGACCGACCAGCTCCATCACGAGCACGTTCCGCTGGACCGCGATCGGTTCGGGGACGCGAACGCCCGCCTTCCGGGCGCGTTTCAGGTTCGCGAACTCCTTGCGGGTCCACGCCAGCACGACCGCCTTCTTGTCGTTCGCGATGCCCTCGAAGCGCGGGTCGCCCTCGAGGTACTCGCGCATCTGCCGGAAGTTCGAGGAGTTGATCCGGTACACCTTCACCGCGACCTCGCGGTCGGGCGTGACGCCCGCCGGACCGCCGCCCGCGGCCGCGGATCCCGGCTCCGGCCGCTCGCCCGCCTTCCCGCCGAGCGCCTCGAAGACGCTCGCCTCCTTGCCGGTCGACACCGGCCCGCCGAAGGCGTCGACGTAGCCGTCCTGGACCAGCTTGTACACCGCCGCCAGCGTCGCGTCGTCGAAGACCGACTCCTGGAGTTTGAACTGCTCGGTGTCTTTGATCCGTTTGCGGAACTCGTCGAACTCGCGGTCCTGCCGCCGGGCGATCCGGTCGGCCTCCGTGTCCGAGACGTCCAGCTCCTCCCACTCGTCGCCGGGCTGGTCCTCGGGCTCGAGCAGCACGAACTCCTCGCTCATTCGTCCGGTCTTCGCCGGGGCGACGTATAAGCGGGCGGGTCGGACCCGGAGTCGACCCGGGGGGTCACGCAGGCGATCACCCGCGGCGTGGGGTATATACGGCCGAGCGGCCTATGTGTCTCCGTGACATCCCGGACCATCCGCGCCCGCGACCGGCCGGTGTTCGGCGTCGACGTGCAAAGCGGCGACGTTCGCGGCGACGACCCCTCCTACGCGCTCGTGATCCTGGACCCGGTCGACGACGACGACCCCGACGCCCCCGACGCGGAGGGGCCGCTCGCGCGGATCACCCGCGACGTGGTCTCGCTCCGGAAGCTCCGCCGGCTGATCGACGACCGCGAGCCGCTGTACGTCGCCACCGACAACGCCTACGAGCTGGCACCCGACAAGAACGCGCTCGTGGGGCTTCTGCGGTCGCTGCCGGACGGCACCCGGCTCGTTCAGGTGACCGGCGCGGAGCGGCCGGAACCGCTCTCGCGGGTCGCCTCCAGACACGGGATCCCGTACGGGAAGAAGCCGATGGCGGAGGCGGAAGCGGCCGCCCGGCTCGCGGCCGCCAACGTCGGCCACGAGGTGACCGCCTTCACCGACGAGACCACGGTGAAGGTCTCGCGCGGGCGCTCGACCGGGAAGGGCGGGTGGAGCCAGGACCGGTACACCCGCCGGATCCACGGCAACGTCCGGAAGCGGACGCGACAGGTCCAGTCGAAACTGGAGGAGGCGAACCTCGAGTTCGACCGGGAGGTGACGGAGAAGTACGGCGGCTACGCGAACGCCGTCTTCACCGTCGAGGCCCGCCCGGAGGAGATCCCCGTCTCGAACTCGCGGGCGGGCGACGTCCGCGTGGAGGTCGAGCGCGAGCGCCGCGACGGGATCGAGTACGAGCCGCTCGTGAAGCGCCGCGACCGCGTCATCGTCGGCATCGACCCCGGAACGACCACTGCGGCCGCGGTCGTCGGCCTCGACGGCACCGTCCACGCGCTCTACTCCTCGCGGACGGCCGACACGGCGGAGGTGACCGAGTGGGTGATCGAACAGGGGCGGCCGATCATCGTCGCCGCCGACGTGGAGCCGATGCCCGAGACCGTCGAGAAGTTCCGCCGCTCCTTCGACGCCGCCGGCTGGCGGCCCACGACCGACCTCCCGGTCGACGAGAAGCTCCACCGGACGCGGGAGGCGAGCTACGGGAACGACCACGAGCGCGACGCGCTGGCGGCCGCGCTGTACGCCTACGACGCCCACGCCGACCAGTTCGAGCGGATCACGGAGAAGACGCCCCCGCGGCTCGACCGCGAGGAGGTGATCGCGGGCGTCGTCGCCGGCGGCGCGTCGGTCGAGGCCGTTATCGAGGACCTCCGGGCGGACCGCGACGGCGACGGCGAGACGGACGGACCGGCGGCCGAGGAGGACCCCACGGAGCCGGAGCGAACCGAGGAGGAGGAGACGATCCGGCGGCTCCGTGACCGGGTCGACCGGCTGGAGTCACACGCCGAGTCGCTGGAGGCGGACCTCGCCGAGCGCGACGAGCGGATCGCGGAGCTGGAGGCCGAACTCGAGGAGGCGAAACGCGAGGAGCGGATCGAGGCGCGGAGCCGCCGGATCGTCTCGCGGCTCGAACGCGAGACCGACCGGCTGGAGCGGGAGCGCGACGAGGCCCGCGAGACGGTCGCGGAGCTGGAGGGGAAAGTGGAGACGCTGAAGGAGCTGTGGCGGCTCGACCACTCCAACTTCGAGGACGTCGCCGAGGGGCAGGGGCTCGTCAGCGTGAAGGTCGTCGAGCAGTTCACGCTCGACGCGATCGACGCGGCCGACGAGGCGTACGGGCTCGTCGCCGGCGACGTGGTGTACCTCCGGGACGCGTCGGGAGCCGGCCGGCGGACCGCGGAGCGGCTCGCCGAGACCGACCCGCGGGCGGTGATCCGCGACGGCAACCTCTCCGAGGTCGCGGACCGCGTGCTCTTCGATCACGGGATCCCGGTCGTTCCCGCGTCGGCCGTTCCCGTCCGCGAGGTCGACGAGCTCGCCGTCGCCGAGGAGGCGGCACTGGAGGCCGCCGTCGACGACTGGGAGTCGCGCGCCGAGCGTCGCCGACGCGACGAGCGGGCCGAGCGGCTCGACCGGATCATCTCCGAACACCGGGCGGGAACGAGACTCGAGACGGAGGAGTGATCGTCGGGGCGGACGGGCCGTTTCCAGAAGTCATATGCCGAGCGGCCGCGGTATCGTAGCCATGGACGCCCACGAGCGGATCACCCGGAACACGGCCGAGGTGGTCACCGAGGAGGAGATCGAGACGCTGGCCGACGACCCCGACGGGAAGCGGGCGTACGTCGGCTACGAGCCCTCCGGCGTTCTCCACATCGGTCACATGCTCACGGCGAACAAGCTGATCGACCTCCAGGAGGCCGGCTTCGAGGTCACCGTCCTGCTCGCGGACGTCCACGCGTACCTCAACGACAAGGGGTCGTTCGCGGAGATCCGAAGCACGGCGGAACGGATGCGCGACCAGTTCATCGCCTACGGGCTCGACGAGTCGAACACCCAGTTCGTGCTCGGCTCCGACTTCCAGCTCGACGAGGACTACACGCTCGATCTCCACGCGCTCGAACTGGAGACGACGCTCGCGCGCGCCGAACGCGCCATGGCCGACATCAAGTCCGGCGACTCCGTGAAGGTCTCACAGGCGGTCTACCCGCTGATGCAGGCGCTCGACATCCCGTACCTCGGCGTCGACCTGGCGGTCGGCGGGATGGAACAGCGGAAGGTCCACATGCTCGCGCGGGACGTGCTCCCGAGCATCGACCGCGAGCCGCCGACGAGCCTCCACACGCCGCTCATCGCCGACCTCGGCACCGGCGAGGGGAAGATGTCCTCCAGTACGGGCGTCACCATCTCGATGGAGGACTCCCGCGAGGCGATAGAGGAGAAGGTGAACAAGGCGTACTGCCCGCCGACGGCCGACCCCGAGCCGACCGAGGAGGGCGTCGAGCGCGAGAACCCCGTCCTCCAGGTGTTCGAGTACCACGTCTTCCCCCGGTTCGAGACGGTCGTCGTCGAACGCCCCGAGGAGTACGGCGGCGACCTCGAGTACGCGGAGTACGAGGCCCTCGAGGCCGACCTCGAGGCCGGCGAGCTCCACCCGGCGGACGCCAAGGGCGCGCTCGCGGCGTACCTCGACCGGCTCGTCGCCCCGGGTCGCGAGCAGCTGGCCGAGTAGCCGCGACGACGACCGCGGCCGCCGTCGAGTCCCCCGTACTCAGCTCCCGCGACCGACCGGACAGGTCCCATCGAGACAGCGTCGTCCAGTGGCGGTCTCGAACGTCGGCAGCCCGCAGTCGCACTCGTCGACGGCGACGCCCGACGGGATCGAGAGGGTCGTCTCGCAGTCGGGATCGTTCTCGCAGGCGAGGTAGACGCGTCCGGGCGCGTACCGGACCCGGAGGTCGCCCTCGCAGTCCGGACACTCCCAGACGCGGTCGAACCGGTCGCGGACCGCCTCGAACAGCGGGTCACACGACGGGTCCACACAGAGGTGGAACGCCTCGCCGCGCTCGACGCGGATCTTCGGCAGCCCGCACGCCTCACAGGTCGCGTCGGTGACGCTCGCCCCGGCGGGCAGTCCCCAGCGGCGCTCGCAGTCGAGACAGACCACGTCGCCGCGCGAGCGCACGAGCGACCCGCCGTCGTCGGGACAGGTCCCGACCGGGATCCCGGCCTCGGTGACCGGGAGCGCCCGGCTGGCGGTCGCGGCCTCGGCGACGACGCGGAGCCGCCGGGATCCGTCCCGCGCCGTGACCGTGAAGCCCGCCCCGTCGCCCTCGACGACCACCGACTCCGGACGGGTGAGCCAGGCGACGGGCTGGTAGCCGTCGGCGTCGTGGACGAGCGTGGTGTTGTCGGGCTTGATCAGGACGACGACGCGACCGCGGTGCGTGCGGGTCCGGTCGCCGCGTTCGGTCACCCGACAGTCGCCGGCGAGGACGCGAAGGCGTGCTGGCATGCGCGGTCTGGCCGCGGCATGCGTCTTAAGCGGTCGGCGACGGGGCGGTGGCGGCGCGTCGGCGGCTCACGAGCCGTCCTCGACCCGCGAGACGAGGTCGCTCGCGGCCGCGGCGGCGCGAGCCTGGACCGCGTCGGCGTCGAGCGTCAGGACCTCCCGGTCGCGCATGAGGACGCGGCCGTCACAGACGGTGTGGCGCACGTCGCTCCCGCGGACCGCGTACGCGAGGTGCGAGACCGGGTCGTGAACCGGCGTCAGGTGCGGCCGATCGAGGTCGACGACGGCGAGGTCGGCCGCCTCCCCCGCGGCGATCCGGCCGCCGGGAAGCCCGAGCGCGTCCGCGCCGCCCGCGGTCGCCATCTCCACGACGGCCTCGGCGGGCACCGCGCTCGCGTCGTCCGCGGCGAGTTTGCCCACCATCGCGGCGTCGCGCATCTCGTCGAAGAGGTCGAGGTCGTTGTTCGAGGCCGCCCCGTCCGTGCCGAGCGCGACGGTGACGCCCGCCTCGCGCAGGCGCTGGACCGGTGCGGTCCCGCTCGCGAGCTTCATGTTCGAGGCCGGACAGTGGACGGCCGCGGTCCCCGTCTCCGCAAGCAGGTCGATCTCCGCGTCGTCGACGTGGACGCAGTGGGCGAGGAAGTTCCCCTCGCCGAGCGCGCCGAGGTCGTCGGCGTACGCGAGGGGTCGCTCGCCGCGCTCCTCGACGATGGGGTCGACCTCCTCGCGCGTCTCGTTGGCGTGGAGGTGGACGGGGATTCCCCGATCGGCGGCGCGTTCGATCCCCTCGCGGAGGTACTCCTCGCCGACCGTCGTCAGCGAGTGGGGCATGAACGCGGTCCGTACCCGGCCGTCCGCCGCGCCGTCGAGGTCGGCGGCGACGGCGAGGCTCTCCTCGACGTCCGCGACCGCTTCCTCCTCCCCCTTCCCGACCGTGACGACGCCGTGGCCGAGGCGTGCGCGCACGCCAGCGCGGTCGACCACGTCGGCGACGCGGTCGGTCGCGAAGTACATGTCCGCGAAGGCGGTCGTTCCGGACCGGATCATCTCTAAGACCCCTAACTCGGCCCCGACCTCGATGTCGTCGTCGGTGAGTTCGGCCTCCGCGGGCCAGACGTCCTCGCGGAGCCACGCGTCGAGCGGCTTGTCGTCCGCGTAGCCGCGCAGCAGCGTCATCGAGACGTGGGTGTGCGCGTTGACCAGTCCGGGGATCACCAGTCCGTCCGTCGCGTCGAGGGTCTCAGCGTCGTCGTCGACGTGTTCGGCGACCGTCTCGTCTCCCCCGACGGCGAGGACCGTCCCCGCCTCGCGGTCGACGACGACGTCGCCCTCGCGCACGCGACCGTCGGGGTGGAGGACCCGTCCGCCCGTGATACACAGCGTGTCCATGCGGGTCGGTTCCGCGCCGCGGGCCTAACCCCTTCCGTTCGTCGTCGAGGCTCGGTCGTCGTCGAACCCTGCCTACTCCGCGTCGACGACCGAGTACAACGCGAGGGCGACGACCGCGCCCGCCGCCGGGATCAGGGCCAGGAGCAGGAACGTCCGCGCGACGCTGGTGAGATCGAGGAGGATGCCGGCGAGCGCCGCGCCGGCCGCGCCGATGCCGAAGTTGGCGAGGTAGGTGTAGCCGTACGAGAGCCCGCGGCCGTCCGGCGGGCTGTAGACGGCGATGGCGGCCTGGTACAGCGGCTGGATCGCGAAGAGGACGAAGCCGAAGACGGCGCTGATCGCGACGAGCGGCCAGAGCCCGGCCTCGGCGACGGGGATGAACGCCGCGGCGAGGACGACGAGCGCGCCGAAGACCGCCGCCAACCCCGCCGACACCGGGATCCGGTCGGTGAGCTTCCCGCCGACGTACTGGCCGGCGATCCCGACCGTCAACAGCCCCGCGTAGAGGTAGGAGGCGAGATCGAACTCCTCGGCCATCGGGCTGTCGGGCGCGAAGAGCCCGATGCCCGAGACGTCCGGGAGGTACCCCCCGAGCACGTCCGGCAGGAACGTGAGCACGCCGCGGTAGAACACCCCGTTCATGAGGACGACCGCCATCGCCAGCGTGAACCCGAGGGTGAAGAGCGCCCGGCTGTCGGCGAGGAACCCGGCCAGGGAGTCGGGACCGCCGGACCGGTCGTCGCCCGCGGTCCCATCACCGTCGGCTCCGCTTCCCTCGTCGTTCCCGCCGACGTCGACGGCGGCCATCTCGTCGAACTCGGCGGTCAGCGCGTACGCGACGGCGAGCACGGCCGGCACGACGAGCAGCGCGGAGACGAGCCGCCAGTCGAAGACGATGAGCAGCGAGGCGGTGACGAGCGGCCCGAACGCGATCCCCAGGTTGCCGGCCATCCCGTGGTAGGCGAAGCCGGTGCCGCTCTCGGAGACGCCCGTCGAGATCAGCGAGAGTGACGCCGGGTGGTGGACGCTCGCGAAGACGCCCCACAGCGCGAGCGCGAGCGCGATGGTCGCCGTCCCCTGGGCGGCGCTCAGGAGGAGGAAGGACGCGCCCATTCCCGCCAGCCCGATCAGCACCATCGACTTCGTGCTGTAGCGGTCGGCGAGGATGCCGCTCGGGAGCGCCCCGATCCCGAAGAGCGCGTAGCCGACGGCGACGATGGTGCCGATCGTCGCGGTCGTCACGGAGAACTCCGAGAGCCAGATCACGACGAGGATCGGGATCGAGAGCTCGTAGGTGTGGACGATCGCGTGGGACACCATCGTGAACGCCACGATCGACCGGCCGTTCTCGTTCATTCACGTCCACGACGCTCGGCCGGTGGGTAAAGCGTATCGAAGGCGGCGGGGGACGCGGGAACCGAAGCCGGCGGGAGATGCGGGAACCGAAGCCGGCGAGGGACGCGAGCCCCCGCACCGAACCGCCCCCGACGACGCGGCGGCTCCGAAGCTTCTTACGCCGACGGACCGCGCCTTCGACCATGGCCACCGACGCCCAGCAGGCGTGTTTCGAGGCGGGTATCAAGTTCGGCTCGCTGTACCACCAGTTCGCGGGGACGCCCGTGAGCCCGGCGAGCACGCGGAGCCTGGAGGCCGCCATGGCGGAGGCGATCGAGAACCAGCCGTTCTGTGAGTCGGTGGACGTGACGATCCACGACGACCGCGTCGCCGACGCGATCGACCACGCGAACGGCTACACCGAGCTGACCGGCTCGCTCATGGACGTCGAGATGCGGATCGACTACGAGGGCGTCGTCGTCGACACCCGGATGGAGATGGTCGACGGCTACCCGCTCATGGAGCTGGCCTCGGTGAGGGAGTGACCCGAGGTCGGTCCGGATCCCTCGGGGGACACGCTCCCCCGTGACCTCGTTCGCGTTCGTCCGGAACGGAACGCAGTATCCCGAACGATCAACACACTATATTGTCAATATGTGGTTGATCATTCGAGTTTTCCGGACAGTAGGTTTATGATATTGAAGCCTCAGTCGGTAGACGATACCGAATGAACGGATCCGAATCGGACGATCTCGATCACCTGTTCAGCGAGACGGTCCGGGAGACCATGGACGGCTCCGTCTACGGCGCGTGGCGGTCGATCCGGGACGCGGACGCCGTCCCGCTGAGCTTCGGCTTTCCGTACCCCGACTCGTTCCCGAACGGGGAGCTGGTCTCGGCGGCCGAGTCCCTCTTCGAGTACGAGGGCGACTGCGCGCTCCAGTACGGCGGCGGCGAGTACGCCGACGCGCTCCCGGAGGTGATCGCCGAGCAGGCCCGCGACCGCGGGATCGACTGTACGACCTCGCAGATCCACGTGACGAACGGCGCGACGAACGCGATCGACACGGTGTGTCAGACCTTCCTCGACGCCGGCGACACGGTGTTCGTCGAGGCACCCACGTTCATGGGGGCGTTGCGGCTGTTCCGCAACTACGGGGTCGACATCGAGGGCTGTGAGATGGACACGGAGGGCCTCGACGTCGCGGCGCTCGAAGCGGAGCTCGCCGCCCGCGAGGCGGCCGGAGAGCCGCTCCCCAAGCTGCTGTACACGATCCCCAACTTCCACAATCCGACCGGGGTGACGCTGTCCGCGGACCGCCGGAAGCGACTCTGCGAGCTGGCGGAGACGTACGACTTCCTGGTTCTCGAGGACGACCCGTACGGCCAGCTCCGGTACGACGGGGCGGAGCCGCCGCCGATCAGGGCGCTGGACGAGAGCAGGCGGGCGGTCCGGGTCAACACGTTCTCGAAGACGATCGCGCCGGGCGTCCGGACCGGCTGGGTCATCGCGGAGGAGTCGTTCGTCGAGCAGTTCGATCGGGTCAACGCGGGCGGAGAGCCGAGCTACACCCGCGGGCTCATCGCCCGCTACGCCGAGGACGGCCGGCTCGACCGAGCCATCGAGGAGCTGTGTGCCGGGTACAGCGAGCGTCGTGACCGGATGCTCGAGAGCCTCGCGGAGCGGATGCCGCCGGGGACGTGGTGGAGCGAGCCCGAGGGAGGGTTCTTCGTCTGGGTGGAGTTCCCCGAGGGCGTCGACGCGGAGGCGATGCTTCCGGACGCCATCGACGCGGGCGTGACGTACCTTCCGGGCTCGTTCTTCTACCCCGACGACGGGGGGACGCGCAACGCCCGGATCTCGTTCAGCCACGCCTCGCCCGCCGAGATAGACGAGGGGATCGCGGCGCTCGCGAGCGCGGTCCGTGCGGAGACGTCGGCGATCGAGGCGGACGACTGAACCGGCCGGAGGAGACTCGTCCGGAGGCGGGGGCGGACGACCTCAGACGACCCGGTTCCGGAGGTTCTCGAGCTCCCCATCGACGTACCGTTCGTAGTTCTCCTCGAACAGTTCGCCGATCCGGTCCGCGTACTTCGGGGTGGTTCCCGCCATGTGGGGCGTGATCACCGCGTTCGGCAGGTCCCAGAGCGGCGACTCCGGCGGGAGCGGCTCCTCCTCGAAGACGTCGAGTGCCGCCCCGCGGATCCGGTTCTGTTGGAGCGCGGTCTCGAGCGCGGACTCCTCGACCACCTCGCCGCGCGCGACGTTCACGAGGACCGCGTCCGACCGCATCGACATGAACTCCTCGGCGCCGATCAGGCCGCGCGTCGCCTCGACAAGCGGGCAGGCGAGGACGACGTAGTCGGAGCGGGCGAGAACGTCCGGGAGCCCGGAGGGCGGATACGCCTCGTCGACGACATCCGGGGCGGTCTCGGGGGTCCGTTTCGTGCCGATCACCTCCACGTCGAACGCCGACGCCAGCTCCGCGACGCGCGTGCCGATCGCGCCGACGCCGACGATCCCGAGGGTCTTCCCGCGGAGCTCGCCCGCGGAGTAGCGCCGCCAGATCCCGTCGCGCTCCTGTTGGCGGATCCCCCTGTGGATCCGGCGCTCGAAGACGAGCAGGTAGCCGAGCACCTGTTCAGCGATCGGGTTCGCCGCGACGCCCGCGGCGTTCGTCACCGCGATCCCCCGGTCCGCGAGCCCGTCGAGGTCGTAGGAGTCGACCCCGGAGTTGAGCGTCTGGATCCAGTCGGGCGCGGCCCCCTCGGGAAGGTCATCGCCGACCGGCCGGACAGTCAAGACGACGTCCGCGTCGCCGATCGTCGCGCCGGACTCCGCGGCGGTCGTCGCCGTCCGGATCCGGTCCGTCGACGGGAGCGCCGCGTCGATCCGGGAGCGCAGTTCTCGGACGAAATCGGTGCCGAAGACGGCCGGGACGCTGTGATGGACCAGCACGTCCGTTTCGGCGGCGTCGGCCGTCGAATCGACGCTCCCTCTCATGTGGGGTCGGCACGTCGGTGCTCGGGATCGATACGTCCGTTCGCGGGCCCGAGGCGGTCCGCCGGGTCGATCGGGTTCGCCGCCGACCCCTCGACCGCGGGCGCTCGGTCGGGAAGGCTACTTCGCATACACGCTCATCGCGTCGGCGTTGAGATCGACGGAGACCTTCTCGGAGTCGGGGAGGTCCGAACGACCCTGGACGGCGACGTCGAGGTCGGGCAGCGAGTCGTCGTCGGGCTCGATCACCAGATTGGTCCGCTCGCCGTGGAAGAAGCGGTTGACGATCGTGCCGTCTATCGTGCCGGCACCCGACTCCACGAGGTCGACCTCCTCGGGCCGGATGGACGCGACCACGTCGCCTTTCAGGGCGGAGTCCCCGAGATCGATCGTCATCTCGGTTTCGGCGTCGAGCTGGAGCCGCGGCGGGTGCGTCGTGTTCTCGACGACGCCCTCGAGGAGGTTCGTGTCGCCGATGAAGTCGGCGACGAACGCGGTCGCCGGCTCGCGGTAGATCTCCTTCGGCGTGCCGATCTGTTCGATCCGGCCGTCGTTCATCACGGCGAGGCGGTCGGACATGCTCATCGCCACGTCCTGGTCGTGTGTCACGTAGAAGAACGTGCTCTCGACGCGGTCGTGGATCTCCTGGAGCTCGACTTGCATCTGTTGGCGCAGCTTCCGGTCGAGACTCGAGAGCGGCTCGTCGAGAAGGAGGATGTCGGGTTCGTTCACCAGCGCACGCGCGATCGCCACGCGCTGTTGTTGTCCGCCCGAGAGGTCCTGCGGTTTGCGGTCCTTGTATCCCGACAGGTCCACGATGTCGAGGTACTTCTCGATGAGCCGTTCGCGCTCGCCGGCGTTGACGCCGTCCTTCTTCAATCCGTAGCCCACGTTCTCCGCGACCGTCATGTGGGGGAAAAGCGAGAGGCTCTGGAACACGAGGTTCGTGTTCCGCTTGTTCGGCGGGCGGTGAACGACGTCCTCGCCCTCGATGCGGATCGAGCCGTCGGTCGGGGTCTCGAAGCCGCTTATCATCCGCAGGGTGGTCGTCTTCCCGCAGCCGGACGGGCCGAGAAGCGAGAAGAACTCGCCGCGCTGGAGGTCGATGTCGATCCCGTCGACCGCGGTCGTGTCGCCGAACTCCTTGCGGACGCCGTCGAGCTGTACCGCCGTCATTGATGTCGTCATATCGCGACCGAAGACGCGGGCGATACTTAACTTTTTGTCCAGTGAAGACGATTATATTCGAGAGAACATATACCTTAATCACATAAAATATGATATTCCACAAAATATAGCTCCAAAAGACTCTGTACGATCATCGCATCTCTGATCGGTGCGGAGAGGAGCCGAGGAGCCAGTCAAGAATAACACGATCGTTACCCGTATTCGGGAAAATATGAAAACATCGATATCATATAAGGCTGATTCCCCGATGAACATGTCTTTTGTAGAGCAGATTTATTACATATGAGTAGCAGTCGATTCACGACGATGGTAGACAGACGGCAATTCATCAAGGCGGCAGGCGCGACCGGCGTTACGGGTATGGCGGGCCTGTCAGGGTGTATGGGCGGCGGCGGCGGAACGACGGTGTCGATCCTCACGTGGACGGGATACGACGCGGTCAACGACCAGGTGGAAGAAACGCTCGATGACGTGTCACTCGAGATCTCGGTGGCGGACGGCTCCGCGAACATGTTCTCCACCGTGAACGCGGGTGGCGGCGAGGAGTACGACATCGTCATCCCGAACAACGAGTACGTCCCGCGGTTCATCGACGCGGACCTCGCGGCGCCGGTGAACACGGACGTGATGACGAACTTCGACTCGCTGTATCCCACGTTCCAGAGCGCGGCCGAGGGCCAGTTCTCGGACGGGGGAGAGATGTACGGGGTCCCCGTCCAGTTCGGGTGGTACGCGTACGGCTACGACAGCTCGGTGCTCCCCGAGGACCACGACCACTCCTACGACGTGCTCTTCAGCGAGGAGGTCGAGGGCGTCGACCTCACCGGTTCCATCACGCTGTACGACGGCTACTACAAGTCGATCATGGCGACGGGGCTCGCGCTCGGCTACACCGACGCGTTCGAGGGCGACACCGTGTCGTTCACCGACGAGCAGCTCACGAACATCGAGGAGACGCTGATCGACTTCAAGCCGAACCTCCTCGGGTTCATCCACGACGAGGAGACGCTCACGCAGGACTACCAGAACGGGAACATCATCGTCTCGTTCGCGAACCGGAGCACGCACGTGGGGATCATGAACGACGTCGACAGCGTGGAGTTCTCCCAGCCGGCAGAAGAGGAGCTCACCTGGTTCGAGGGGGCCGTCGTCACCTCCGGCTCCTCGAACAAGGAGGCCGCCTTCCGGGTGTTGAACGAGTACATCTCCCCCGAGACCGGCGCGGCGCTCTCGGAGAACCGGAACATCATGAACACCTCACAGGCCGCGATGGACAACATCGAGGCGGAGGCGCTCCAGATCGAGCCGGGCGTGCTGGAGGGAATGATCCCGTTCAAGCCCGCAGAGCAGGACGACGCGTGGATCGAGATGTTCGAACGGGTCAAGAACGCGTGAGAACGAGATGAGCACCATCCAAGATCTCGGCGACGCGTTCGAACGGCGGGGAAAGCGGGCGAAGCTCGCGCTCATGGTGGGACCGGGAGTCGGATGGCTGCTCACGCTGATACTGGTCCCGACGGCGTTCCTCGTGATGGTGAGCTTCGCGGAGGTCAGCAGCTCCTACGACGTCGTGTGGTCATTCTCGGTGTCGAACTATCGCGAGCTCTTCGTCGGGGAGAGCGGCTTCCTCCAGACGCCGTTCGTCGACTCCTTTTTCCTCTCTCTGCGCATCGCCGGGGCCACCACGTTCCTGACGGTCGTCCTCGCGTATCCGGTCGCGTACCTGCTCACGCGGCTCTCGGGACGGCGGTTCAAGGTCGTGTTGTTCGCGGTGCTGGTGCCCTTCTTCACCATCTTCATCGTGCGCATCTACTCCTGGCTCTCGCTTTTCGGCAGCCAGGGACTGATCAACTCGGCGCTGCTCGCGACGCCGCTGGTCTCCGAGCCGCTCGGGATCTTCGAGTACGGGATCGTGGCGGTGATCATCTCGCTCACGCACGCCTTCTTCCCGTACATGCTGTTGACGCTGTACTCGAGTCTCGAGGGGATCGACTACGGCGTCATCGAGGCGTCGCGGGACCTCGGGGCGACGCGGCTGGAGATCGCGAAGGACATCGTGGTCCCGCTGTCGGCACAGGGGCTGATCACCGGCTGCGTCTTCGTGTTCGTCCCGGCGCTCGGGACGTTCATCACGCCGCAGTTCCTCGCGCGCGGGAAGTTCCTCATGATCGCCGAGGTGCTCACGGCCAGAATCAACGAGCTGTACGCCATCAACTACGGTGCGGCGGGGTCGCTGTTCCTCATCATCCCGACCCTGATCGCGTTCGCGATCGTGATGCGTACCACCAGCCTGGAGGCGATGGGGTGACCCATGGCGGACAGTGAAGGACACGGTCGGCTGTCGCGGCTCGTCGGCGAGCCCGGACTGACGGGGACCGTCTCCGTCGACCGGGTCGTGAGCGCGGTCGCCGACTACGGCATGTGGGCGCTGACGATCGGGATCATCGCCTTCCTCTGGCTCCCGCTCTCGCAGATAATCGCGCTCTCGTTCATGGAGAACTCGGCGGTGCTGTTCCCGTTCGAGGGGGTCACCCTCGACAACTACGTCAGCCTGTTCACCAACGAGGGGCTGCTGGCGGCGGCCAGACAGAGCGCGTTCGTGGCGACGGTATCCGCCCTGGTCGCGACGGTGATCGGCGTCCCGCTCGGGTTCGCCATCGCCCGCCACGAGTTCCGCGGCAGGGGGATGCTCAGGGGGCTCGTCATCGTCCCGCTCCTGATGCCCGGGATCATCATGGGGATCTCGCTTCTTATCCTGTTCCGCGTGATCGGGCTCTCGCCCGGCTTCTTCGGGACGGTGCTCGCTCACTCGGTGTACGGGCTGCCGTTCATCGTGCTTCCCGTGGTCGCCAGGCTCGCCGTGTTCGACCGCAAGCTCGAGGAGGGCGCGCGCGACCTCGGCGCGGACGGCCGGAGCGTGCTGAAAGACGTCACCCTCCCGATCATCTCGCCCGCGATCGCCGCGGGCTTCGTGTTCGCCTGGCTCCGCTCGTTCGAGGACTTCATCCGGGTCTTCTTCGTCGGCGGAACCATGGACGCGCTCACCAAGGAGATGTACGGCATGGTGGTGTACTCGCAGGGGACGGAGGCGATGGACCCGATGGCGACCCTGATCGTCGTGGTCGTCGCCTCCGCGCTGGCCGTCGCGATCAACTTCCGGGACATCCTCGAGTACGTCTAGCCGTCCGTTTCCACGCGGTCTCTTTTCCGTCTCGGCCGAACCGGATCGCCTCCGGTCGAGCGCGTTCGACGGCGACCGACGACGACCGCCCGAAACGGTTTAGCGCCCCGGAGCGTGAGAGGGAGACGAACGGAGCGGAGTCGACGACCGGCCGAGGAACGGGCCTCGGCCGGGGACTGACGCCGATCGCCGCGAACAGAGAGATGGTCCAACGACGCCACGACGACTCGACCGACAGGACGGGTTTCGACGACACGAAGAACTACCTCAGCGACGCGCTCGGGCGGGTCGTTCCCGACCGGCTCGCCCGCCGCGCGGTCACACTCGCGGTCGAGACCGACCGGACGGAGTACGCGCGCGGCGACCCGGTCGAGATCACCGTCCGGCTTCGGAACCGGCTGCCGGTGCCGGTCGAACTCGAGACGACCACCCGTCGGCAGTGGGGGTGGCGCGTCGACGGCGTCCTCGAGGCGACGGACGAGAGACGCTACGTCAGGGCGGACTCGGGGACCGTCGGGTTCCGCGCGGGCGAGACGAGAGTCGCGACGGCCACGTGGAACGGCCGCTTCAGGCGCGAAGGCGGGACGGGACTCGACCGGTCGGTCCCTGCCGACCGGGGCGAACACACGATCTCCGCGTTCCTCGCCGTCGCGGACCCTGAGCCGCACCACGAGGACTCGACGCGGATACGGATCCGGTGAGACGGGAGGATCGCGTTCGACCCGGCGGCGCGTTCAGTCGTCGGCCTCGCCGACGCCGACGCTCCCGGAGACCGCCGCGCCGGCGGACGACTCGAGCTCCGTCTCCTCGCCGGCCGCGACCGCCTCGTCGCGGGCGAGGTGACAGGCGGTGTAGTGGCGCCCCTCGCCGTGTTCCGGCGGCACCTCGTAGGCGGGCTCCTCGGTCGCACAGACGCTGCGATCGGCGAACGACTCGGTCAGCAGCCGCTCCGCCTCCGCCCACTCCCCGGCGTCGACGTGGCCGATCGCCTCGTCGACGAGGGTGCCGGCCTCCCCGTCGGGCTCCGCGTCGTCGAAGTAGCGCCGACGGATCTCCGCGCGGTCCGTCGTCTCGAAGGACCGCCGTTTCACCGCGCGCTGGAACTCGACGACGCGCCGCCACTCGCGGTCGCTCATCTCGTACTCCTCGGGCCGTATCAGCGAGGGACACCGCGTCCGGAACCGACAGCCGGAGGGCGGATCGATCGGCGAGGGAACGTCGCCCGTGAGCAGCGCGGTCCGTCCCTCGCTTCGGGGGTCCGGAACCGGGATCGCGTCGAGCAGCGCCCGCGTGTACGGGTGTTTCGGGTTCTCGAACAGCTCCTCTTTGTCCGCGATCTCGACCAGCTGACCGAGGTACATGACCGCGACGCGGTCGGAGATGTGCCGGATCACGCTCAGGTCGTGTGCGATGAACAGGTAGGTGAGGTCGAACTCCTCCTGGAGCTCCCGCATCGTGTTGAGCACCTGCGCCTGAATGGAGACGTCGAGCGCGGACACCGGCTCGTCACAGACGATGAAGTCGGGGTTCACCGACAGCGCGCGCGCGAGGTTCACCCGCTGGCGCTGACCGCCCGAGAACGCGTGGGGGTAGCGGTTGTAGTGTTGCGGGTCGAGACCGACCTTCTCCAACAGCTCCTTGGCGCGTTCCTCGCGGCCCTCCTCGTCGAGCATGCCGTGCGCCTTCATCGGCTCCTCGACGATGGGACCGACCTTCATCCGCGGGTCGAGCGAGGACTGCGGGTCCTGGAAGATCATCTGCATGTCCTTGCGCTTCCGGCGGAGCGGCTCGCCGGAGAGCGTCGCCAGGTCCTCTCCCTTGAAGTAGACGCTCCCCGAGGTGGGTTCGAGCAGGCGGAGCACCGTCCGAGCGAGCGTCGACTTCCCGCAGCCGGACTCGCCGACGAGCCCGAGCGTCTCCCCCTTCTTGATGTCGAAACTGACCGACTCGACGGCGCGAACGTCCCCGCGCCGTCGTTTCACGAAGGGGAACTCGCGGTCGAAGGTCACGCCCCCGAGCATGCCGCCCTCCTCGGAGAAGTACTTACACAGGTCCCGAACCTCGAGGAGCGGGTCGTCGCCGCCCTCGTCGAGTCCGCTCATTTCTCACCCCCCGTCTCGGTGAGTCCGGCGTCGAACCCGCCGGCCGTGTCGGTCTCGATCGGTCGGCTCTCACCGTACCCCACGTCGAACGCGTCGTACTTCACGCACGCCGCGGAGTGCATTGGCTCGCCCTCCTCGGCGAGGTCGCGCGGCTCGGGGTGGACCTCGCGACACACCTCCCGCGCGTCGGGACACCGGGAGTGGAACCGACAGCCGGAGGGCGGGTCGATCGCCTCGGGCATCACCCCCTCGATCGGGTCCAGCTCGTGGACCGTCTCGTCCGGCCGCGGCATCGAGTCGAGAAGCGCCTTCGTGTACGGGTGTTTCGTGTCGTAAAACAGGTCGTCGACGGTCGCGTGTTCGATGATCTCCCCGAGGTACATGACGTTCACGCGGTCGCAGATCTCCGCGACGACGCTCATGTCGTGTGTGACCCAGATGAACGAGGTGTCGTACTTCTCCTGGAGCTCCTTCACCATCTCGAGGATCTGCCCCTCGACGGTGACGTCGAGGGCGGTCGTCGGCTCGTCGGCGATTATCAGGTCCGGCTGACACGCGAGCGCCATCGCGATGAGGACGCGCTGGCGCATGCCGCCGGAGAACTGGTGGGGGTACTCGTCGTAGCGCGACTCCGGCGCGGGGATCCCGACCTCCCGGAGCATGTCTATCGCCTCCGCTTTCGCCTCCTCCTCCGAGAGGTCCCGGTTGAGTTCGATGAACTCCCGGAGCTGGCCGCCGACGGTGAAGACGGGGTTGAGAGACTCCATCGGGTCCTGAAAGATGATCGCGATCTCCCGCCCGCGGATCTCCCGACGCATCTCCTCCTCGGTGAGCATGTCGTCTCGGGGACGGAGCTCGCCGTTTCCGTCCTCCTCGAGGCCGAAGAGGGTCCGCCCCTTGAAGGTGATCTCGCCGTCGACGATCTCGCCCGGGCTCTCGACGAGCCGGAGGAGACTCGAGGTCGCGACCGACTTGCCGGCCCCGGACTCGCCGACGAGGCCGACGATCTCGCCCTCGTGGACGTCAAAGGAGATCCCGTCGACCGCCCGAACGGTTCCGTCTTCGGTGAAGAACTGCGTCTTGAGGTTCTCGACGCTGAGTAGTGGTTCGCTCATGTGGATATCAGTTGTTGATCCGCGGATCGAGTGCGTCCTGGAGCCCGTCACCCAGAATGTTGAACCCGACGACGGTCACCAGGATGGCGATGCCGGGCCAGAGGCTGAACGTCGGTGCCGGAAGCATGTAGCCGCGCGAGGCCGAGAGCATCTGGCCCCACGAGGGGGTCGGCGGCTGCGCGCCGAACCCGAGGAACGAGAGCCCGGCGACGATGAGGATGCTCACTCCGACCTGGAGCGTCGCCTGAACGAGCACCGGCGCGAAGCTGTTGGGAATGACGTGTCTGAGGATGATGTTCCGGTCTTTCACCCCCGCCGCGCGGGCGGCCTCGATGTAGTCCTCCTCGCGGATCGAGACGACCCGCGACCGGATCAGCCGGTTGAACACGGGGATCGCCGTGATCCCGACGCCGATCATCGCGAACGTGAGGTCACGCCCGAAGGCGGTCATGAACGCGATGACCAACACGAGAAACGGGATCGCGTAGATCGTCTCCGTGACCCGCTGAAGCACGTCGTCGATCCAGCCGCCGTAGTAGCCGGAGACCGCGCCGACGAGCGTGCCGCCGGAGAGCCCGATCGCGGTCGCCATGAACCCGACGGTCATCGCGACGCGGGTCCCGTAGATCACGCGCGCGAGCAGGTCCCGGCCGCGGTGGTCGGTGCCGAGCGGGTGCTCGAGTACCCCCTGACCGAACTGGTTCTCCATGCCGACCGGCGGCAGCAGGCGCTCTACCCGCTCCGGGTCGGTCTCGGGGTTGTACAACACCGCCTCGGCGACCGCGTAGTCGAGCAGGTAGTAGTCGACCGCGGCGAAGGCCGCGACGAACGTCATGAAGCCGACGATGTAGATCCCGATGCGCGCGGTCGTGTCGCGCCGCACCTCCCTCAGCGTGTACCGGAGCCCGACGCGGGTCTCGACCCCCTCACCGCCGTCCCCGTCCCCGTCGCCGTCCGGTACGTCGTCGTCCGAAGTTGCGCTGTTGATCGACATCAGTCTTCACCGTAGGTGACCCGCGGGTCGAGGTAGCTGTACGTGACGTCCGTGATGATCACGCCGATCACGTACACGAACCCGAACACGAGCGTCGTCCCCATGATCAGTTCGTAGTCCTGATTGTTGATCGCCGTGATGATCAGCCGGCCCATCCCCTGTATCTCGAAGACGGTCTCCGTGAGGACGGCCCCGCCGAGCGCCGTCGACAGCCCGAGGCCGATTATCGTGATCACGGGGAGCTGTGCGACCTGAAAGGCGTGTTTGCGCACGATGGTCGACTCGGGGACGCCGTACGCCCGCGCGAGCGTGACGTACTCGCCCTGAAGGGAGTCGACCATCGAGGAGCGCTCGATCCGCGTGATCTGCGCCATCTGGAGCGTTCCCAGCGAGATCATCGGCAGGAAGAGGTGATGGGCCGCCTGGCGTATCACCTCCCACTGGGTCGAGGCACCCCGAACGTCGGCCGGGTTCGCCCACGGGAGGACGAGTCCGCGCGCGGGGAACCAGCCGAGGTGGAACGCGAAGACGATGATCAACACGAGCCCGATCCAGAACGACGGGGTCGAGACGCCGATCAGCGAGACGAACCGGGAGACGTGGTCCGCCGGCTCGTTCCGCCGCTTCGCCGAGATCACGCCGAGCGGGATCGCCGTGACGATCGCGAACGCGAACGCCGACAGCATGAGCAGAAGCGTCACCGGCAGCCGCAACATGATCATCTCGAGCACCGGCCGGTCGTAGTAGATGCTGAGCCCGAGGTCCCCCGTGGCCACGCCGGCGAGGTACGTCAGGTACCGCTCGTGGATCGGGCGGTCGAGGCCGTACCGGGCGCGTATCGCCTCGACCTGCTCTTGAGCCGGGGTGGGGCCCAGCATGATCTCGACCGGATCGCCGGGGATCTGGTTCGCGAGAAAGAACGTGATCGTCACGATACCGATGAGTACGGGTATCGCCTGTGCGAGCCGCCAGAGTGTGTACCGAAGTAGACTCACTGTCGTGGGTTCCTCGTTGTGGTCGATCCAGTTTGTCGCTGTCGCTTGTCCGTTTCGCCCGAGTCGACGCGGTTACGCCGACGATCGCGGGGGCGTCCGAACGCGTCCGCGAACCGCGCGGGAGGTTCGCGCTCGTTTCGCGGACGATCGCGTTCGTCCCGCGAAGGTCCGGCGGAACGCCTCCGCCGTTCGCCCGATCAGTTCACCGCGAGACCGAGACGCCCTCGATCTGGATCTCGCTCGAGATGGGGTGTGCGCTGAAGCCCTCGACGGCGCTGCGGACGCCGTAGGAGTTGTTCAGGTTGTACGCCGGGAGGTGGACCCGCCCCTCGAGGAGCGTCGTCGTCGCGTCGACGTAGAGCTGCCGGCGCTCCTCGCGGTCGGCGGACTCGCGGGCCTGCGTCAGCATCTCGGAGGCCTCGTCGTAGCCGTGGAAGGTCCCGTTGGTCACGCCGTCCGCCTCCTGGCTCAGGAGGTTGTACGCGAACGCGTCCGGGTCCGGGGCACCGGACCACCCGAGCGTGTACATGTTGTAGTCGTCCTCGCTATTGGGACCGTCGTCGCTCTGGTAGGTCTCGGTGAACGTTCCCCAGTCGAGCCGCTGGACCTGGACGTTCTCGAAACCGGCGTTCTGGAGGCCGTCGCCGATCGAGATGCCGATCTGTTCGCGCATGTCGTCCGGCGGGACGATGATCCGCCAGTCGTAGTCCATCGGGACGCCGGCCTCCTCGAACAGCGCCTGCGCCTCCTCGACGTCCTGTCCGTGCGGGATCTCGGACCACTCGTCGACGGGGAAGTCCCACTCCTCGGAGATGGACGACGGGTAGGGGCTGTACTGTCGCACCCCGGACGGCTCGACGAAGTTCTCGATCGCCTGGTCCATCGAGAAGCAGTAGTCGACCGCCTCCCTGACGAGGGGGTCGCTCGTCGGACCGTCGGCGCAGTTGAACGCGAGGTAGAAGTAGCCGACCCCGGGTTCCTGGGTGATGCTTGCGTTCTCGTTGCTCTCGACGGTCTCGTACAGCTGCGGCGGGATCGTCTCGATGATGTCGACGTTGCCCGTCTCCAGTTCGGTGACCCGCGTCGTCTGCTCTTCGATCGGATCGAACTCGATCCGCGCGATCTCCGGGAGGTTGTCGCCGTCCCAGTAGTCGTCCCACCGCTCGACGGTCGCGTAGTTCTCCGGCTCCCACTCGACGAGCTGGTAGGGCCCCGAGCCGACGGGGTCCTGGTTGTACGCCTCGGTGTCCTCCTGACGGACGGAGGCGTTGACGACGCTGCGGACCATGGCGATGGTGAACGCGCCGTACGGGTACGAGAGGTCGAACTGCGCGGTGTGTTCGTCGATCGCCTCCGCGCTGTCGATCATGTTGACCTCCGGGGCGTTCTCCGTCTGCTCCTCGACGGGGGCCGTCATCGTGTGGATGACGTCCTCCGCGGTGACGGGGTCGCCGTTCTGGAACTCGGCGTCCTCACGGATCGGGACGATGAATCGCGTGCCGTCCCGCTCGACGGTCGGCATCTCGGCGGCGATCTTCGGTTGAATGCCGACGCCGTCGCCGTACTCGTAGATCCCGTCGAAGATCTGGCCCGTGATCTGGGCGGAGGGCACGTCGTTCATCACGACCGGGTCCATGTCGAGTGGACCTTTCACCTGCGCGAAATACAGCGTCGAGCCGTCACCACCGCTTCCGTCGTCGCTTCCGCCGTCACCGCTTCCGTCTCCGCCGCCACCGCCGGCACAGCCGGCGAGGAGGACCGACGTCGAGAGGGCGGTTCCGCTCGCGAGGAGCCGTCTGCGGCTCAGATTTCGTCGTGGTGTATCGTTGCGGGGCATACGACCGAACTCATAGTAGGGAAAACATAAATGTTGTTGATCGTTTCGTAAGGATCCGCCGGGCTCACGGGAGGATCCTCAATTATCACGTCGGCGTTGGATATTATTCTTGTGAATCAGCTCCCGACGGCTCCTCCGGGTTCACGTCGCGAACGGTTCCGACACCCTTGCTCGATCCCTCGCGGAAGACGAAGCGCTGACCCTCCTCGATCAGGTACGGGCGGAACTTGAATCGCACCCGAGTTCGGCCGGTGTCGCCCGGCAGAAGCCGTCCCTCCTCGGGCGCGAACGCGGCCGCCTCCGAGACGGTCTCGACGTGGACGACCGGCTCGTACCCCTCGCGGATCCGCGTCGGGTGGTTGAGCACCATCACCTCCGCGTCGAACTCGCGGACCGGCTCGGGGTCGGCGTCGCGGGGCACGAGGGCCATCCCGCGTTCGATCTCCGCCTCGTCGACGCCCTTCAACGCGATCCCGACGATCCGGCCGGCCTTCGCCTTGTCGACGCGGTGGTAGTGCATCTCGATCGACCGGACCTCCACCTCGCGGAAGGAGCCGTCCGCCATCGGGCCGAGGAGGAGCTCGTCGCCCGCCTCGACGGTGCCGGAGTTGACCGTTCCGGAGGCGACCGCGCCGACGCCCGTCACCTTGTAGCTGCGGTCGACGTACATCCGGAACGTCCCGCGTTCCGGCGTCGCGCGCTTCGGTAGCGCCTCGAACAGCCGGTCGAGCGTGTCGACGCCCTCCTTCGTCACCGCGCTGGTCCGGACCACGGGGACGACCCCGTCGCCCACCTCCGCGACCGCGACGTCGACGCCGTGACGGTCGAGCAAGAGCGGGGTCTGGCCGGCGTCCCGGAGCGTCGACTCCACCTCGCGTTCGACCGCGGCGAGCCGCTCGTCGCTCACGGCGTCCGCCTTCGTGATCGCGACGATCGTCGGGAGTTCGGTCGCGAGCAGGATCCCGAGGTGCTCGCGGGTCGTCGCCGTCGGGCCGTCGTCGGCCGCGACGACGAGCAGGCCGTAGTCGAGCTTCTGGCCGACCAGTCCGCGGATCGTCGTGTGGAGCCACGGCTCGTGGCCCACGGTGTCGACGAACGAGACCAGCCGGTCCGCCTCCTCGACGATCCGCGCGCGGTCCGACTTCCGGTGGGGGTTGTCCATCCGGACCGCGTCGTCCGCGTCGTCGGCGAAGCCGTACACCGCGTACGAGAGGTCCGCGGAGAGGCCGCGCTCGACCTCGTGGGGCTGGACGTCGAGGAAGCCGCGCGTGCCGCCCTGGCCGTCGTCGGCCCGGCCGGTGACGAGCGTTCCGACGAGGGTCGATTTCCCGTGGTCGACGTGGCCCGCCGTCCCGACCACGAGGTGGTCGTCGTCGGCCTCGAACATCCCGCCCTCGCGGACGGTCGCGAGCCCGACGAGCCCCGCGGCGTCGCCGTCGCCGTCGGCTCCGGCGCTCCACGTCTCCACGTCGGCGATGTGGGCGTCCGCCTCCTCGGCGAGCAGCGAGAGCACGTCCATCGTCTCGGAGAAGGCCTCCGGCGGGACCCCCGCGAGCCCGCCGTCGTCGGTGACGCCGAGGACGTACGTCGCCTCGCCGTCGCCGGAGAGCACCCGGTGGCGGAGCTGTGCCACGAGCGATTCCATGCGGCCGTCGGCCAGGTGGACCTCGCGAGTGAGCCGTTCCTTGAACTCGATCGCCCCGCCGTCGCGCTCGCCGCGCTCGATGGCCCGCCGTAACGCGGACCGGTCAGCGCTCATGGAGGTTCGTAAGCGACAGCCGGGCTTAACGGTTTTCGTGGTAGCCGTCCCCACGTCACGTGATCGGTACGGAGCGCTCCGGAGACCGGACGACCCGCTCGCGACGGGTCGGAACCGTACGGTGGCGTACGCAGGGGTTTAACCCGTCCCCGCGGGGAGGGGAGGCATGGACACAACGGTCCCACGGGTTTCCGAACGGCGCGTCCACGTCGCGCCGCTCGGCCACGAACACGACCGGATCGTCGAGCCCCTCCGCAGCCACGGCGCGGACGTGGCGTACCTGCTCGCGGACGCGCCCGACCGCGACGCCGACCGCGGCACCGTCGACTTCGAGGCCGCCGCCGCCGGTCCGGACGGGAGCCGCGTCGACGTGGACCGGCTGACCGACTACCAGCGCGACGCGTGGGCGGAGATCGCCGAGTTCGCCGCGGTCCGCGCGTTGCCCGTGGAGCTCGCGGACGTGTACGACGTGCTCGGCGTGACGACCACCGTCGCCGCCCGCCACGACGCGGGCGAGCCCGACGGCGACCGGCTGTTCGCCAACGTCTCGACGGGCCCGCGGATCGCCGCGGTCGGCGTCGCCATCGCGTGTATGGTCGTCGGCGCGCGGCCCTACAGCGTCGAGCCCGAGGTCCACCGCCACGACGTGACGGAGACGCCGCTCACCGCCGGCGTCGCGGCGACCGTCGACCTGCCGATCTATCCGATGGACGCGCCGACGACGGACCAGGTCGCGGTGCTCGGGCGGCTCCGCGAGCGGGCCGACCGGAACGTGACGACGGACAAGTGGAACCTGATCCAGTGGGCCCGCGAGCGCGACCTCTCGTTCCTGCGCGAGGCCGGCGAGAGCCGGACCGCGAAGTACCGCGCGCTGGAGACGCACGTCCTCTCGCCGCTCCGCGACCGCGGCTACGTCGAACTGGAGGACGTCGGGCGGTCGGACACGGTCCGCCTCACGGAGATCGGGCGGCGCGTCTTCTTCGCGTTCCAGCACAAGCTCGAGGAGTCCTGAGACCGTCGCCGGCTCGATCGGAGGCGGGGCCACGAACCGTCGCGGATCTCTCGGAGACGGATCGACGAACCGTCACGATCCCGCTGTCGCGATCCCGCGTGTCGTGCGGACTGTACGGTTCGTCCGGACTGTCGATGGCTAACGTAGAACGGTCGACCGGGCGTCGGTGTAGATGCGTGACGCCCCGTCGGGCGGGCGCGGCATCCGCCCGCCCTCCCTGCCCTCCACCCGCCCCCACCCTCCGCCCTCCCCGCTCGCCGACGCGGTCCCCGCTGACGCGGTCGCGGTCGCCCGGCGGGCGTCACGGACGACGGTTCGCCCGTCGTTTTTTCTGGTACGGAGCGCTCTCGCGCCTCCTCGGCCTCGACGGGCGCGGCGGGATCACTCCTCCCGCAGTTCGACGTACGTCCGGCGGACCGTCACGGGCGTGACGCCCGCGACGTCGGCGGCCTCCTGCTGGGTGTAGTCGGCGTCACACTGGCGCGCCGCGGTGTACAGGCAGGCGGCGGCGACGCCGACGGGGTTGCGGCCGTTCGCGATCCCCTCCTCGACGGCGCGGTCGGCGAGGTGGCGGGCGCGCGCCTCGACGGCGGAGTCGACCTCGAGCTCGCTCGCGAACCGCGGGAGGTACTCGGCGGGCGCGGCCGGACCGATCGGGAGGCCGAGCTCGCGGTTCATCGCGTCGAAGGCCGCGCGGTGTTCCGCCTCGGTCGCCTTCGCCTCCGCGCACACCTCGCCGACGGTCCGGGCGACGTCGGCGGTGCGGCAGGCGACGTAGACGCAGGCGGCCGCGAACCCCTCGAGCGAGCGCCCCCGGAGCAGGCTCTCCGACTGCGCGGAGTCGAAGAGCGCGCAGGCGGTGTCCCGGAGGCTCGTCGGCAGCTCCAGCGCGCCGGTGAGCCGCCGGATCTCGGTGTAGGCGTACACCTTGTTGCGGTCGCGCTTCGTGGAGATCCGCGCGCGGTTGTGCTGGGTGCGCATCCGGGCCATCCGCCGGCGCTTGCGCCCCTTGAGCCGGGTCGAGCGGCCGATCTCCGTCGAGAGCCCGCGGTCGTGCCGCGAGCGCGTCAGCGGCGCGCCCGTGCGCTTGGGGTCCGTGTCGTCGTCCGCGAACGAGCGCCACTCGGGGCCGTGGTCGATCCGGTCGGCCTCGAGGACGAGCCCGCAGTCGACGCAGGCGCGCTCCGCGCTGTCGAGTTCGGTGCGACCCCCGCACTCGGGGCACTCCTCGTCGCGGACGGCGGGCGCGGTCGAGGTCGTCTCGGCGGCGTCGGCGGTGCCGACGCGGTCGGTGCGGTCGGTGCGGTCGGTGCGGTCGGCGCGATCGACGCGGGCGGACGTCGAGGCGGCGCGGGGGTTCCGGGAACGGCGCGAACGGACGCGAGTCGAGGGTGCCTTGCTCATCACACCTGAACCTCGGTCCCGATCCCTTACTTAAACCCCGGTGGATCGGGGGGTGAACGGCCGGATCGGCGCGCTCGTACCGACCGGTAACCGGTCGGTGATCGGCGTCGACCCCGCCGGAGTAGGTGGGTTTATCTACCCGAACGCGAGACCGGTTGCCATGACGCTGTCGGACATCGCGGCGGGTCTCGAGGTGACCGCCAGCCAGCACGACCGGGGGGTCGCCGTCGCCGACGACACGGAGACGCCGCTGGCCGATCGCCTGCGCGAGCACGCCGAGGACCTGCCGTGTACGCCGGAGGCGACCGCGACGCTCGTGGACGCGTACACGGCCGGCCGGAGCGTCGGCGACGCCGCCGCGGACGCCGGGGTCGCGCCCATGACCGCCGCGAAGGCGCTTCACCGCTGTGGCGTCGCGGGCGTCTGCCCGCTCGCGCCGACCCGTCGCGGGGTCGTCCGCGACTGGCTCGACGGCCGGATCGCCCGCAGCGAGGCGGCCGCGCTCGTCGGCGGCGACGATGCGGACTTCGCGCTCGCGACCTACGTCGAGACCCACGACCCGCTCCCGGCGGTCGCGGACGTGGTGGACGCGAAGCTCGCGGGGTCGTCGCCGCTCGGCTCCGGTCTCGGCGCGGACGATCCCCTCGACGACGCGCTCGGATCGCCCGGCGACCTCCGCTGACCGGGGACGCCGGGATCACGACGAACCGGCCGGACGAACCGTCCTCCCGCGGAACCGTTCTCCCGCAGAACCCTCCTCCGCTATGACCGGATCCGTTCGAGCAGCCCCGCCTCCGAGAAGTCGACCTCGAGCGTCGTATCGAAGAGCCGGGCGTACGCGTCGGCGACCGCCCGCGGATACGCTCCGTCGCCGGTCGCGGCCGCGGGCGCGGCCGCCACGCGCGGGTCCGTCGCCGGGAGGGTCACGTCGGCGTCGGCGGCCGATCCCTCGGGCTCGCCGTCGATCCCGCGAGACACCGCGACCGTCGCGTCGACGCTCGCGCCCACGTCGGCGACCCGGCCGTGGAGCCGCTGGAGGGCGTCGCTGCCGTGCGGGGTGGCGGGACGGACCGCGGCGACGCTCTCCGCGGCCGTGACCGCCGCGACCGCCTCGTTCGACGCCACCGGCGACGCGTCGACGATCACCGCGTCGTAGGCGGTCGCCGCCTCGTCGATCCGCCGTTCGAGCCTGCGCGCCGCCTCGGCGGTCTTCGCGCGGGCGACCCGCTCGAACGGGGCCCGAGCGGGGACGACGTCGGCGCGGCCCGACAGGGTCCCGCGATCGTCCCTGCCGCCGGATCCTCCGCCGCCCGCGATCGGGTACGCCGCCGCCGACAGCGACGCGCCGGCCTCGTCGGCGACGAGCGCCGTGAGGTCGGTCCCGATCCGGCCGTGGACGTACTCGGAGAGCCCCTGCGTCGCGAACGCGGCGTCGATGACCGCCACATCCCGACCGCCGCGCGCGCCGACCGCCGCCAGCTCGACGGCCGTCCGTGTCGTCCCCGCGCCGCCGGTCGCCCCGACGAGCGCGAGCGTCGTCGCGTACATGACCGCTCCTCGCCGGTTCCGCGAATAACTCCTTCGAACGGCGGCGGGAGAGGAGCGTGGCGGCCGCGTCGGATCCCCGCGGCCCGTCGTCCGCCTACTCGGAGATCCGCGCGGCGATCGCGTCGAGGTCCTCGTCCGAGAGGTCGGGGCGCTTCCCGGCGACCGCGTGGATCGGCGCGCCGCCGTCTCCCTCGAACCGCGGGACGACGTGGGCGTGGACGTGGGGGACCTCCTGGCCGGCCGCCTCGCCGTCGTTGATCCCGACGTTCGCCGCGTCGGCGTCGACCGCGTCCTGGACGCGGGGCGTGAGTTCGCTCACGGCGTCGAACACGGCGCGCGCGAGGTCGGCGTCGAGGTCGCCGACGCGCTCGGCGTGCGCCTTCGGGATCACGAGCGTGTGGCCGCGCGCGAGCGGGTTAGCGTCGAGGAACGCCAGGACGTCGTCGGTTTCGTACACCGTTCGCGCGGGGATCTCGCCGTCGACGATCGAACAGAAGATACAGTCGTCGGACATACGCGGGGGGTCGACGCCGCGACGTATCAAGGTTTCCCGAACCGGGATCCGGAACCCCTCCGAGTCACTCCTCGGCGTCGGGGAACGGGACCTCGATCAGCGTACCGTCGTCGGGGAGGAGACACTCGCCGTCGAACGCCTCGCGAGCCTCCCGCAGGATGGGCGACGCGTCCGCCGCGTACCGCGAGGAGACGTGAACGAGCGCCAGCCGCTCGGCGTTCGCGCGGTCCGCGATCGACCCGGCCTCGCGGCCCGTCGAGTGGGCCGTGTCGCGGGCGCGGTCGGCCATCCCCTCCGCGAAGGTGGCGTCGTGGACGAGGAGGTCGGCGTCCGCCGCGACCTCGACGGTGCGCTCGCGGGGTCGGGTGTCGGCCGTGTAGACGAGCGTCCGGCCGGGGCGCGGCGGCCCGACGACCTGCTCGGGCTCCACGACGGTTCCGTCCGCCAGTTCGACCGACTCGCCGGCGTGGAGCCGCCCGAACGCCGGACCGACCGGGACGCCGAGCTCCTCCGCCTTCGGGCGGTCGAACCGGCCGGGACGGTCCGCCTCCTCGAGGACGTACCCCTGTGAGACGGTGCGGTGTGTCGTCTCGAAGGGGCGGACCTCGTAGCCGTCGGCGTCGAGCGCGACGTCGCCGGGGGCGACCTCCTCGATCCGGATCGGGAACCCCGGCTGGTGGTTCGCGACGTGGACGAGGTCGTGGAGGTCCTCGCCGGTTCCCGGCGGGCAGTGGATCGAGAGCGGCTCGGTCCGGTCGTTGAACCCGAGCGTCTGAACGAGCCCGGGGATCCCGAGGACGTGATCGCCGTGGAGGTGCGAGACGAACACGTGATCGATCCCGAAGCCGGTGCCGGCCCGCATCATCTGGCGTTGGGTGCCCTCGCCGCAGTCGAACAGCAGGCGGTCGCCCTCGCGGTTGACAAACAGGGCGCTCGGCGCGCGCTCGGTGGTGGGGACGGCACCGCCCGTCCCGAGGAAGGTGACGCGAAGGGACATACGCGCCCTGCGGCCGGCGGGGGTAAACTCCTTTCGAGCCGCGGCCGCCGGTCGAAGACGACATGAGGCTCCCGCCCCGAGACCGGGCATGCACGACGAGATCGCCGCGCTCGTCCGCCAGGAGGGATGGCGCGCGGAGGGGGCCGCCGCCCGCGTCCACTACGACGGCGGCGGCGACCGGGTCGCGATCGAGTTCTACGCCGCCGCCGAGCGCGTCCTCTACTGGACCGTTCCGGAGGGAGCGGGGACCGGGACGGGGAGCGGGCGCGAGAGCGAGAACCGGGGCGCGACCGCCGACGCCGGCACCGTCGAGACCAATACTGCCGGCACCGCCGGAACAGATACCGCCGGCACCGCCGCGCCGATCCCGCGAGAGACCGTCCCGGACCCGCTGCGGCGGCGGATCCGCGAGGACCTCGACGCCGCGGGGATCGACCCCGACGCCGAGCGACGCGGCGTCTGAGTCGATCCCCGCGTCGAGCGTCGTCGAGGCGTCGCGAAACGCCGGCGACGTGTTCGGTGACGAACCCGGCGACCGCCGTCTACGGCGGGACCGACGACGCGGTCACCACACGACCTCGTCGGCGACGGCGATCGTCCCCGACTCGACGATCCGGGCGTCGAGCCCGCCGCGGTGTTCGAGCGCCGCCTTCGCGTCGGGCTGATCGGCGTGTGACGCCATGTACCCGCAGGGCTCACAGAGCCCGGTCCCCTCGAGGACGACCTCGCCGACGCGGAACCGCTCCCCGACGAGGTGGTTCAGCGCCACCCCGCGCGTCGTGACGTTTCGCCGGTGTTCGCCGGCGGCGAGGTCGACGTCGTACGCCTCGGCGGCGGCCTCCACCGCCTCGGCCTCGATGAGCGTGACGTCGCTCGGATCGAGGTCGTCGCGCTCGTTGTAGATCCCCTCGCCCCTGAAGTAGCGGTCCCCCCTCAGCCCCCGACCGGCGACCGCCTCGACGGACTCCCGCGGCTCGGGGTCGCCGCCCGTGTCCGGGGCGACGTGGATGCGCTCGACCGTGCCGGTGCGGGCGTCGCGCGCCGACGCTTCCTTCGCGTGTCCCATTGCCGTATCCGTTCGATCGGACGATAATAAACCCACGTCGTCGCCGGCGCGGCAGGGGCCGTTGACGCCACCGAACGACGGATCGGTCTCGATCGGTTCGATCGCAGCCGAGGGCGAGACCGGTGAGGTCGCTCAGAGAGGAAGCGCCGATAGCGGCCGTTCTCTCCGGATTCTGTCGGCCGGGATCGATCCGAAGGAAACGCACTTGCCTCGCGGTCCGATAGGGCGTGTGATGAGTAGCGCCGAGTGGGAGGACGACGACCCGTTCGAGGAGCAGCGCGCGGAGGTCGAGAACCCGATGAAGCGGCTGTTCGCCGAGTACGGTCGCCCGTACCTCCCGCAGGTGTCCGTCGGAGTCCTCGCCAGCGTCTTCGCGCGGCTGCTCGACCTCCTCCCGCCGCTCATGCTGGGGATCGCCATCGACGCGGTGTTCTACGAGGACGCGCTCTTCAGCGAGCAGATCCCGCTCGTCGTGCTCCCGGACGCGTGGCTCCCGGCGGGCCGGGGCGAGCAGTTCTGGTTCACGGTCGCCGTCATCGCCGGGGCGTTCGCGCTCGGCGCGGCGTTCCACTGGGTCCGCAACTGGGGGTTCAACGCCTTCGCCCAGCACATCCAACACGACGTGCGGACCGACACCTACGACCGGATGCAGCGGCTGAACATGGAGTTCTTCTCCGACAAGCAGACGGGCGAGATGATGTCCATCCTCTCGAACGACGTGAATCGCCTCGAGCGGTTCCTGAACGACGGGATGAACTCGCTGTTCCGGCTCGCCGTGATGGTCGTCGGCATCGGCGGACTCCTCGTGTGGATCAACTGGCAGCTCGCCCTCGTGGCGCTTCTACCCGTTCCGGTCATCGCCGGATTTACCTACCTCTTCATCAAGACGATCCAGCCGAAGTACGCCGCGGTGCGCTCCTCCGTCGGGAAGATGAACTCCCGGCTGGAGAACAACCTCGGCGGCATCCAGGTGATCAAGTCGTCGAACACCGAGCCGTACGAGTCCGACCGCGTCGACGACGTCTCGATGGACTACTTCGACGCCAACTGGGACGCGATCGGCACCCGGATCAAGTTCTTCCCGGCGCTGCGCGTGCTCGCGGGGATCGGCTTCGTGTTCACCTTCGTGGTCGGCGGCCTCTGGGTGTTCGAAGGGAGCGCGCCCGGCCCCTTCTCCGGCGACCTCTCCGTCGGGATGTTCGTCGTCTTCATCCTCTACACCCAGCGGTTCATCTGGCCGATGGCGCAGTTCGGCCAGATCATCAACATGTACCAGCGGGCCCGCGCCTCCTCCGAGCGCATCTTCGGGCTGATGGACGAGCCCTCGAAGCTCGAACAGGACGCCGACGCCCCGGACCTAGTCGTCGAGGAGGGCGAGGTCGTCTACGACGACGTCACCTTCGGCTACGACGACGAGCCGACGATCCGAAACGTCGACTTCGCCGTCGAGGGCGGCGAGACGCTCGCGCTCGTCGGGCCGACCGGGGCCGGGAAGTCGACCGTGCTCAAGCTGCTCCTCCGGATGTACGACGTCGACGAGGGCGAGATCCGGATCGACGGCCAGGACGTGAGCGAGGTCACGCTGCGGTCGCTGCGCCGGTCGATCGGCTACGTCGGGCAGTCGTCGTACCTGTTCTACGGCACCGTCCGCGAGAACATCACCTACGGGGCCTTCGAGGCGACCGACGAGGAGGTCCGCGAGGCCGCGAAGGCGGCGGAGGCGCACGCGTTCATCGAGAACCTGCCCGACGGCTACGACACGATGGTGGGCGAACGCGGCGTGAAGCTCTCGGGCGGCCAGCGCCAGCGGGTCACCATCGCCCGCGCGGTGTTGAAGGACCCGGACGTGCTCGTCCTCGACGAGGCCACCTCGGACGTGGACACGGAGACCGAGATGCTGATCCAGCGGTCGATAGACCGGCTCACGGCCGACCGCACGACGTTCGCGATCGCCCACCGGCTCTCGACGATCAGGGACGCCGACACCATCCTGGTGTTGGAGGACGGCGAGATCGTCGAACGGGGGAGCCACGACGAACTGCTGGAGAACGGGCGGCTGTACGCGCACCTCTGGGGCGTCCAGGCCGGCGAGATCGACGAGCTACCCCAGGAGTTCATCGACCGCGCCCAGGAGCGGACCGCGCGCGTGCTCGAGGACGCCGAGGGCGACGACGACTAGCGAGGGCGACGACGACGAGCGGCGTTACGGCGAGCGCCGGCTCCAGTCGCCCGTCTCCCGCCCGATCGTCTCCGGATCGACGGGGTTCCCGGTCCCGTCGACGCCGACGACCGCGAGGATCGCGTCGCGGACCTGCTGGGGTTCGCGGAACGTCGCCAGGTCGGTTCGGCGCAACACCTCCTCCAACCGGTCGGTTCCGTCGGCGTGTTCGAGCTCGAAGCCGCCGTACTGCTCTATCAGTTCCTCCTTCGTCACCGGGTAGGCGTGCTCGCGGATCGCCGGCTTCAGCGGGCCGAACCGGACGCCGTAGACGGCATCCGGGGTGGTCTCGTCGTCGGACATACTCGCCGATCCACGCCCGACGGATTAAGTTCCGGGGGCGAACCGCGCGGGAGGCGGGACCGCGACGCACCGGGCGGCCGACCGTCGGCTATACGGTGCCGCTCGACGCAGGGGAGGTATGCGACTCGCGGACGCAACCTGGACCGACGTGCGGGACGCCGACGTCGACGTCGCGTTCCTCCCGGTCGGCAGCACCGAACAGCACGGCCCCCACGCGCCGCTCGGCACCGACACGCTGAACGCGGTCGCGGTCGCGGAGGCGGCCGCGGCGGCGTACGACGCGGAGCCGCGCGCGGGCGTCGCCGAGGGCGTCCCCCGCGGCGAGGCGCTCGTCGGGCCCCCGATCCCCGTCGGCGTCGCCGAGGAGCACCGCGCGTTCGACGGGACGATGTGGGTGAGCCCGGACACGTTCCGCGCGTACGTCCGGGAGGCGGCGGCCTCGCTCCCGGCACACGGCGTCGACCGCGTCGTGTTCGTGAACGGCCACGGCGGGAACGTCGAGGCGCTCGCGGAGGTCGCCCGCCGCTTCTCCCGTGACCCCGCACACGACGGCTACGGGGTGGCGTTCACCTGGTTCGAGGCGGTCGGCGAGCACGCGGGCGACATGGGTCACGCGGGGCCGCTCGAGACGGCGCTTCTGCGCGCGACGACCCCCGACCTCGTCCGCGAGGACCGCGTCGACGACGCGCGCGACGGCGGGGCCGACCGCTGGGGGGAGTGGGTCTCGGGCGTGAACCTCGCGCACGACTCCGAGGAGTTCACCGACAACGGCGTCGTCGGCGACCCGACCGCGGGCGACGCCTCGCGCGGCCGGGAGCTGCTCGACCGCGCGAGCGACGCGCTCGCCGAGCTCGCGCGCGCGGTCGCCGATCGGGACCTCGAAAACGACGGGTAGCCCGCTCAGATGAGGTCGTCAGGGTCGTGGGCGTCGCGCATCCGCCGCGCCTCCGCGGCGTAGCGCTCCCGTAGCTCGGGGTCGTCGACGGACCCGAGCTCGCCCGGGCCGGCCTGGACGGCCGCGGTGGTGTCCCGCACGTCCGAGAAGGACGTGAGCGCGCGCTCCTTCCGGAAGTACCGCTCGCCGTCGGGCGTGGCGTACGTGAGGATCACCATGTTCTGCTCGTCGTCGGAGTAGGTCCGCTCGACCAGCCAGACGCGAACGGCCTCCGCGGTGGGCTCCGCCATACCCGCGGGTTCGACCGCGCGGACCATAAACCGAGGAGGGCGTTCCCGTTCGCGGGGAGGAGCCAAGATGGACCGAGATCGCGGAGGGACGAGGGAATTACTCGCCGTCGTCCGCGGCGTCCTGGAGCGCGCCGCGGATCGCCGGGATCGTTCCGGTGAGCGACGCCACCTCCTCGGCGGCCGACTCGATGTCGCCGACGAGCGACTCCAGGTCGGCGATCCGCGCCTCGAGGTCCTCGGCGTCCTCGAAGGCGTCGGCGCGCTCGCCGAGGACGTACGCCTTCTTCGCCGAGCGCACGTGGTCGACCGCGTCGCCGGCGTCCAGCGCCGATTTGAGCCCGTTGAGCGCGCCGAGCACGTTCTCGGCGTCCGTCACCCACACGTCGTCGGGGTCGGGGAGCTCCTCGCGGGCCGCCTCGAGGTGCGCTTCGACCTCCTCGCGGGTCTCCTCGGCCGCCTCCCCGAACAGGTCGTCGTCGTCGAACGTGGACTGGCTCATGCGGGGACCGATGTGCCGACGCGGTTTATATTCGAGCCCGAAAGCGAAAGTGAAATCGGTCGATAGCGAGCCCTTGCGCGGGATCGAGGCGAGTGGAGATCAAGCCGAGTGGAGATCGAGGCGAGTGAACACCGAGGCGAGGGCGGACCGCTTCGGATCGATCGGAGTCGCTCAGACCCGACCGAGGAGCTCGAGGGTCACGAGGAGGATCGCGAGCGTCAGGAACCCGACGAGGACCGCCAACGTCCGTAGCCACGGGAGCACGGTCTCGGCGTCCGGGGTCGCCGCGATGAGGGGACGGTGCGTCCGGGGATCCGGGTCCGACGCGCTCATGGCCGGGAGTCGGGAGCCGATCCACGTGAAGTCGACTATGAGGGAAACGTCCGGGATCGGAGGGCTCGGGAGCCGTACGGAGGGATCCGGACTCCCGGGGAGGTCGCGTCGCCTACGCGATCTCCTCGTACTGCTCGGAGAGCTTCTCCGCGGCCTCGTCGAGGAGCTCGGTTTCGTACTCGTCGAGGTCCCACTCGATCACCTCCTCGACACCGTTCGACCCGAGCTTCGCGGGGACGCCGAGCGCGGTGTCGTCGTAGCCGTACTCGCCGTCGAGCACGACCGAGCAGGGGAGCACCTCGCCGGTGTCGTTCAGGATCGCCTCGACGGTGTGGGCGACGCCGGTGGCGGGCCCCCACTGGGTCGCGCCCTTCCGGCTGATCACGTCCATCGCGGACTCCTGGAGGTCCGCGAGGATCTCCTCGCGCTCGTCGGCGTCGAACTCGGGGTCCCGGCCGTTCACGCGCACCTTCGAGAACACCGGGGCCTGCGCGTCGCCGTGCTCGCCGAGGATCGTCGCCTCGACGTTCTTCACGGGCGCGTCGAACCGCTCGGAGAGGACGTACCGGAAGCGCGCGGAGTCGAGGCGGCCGCCGAAGCCGACCACCTGGCCGCGGTCGCGGTCGCCCGCCTCGTAGAGGTGACGGTTGAGGAGGTCGACCGGGTTCGAGGTGGTGACCGTGACGAAGTCGTCGTTGTGCTCGGCGATGGAGGAGCCGATGTCCTCCATGATCGGCGCGTTGTCGCCCGCCAGGTCGATCCGGGTCTGGCCCTCCTTGCGGGGGATCCCGGCCGTGATGACGACGACGTCGGAGCCGGCGGTGTCCGCGTACTCGCCCTGTCTGACCGTCGTGTTCGAGTCGTAGGCGACGCCGTGGTTCGCGTCCGCTGCCTGTCCGATCGTCGTCTCGCGCTGGTCCGGGATGTCGACGAAGACGAGCTCGTCGACCACGTCGCGCAGTGCGAGGTTGTAGCCGGCCGCGGCTCCCACCGTTCCCGCCGCGCCGATCACGCTGACTTTGGTCATGCCACCTGATACCGCGGCCGGGCGGCGAGTAAACGTTTCGGAAGGACCGACCCGATCGGCCCGCGTCGCGGCCCCTCGAATTTTCCGTCGTCTTCCCGGCTCCCGTCGTCTCCCCGATCGCCTCGCTCTCCCGCCGTGCCGTCGCGAAAACCCTAACTCCGGGCGCGACGCAGGGGGGCGTAGTGCCGACGTTCCGCTACCCGTGTCCCGGCTGTCGGACGACCAACAGCCTCCACGACGCCGACTGCGAGTTCGAGGGCGTGAGCTGGCCCACCGTCGAGAAGGCGTACACGGACCTTCTGGCCGTCCTCACCGCCGAGCCCGACGGACTTCCCGAGCCGGCGCTGCGCGAGGCCGTCCCCGGCGAATGGGGCGGACTCCACAAGGCCGCGCTCGGCGCGCTCGAACGCGAGCAGCGCGTCGTCCGCGAGGACGACGACCTCAGGCTGCTCACCGCCGCGGAGTTCAAGGAGCTCGTCTCGGAGCCGACCCGGGAGCCGATGCGCACCGTCTACGAGCGCGGCTCCGTCCCCGGCTGTCACGACAACGCCGTCTTCGCGATGGTCGCGTGGTACGAGATGGTGGGGCTCTCCTGGCCGGAGACCAAGGAGAACGTCGTCGAGTGGCTCCGCACCTCCGGCGCGTGGGACCGCGGCGGCTTCGAGGAGTCCTCGCCCGAGGAGCTGGTCGAGTCGAAACGCCACGTGTACGACGCGGGATACGGCTGGAAGGAGAAGGGACAGGCGGCGAAACGCGTCATCGAGCGCCACCGATGACCGCCGTCCCGGTCCTCCCGGTCGCCCCGGCAGACCCGGCCGACCCGGGCGGACCCCCGCCGTGACGCATCCGGAGGCGGCGACCGCGTCGGTCGGCGGCGTGTCGAACCCGCGGCGCGCGCTCGCGGTCGTGATCGGCGTCGTGTTCATCGACCTCGTCGGGTTCGGGATCGTGATCCCGATCCTGCCCTTCTACGTGCGCTCGTTCGGGGTCAGCGACGCCTTCATCGGGCTGATAGCGGCCTCCTACTCGCTCGCGCAGTTCCTCGCCGCGCCCACGCTCGGCCGGCTCTCGGACCGGGTCGGCCGCCGGCCCGTCCTGCTCGCGTCGCTCGCGGCGGCCGGGGTCGCGTGGGTCGTGTTCGGCTACGCCGGCGCGACGGGGGCGCGCTTCGGGACGGTCGCCGCGCTCGCGACGCTTTTCGGCTCCCGAACCCTCGCAGGGGCGATGGGCGGCAACATCGCGGCCGCGCAGGCGTACGTCGCGGACGTCACCCCGCGGGACCGCCGTGCGGGGGCGCTCGGGCTGGTCGGGGCCGCCTTCGCGCTCGGGTTCGTCTTCGGGCCGGCGATCGGCGGGCTGCTCGCCGCCGACGCGGTCGTCGCCCGCGCCGACGCGCTCCTCCCGGCGTTCGTCCCCGCCACCCCGTACTCGCTGCCGAGCTTCGCCGCCGCGGCGATGAGCTTCCTCGCAGTCGGGGTGGGCTTCGTCCTCCTGGAGGAGCCGGACCGCGCCCGCGGGACCGCGTCGCGGCGGACGACCGTCGTCGGCCAGTTCCGGGACGCGCTCGCGTCCGTCGCGCTCCGACCGCTCACGGTCGCGTACTTCGTCGTCGCGGTCGCGTTCGCGGGCGTCCAGGTGATGTTCATCCCCTACGTCGCCGACGCCTTCGGCTACGACGCGACCGCCGCCGCGCTGCTTCTCACCTACGTCGGCGTCCTCGGCGCGGTGAACCAGGGCGTGCTCGTCGGGCGGCTCTCGCGGGTCGTCCCCTCGCGGACGCTCGTCGCGGCCGGGTCCGTCCTCCTCGCCGGCGCGCTCGTCGCGCTCCCGGGAACGGGCGTCGTCGACCGGTTCGCCGGGGACATCGCGCTCGGCGGTCCGGGGTGGCTGACCCTCCCGCTCGTCGCGCTGCTCGTCGCGCTCGCGGCGCTGTCGCTCGGGAACGCGCTCGTGAACGTCTCGCTGGCGACGCTCGTCTCGGCGTCCGCCGCCGACGACGAACAGGGGGCGGCCTTCGGGGTGACGCAGGGCGCGTCGAGCCTCGGCCGGACCGTCGGCCCGCCGCTGATGGCGGTGTTGTACACCGTCGCGGTCGCGTCGCCGTTCCTCGTCGGCGCGGTGCTTCTCCTCCCCGTCGCCGTCGCCTTCGGCCGGCGATCGGGAGACGGCGACGCGGACCGCCCCGGCTAGATCGGACGGCGGACGACGGGGCGATCGGCCCGCGACAGGTTTACGCCGCCGGTCGCCGTCGGAGCCGACATGGGTCCCGCCGGCGTCCCCGCGCTCCCGTTTCTCCCGCCGTGGCCCGCGCTCGGCTCGCTCGCGGGCGGCGTCGGCGCGCTCGGACTCGCGTGGGCGATCCGCCGCCACCGCGGCCGACCCGGCGTCGACTGGTTCCTCGTCGTGTTCGCCGCGCAGGCGACGTGGTGTCTCTCCTACGGATTCGGCCTGCTCGTCGAGGGGGCGACCCTCCGGGCCGTCCTGGAGGCGACGACGTGGCTCGGCATCGTCTGGACGGGGATCGCCTTCCTCGGCTTCGCGCTCGCGTACACGGGACGGAGCGACGTGATCCGGAGCCGGCTGTTCGTCACGATCGCCGGGTTCGGCCTGCTCTCGACGCTCGTCCTCGCCACCAACCCGGTCCACGGCGCGTTCTGGACGGGGTTCGAACCCGATCCAGTCCTCGGCGTCGCGACGGTCTCGTACGTCCTCGGCCCGTGGGCGTACCTCGTCGTCGCCGTCGAGTCGGTGCTCGTCGCGAGCGCGGTCTTCCTGCTCGTCGACACCCTGCTCAGCTACGGGCCGCTGTACCGCCGGGAGACGGCGGCGGTGGCGTTGAGCTCGCTCCCGCCGGGGTTCGCCTTGGTCGCGTGGACGCTCGGGATCGGCCCCGTCCCGCAGCTCCGGCTCGCGCCGCTCATGTTCGTCCCGCACGTCCTGCTCGACGCGTACGCGTTCAACCGCGCGGAGATGTTCGACCGCCACCCGACGACCAGCCGTGCCGCCGAGCGGACGGCGATAGACGACCTCCCGGATCCCGTCATCGCGCTCGCGCTCGACCGCCGGATCGTCCGGCTGAACCCCGCCGCGGAGACGCTCATCGGCGTCGACGCGGAGAGCGCGCGAGACCGCCCGCTCGAGGCGTTCCTCGACGTTCCGGTCGGCGACGAGGAGGGTGAGATCGACGACGCCGACGAGGAGGTCACGGTCGCGGCGGCCGACCGCCGCCGCACGTACGCGGTGTCGACCTCGCGGCTGACCGACCCGAACGGGACCCACGTCGGGTACACCGTCGTCCTCTCCGACGTCACCGAACGCGAACGCCGCCGCCAGCAGCTCGAGGTGCTCAACCGGGTGCTCAGACACAACCTCCGCAACGACGCCGGCGTCGTCCACGGCTACGGCGGGCTGCTCGCGGAGCGGCTCGAGGACCCCGAACTCGTCCGAATGGCCGACGCGATCGAGCGACGCGCCGGCGCGCTGGCCGCGCTCGGCGAGAAGGCCGGCACCGTCGAGTCGCTGCTCGACGACGCCGAGCCGACCGCGGTCGACGTCGTCGAGGCGGTCGAGAGGGTCGTCGCGGAGGCACGCGAGCGCGACCCGGACGCGACCGTCGACCTCGCGGTCGAGATCGGAGACGGCGGGGCGGGAGCGGACGGATCGACCGCCCGGCTCAGGGCGGACGCCCTCCGGACGATCGTCGAGAACGTCGTCGAGAACGCGATCGACCACCACGACGGCGCGGGCACGGAGCGCGAGGACGGGGGGCCGTGGGTCCGGGTGAGGCTCCGACGCGAGGACGCGGACGGCGGGGAGGGGTCGGAGAGCGACGAAAGAGCGGGCGGCGACGACCGGTTCGTCCTCGTCGTCGAGGACGACGGGCCGGGGATCCCCGACCACGAGGTGAACGCGGTCGAGTCCGGTCGAGAGACCGCGCTCGAACACGGCTCCGGGCTCGGGCTGTGGGTCGTCGAGTGGGCCGCCGGCGCGCTGGGAGCGGAGGTGGCGTACGCCGACCGCGACCCGCGCGGGACGCGGGTGACCGTGGAGATTCCGGCCGTGAGCGTGGAGTGACGGGAGCGATCCGGAGATCGAGAAGGAAGGCCTGAGACGGCGGTTATCCGCGGCTCAGTCGCTCTGGATGCGGGGCGCTAGCATGTAGGTCACCTGCCCCAACCCCTCGCCGAAGGCGTAGTGGAGCTTGACGGGGAACTCCTCGCCGAGCTCGACGGTGACCTCGGCGTCGCCGGGGATCGCCTTGTTCATGTCCTTGAGGTAGTCGAGGCTGAAAAGGGAGTCCGCGGCCCCGGCGGTGAGCGCGATGAGGTCCTCGCGGGCGAGCTCGAGGTCGACGTCGTCGGTGTCGCCCTCGGCCTCGATGAGGAACGTCTCCGCGGTCTCGTCGACGCGCAGGCGGATGTGGTCCGAGACCATGTCGGCGGCCTTCACGCCGCGGTCGAGCTGTGCGCCCTCGACGACAATCTCGGCGGGGAGGTCCAGGTCGGGGATGTCCGGCTCCTGTCGGATGGAGTCCGGGTCGATGAGCGCGAGGGTGTAGGAGAGGCCGTCGGTCTCGATGTGGAGCTTGCGGGTCTCCTCGTCGAGTTCGAGGTGGATCAGGTCGCCGGAGTTGGCCATGCCGGCGATGTCCTCGAGGCGGGCGAGGTTGACGCCGATGACGCCGCCGTCGGCCTCGTAGGACTCGAACGCGGCGGCCTCGAGGGTGAGATCGACCATGCCGACGTTCGCCGGGTCGACCGCGCGGATCGAGAGCGCCTCCTCGTTCAGGCGGATCTTACACTCGTCGACCAGCACGCTCACCGAATCGAGCGCGTCCTGCAGCGTCGACGCGCTCACGATGGCCTTGAACATATACGTTCGGCTAGGGCGGTATCCCCTAAAAAGACACCCGATCGGAACTCGTCGACGACGGCCGCGAACCGGCCGCGAGGGACGGTCAGAGCCCTCGGATCAGTCGGGCGATCGCGGCGACGACGAGCAACACGGCGCGGACGAGACGCAGGCGTTCGATCCGGCGCTCCGGGCGGTCGGAGGAGTCGCCGAAGCGATCGACGTCGCCGTCGCGGTCGGCGTCACCGTCATCGTCGCGGTCGGCATCGCAGACGACATCGGCGTCATCGTCGGCGGCTGCGTCACCGTCGCCGGCGGCGTCGCTGTCGGTGTGATCGGACCCGAGATCGTCGGATCGGGCGGGCGGATCGGACGGATCTGACGGAGCGGGTGGAGCGGACGGATCCGGCGAGTCCGGTCGCCTCGGGGGGTGGTCGGGGGCGTCGATCATGAGAACACGGCGTGATCACCGGGTGCGCCGCGCCGACGGCTACACGCGTAATTCGGAAATAACCGAGCCGAACGGAAGGCGGAAGTGAAAGTCGTCGAGGCCGGCGGCGACGGCGACGACGACCGGCTCACACGAGCGGTTCGACCAGTTCGCGGCCCTCGGCGAGCAGCGAGTCGACGCGGGCGTCCGAGTCGGCTTCGGCGTACACCCGCAGCTTCGGCTCGGTTCCCGAGGGGCGGACGAGCAGCCAGGAGCCGTTCTCCAGGAGGAGCTTGAACCCGTCGAGCGTGACGACCTCCGCGACCGCGTGGCCGTCGACCGACTCGGGAATGTGGTCGTCCAGCTCCTCTAGGACCGCCTCCTTGCGGTCGTCGGGGCAGTCGATGGACACCTTCCCGGCGGCGATGTGGCCGTGCTCGTCGAGCAGGCGGTCGACGCGGGCGTCGAACGGCTCCGCGTCGGCGGCGTCGGCCGCGAGCAGCGCCATCAACACGCCGTCCTTCTCGCGGACGTGCCCGCGCACGGAGAAGCCGCCGGACTCCTCGCCGCCGAACAGCGCGTCGTGTTCGCCCATCGCCTCGGCGACCCACTTAAAACCGACGGGGGTCTCGTACACCTCCTCGCCGTGCGCCTCCGCGATCCGGTCGACGAGGAACGTGGTCGAGACGGTCCGGACCGCCGGGCCGGAGTCGCTCTCCAAGAGGCGGTCGTAGCAGGCGGCGTAAAACAGGTTGGCGTCGAGCACGCCGCGCTCGGGCGTCACCACCGCGACCCGGTCGGAGTCGCCGTCGTTGGCGACGCCGAGGTCCACGTCGCTTTCCGGATCCGTCACCACGTCGGCGAGTTCCTCGAGATGCTCCGCGCTCGGCTCGGGGGACTCGCCGCCGAAGGTCGGATCGCGGTCACAGCGCAGGCGGCGCACCTCCGCGCCGGCGGACTCGAGGAGCGCGTCCGTCACCCCGCGGCCGCTGCCGTGCATCGCGTCGTACGCGATCGTGGTCCCGTCGAGGTCGGCGTCGACGAGGTCGCGGGCGGCCTCGGCGTGCGGGGTCACGAAGTCGTGGCGGCTGACCTCGCCGCGCTCGCCCTCGGGGAGGAGGTCCGGCTCCGCGAGCCGGGAGACGACGTCCTCGGTCACCTCGGGCAGCGCGGGCGCGCCGTCGCTCGGGATGAACTTCACGCCGTTGTACTCCGGCGGGTTGTGCGAGGCGGTCACCATACACGCGCCCGCCAGCCCCTCCTCGACGATGCCGTAGGCGATCAGGGGCGTGGGGACGTCGCGTTCGGGCAACAACACGTCGAAGCCGTTCCCCGAGAGCACCTCGGCGAGGCTCTCTGCGAACCCCTCGGAGGTCTCGCGGGCGTCGTACCCCACGGCGACCGGCTCGTCGTGGCCCGCCGCCTCGAGGTGGTCGGCGACCGCCTGCCCCACGATCCGCACGCGCTCGTCGGTGAAGACGTCGAGCGTCGCTCGCCAGCCGTCCGTGCCGAATGAGATCTGGTCCATGTCCGCTCCCTCGGCGGCCGGGACCATAACGTCCGGTGTCGCTCGCGAACCTTGCGCGGGCGAATCGGGGGCACGAGAGGACGACGGGCGGTCAAGGTAGGCGAAAGAGTGAGCGATCAATTCCGGTGGCGCGCCTCCGAGTGCCCCGAAGGGGCACGAGGAGCCCGCGAGGGACGCTGCGAACGAAGTGAGCAGCGAGGCTGGGGAGGTGTGAGGTGCGGGGCTGTGCGGGGCGGGGTGGGACTCAAAGGGGCAGTCGCGAGGACGACGGCGGCCGACGTAAGCACCGCAGCAAGCAACGCGAGCGAGGAGCGCACCGAGGGTCTCGTGAGCGAAGCGAACGAGACCTCGGAAGTCGCAGCGTCGAGTGAAACGAGACGCTGCGACTTCCGGTGCCCCCGAGTTCTCGCGACTGGGGCTTTGGCAGTGTTCACCGCGCCAGCAACGATCCCGTTCTACTCTCCTCGATCTCGATCGAAACACCCGTACAACTAGCATGACGAACCGCCCGCGTTTTTGGTTCCCCGGCTCGAATCCGGCGTATGACACGGATCGTCGCGATCTCCGGCAGCCGTCGGGAGGCGAGCACCACGAAGACCGCCCTCCGGGTCGCGCTCGCCGCCGCGGCCGACGCCGGCGCGGAGACCGACCTGATCGATCTCGGCACGGTCGACCTCCCGCTGTATCACCCCGACGAGGACGACCAGGGCGACAGCGAGCGACTGAAACGGCGCGTTCGCGAGGCCGACGGCGTGCTCGCCGGCACCCCCGTCTACCGCGGCTCCTACTCCTCGACGTTCAAGAACTTCCACGACTTCTGCGGCTCCCACGAGTACGAGGACACCGCGGTGGGGCTGCTCGCGACCGCCGGCGGCGGATCCTACGGCGGCACCCTCGAGCACCTCCGGTCGACGTTCCGGAACGTCCACGCGTGGGTGGTCCCCCACGAGGTCGGGATCCGCGGCGCGTCCTCCGAGATCGACGACGACGGCCGGATCCCCGACGACGACCTCCGCGGGCGGACGGAGCGGCTCGGCCGGGTCGTGACCGAGCACGCGGAGCGGCTGCGAGGATGAACGGGATCCGCCCGGACGAGTTGGACGAGCGTCTCGGCGGCGAGCGTGAGGACGGAAACGGGAACGGAGATGGGGACGGAAACGGTGACACAGACGCGGACGGAGACGCCCCCTTCGTCCTCGACGTCCGCCCGGCGGAGGCGTACGAGTCGGACGCGATCGACGGGAGCCACAACCTGCCCGTGTACGGGGACCTGCGTGCGGGCGACGAGTCGGCGTTGCGGTCGCGGCTGGAGGAGATCCCGCGGGACCGGGAGGTCGTCACCGTCTGTAAGATGGGGATCGTCGCGAAGCGGGCGACGAGCGTCCTCGAGGAGGAAGGGTACGACGCGAGGACGCTCGCGGGCGGGATGAGCGGCTGGAACGGCTATCGGGCCGGATCGCTCGGGTACAAACTCCGGTCGCTGTGGTGGCGGATCCGGTAGGCCAGCGGTCGTTCTCGGTAGGCCAGCGGTCGCCCCCGAGCGGCCCCGATCGCCCCGAGTGCCTCCGGTCGTCTCCAGCGAGCGACGGCCGGCGGAGGTCGCCTCTCGCCTCCCCAGCCTCGCACCGGCCGCGCCGCCGCGGCTCCGGCGGCGCGGCCGGGTGCTCCCTCGCGCGCGTGCCGCTCTGACTCCCGTCGGTCGTCCTCACGGATCGCGCACGCCGAAGCGGGCGGTCAGCGTAGTCGGAGCCGGTGAGGTCGACCGGGTCGGTTACGATCCGGGTTCGACCTCGTCCTCGAGCAGTTCGACGAGCAGCGCGTTCTGCGCGTGCATCCGGTTCTCCGCCTGCTCCCACACGAGCGCGCGGGCGGACTCGAGCACGTCGTCCGTGATCTCCTCGCCGCGGTGGGCGGGGAGACAGTGCATCACCTTCGCGTCCGTCCCGGCGAGGAGGTCGGCGTTCACCTGGAACCCGTCGAAGGCGGCGACCTTCTCGTCGCGCTCGTCCTCCTGCCCCATCGACACCCAGACGTCGGTGTAGACCGCGTCGGCACCCTCGAGAACGCTCTCGGGATCGGTGGTCGGCTCCACGTCCGCGCCGAAGGCGGCCGCCCGCTCGAAGACGGCGGGGTCCATCCCGTACTCGGCGGGCGTCGCCACCCGCACGTCGATGCCCGCCATCGCCGCGCCGACGACGAACGACTGCCCGACGTTGTTGCCGTCCCCGATCCACGCGACGGTGGCGTCCTCGCCGACCGACTCCCGGATCGTGAGGAGATCCGCGAGCGTCTGACAGGGGTGTGCCTCGTCGGTGAGCCCGTTGATCACGGGGCAGTCGGCGTGTGCGGCGAGCGTCTCGACGTCGCCGTGGTCGAACAGCCGCGCCATCACGGCGTCGACGTACCGCCCGAGCACCCGCGCGGTGTCGCGCAGCGGCTCGCCGTGGCCGAGCTGGAGGTCGTCCGGCCCGAGGAACATGGCGTGGCCGCCGAGCCGCGTCATCCCCGTCTCGAAGGAGATCCGCGTCCGCGTCGAGGGCTTCTCGAAGATCATCCCGAGCGTCGCGTCCGGGAGTCGCGGATCGGTCTCGCCGGCCTTCATCGCGGCCGCGCGGTCGAGCAGGGCGTCCAGTTCGGCCGGCGTCACGTCGTCGATGTCGAGGAAGTCGTCGGTTGCGAGTGGCATTGGTGTGGATTCGGATGGTGTGAGTTCGGATGTTCGGGTGGTGCGGGCGGTTCAGGTGGTTCGGGTGGTGTGGGCGGTTCAGGTGGGTCGAGTGGTTCGGGTGGATCGGGTGGATCGAACGTTCGATCGCGTGTGATGACGGACCGGAACGACGTCGTCGAGAAGGGAGCGCCGCGGCGCGCGGCCGCGACGCCTATCGTCGGTCGCGACAGACGTCGGCGAGGACGGTCGTCGCCCGGTCCAGTTCGGAGAGGGGAAGCCGCTCGTCGGGCGCGTGGTCCAGCTCGGAGTTGCCGGGACCGTAGGTGACCATCGGGCAGTCCCACTCGGCCGCGAAGAGGTTCATGTCGCTCGTCCCGGTCTTCCTGAGCAGGCGCACGTCGCCGCCGGCCCCGCGGATCGCGACGCGGAACGCCCGCGCGAGGTCGGTCCGCGGGCTCTCCATCACCGGCGGGATCGGCTCCTTCCAGTGGACCGACCCGGTCGAAAGCTCCGCTTCCGCCAGCTCGTGGACCTCGTCGACGGTCCGCGCGGGCGGCACCCGGACCTGGACGTCCATCGCGGCCTCGACGGCGAGGCCGTCGTCGGTCAGCCCGCCGTCCATCGAGACGGGCTTCGTCGTCACCTGCTCGAAGACGGGCGTCTCCGGGTCCGCCGGCGTGAACGCCTCCTCGACGCCGTGCCACCAGTCGATCGCGTGCTGGATCGCGTTGGGCTCCGGCCGCGAGGAGTGGCCCGACTCGCTCGTGTTCACGTACGTGCCCGCGAGGAAGCCGCGGTAGCCGAGCGTAATTCCGTCCCAGCCGGACGGCTCGCCGTTCACCACCGCGTCGGGCGCGTCGCGGTCGTCGACGAGGTGGCGCGCGCCCCGCGAGCCCGTCTCCTCGCCGACGACGCCCGCGAAGGAGACGCCGGTCTCGACGGCGGCGACCGCCATCGAGACGAGCGGGCCGGTCGCGTCGACCGACCCGCGACCCCACAACACGGGCTCGCCGGGCTCGCCCACCCGGACGTCGCTCGCGCCGAGGTCGTCCACGTCCTCCGGGGCCGGCCGCACCTCGACGGGGATGTCGCCGGGGACGGTGTCGACGTGCGAGGTCAGGAGGACCGCGTCGTCCGCCGGCGCGCGGACGTTCCCGACCTCGTCGATCCACGCCTCGCGGCCGTTGGCCTCGAAGAAGTCGACGAGCCGCTCGGCCGCCGCCGCCTCCTCGCCGGACGGCGAGGGAATGGAGACGAGGTCGTACAGCAGCTTCCGGGCCGGCGTGTCGCAGGCCTCGGGGTAGCCGCCGCCGGCGACCACGTCGGTGCCGGCGTCGTCGCTGTCGGCGGTGCCGTGATCGTCGCCGGCGGCGTCGCCGCCGGCGGGAGCCTCCTCGGCGTTCCCGGCCGCGTCGGGCGCGGCGGTCACGCGATCACCTCCTCGAGGGCGTCGACCACGCGGTCCGCGTGCTCGCGCTCGACCGTCAGCGGCGGGAGCAGCCGCAACACGGTGCGGCCCGCCGGCAGCGCGAGGATCCCGTGGTCGATAGCGAGGTCGCGGAGCAGCCGGTTCGAGCCGCGCTTCACCTCGATTCCGACCATCAGTCCCTCGCCGCGGACCTCGCGCACGTCGTCGCCGAGGCGGTCCTCGACCTCCTCGCGGAGGTACGACCCCACGTCGGCGGCGTGGTCGGCGAGCCCCTCGCGCTCGATGACGTCGAGGGTCGCGCCCGCGGCCGCCGAGACGACGGGGCCGCCCGAGAACGTCGAGCCGTGATCGCCCGCGTCCGCGGCGACCCAGTCGCGACACAGCGTCGCGCCGACCGGGAGCCCGCTCGCGAGCCCCTTCGCCGTCGTGAGCACGTCCGGAACGACGCCGTGCCGCTCCGCGGCCCACATCGAGCCCGTGCGGCCGAGTCCGGTCTGGATCTCGTCGAGGACCATCGCGGCCCCGGCCTCCTCGGTCGCCTCGCGAACCGCCTCGAGGTACGCCGTCGGGACGGGGTTGATCCCGCCCTCGCCCTGGAGCGGCTCCAGGATCACGGCCGCCGTCTCCTCGTCGACGGCCTCGCGCATCGCCGCCTCGTCCCCGTACTCGACGAACTCGACGCCGCCGGCGAGCGGCTCGAATCCCTGCTTGTACTTCTCCTTCCAGGTGGTCGCGAGCGCGCCCATCGTCCGGCCGTGAAAGCCCTGGGTGGTCGCCACGATCTTCTCGCGGCCCGTCGCGTGCCGCGCGAACTTCAGGGCGGCCTCGTTGGCCTCGGTGCCGGAGTTACAGAGCCAGACCGCGTCCATATCGCCGGGCGCGACCTCGGCCAACTGCTCGTACAGCGCCGTCCGCGTCGCGTGCGGGTACGACGCCTGGACGTACAACAGCTCCTCCAGCTGGCTCGTCGCGGCGTCGACGACCTCGGGGTGACAGTGGCCCACCGGGGTACACGCGTAGCTCGCGCCGAAGTCGAGGTACTCGTTGCCGTTCGCGTCGGTGAGGTACACCCCGTCGCCGGAGGCGATCTCGATCGGCTTCTCCGAGAAGACGAAGCCGCTCATGCGTCGACCGCCTCCGTCTCCTCGGCGTCGCCGTCTTCGGCGTCGTTAGTGGCGTCGGAGTCATCAGTGGTCTCATCCGCGTCGCCACCGCCGCCGTCCGTCTCGTCGAGCGCCGACCGCTCGATCGTGGTCCCCAACCCGCCGAGGGCCGCGAGGACCGGGTCGTCGGCGTTGGCGTCCGCGATGACGACGCGGGCGGATCCGCCGGAGAGCGCCTCCGTCGCCGCCATCACCTTCTTGCCCATGAACCCCTCGGCCGCCGACTCGAGCGCCGCGAGGTCGTCGGGCGTCGCGGCCGAGTCGATGAGCGTGTCGGGGTCCTCGGGATCGGCGTAGACGCCGGCCACGTCCGTGAGCAGGACGAGATCCGCGCCGAGCGCGCCGGCCACCGCGGCCGCGGCGCGGTCCGCGTCGGCGTTGACGGGCGTGACGCCGCCGTCGCTCTCTCTTCCCTCCATCGGGGGCGAGACGACGGGGGTGTAGCCGTCGGCGAGCAGGCCGGCGAGCAGGTCGGCGTTCACCGACTCGATCCGTCCCGAGTGCTCGCCGCGCTTGATCTTCTTCTTGCCGTCCTCGAGGACGCGGACCGCCGACTTGCGCGGCCCCGAGAGGAGCCCGCCGTCGACGCCGGAGAGGCCGACCGCGTCGACCCCCGCCTCGCGGAACAGCGCGGTCAGCTCGGTGTTGAGCTTGCCCGCCATCGCCATCGTGAACGCCTCCATCGCGTCGGCGTCGGTGAACCGGCCGGTGACGCCGGAGGCGGACTCGACGTACTCGGGCTCCATCCCCAGCCGCTCGATGGTCTCGTCGACGACGGTCGAACCGCCGTGGACGACGACGACCTCGCGGCCCTCCGCGGTGAGGTCGGCGACGTCGCCGACCGCGCCGGCGGGGTCGACCGCCTTCGCGCCGCCGATCTTGACGACGACGGGGGGATCGCCGGCGGCGTCGCCTCCGCCGTCGGCGACCGCGTCGGAGCCGCTCATGGCGACCCCACGGGGTGAAGTCCCCCGAACTCCAGGCCGGCGGTCTCGGGCAGGCCGAGCGCGACGTTCGCCGCGTGGACCGCCTGGCCGGCGGAGCCCTTGGTCATGTTGTCGATCGCCGAGAAGACGACGACGCGCCGGTTGCCGGGGTCGAGCTCGAAGCCGACCTCGCCGTGGTTCGTTCCGGCCACCGACTTCGGCTCGGGGTAGCGGTAGACGCCGCCCCCGCCGGAGACGACCCGCATGAACGGCTCGTCGGCGTACGCGCCGCGGTACCCCTTCCAGAGGTCCCCCTTCGAGACGGGCTCGTCGGGGAAGACGTGACAGGTCGCGGACGCGCCGCGGACCATGTCGACCGCGTGGACGGTGAAGGAGACGGAGAGGCCGAGGTACGCCTCGATCTCCGCCTCGTGGCGGTGGCCGGTGGGCGCGTACGGCCGCACGACGCCCGAGCGCTCGGGGTGTGAGGAGGCCGCGCCGCCGCCCGCGCCACCCTCCGAGGAGCCGACCTTCACGTCGACGACGACCTCGCCGTCGTCGGGCCCGAGCACGCCCGCGTCGACGAGCGGCTTCAACCCGAGGATCGTCGCCGTCGCGTTACAGCCGCCGCCGGCGATGAGGTCCGCGCCGGGGAGGTTCTCGCGGTTGAGTTCGGGGAGCGCGTACTCCGCGCGCTCTAAGTACTCCGGCGACTCGTGGCCGTCGTACCACTCGTCGTACATGGCCGCTTCCGGCAGCCGGAAGTCCGCGGAGAGGTCGACGACCGTGTCCGCGACCTCGAAGTACTCGTCGACCCGGCCCATCGAGACGCCGTGCGGCGTCGCCGAGAACAGCACGTCGACGGACTCGAGGTCGTCGGGGGAAGAAAACCGGAGGTCGAGGTCACGGAGGTTCGGGTGCGAGCGACCGACGGTCATGTTGTCGGCCGACCGCGAGGTGGCCTGGACGACGTCGAAGTTCGGGTGGCCGGCGAGCAGGCGCAACAGCTCGCCGCCGGTGAAGCCGGTGCCGCCGACGACGCTCGCGGTGTAGGTCTCGGCCGCGGTCTCCGTCTCGGCCGTCGCTTCCGCGTCCGCCTCGGCGGCGGCGTCCGTCCCCGATCCCGTGCCGCTCATGCGACGACCTCGTCCGCGTCGGTCGAGTCGTCGGCGGCGTTCGTGTCGCCGTCCGAGTCGCCGCCCGCATCGCCGCCGTCGGCCGCGAACGCCTCGGCTTTCGTCTCCAGCCAGTCGACGACCCGCGCGGGGACGTCGACGTCGCTCGCCTCGGTGAGCGCCTTGAACTCGACCGTGTGGTTCACCTCGTGGACGGTGTACTCGCCGGAGCCCTCGCCGCCGACCTCCATCAGGTCGACGCCGAGCATCCCGCCGCCGACCGCCTCCGAGGCGCGCTCGACGAGTTCGAGCGCCCGGTCGTCGAGGTCGAACGACTCCGTCGTCCCGCCCTTCGCGGCGTTCGTGAGCCAGTGTTCCGACGAGCGCGTCATCGCGGCGACCGGCTCGCCGTCGACCGCCACCACCCGGATGTCGCGACCGGGCTTGTCGACGAACTCCTGGACGTAGAACACCTTGTGCTCGTAGTGGCCGAGCGTCTCCTTGTGCTCGAGGATGGCCTCGGCGGCGCTGCGGGTGTCGATCTTCGCCATCAGCCGTCCCCACGAGCCGACGATGGGTTTGAGCACGCAGGGGTAGCCGAACTCCTCGATGGCCTCCATCGCGGCCTCCTTCGTGAACGCGACCTCCGTCGCGGGCGTGGGAACGTCCGCCTCCGCGAGCGCCAGCGAGTTCTTCGCCTTGTCCGCACAGACGTCACCGGTCTCCGGGGAGTTCACCACGGGCACGCCGTAGCTGTCGAGGAACTTCGTCGCGTACAGAGAGCGGCTGGTGGAGAGACAGCGGTCGACCACGATGTCGAGGTCGGCGACGTCCGCCGTCGTCGACTCCAGGCCGAACCGCTGTTTGCGCACGTCGATCTTCTCGACGTCGTGGCCGCGGTCGCGGAGCTCCTCGAGGAGCAACTTCTCGTCGCGGCGGATCCGCGAGTAGAGGATCCCTACGCGCATGTCGACCACTCGCGTGTCGCCGTCGTGACTGTCGTGACCATCACTCCCCCCAGTCCTCCTCGAGCTCGGGAGCCTCCTCCAGCGTGACGGGGTCGAGCGAGATGACCTCCAGCTCGGTCCCGGTGACCGGGCTGTCGATGATCTCGCCGACCTCGACGTCGGCCGGAAGCTCGATCTCCTCGCCCGTGATCGGGTCCTCTGCCAGCACCGGATCGGTATCGGTCGTCATCGTGGGAGACACTCGCCGACGTGTACACATAAACCCATCGAAAATATAATTTTGTTTACAATACATGGAGCCCCCGCTAACGGTCGGAAAGGCGATTTCAGCCGTCGTGTGAAATCCGGTGACAGATCTCAGTAATTAGATGTCCCCTCGCGGGGACGGCGGCGATCGCGGCGGTCGCGGCGGCCGCTCGAGCGTCGAGTCCGCCACGAGAACGATCTCACACATACGTCGCCACCTCGGTCTCCAAGCGGTCCGCCGCGTCGGCGAGCGCGTCGCGGCGCGTCGCCAACTCCTCGGCGTCGTCGTCGAGTTCGATCCCGCTCGCCGCGAGCGCGTCGGCGACCGCGTCGGGCGCGGGCCCGCCGGCGGAGTCGCGGCTCGCGACGCTCTCGGTCGGGTCGAGCGCGGCCTCCACGTCCTCGCGGCTCACGTACGCCGAGAGGGGCTCGCCCGTGATCCCCCGTGCGGCCTCGTCAACTTTTGCGGCCGCGGTCGCCGGGTCGTCGGCGTCGTCGATCCCCTCGGCGGCGGCCGCGACGATCTCGTGGGCCGTCCGGAAGGGCATGCCGCCCATCGCGAGCAGGTCGGCGACGCCGGTCGCCGTCGAGAAGCCGTCGCCGGCGGCGGACGCGAGCGTCTCTTCGGCCCAGTCGGCGGTCGCGACGGCCCCCGCCGCCACCTCCGCCGCCTCGCGCACGTCGTCGGCGACCGCGAAGACGCTCGCGTGCGCGCGCTGGAGGTCGCGGTTGTACGCGCGCGGCAGCCCCTTCAAAAGCGAGAGGGTCCCCGTCGCCTCGCCGATCGCGTCGCCGGCGACCCCGCGGGTCAGTTCCAGCGTGTCGGGGTTCTTCTTCTGGGGCATGATCGACGACGTGGAGGAGTAGTCGTCCGACAGCTCCAGAAAGCCCTTGTTCGAGAAGAGGATCAGGTCCTCCGCGAGCCCCGACAGGGTGGTCGACAGCGTCGCACAGGCGGTCGCGGCCTCCGCGAGGAAGTCGCGGGCGGAGGCGGCGTCCATCGAGTTGCGGACGAGCCCGTCGAACCCGAGGAGGGCGGCAGTGCGCTCGCGGTCGACGTCGAACGGCGTGCCCGCGAAGGCCGCCCCGCCGAGCGGCGAGCGGTTGGTCCGGTCGTACGCGCCGAGCAGGCGCTCCGTGTCGCGGGCGATCCCGCCCTCGTACGACAGCAGGTAGTGGCCGACCGTCGTGGGCTGGGCGGGCTGGAGGTGGGTGTAGCCCGGCATCACGGTCTCGGCGTGCGCCTCTGCGACCTCGAGGAGCGCCTCCCGCAGCGTCAGCGTCGCCTCGGCGGCGGCGAGCAGGTCCTCGCGCAGGCGGTAGCGGATACACGTCGCCACCTCGTCGTTGCGCGAGCGCGCCGTGTGCATCCGGCCGCCGTCGGGGCCGATCCGGTCGATGACGGCCGTCTCGATCGCCTCGTGGACGTCCTCGCCGTCGGGGAGCGCGCCGTGGCCGGCGGTCTCCACGTCGTCGAGCGCCGCGAGGATCTCGCCCGCGACCGCGTCGTCGACGATCCCCTGCTCCGCGAGCATGACCACGTGCGCGCGGTCGACCGCGAGGTCGGCCGCGAAGATGGCGTCGTCGGCCGCGAGACTCGAGAGGAACGCGCGGGCGGGGCCGCCGCTGAATCGGTCGCCGCGGACGGCGGTGCCGCTTTCGGCCGAATCGCCCGCGGTCTCGGCGTCGTCCGCCGTCGTGCCGGGATCGTCGTCGGTCATCTACTCGTCCGTCTCGCCGGAGCCGTCCGTGGCGAGTTCGGGCTTTTTCACGCCCGCGCTCACGTCGTTGGCGAGGCGCTCCTGGAGCCCGTGGTACTTCGCGACGCCCGTGGCGTCCTCCTGGGCGATGCCGGCGACGTCCTCGGTGTTGAACGAGGCCATCTCCTCGGAGTACACCGCGTACTCGGAGTCGCGGGCGACGACGCGGCAGTTGCCGCCGGAGACCTTCACGGTCGCCGTGCCGGTCACCACGTCCTGGGTCTCGTCGATGAAGGCGTTCAGCGCGTCGACGACGGGCGCGAAGACGAGGCCCTGGTAGGCCTTCTCGGACCACTCGTGTTCGATCCCCTTCTTGAACGAGCGCTCGTTCTTGGTCAAGACGAGGTCCTCGAGGGCCTGGTGAGCCGTGAGCAGGACGGTCGCGGCCGGGTGCTCGTAGTTCTCGCGCACCTTCAGCCCGAGCATGCGGTCCTCCATCACGTCGGTGCGGCCGATGCCGAACTCGCCCGCGTACTCGTTGAGGTACTGGATCAGCGAGACGGGGTCCATCTCCTCGCCGTCGACGGCGACGGGGACGCCCTCCTCGAAGGTCACCTCGATGGTCGTCTCGCCCTCGGGCTCGGCGGTCCACTCGTAGATGTCCTCCGGCGGCTCGTAGTTCGGGTTCTCGAGTTTCCCGCCCTCGACCGCGCGCGACCAGATGTTCTCGTCGATGGACCAGACGCCGCCGTCGCCCGCCTCGACGGGCAGGTCCTTCTCCGCGGCGTACTCGATCTCCCACTCGCGGGTGAGCCCGAGCTCGCGGACCGGCGCGATCACCTCGAGGTCGGAGCCGCGCCAGACGGCCTCGAAGCGGAGCTGGTCGTTGCCCTTGCCCGTACAGCCGTGGGCGATGGCGTCACAGCCCTGCTCCTCGGCGACCTCGAGGATCGACTCGGCGATGACGGGACGCGCCAGCGCGGTCCCGAGCGGGTAGCCCTGGTAGGTGGCGTTCGCCTTCACCGCGTCGAAACAGAGGTCCGCGAACTCCGCCTTCGCGTCGACGACGTGGAGGTCGAGCCCCAGCGCCTCGGCGGTCTCCTCCGCCTCGTCGAACTCGTCGGTCGGCTGGCCGACGTCGACGTTGACGCCGATGACCTCGTCGTAGCCGTACTCCTCTTTCAGGATCGGAACGCAAACCGTGGTGTCGAGTCCGCCACTGAACGCGAGTGCAACGCTTGTCATTATCGGAGCAGAACCGTCTTAGACCCTTAAATTCATCGATTTAGATGTCGTAACAAAACCCCGGAGCCGACGCTGACGGACGGTATAGTGACGACTCTCCGGGACGGAACGGCGCGAACGCGACGAGTGAACCCTGCGGCCTCAGGGGGCCGGTCGTCGCGCCGCGCCGGAAACCGGTCGCGGCGGTCGGACTGCTCGTCGCGGTCGCGGGGCTCGTCGCTGTCGGAAGAGGGCGGGGTCGCGACGAGCCTCCGCGGTCATCACTAGGACGTAATTCCGCTTCCGCATAAAAAGGTTCCGCACTTCCGACGAGCGCGAATCCCGACGAAGGTCCGCACGCGAGCGGCTACGGCTCGACGACGAGCAGCGTCAAAGCCCCAGTCGCGAGGACTCGCGCGGTGCGTTCGCGGCCCGAGGGGCCGCTCACGGCGCGCGCCACCGCACGGCGGCGTTCTCAGATAGCCTCGCGGTACGCCTCGAGCGTCGTCTCGACGTCCTCCTCGGTGTGCGCGTAGGAGGTGAACTGGCACTCGAACTGGTTGGCGGTGAGGAAGACGCCGCGGTCCTTCATCTCCTGCCAGAACACCCGCTCCCAGCGGTCGGTGGCGGCGTCCGCCACGTCCGCGCCGGTCTTCGGACAGGCGTCGTAGCGGTCGCAGTCGAGGTCCTGGAGGCAGCCGCCCGCACAGCAGGCGTCGGGGTCGTCGGGAGCCTCGCGGGTGAAGACCGTCTTGAACATCGAGTCGGTGCCGACGACGGTGTACTCGGGGGCGCGCTCGGCGCAGATCTCCGCGATCCCCTCCCGGAGCTTCCGGCCGAGCCGGTTCACGTGCTCGTACACGTCGTTCTCGGCGGCGTACTCCAGCGTGGCCTTCCCCGCGGCCATCGTGACCGGGTGCCCCGAGAACGTGCCGGACTGGAAGACGTCGCCGGACGGGGTGAACTCCTCGATCACCTCCGCTCGCCCGCCGATCGCGCCGACCGGGAACCCGCCGCCGATTATCTTTCCGAACGTCGTCACGTCCGGGGTGACGCCGAACTTCGACTGCGCGCAGCCGAGCCCGCCCACCCGGAACCCCGTGATCACCTCGTCGAAGATCAGAAGCGACCCGTGGTCGTCACAGAGGTCCCGCAGCGTCTCGTGGTAGCCGTCGACGGGCATCACGATCCCCATGTTGGCGAGGATCGGCTCGACGAGGACCGCGGCGATGTCGTCGCCGTGTTCGGCGAACACCTCCGTCGCGGCCTCGGGATCGTTAAAGGGGATCGGGAGGGTGTGTTCGGCGAACGACTCGGGGATCCCCGCCGTCGAGGGACGCGGGTTCTCGGGACCGCCCTCGACGAGCGTCGACTCCTGTGCGCCGTGGTAGCCGCCCTGCATCACGACGACCTTGTCGCGGCCGGTGTGGCCGCGCGCCAGCCGCACCGCCGACACCGTCGCCTCCGTCCCCGAGTTGACGAACCGGATCGACTCGACGCTCGGGACGTGTCGCGCCACGAACTCCGCGTGCTCGACTTCGATCTCCGTCGGCGCGCCGTACATCGGCCCGGCGGCGACGTGCGACTGGATCGCCGCCTCGACCGGCTCGGGCAGGTCGTGGCCGTACAGCAGTGGGCCGTACCCCATCACCCAGTCGACGTACCGGTTTCCGTCGGCGTCGATCACGTGCCCGCCGTCGCCGCGCTCGACGAAGAACGGGTGCGGCATCGTCGCCCGGACCGAGGAGTTGACGCCGCCCGGCGAAACCGACAGCGCGCGGTCGTACAGTTCACGGGAGCGTTCGTGGTTCATATTCACCGGTTCGACCGCCCCGTGGAAAGGTGTTACCGAGTCGGCCGCGGTCGCCCCCGCCGACGCCGGAACGGCCGGCCTACATTCCGCCGTCGCTCCGCACCATGATCGCGCCGCTGACGAGCATGAGCAGCGCGAGGACGGCCATCCCCAGGTCCCACGGCATCGCCGCGGTCACCGTCGCGTCGCCCATCGCGCCGCCCATGCCGCCGCCATCGCCCATGCCGCTCCCACCCATCGCCCCGTCACCGCCCATCCCGCTTCCGCCCGTGCCGCCCGCCATCCCGGTCGCCAGCGCCGCCTGGGTGGCGAGCATGACGACGGCGTACGCGAACATCAGCCCGCCGCTCGTCGCGTCGTCAAGGGGGAGGGTCGGCGCGAGCAGGAGGGCACCGTGGACGACGACCACCGCCCCGAGCGCGAGCATGAGCCACGCGGTCGCCGTCATGCGCGTCGCGCCGGCGGCGCTGGCGAGGGAGTAACCGCCGGAGGCGAACGCGATCGCCGCGCCGTACAGCCGCGTGTTCGAGACCATGCGGTACGTGGCGACGGCGGAAACAAAAGGGTTGGTCGGTCGTGTGCCGGCTCCGCGAGGCGGTCATCCCGCGAGCGGATACTCGCCGCCGACTACACTGCCTCGGGACCCGTCGCGCCGGTCCGGACCTGGAGCGCGTCCTCGACCGGCAGGATGAACACCTTGCCGTCGCCCGGCTCGCCGGTCTCCGCGGCCCCGCGGATCGCCTCCGCGACCTCGTCGGCCGGGATGTCGGCGACGACGACGTCGACTTTCACCTTCTGGTGGAGGTCGACGGTGAACTCCTCGCCGCGCCACTGGCCCGTCTTCGCGGGCTGGCTGCCGCGGCCGGAGACGTTCGTCACGGTGAGCGAGGGGGCCTTGACCTCCGCGAGCGCCTGTTTTATCGCCCCGAGCTTGTCCGGGCGGACGATGGCGGTGACCATCTTGATCTCCGTGCCGTCCTCCTCGCCGCCGTCGGCGCGCGGGGAGCCGTCGGGCGAGGACGCGTCGCCGGCGGCGACCGTCCCGCCGTCGGTGCTGACGGTCGGCTTGCCGAACTCGGGGTACGTCTCGACGCCGTGTTCGCTGACGTCGAGCCCGTCGCGCTCGTGTTCGGGGGTGACGCGCGCCTGTCCGACCGCCTTGAACGCGCCGAAGACCGCGGCGGTCGCGGCGACCGTCCACACCGTGATGACGGCGACGCCGATCACCTGCGAGACGAGCAGGCTGGTGGAGAAGCCGTTGATGTGGACGAACGGCAGCGCGAGGACGCCGATGACGCCCGCGGAGCCGTGGACGGGGAACACCGCACAGACGTCGTCGATCTTCATCCGGTCGGAGGCGAACTCGAAGACGAGCGGGAGCTGAAGGCCGCAGACGAGCGCGACCAGGATCGCCCCCCACCACGTGACGAGGTTCGCGATGCCGGTGACGCCGACGAGACCGGCGAGCAGGCCGTTCGCGACGTACAGCGTGTCGACCTTCTTCGTGGCGTACACCGAGGCGAGCGCCGCCCCGACGCCGCCCGCGGCCATCCCGAGCGTCGTCGCCAGCGAGACGCGACCGACGGACGCGTAGCCGCCGAGCGCGAGCTCGCCCGCGTCGGTGACCGAGAACACGGTTGCGGTCGTGCCGACGTTGAAGCCGTACCAGCCGAAGGCCAAGACGAGGGTACCGAGCACCGCGAACGTCATCGAGTGACCGGGGATGACGTTCGTGGAGCCGTCCTCGGCGTAGCGGTCCATGCGCGGGCCGAGCACGTACGCCGCGGTGAGGCCGGCGATGCCGCCGACCCCGTGGACGATCATCCCGCCGGCGAAGTCGGTGAATCCGAGTCCGGCGCCGCCGAGGAAGCCGCCGCCCCAGGTGATCCCCGCGACGACCGGGTAGATGACCGCCGAGATGGCGATCGTGTATGCCACGTACGCGCGGAGCTTCGCGCGACCGGCGACCGCGCCGGAGACGATGGTGGCCGCCGTCATCGCGAAGACGGCACCGAACAGCCAGCTGTTGACCCAGGCGCCGTCACCGAGCGCCGCGGCCGACGAGAAGCCGCCGCCGCCGGCGACGCCCTCGATCCCGAAGCCGACGAGGAAGTAGACGAGCACGCCGACGCTCCAGGTGAGCAGGTTCTTCGTGAGCTGGTTCGCGACGTTCTTCGCGCGGACCTGGCCCGCCTCGAGCATCGCGAAGCCGGCGTGCATGAAGAAGATGAGGAAACACACCACCGCGACCCACATCAGGTTCACCCCCTCCGCGAGCACGCTCGGATCGATGCTGGCGAGGACGCCGGCCGTCACGCCGAACGCACCTCCATTGAACGTACGTCTATCATACGGTTCGTTTCGTCCGCGTTCATGTGTTGAATCACGTTCCCCGGTCGGGTATCAGGAATATATAAACGTTTGAGTTGAGTTTCGAAAGAAATTTTCCTAATAATACACTCAGTGTCAAATATAAGGAGAATACTAGTATGTTTAAGGACGTATTCCGGCTGGTCGGTTGGCAATCGTTGCGAAAAAACTGACCGCACATAGTATAAGATACCTAACTATTTCGGCGGAAACGGCGGCGATCGTCGGCGATCGCGCCGGGCGCGACCCCCCTTTGCGAATATTGCCGGCCGGGGAGTCGGCGTCGACGCCGGAGATCCGACGTACCGGCGGATCTCGGGCGATACGCCCGCCGTGCGGAGAAGTTGACGTTCGTCCACCGGGCGTCGCGATCGGCCGGAACGAGGCCGGCGAGCGTGAGCTACGCGGAGCCGACCGTCGCGGTCACTCCGGTTTCAGTCCCTCGCCCTGGACGCGCATCACGGCCTCGCCGTCGGCGAGGTTCGGCGCGTCGACGAGCCGGACGATCCGCTTGTTCCCCTTCGACTTGCGGAGGTAGATCCGGAACGTGGAGGCGTGTCCGAGGATGTTGCCGCCGATCGCCTGCGTGGGGTCCCCGAAGTAGGAGTCGGGATTCGACGCGACCTGGTTGGTGACGAGGATGGCGGTGTTGAACAGGTCGCCGATCCGCATCAGGTCGTGGAGGTGCTTGTTGAGCTTCTGTTGGCGCTCGGCGAGCTCGCCGCGGCCGACGTACTCGGCGCGGAAGTGGGCGGTGAGCGAGTCCACACAGACGATCCGGATGGGCCACTCGCTCTCCTCGTGTTCGCCCGCGAGCTCCTTGGCCTTCTCGGCCAGCAGGATCTGGTGGTTGGAGTTGAACGCCTTCGCGACGTGGATCTGATCGAGGAAGGCGTCGACCAACGCCTCCATGGCCTCCTCGTCGTCGGGGGTGCCCTCGATCTCGCGTCGCTCCATCTCGTCGGCGAGGATCTCGTCGTCGAGCCCGCGAACCATGTCGTCGATCCGCTCGGGCCGGAACGTGTCCTCGGAGTCGACGAAGATACAGCCGCCGTCGAGGCCGCCGTTCTCCTGTGAGAGCTGGACGTTGACGGCCATCTGGTGGGTGACCTGCGACTTCCCCGATCCGAACTCGCCGTACACCTCGGTGATCGACTGGGTCTCGATACCGCCGCCGAGGAGGTCGTCGACTTCCTCGATCTGCCAGGAGAGCTTGCCGATCTCCTGGCGGCGTTCGAGGACGGTCGCGCCCGTCTCGAAGCCGCCGACGTCGGCCGCGTCGCGGGCGGCGTTGATGATGTCGGAGGCGGACGATTCGCCGATGTCGGCGGTGTTCGACATCTCGCCGGGGCTCGCGACCGCGATCGACTGGTAGCTCTCGAATCCGTTCTCGACGAGTTTGTCCGCGGTCGCCGGGCCGACTCCTGGGAGGTCCTCGAGTTCGTCTTCAGGCATGTACACCCGGCTTGTGCGGCTTCGGATATAAACCCTGGTTAACAGCCGAGTGAAAGTGAAACGGGGAGCGAGCGGGCGAGCCGTGGCGGTCCGAACGCGCGCTAGAACCCGACGCGGCGGACGTAGCCCAACTCGCGGATCTCGACGAGCAGTTCGCCGGGGAGCTCGGCGTCCGTGATCACGTACAGCTTGGGGTCGTCGGTGAACTCCGGGTCGTCGCTCAGCACCTGGCGGATGGGGACGCCGTGGTCCGCGAGGATCCCGGTGACCTCGGCGACGATCCCCGCCTCGTCGGCCGCGGCGACCTCGATCGTGAGGACGGTCAGATCGAGGACGGGGGCCAGATCCATCAGGCTCGGGATCGACGAGATGTTGGTGAAGATGCGCTTCAGCTCGGGGTCCGCGAGGATCGCGTCGGTCGTGGAGTCGACGACGCGCCGGTCGACGTCGAGCTCGCGGGCGATCCCCGTGTACGGGATCTCGATCCCGCCGGAGACGACCCGTCCCTCCTCGTTGACCGAGAAGCCGCGCTCCAAGAACAGCCGGATGACGGCCTGCTGGCTCGGGGATCCCTCGAACTTCTCGAGGATCTCGTCGAACATTCGTCCGTACGGGTGCTCGCCGGACGCTTAAAAACGCGGGTGACGGGTCGGGTCACGGAGGGACACGCGGAAGGGAAGCGGATCGGACGCGGACGGGGAGCGAGTCGGAGCGGGTTCCGGCCCGGAGCGGGTTCCGGCCCGGATCAGTTCGGGATGGCGGCGTAGACGACCCCGAGGACGACCCCGTACAGCAGGTGGCCGACCGCGCTCAGCGCGCTGACGTTGGGCAGCGGGGGGTTCGCGGGGGAGCCGACGGCCGAGAGCCAGATCGGCATGGCGATCACGGCGAGTGCGGCCCAGACGAGGAGGCCGTAGGCCGCGCCGAGCCCGACGGCGTTCTCGACGGTGGCGGCGAGGGCGGGCCTCGCGCCGACGAGCGCGGCGAACCCGACGCCGATCACCGCGCCGTGGGACATGTGGATGATCCAGCCGAGAACGGGGGCGGCCGGCGGCGCGAGCCCGTACATCGAGGGGATCACGACCTCCAGAAGCGGGGCGGGGATGACGAACGTCATCACGAGCCCGAACGCGGCGCTGCCCACGAGCCCGCCGGCCACGCCCGCCTTCCAGTCGCCGGTTGCAGTCGATACGTCCGTCGCCGTCGCGGTTTCGGTCGCCATAGCGGTCCGGTCGTCGCGCGATAACCGGTAATAAACGCCGGTAGTGTGCGTTCGAACCGCACGGGACCTCAACGGATATATACGCAGAACACCAATCACATGGGGGTTTCGTCGATCGACCACTTCCGCCGAGGTACCCCACCCCTTTTGCCCGATGCCGCCGAAGCGGCGACCGTGTCAGAGTCGCCGCACCTGCGGTTCTTCCCCTACGAGGAGCCGTACCCCAACCAGCGCGAGGCGATGGACCGGGTCGCCAACGCGCTCTCGCGGGGACAGGACGTGCTGTTCGAGGGCGCGCCGGGGACGGGGAAGACCCTCTCCGCGCTCGTGCCCGCGCTCGAGCACGCGAGAGAGAACGATCGGACGGTCGTCATCACGACGAACGTCCACCAGCAGATGCGCCAGTTCGTCGAGGACGCGCGGGCGATCACGCGGACCGAGCCGATCCGGGCGGTCGTCTTCAGGGGAAAGTCCTCGATGTGTCACATCGGCGTCGACTACCAGGAGTGTCAGACCCTCCGGGACGCGACCCGCTCGATGGTGGAGACGGAGTCGGAGAAGCGCGAGCTCGAGCAGCGCCAGCGCGAGCTGCTCGCCGAGAGCCGCGAGGGCGACGCGGGGGCCGCCGAGGCCCGCGAGGCCGTCATGGACGAGCTCGACGACCTAGAGGCGGAGCTCGACGACCTAGAGGCGGCCAACGTCTGCGAGCGCTACCGCAACAACCTGACGCGGGACACGGACGGCTTCTTCGAGTGGCTCTTCGAGGACGTGCGGACCCCGGACGACGTCTACGAGTACGCCGAGGAGCGCGACCTGTGCGGCTACGAGCTGTTGAAGGAGGGGATGGAGGGCGTCGACCTGGTGGTCTGTAACTACCACCACCTGCTCGACCCGAACATCCGCGAGCAGTTCTTCCGGTGGATCGACCGCGACCCCTCGGAGGTGATCACCGTGTTCGACGAGGCGCACAACGTCGAGGACGCCGCCCGCGAGCACGCCTCCCGGTCGCTGACGGAGAACACCCTCGACGCCGCCCTCGAGGAGCTCGCCGACAGCGACGACTCCCGCGCGGAGCCCGCGGAGAACGTGCTCTCGGCGTTCCGCGACGCCCTCGTCGACGCGTACGACGACGCGCTCGGGTTCGCCGCGCGTGAGTCCGTCGGCGAGGGCTGGGAGGACGTGTCGATCGCCAACGACGACCGCCGCGACGACCTCACGCTCGCCTTCCTCGAGCGGTACGAGGGCCGGGGGATCGACGCCGAGCTCGAGCTGGCCGTCCAGCTCGGGAAGGCGATCGACGAGGAGTACGAGCGCGCCTACCGCGAGGGCGAGGCGACGAGCCGGGCGGAGTGCCGCACCCTCCAGGCCGCCCGGTTCGTCTCGACGTGGATGGAGGAGGGGACCGCGCTCGGCCAGTACCCGGTCGTCTCCGTGCGCCGCGACGGCGGCACCGACGAGGTGTACGGCCGCGCCGAGCTGTACACCTGTATCCCGCGGTCGGTCACCTCGGCGCTGTTCGAGGAGGTGGCCGCCTCGGTGCTGATGAGCGCGACGCTCCGCCCCTTCGACGTGACCGAGGACGTGCTCGGCGTGGAGGACGCCGCCACGCTCGCGTACGGGATGGGGTACCCGGCGGAGAACCGGCGGACGTTCGCGGTCGACACGCCGCCGCTCTTCGCCTCCGAGCGGAACGACCCGGAGACCCAGGAGGCCGTGGCCGGGCTCCTCCGCGACGCGATCCGGTTCACGCCGGGCAACACGCTCGTCTTCTTCCCGTCGTACGGCGAGGCCGAACGCTACCACGAGCGGCTCGGCGGCGACGGCGGGCTCGCGGGCGCTGACCTCGGCTCGCTGTACCTCGACGGCTCCGGCGAGGACGAGGAGGCGCTCCGACGCCGGTTCGTCGCGAGCGACGACGCCGCGCTCTTCACCTCCCTGTGGGGGACGCTCGCGGAGGGAGTGAGCTTCGACGGCGACGACGCCCGTACGGTCGTCGTGGTGGGCGTCCCGTACCCGCACCTCTCCGACCGCATGGAGGCGGTCCAGGACGCCTACGACCGGGCGTTCGCCGACCGGGACCGCGCCCGCGACCCCGGCTGGGCGTACGCCGTGGAGATCCCGACGGTCCGGAAGACGCGACAGGCGATCGGCCGGGTGATCCGCGGCCCGGACGACTTCGGCGTCCGGATCCTCGCCGACCGGCGGTACACGACCGCCGACATGGGGAAGTACTCCGTGCGCGGCGCGTTCCCCCCGGAGGAGCGCGAGGAACTACTCGACATCGACCCCGAGAAACTGAAGTTCGCGATGTTGAACTTCTACGGCGACCACGACGCCTACGAGGGATCGCCGCCGCAGCCGTGAGCGATCGCGGTCGCTCCCGGAGCCTCGAAGTCACGTCGGACGCGTCGAGAGCAGCAGCGCGATCCCGCCGAGCACGACCCCGACGAGGATCGTGACGGCGGCGTGGATGACGGTCATGACCGCGACGACCCGCGGCGGCTGGTCGTAGCTCCACTTGAACATGAGGGCGTCGAGCCCGAACGCGACCGTCACGGTCACGGCCGCCGGGACGGCGAAGCCGCCGCCGACGACGCTGACGGCGGCGGGAAGCGGGCCGACGTACAGCGCGCGCCGCGGGTCGACGTCGCCGAGGACGTTCCGGGCGGCCACGTGGGCGGTGACGGAGAGGAACAGCGCGAAGACGACGGTCGTCACGAGCACCGAGAGCGGCGTCACCGTCTGAGCGGGCATACGCCGCGTAGGCGGTGGAGCCTAAAAGGGCCGACGGGATCGGAGCCGAGCGTGCGCCGCCTCAGTCGAGGAGGCCGAGCCCGGACAGCTCCTCGACGATCACGTCGACGGCGGCGGCCGCGTCGGCCGGATCCGTGCCGCCGGTGACGACGAGTTTTCCGCTGCCGAAGAGCAGGGCGACGACATCGGGCTCCTCGATCCGGTAGACGAGCCCGGGGAACTGCTCGGGCTCGTACTCGATGTGCTCCAGCCCGAGCCCGATGGCGATCGCGTTGAGGTTGAGGCTCTCGCCGAGGTCGGCGGAGGTGACGATGTTCTGGACCGTGATCTCGGGGTCGTCCTCGATCGGGATCTGGAGCTCCCGGAGCTTCTCGAAGACGATGGCGAGACTCTCGTGGACCGCCTCGGTCGAGTTCGCGCCGGTACAGACGATCTTGCCGGAACGGAAGATGAGCGCCGCCGACTTCGGGTCGGCGGTGCGGTAGACGAGCCCGGGGAACTGCTCCGGGTCGTAGTCGGCTCCCTCGAGGTCCATCGCGACGCTCTGAAGGTCGAGCTCCTGCCCGATCCCGGTAGAGGCGACGACGTTCTCTATCGTGATCGTGTCCTTCGGATCGGCCATTCGCTCGAACGTAGGACGGTCAGGCTTTTAAAAAGGTCGGTAGGTGGGAGCGACGGCGGCGAGGAAAAACCCGCGACCGGAACAAAACACTCAACAAAATATACTATATTGATATCGTATAATTATCGGATAGTGGCCGGCGGAGAGGGTCGGATCGAGAACGAGCGGCGATCTCGCCGATCTGATTCCGTGAATCGACCGATAATCGGTTTTCAGGCGTACTAGAGCCGTATATTGGTCAGATGGAGGAATCGGCTCGCGATCGAGTTCGTTCGAGTTCGTGATCGAGTGTGAACGCATCGCGATCTACCCGTTAATTCCGCTTATGTCGATTTTACCGGGCGATATGGGGTATCGACGGATCGAGTTCGGTACCGATCCAGTAAATCTCATCCGGCTGCGACCGAGGACGTCGATTCAGCGTCGATCCAGAAACAGAGTAGTATATGAATTAATAGGGTTTTATTGAAATACCTGTTTAGATATGTGTTCGGCGTCGGGATGACCGATTCCCGGCGACGGATCTGCTTTACACCAGTACTTTTGTAAAGTCAGGAGTCGGATCGGGCGTATGGGCGACGCCGGATCCGGTTCGACGAGCAAGGTCGAGCGGACGATACGGGAATACGGGCTCGAGGGCCTCGGCGCGGAGCTGGAGGCGGCCTGGACGGGCGAGGACGGCGACCGGACCAGCCTGCGGTCGCTCGCCGAGGAGTTCAACCGGACGGTCCTCGGGGCGGCGATGCGGGAGGCCGACGGCTCGGTGACGCGGTCCGACGTCGAGAGTGCCCATCGGGCGCTCGCGGACGACGACGTCCCGCGATCGGAGACCCTCCGAGCGCGGCGGGAACTCGAGCGACTCGGCGTCGACGTGGACGCGGTCCTCGGGGACTTCGTGAGCCACCAGACGATCCACACGTACCTCACGGGCGAGCGGGAGGCTCGGCCGCCGGAGGAGGACGCGGACCGGCTCGACGACCGGCGGGAGACGATCGAGCGGCTCGCGGGGCGGACGGAGGCGGTCGCCGACTCGGCCGTGGAGGCGCTCGCGGACGCGGGCGAACTCGCGGACCGCCCCTACGAGGTGTTCGTCGACGTCCGGGTGACGTGCGGGGCCTGCGGGGCGGACTACCGGGTGGGAGAGCTGCTTCGGCGGGGCGGGTGCGCTTGTGCGGCCGAGTGACGACGAGACACAAGTATTTACCGACGGGGGGATGTGTGCGTACACGATGGCACGGAGTGAAGTGGCGCTGGAGTCCGTTCAGGTGCGCGCACGGAACATCGGCGGGATCGACCGAACCGCGGTCGAACTCTCCTCCGGCGTGACGCTGTTACGCGGGCGAAACGCCACGCATCGGTCCTCGTTCCTACAGGCGATCATGGCGGGGCTCGGGAGCACTCGGCCCTCGCTGAAGGGGGACGCCGACGAAGGGGAGGTAACGATCGACGTCGACGGCGAGACGTACTCGCGGACGCTGACGCGGCGGGACGGGCGGGTCGTCTTCGAGGGGGAGCCGTACCTCGAGGACCCGACGGCCGCGGACCTGTTCGCGTTCCTGCTCGGCGACAACGAGGCGCGGTTGGCCGTCGCCCGGGGGGAGGACCTTCGGGAGGTCATCATGCGCCCGATCGACGTGGACGCGATCGAGGCGGAGATAGCGGAGCGGACGCGCGAGCGGGACGCGATCGACGAGCGGCTCTCCGAACTCGAGGGGATCGAGGCGGAGCTGCCGCGCCTCGAGTCGAGACGAACGACCCTCCGCGAGCGACTGGAGGAGAAGCGAACGGAACTCGAGGAGGTGGAGGAGGCCATCGAGCGGGCGGACGCCGACCTCGAGGAGAGCCGCGAGCGGCGCGAGGAGATCGACGACGCGTTCGAGACGGTTCGGCGGGCGCGGGCGGAGCTCGAGGACCTCCGGTTCGAACGCTCCACCGAGGAGGCGACCGTCGAGGAGCTCGAATCGGAGCGTGCGGAACTGGAGGAGGAGCTCGAGGCGGTCGACGCCCCGGAGACGGATCCGGACCGGATCGACGACCGGGTCGACGACCTCCGCGAGCGGAAACGCGAGCTCGACGACACGCTCGGGGAGCTCCGAAGCGTCATCAACTTCAACGAGGAGATGCTGGCCGGCGACGAGCTCGACGCCGACCTCGCCGGCGACGGCGGTGACGGGAGCGTCGGCGACGGATCCGAACGCGACGTGACCGACGCGCTGGTCGCCGACGGGGACCGAACCGTCTGCTGGTCGTGCGGGTCGCGGGTCGAGCGGACCGCGATCGAGGAGACGATCGAGCGGCTCCGGAGCCTCCACGAGGAGAAACTCTCCGACCGGAACGAGCTTCAGAGCCGGATCGACGAGCTCTCGGAGCGGCGGTCGGCGGTCGTGGAGCGGACCCGCGCGATCGAACGGGCGGAGGGTCGGCTGTCCGAGGTGGCGAGCGAACTCGAGGAGTGTCGCGACCGGATCGAGGAGTTGGAGACGGCGATAGACGAGAAGCGAGCCGAGATCGAGGAGCTGGAGGCGGCGGCGCGGGACGCCGGCGGCCCCGACTACGACGAGGTCATCGCGCTCCACCGCGACGCCACCGAGCTGGAGCTAGAGATCGAGGGGATCGAGGCCGACCTCGAGGAGGTCGACGCGGAGATCGACGACGCCGAGGCGACGATAGCGGAGCGGGACCGCCTCGAGGACGAGCGGGAGGCCCTCACGGAGGAGCTGGTCGACCTCCGGACGCGCGTCGACCGCATCGAGGCGGACGCGGTGGAGTCGTTCAACGAGCACATGGCCGCCGTCCTCGACATCCTCGAGTACGACAACATCGAGCGGATCTGGATCGAGCGACGGGAACGGGACGACGCGGGGGGCAGACGGGAGACGGCTCGGACGGAGTCGGAGCTCCACGTCGTCCGATCCGACGACGAGGGGGCGAGCTATCAGGACTCCGTCGCACACCTCTCGGAGAGCGAGCGCGCGGTGACCGGGCTGGTGTTCGCGCTGGCGGGGTACCTCGCTCACGAGGTGTACGAGGACGTGCCGTTCGTGCTGCTCGACTCGCTCGAGGTCATCGACGCCGACCGGATCGCGCGCGTCGTCGAGTACTTCGAGGAGTACGCGGAGTACCTCGTCGTCGCGCTGCTCCCGGAGGATGCCTCGGCGCTCGACGACGGGTACGACGTCGTCTCCGACATCTGACCGGACCGCGATCCGGCGCGGAAACGCGTCGCGGTCCGACGTGACGCGTCGCGGGTCGCGCGGACGGAGCGAATATTCGTTGCGTGCGTGGGTTTTTGGTTCGGGCTGTGGATCCGCTATCCATGAACCTCAGACGCACGCTCCTCATCACGCCCGCCTCGGACGAGGACCTCATCCGGAAGGGACGCACGACCGACGCCGACGCGCTGTTCCTCGACCTGGAGGACGCCATCCTCTCGGAACGGAAGGAACGGACCCGAAGCGACCTCGTCGAGTTCCTCGCCGCCGACCCGGAGATGGACAAGTCGATCGCCGTGCGGATCAACGCCGTCACCACGAAGTGGTGGTACGAGGACCTGATCGAGACGGTCGGCGCGGCCGGCGAGCACGTCGACAGCCTCATCGTCCCCAAGGTGTCGCGGGTAGAACAGCTCCACGCGGTCGACCTGCTGTTGCGGCAGGTGGAACGGAACGCCGGAATGGAGCCCGGCGAGGTCGGTCTGATCCCGCAACTCGAGAGCGCGACGGCGATCAACAACGCGACGCGGATCGCCCGGTCCGTGGACCGGCTCGCCGCCCTCCTCTTCGGCCCCGGCGACTACGCGGCGAGCATCGGGGTCGGGCAGACGGCCGACGGGGCGGAGGTGGGCGGACACTGGGAGTACGCCCGTTCCCGAGTGGTGAACGCGGCGAGGGAGGTGGGAATACAGGTGATCGACGGGATGTACCCCGACACCGGCGACACGCAGGGGTTCCGCGCGGCGTGTCAGGCGAGTCGCGCCCTCGGGTTCGACGGCAAGACCGTCGTCCACCCGAACCAGATCCACATCGCGAACGAGATCTTCACGCCGAGCCCGCAGGACGTCCGGCGCGCGCGCCGGATCTACGAGGCGTACACCGCGTCCGACCACGACGAGCGGGGGACCGTCGAGGTCGACGGACAGGTGATAGACGAGGAGACGTTCGAGATGGCCAAAGAGATCGTCGAGAAGGCGACGGAGGCGGACGAGCTCTCCGACCTCTGAGACGGCTCGAAAAGGGGGTTCAGTGCGAGTGGACGTGCCAGGAGTGTTTCGGGGAGAACGTCGCTTGGGAGTCGTACCAGGAGGTGAGCGAGAGTTCGACGCGCTCGACCGCCTCGAGCAGGCGATCGCCCGCCGAGAGCGGGCTGGCGGCGTCGCCGGGGACCGTCACCGTCAGCGCGCCCATGACGGCGCCGTCCCGGCGGGAGAGCGCACCCGCGAACGTTCGGTCGGAGCTCGTCGAACTCGTCTCGACGGCGTACCCGCGGCGGTGGATGCGGTCGAACCGGTCCCGGACCTCGTCGTCGACCTCGGGGTGGGCGACGGTCTCGGCGTCGTCGGGCTCTCCGGCGGCGGCGTTCCCGTCGGCGGCGTTCCCGTCGTCGCTCCGCCCGTGTTCGGCGAGCATCACGGGCCCCGCGATCGACTCGGCGAGCGGCGTCCGTTCCCCGAGGTGTCGTTCGGCGATGCCCGGATAGTACCCCTCCTGGGCGATCATCGTCGCGTCGTCGCCCTCCTTGAGGTAGAGACGGACCACGCCGTCGGTCTCGGCCGCCAGCGACTTCATCTCGATCCGCGCCGCCTGATACAGCGGCGACTGGTCGCGGAGCCTGCCGCCGAGCCGGAGGAGCTTCGTCGAGACGTGGTACTGTTTGTCGTGGTGGGTCACGTACCCGCAGTCGACGAGCGTCGTCAGGTGACTGTGGACCGTGCTCTTGCTCATTCCGAGCGTGTTGGCGACCTCGGTGACGCCCGCGCCGTCCTCCCGCTGGAGGTGCTCTAGGATGGTGAGCGACTTCTCGGTGGTTCCAACACGGTTCCGCGATGGTTCGGTCATACGTAACGATCGATCCATGGATACTAATCTGTTCGGATATGCTAAATTAGTGAGGTGTGTCGTGTCTCGATCGGAGCCGTTCGGAGCCGAGGACGGCGGGATCGCGGTTTCGGAACCGCGATACCGCATGGACGTTCATTATAGTAGAACGAGATCGTGTGGTGGTTTCACAACCCACACGGAGATACGGGACGTACGGGCGTTGAATCGGCCGTTCTCCGCTGGAGAGCCCGGATCGGCGGCTCGAGATCCACCGTCGAGCCGAGTGCGTTCAGATATGCTGAACGTCTTCGGGACGGCGTGGAGACAGCGGTTCGGTACCACGGATCAAGGATCGAAAAACGGTGACGGGAGCGAGGGCGAGGGTTCGAAGCGAAGCGGTGGAACGGAACCGGAGACGGCGAAACGAGATCGGGGAGTGGAGACCCGACGCCGCCGTCGGTCGGCCTCGGTCGGGCTCGTCGGCCCCGGTCAGACCCAGTCGACTTCAGTCCGGGCCTGTCGCCCCCGGTCGCCGTCAGCCCGACCAGGTCGGGGCGTACGACGGGTCGTACTGGCGGTCGCGGCGGTCGATCCCGTCGATCCGCTCCACGTCCGCCGCCGAGAGCTCGAGGTCCCGAGCGCGGACGTTGTCGACGATGTGGTCGCGGCTCGTCGCCTTCGGGATCGGGACGACGCCCTTCTCCATGGCCCACGCGAGGCTGACGCGCGCCGGACTGACGCCGTGGGCGTCGGCGATCTCCGCGATCTCCGGCACGTCGAGGACGCGTCCGTTGCCGAGCGGCGCGTACGCGACGAGGTCGATACCGTGTGAGTCACAGTACGTCCGGAGCCGCCGCTGGGGGAGGAGCGGGTGCATCTCCACCTGGAGCGCGTCGATCGGGACCGGGGACGCTTCGCGCGCCTCGTCGATCTGCGCCGGGGTCATGTTACAGACGCCGAGCCGGTCGAAGAGCCCCTCCTCGTGGAGGTCGGCGACCGCGTCGAACGTCGTCTCCGGGTCGTAGCCGTCGGCGGGCCAGTGGACGGCGTAGAGGAGGTCGACGCGGTCGACGCCGAGCCGGTCGAGACACGCGCGTGCGTTCTCCGTGACGCTGTCTCCCGAGTAGTCGTCCGTGAACTTCGGGTGCAACACCTTGGTGGCGAGGAAGACGTCATCGCGGTCGACGTCGGCGGCGGCGATCCCCTCGCCGACGGCGACCTCGTTCCCGTACGCCTCCGCGGTGTCGACGTGTCGATACCCCTCCTCCAGCGCGGTCCGGACGCTCCGGACGCAGTCGTCGTGGTCCGTGACCCGGTACGTGCCGAGTCCCGGCGCGGGAATGTCCGCGGTCATGCGAGCGATTCACACATGCGGAACGAGGATACTAAGTGTTGTCCCCATCCCGTCCCGTCTCGTCCCGTCTCGTCCCGTCCTCGTCGCTCGCGCACGGGTCGGCCCCTCACACCCGCACGCGTCGGGCGATCCGACCCTCACACGTCTTCGGGCGAGTCGACGACGCGGACGTCCGCGTCGTCGATCAGGTCGCGGATCCCGAGGATATCGGCCAGGGTCTCCCCCTCGTCGATCCGCTCGCGTAAGGTCGCCTCGTGGTCGGCGATCGCCGCCGCGGCCGCCGCCGCGTCGTCGGCCGCCTCGCGCGGGACCACGGTGACGCCGTCCCGGTCGCCGACGACGACGTCGCCCGGTCGGACGGCGACGCCGCCGACGGAGACCGGGACGTTCACCGATCCGGGGGTCTCCTTCACCGCGCCCGCCTGCGAGACGGCCGCCGAGAACACCGGGAACTCGCTCTCCGAGAGGTGGTCCGTGTCCCGGACGTTGCCGTCGGTGACGAGCCCGCCGAGCCCCTGCCGTTTCGCGTTGCGCGTGAGCAGTTCACCCCAGACCGCCGCCCGGCGCGACTCCGTGGCGACGACGAGGACGTCGCCCGGCTCCGCCAGGTCGGACGCGAGGTGGACCATCGCGTTGTCGCCTGGCGGGACCCGGACCGTACAGGCGGGGCCACAGACCGTGACCTCCTCGTTTATCGGCCCGACCTCCGGGTCCATCGCCGTCCGTTCCCCCAGCGCCTCGTGAACGCTCGCGGCGTCCGACTCGCCGAGCGCGTCGATCGTCTCCCGGTCCGGCCGTTCGAAGTCCCTCACAACGACCATACCACCGAGTTTCGTCGACGGGTCAAGAACGTACCGGCGGTTTCGCTCGCGAGACCGGACGCTCCGCCGTGAGGAGGTGTTCGGAGGGCCACGCTCGGAGGAACGCGTTCGGCGGGAAGCGTTCGGAGAAACGCGGTCGGAGGGGAGCGTTCGGAGAAGAGTGTTCGGCGGAGCGTCGACCGCCGGACGACCGCTCAGTCCGTCATCACGGTGACGACGGGGCAGTCGACGTCGAGCAGCACGTCCTGGGTGATGCTCCCGAACAGCGCCTTCCCGACGGGCGACCGGCGTCGCCCCCCGAGCACGAGGTACCGCGGGTCGATCTCGTTCGCGATCGAGACGATCTCGTCCGCCGGCTCCCCGACGGCCCCGCGCGCGTCGACGCGGGCGTTCTCGAACTCCGGAACCGCGTCGCGGACCGCGCGGCGGGCGAAGCGGGCGGCGCTCTCCTTCTCCTGGGTGATCGAGAGGTCGTGGAACCGCTTCGAACTCTCGATGGTTTCCTTGTGGTCTTCGAACTCGGACCGCGGAACGACGTGGAACGCCGTGACGGTATCGTCGTACTTCTCCGCGAGTTCGTAGCCGAGCGGGACGACACGGTTCATGGCCTCGGTCTCGCCGACAGCTATCAGAACGGTCACAGGCGTCGTGATCGACGCCCCCTGTAATATAGATTGGCCCCGACGCGCCGCGTGAACCCGGGAATCCGCGAGCGGACGGTCGACGCCGCGGTCCCGACCGCTCCGGGGCCGTCCACTGCGGGACCGCTCCGGGGCCGTCCACTGCGGGACCGCTCCGGGGGCGTCCGCCGCGGGAAGCGTTTATGTACGTACGGCGACCGGGTGGAGACACCATGTCAGCCGACAACCCGCTTCTCGCGTCCGGGGTCCTCGCCGCCGAGGGAGGATCGGTGACGCTCTCCGAGGAGTTCGAGGAGGCGGTCGAGGAGTACCTGTCGCGGTTCGAGGGACACACGGAAGCGGAGTTCGCCGACGCGATCGAGGAGATCGTCGGCGACGACGTCGCGGTCGAGCCGCTCGCGGCGCTCGGCGAGAAGGACCCGCGGACGGTCGCCGAGCTGTGCGCCCTCGCCGACCGACTGGGGAGCGACGGGGAGGGAACGGGGGGAACCCGGTTCAGCTGCTCCCGTCGCTGCGGCTGTTCCGCGACGACGACGTCCGAACCGACGGGGTTCCCCAGTCGTTCGTCCCCGTCCCGGCGACGCAGCTCCCGGAGCTGTTGCGGATCTACTCGCCGGCGCTCGTGTACGCGTGGCTGGACGACTCCGAGAGCTGTGACCTCGCGAGACGCGACCTGGAGGCGGTGTTCGAGGAGCCACAGGAGGTGATGCCGTTCGCGGTGTACGGACCGGACTACAGGGAGTTCCTCGAGCGGGAGTACTCCCTCACCGCCGGCCCGGCCGTGTTGTTCACCCGCGACGGCGAGGTCGAGGCGCGGCTCTACGGGGCCCACGGTCCCGGCACCATCGAGACGGAGCTCGAACGACATCGGCGGTGAGCGCCGGCGGGCACGCCGCCGTCAGATCCCCGCGCCGTCCCGGAACGACGACCCCAACCACCCGAACTTTTATTAAGTACTGGGAGAAGCCGACATACACCCTACAATGGCCAGTAACGGAGAGTGTGCGCACTATCGAGAGGTCCGCACAGACCAATGAGTATCGCTGACAAGGTTCACGCGTATCGCAACAGCGACCTCGCGATCATCGCGAGGCGTGCGCTCGAGAACCTCCTCGAGGAACGGATCACGAGGGTCGCCTTCGTGATCCTGGCGATCATCCTCGTCATGGGCCTGATCGGCCCGGCGATCGCACCGTACTCGTACAACACCCAGCAGATGACCGACGACGGCGAGCTGATGCGCTACGCCGAGCCGTCGCTCGAGCACCCCCTCGGCACGAACGACCGCGGCGAGGACGTCCTCTCGCGGCTGCTGTACGGCGCGCGGGCGACGCTCATCACCGGGCTGCTCGCCGGCGGCCTGATGATGACGATCGGGTTAACGGTCGGGATGACGGCCGGATACGTCGGCGGGAGGACGGAGAGCTTCCTCATGCGATTCGTCGACTTCATGTACGGGATCCCCTTCATCCCGTTCGCGATCGTCCTCATCACGTTCTTCGGGGCGGGATTCTACACCACGGTCGCCATCCTGGGACTGGTGCTCTGGCGGTTCATAGCCAGGGTGATACGATCCCAGGTGCTCCAGATAAACCAACGGCCGTACATCATGGCCGCGCGGGCGACCGGGGCGAGCACCCCGTGGATCATGCGGAAACACATCCTCCCGAACATCGCGAACATGGCCGCGCTGTTCTTCGCGATGGGCGTCGGGCTGGCGATCCTCGAGCAGGCCGGCCTCTCGTTCATCGGGGTCACGGACCCGTTCACGCCGACGTGGGGGATCATGATCCGGAACGCGAACCAAGCGGGGCGTATCGCCGAGGCCTGGTGGTGGACGTTCCCGCCGGGCATCATGATCGCGTTGACCGTGCTGTCGCTGTACCTGCTCGGTCGCGGCTACGAGGGAAGCGGTGACGACGAGGTGGTGGTGTAAATGACGGACCCAATACTAGAGTTCGAAGACGTCGACATTCGCTATCGAACGGAGCAAGGAAACGACGTACACGCGGTCAACGACGCGTCGTTCTCGATAGACCGGCACGACTACTTCGGGCTGGTCGGCGAGAGCGGCTGCGGCAAGAGCACGATCGCGGACGCCATCGTGGGCGGCCTCGACGCCAACGGCGAGGTCACCTCCGGGACGATCCGGTACAAGGGCGAGGAGATCCAGGACTACTCCGAGAAGGAGTTCAACCAGAACGTTCGCTGGAAGGAGATCTCGGTCATCCCGCAGTCCTCGATGAACAGCCTGGACCCGGTGATGAAGCTGAGCAGCCAGGCGATCGAGATGGCGAAGTACCACACGGACCTCACGGAGACGGAGGCGGTCGACCGGCTCCGCGAGCTGTTCGAGGTCGTCGGGCTCTCCGAGTCGCGGATCCACGACTACCCGCACCAGTTCTCCGGCGGGATGCAACAGCGGGCGATCATCGCGTTCGCGCTGTACCTCCGGCCCAGCCTCATCATCGCCGACGAGCCGACGACGGCGCTGGACGTGATCATGCAGGACCAGATCATCGACTACATCAACGGCCTGAAAGACGACTGGGACATCAGCATGCTGATGATCACCCACGACATCTCGGTCGTCTTCGAGAACTGCGACTCGATGGCCGTGATGCACGGCGGGCAGGTCGCGGAGACCGGGAGCGTGGTCGACGTGTTCGACAGGCCCCGCCACCCGTACGCGATCCTGTTGCAGAACGCGTTCCCGGACGTCCGGTTCCCGGACCGCGAGCTGGCGGTCATCGACGGCCACCCGCCGCAGCTTCGCGGCGAGGTGGACTTCTGTACGTTCGCCGACCGGTGCCCCTGGGCGAAACCCGAGTGCCGCGAGGGCGCGCCCGAGGCACAGGCCGTCGCCGGCGACGACGACCACCAGGCCTGGTGTATCCGCGCGGACGAGATGGAGGAGCTGGCCGCCGACCACCTCGATCGGAACGCCACCGAGGAGAGCATCCTGGAGGGACAACAATGAGCGCGGACGACCCTGTCCTCGAGCTCGAGTCGATGGACAAACACTTCAAGACGACATCGAGCTTCGTCGAGACGGTCAAGGAGACCGTCTTCGGGGAGGGGCCGAAGCTCGTTCGCGCCGTCGACGACCTGGACATGACGCTCGAGCAGAACCAGGTCCAGGGCGTCATCGGCGAGAGCGGCTGCGGCAAGACGACGCTCCTGCGGACCGTCATGGGGCTGTACGACCCGACGGGCGGTGACGTCCGGTTCCAGGGGCAGTCGACGAGCGAGTTCGACAAGGCCGACTGGAAGGAGTTCCGCCGGAAGGTACAGATCGTGTTCCAGGACCCGTTCAACTCCCTGGACCCGAAGTTCAGCGTCCGCCGGACGATCGCGGAGCCCCTGGAGATACACGACATCGACTACGAGCGGTCCGACATCGAGGAGATGCTCGAGAAGGTCGGACTGACGCCCGCGAGCCAGTACATCCAGCAGTTCCCGAACCAGCTGTCGGGCGGGGAGAAACAGCGGGTCGCCATCGCGCGGGCGCTCATCACCGACCCCGAGGTGATCCTCGCCGACGAACCGTCGTCGATGCTCGACGTCTCGACGCAGGCGGAGATCCTCAACCTGTTGAACGGGCTGACCAGCGAGTTCGGCGTCTCGATGATCTACATCTCCCACGACCTCTCGACGGTCTCGTACATCTGCGACGAGATCAACGTGATGTACCTGGGACGGATCGTCGAGAAGGCCGAGACCAGGGAGCTGCTCTCGGACCCGAAACATCCGTACACGAAGGCGCTGATCCAGTCGATCCCGATCCCGGATCCGCACCACGAGCGCGAGCGGGCGACGATCGGCGGCGAGCCGGGCGACCCGATCGACATGCCGGAGGGGTGTCGGTTCAAGACGCGCTGTCCGGATCGGATGGACGTGTGTGACCACACGCCGCTCGACGTCGACCCCGACGGCGAGGGGGAGCGCTCGGTCGCCTGTCACCTCTACTACGACCACGAAGCGACGGCCGGCGACGCGGAGGGGCCGGTCGAGGAACACACCCCGGAGACACCGACATGACCCGAAACGAGCCCACGGAGGCACGACCCGACGCGAAGCGACCGACGAGCAGCTCCGCGGCCGTCGACCACGTCGACGGCGGCGGCTCCGGAACCGGAGGTGACCGGCCGTGAGCCGCCTGAGCTACTTCATCCGCCGGACGGCGATAACGGCGGTGCTCATCTTCCTCGTGGCCTCGGCGCTGTTCTTCTTCTTCCGGGCGATGCCGGGGGACTACTCGTCGCTCCTGGTCCAACAGGGGATGAACCCCGAACAGATCGCGCAGCTGCGGGCCGACTGGGGGCTCGACGAGCCGATATACGTCCAGTACTACCAGTACATCACCAACCTCCTGACCGGGAACGCGGGGCAGTCCTTCCGCTTCAGCCAGCCGGTCTGGGAGCTCGTGGCTCCGCGCATCCTGAACTCGTTCGTGCTCGTCGCGCCGGCCATCACCGCGACGTACATCGTCGGCGGGCTGTTCGGCGCGTACATCGGCCGCCGCCGCGGGAGCCCGCTCGAGAAGTCGGGGATCATCTCGGTCTCCGTCTTCCACTCGATCCCGGACTTCTTCCTCGGCATCATGCTGATCGCGCTGTTCTCCTCGACGCTGGGGATCTTCCCGACCTCCGGGATGCTCTCGCCGGCGACGATGATCCAGGTCCAGGACCAGGCGTACTGGCAGCGGTTCCTGCTGCCGGAGTTCTGGCGACACTACACGCTGCCGTTCATGACGGTTCTCCTGTACTTCATGCAGTACCCGACGCTGATCATGCGGAACAGCGTCGTCGAGGTGAGCGACCAGGAGTACCTCCACTACCACCGGCTGAAGGGGCTGCCTGAGTCGAAACTGCTCCGGAAGATCATCCGTCACGCCTCGCTGCCGGTCATCACGCTGTACCCGATCTCGCTGGCGGCGTCGATCAGCGGGCTCGTCCTGATCGAGGTCGTCTTCAACTGGCCGGGGATCGGCCAGCTGTTGGTCTCGTCGGTCCTGGCGCGGGACTTCCCCGTGATCCAGTTCGTGTTCCTCATCGCGGCCACCTGGGTCATCATCGGGAACTTCCTCGTCGACCTCCTGTACGGCGTGCTCGACCCGCGCGTCTCCGTCGCCGGCGACGAGGACTGAGGCGTCGCCGTCCTCCCGGCTCCCTTTCGATTCCTCGATCTCGATTCTTCGACCCCGATCTCTCGGCTCCGGTCCTTCGACGCCTCGACCCCGATCCCTCGACCTCGATACCCCGTTCGCGCGGACGATCGCCTCAGGGACCGCGTAGACGGTCGATTCCGGCCCGTTTCTCCGCCCGAAACGTGACGTACGTCAGAATTTCTAACTATCACAAATTTTTTAACAATACCTCCGAAGGCATAGGGTATGCCATCAAGTGGCAACCGCGTGGAGCGGCAGAGCATAGACCGTCGACAAGCGCTGAAAGTCATCTCCGTGGCGTCCGCCGCCGCGCTCGCCGGCTGTGGCGGGAACGGCTCCGGTGGAGACGGAGGCGGCGGCGACGGGGGCGGCGGCGACGGAAGCGGAGACGGAGGCGGCGACGGCTCCGGTGGCGGCGGCGGCGGCAGTCCGGAGGGACTCGGCGAGCGGGTTCCGACGCTGACCTTCCAGTACTGGTCGGACCAGGGGCCGCCGACGATCCTGTTCGAGGAGACCATCTCGAGCATCCAGTCCGTCGCGTCGGACGTCGGCATCCAGATCGAGACGCAGCCGATGACGACCGCGGAGGGGATCACGGCGGTGAGCGACGACGTGCGCGACTTCCACCTGGCCGTGAACAGCCACGGTCCGGACCCGGGGCGGCTCGACCCCAACGGACTGCTCCAGTCGTACAGCATCGACAACGCCGGGTCGAACGGTCAGTACAACCCCTCGAACTACGCCAACACGGAGTTCTCGAACCTCGCCGACGAGCAGTCGTCGATCGGGGTTCCCTCCGACCGGCGGGAGGTCGTCGGCGAGGCGATGAGCCTCTACTCGGAGGACCTGCCGTTCATCCCGACCATCGAGCGGCCGACGACGGCCGCGATCAACACGGACATGGTCGAGCCCGTCGAGGCGGGCGGAGCGGGCCTCTCCGCGGTCAACTGGGCCGCGCTCGTCGAGTCGGGCGCGCAGACGACGAGCGGCACCGACACGATCCTGGCGAACCTGCCGGGGGAGTTCCTCACGAGCAGCTTCTACCCGACCGTCGGCGACACCGACTCGCTGGGGCTGTACACGCAGCTGACGCACTCGCCGCTGATGCTGTACGACTCCAACTACGAGCGGGTGCCCGTGCTCGCGGAGGACTGGGAGGTCTCGGACGACGGGACGGCGGTGACGTTCAACCTCCGCGACGCCACGTTCCACAACGGGGAGCCGGTGACCGCGACCGACGTCAAGTGGACCTACGAGTTCCTGAGCGAGCAGTACCACAACGGTCCCTACCAGTGGACCGACCTCCCCGAGGAGCTGACCGTGGAGGCCGTCGACGAGACCACGGCCCGCTTCGAGACGCCGGAGCCGGCGCCGACGCTGGTGACGGCACAGCTCCCGACGTTCGGCGTGCTGCCGCGTGACGCGTACGTCGACGCCGGCATCGAGGAGAACCCGACGGACTTCGAGGACCCCATGATCGGCGCGGGGCCCTACGAGATCGCGACGTACAACAACCAGGAGAACATCGAACTCGTTCCGCACGACGGGAACCCGGCGTTCGACGTCGAGTCGTCGATCATCATGTCGATCTACGACAGCGTCTCGGCGGTCCGCCGCGCCTTCGAGAACGAGGAGCTCGCCATCGCGGTGACGCTGACGCCCGACGCCGGCCGGCAGATCAGCGAGACGATGGGCGACACCGCACAGATCGTCAACGGGGCGGCGTTCCTGCCGTTCGGCATGATGCCGCAGATGTCGTACGCGCCCGGCATGCACATGGAGTTCCGCCAGGCGCTCTCGCACATGGTCGACCGGCAGGGCCTGAACGAGACGTACGCCTTCGGCGAGTCCGACGAGGTGACGTACTGTACGTTCAACTCCCAACAGCACCCGTGGTACAACGAGGAGTACCTCAGCGAGGCCGGCCCGGAGACCCGCGACGTCGAGACCGCCCGGCAGGTCCTCGAGGACGCCGGCTGGGGCTGGGACGACGACGGCAACCTCTACTACCCCGAGGACGCGGACCTCGAGGCGTGGCCCGAGGGCGAGACGCCGAACCCGGACAACTTCTGAACGCGTCGGCGACCACCGATCCCCGGATGCTTTTTTGCGGCGGCGAGGACGCCTCGAGTCGACCGTATCGCCCCGCGTTCCGACGGAATTCGCGGCTGCGACCCCGAACCTTTTTTTGGGAGAGCGTCACACAGTAACTCGCCATGCGAAAGGTTAGATTTCGAGATCCGGCTGGATCCGTCCGTACCGGCGAGTGGACCGACGACGACGAGCTTCGATTCGGCGAGGAGAAGTTCGATCCGGACGAGGTCGACGTGCTCCCGCCGACAGAACCGAGCAAGATCGTCTGCGTCGGGCTCAACTACTCGGCGCACGCCGAGGAGACCGACTCGGAGATCCCCGACCGACCGCTTCTGTTCTTGAAGGGACCGAACACGCTTGCCGCCCACGGGGACACGATCTCGCTGCCGGAGGGGAAAGAACGGGTCGACCACGAGGCCGAGTTTGGCGTCGTCATCGGCGAGCAGTGCCGAAACGTTCCCGAGGACAGAGCCGAGGAGGTCATCGCCGGCTACACCTGCGTGAACGACCTCTCGAACCGCGACGACCAGGAGAAAGAACAGAACTGGATCCGCGGGAAGGCGTTCGACAACGCCGCGCCGATCGGACCGGTCGTCGCCGACCCGGAACACGTCCCCGACGACGCGGAGATCAAGCTGACGGTCAACGGCGAGGTGAAACAGCACTCCTCGATCGACGACCTGATCTTCTCCGTCCCGGAACTCATAAGCGAGATCACGAAGCTGGTCACCCTCGAGCGCGGCGACGTCATCGCGACGGGGACGCCCTCGGGCATCAGTCCGCTCAGCGACGGCGACACGGTCGCGGTCACGGTCGAGGGCGTCGGCACGCTCGAACACGACATCGTGGGAGCGGGCGAGTTCTCCGGCGACGTCGACCACCGGTTCATGCCGAACCAGTGACGCCCGCGTCTCGACCCCCGAGACGCCGCTGAGCCGACGGAGCGAGAGGACGCGAGACGGGAGGCACGAGACGGGAGGCACGAGACGAGAGGCGCGAACGGCGATCGAACGACCCGACGATCGAGCGGACCCGACGACCGAGCGACACGAACGGTCATCCAGAGGCACACGTATTCCCGCCGCTCGAGCACGCACACGCCGGACGACCGCCGGAATCGGGTGGAAATAACCCGGATCCGGGCGAAACGCGGCGTTCGAGCCGACGACGCGCGAGATCCACCCACGCCGTCGGCGCTCCGAGGGAGCCATGAACCGGAGACGCCCCGTCGCAAGACGACGCCTACGGGACCGATATATAATTTTTCCGTATATGATTGAAAAAGTATGTTATTGGAAGAATTGATCCGGTTACGCCGAGAACGCGATACGTACGCCGATACAGATATAGACTAGAAACAGAGAAAGTATATATTTGTAGTGTTTGTATAGAATTAATACTCTAGAAGCGGTTATAGACCAAATAACACATATAACGGTAGATTTAGTCATCTATTACTATGATAAGTAGTAATTCGTAGTTTATATCAATTTGTATATATTGGTCTCGAACGGTGAGCGTCCGGATCCGCCACCCTCATGCGACGCCGTCGCGGAGCATCCGGCGTGTACTGGCTCGAACTCGCGGGGGAGACGGACGCGTTCGCGGCCTGCGAGGCGGCGACGGCCGCGACCGGCGTCGAACTCCTCGCGCCGGGGGTGGCGGCCGCCGGGAGCGTCGGCGAGGGCGTCGAGCGGCTGGCGTACACCCGCGCCGCCCACGAGGCGATCGCCCGGACGGACGCGACGGTCGCCTCGGCGGTCGCCGCCCTCGAGGCCGCGCCGCTCGACCGGACGGGAAGCGTCGCGGTTCGCGCCCGCAACGTCCGGAACACGGCCGACGCCTCCACGACCGACGCCGAGCGCGCGCTCGGGAGCGTCCTCGTCGACCGCGGCTTTTCGGTCGACCTCGACGACCCCGACCACGTCCTGCGCGCGCTGTTCGCGGCGGGCGAGCGCGCCGACCACGACGCGGTCGCCGGGGCGGACGGCGAGAGCGCCTCCGTCTGCGCGCTCGGCTGGGCGGCTCTGGAGGCCGCCCGCGACTTCGCGCCGGATCCGACCGACCGGCCCTTCTTCCAGCCGGGGAGCATGGCACCCGCGGACGCCCGCGCCTACGTCAACCTCGCCGGCGCGGCCCCCGACCGAACCCTGCTCGACCCGATGTGCGGGACCGGCGGGCTCCCGCTGGAGGCGGGGCTCGTCGGGGCCGACGCGGTCGCCTGCGACGCCCAGGCGAAGATGGTCCGCGGGACGAGAGAGAACCTCCGTGCGTACGTGGGAGACGACCGGGGCGACGAGGGCGGTGGGGACGGTGGCGACGACGGGGACGTGAACGATGCGGGCGACGGGCCGAGCTGGCACGTCGCCCGCGGCGACGCCACGGACCTCCCGCTCGTCGACGACGCGGTCGACGGCGTCGCCTTCGACGCGCCCTACGGCAGACAGTCCAAGATCGCCCGCCACGAGCTCGCGGACCTCGTCGCCGGCGCGCTGACGGAGGCCGCCCGCGTCGCGCCGCGCGCCGTGATGGTCGCCGACCGTGACTGGCGTCGACCCGCCCGCGAGGCGGGATGGGAGGTCGTCGCCGCCTTCGAGCGCCGGGTTCACCGGTCGCTGACGAGACACGTGTTGGTCCTGGAGCGCGAACGGGGCTCGTCGCGGGCGACGTGACCGCGGACGAGCTCGGGGTCGAAGCGACGTGAGAGTGAAACCGAACGCCCGAGGACCGCGCGGTTCGACCGCCCGCGGACGGGTTTTCAGTTTCGCCGCGGCCGGGCAACCGTTAAGTGACCGGCGGGGAGTGGTACCCCCATGCCCGGGGACGCCGACGACGACATGCTCTCGTGGGACGAGTCGGTGTTCCGCGACGAGTCGGTCTTCGAGATCGACCACGTCCCCGAGACGTTCCGCCACCGCGAGAGCCAGCTCGAGAGCCTGAAGTACGCGCTCCGGCCGGCCGTCCGCGGCTCCCGCCCGCTCAACACGATCGTCCGGGGACCGCCGGGGACGGGCAAGACCACCGCGGTCCAGAAGCTCTTCTCGGAGCTGCGCGCGCGCACCGAGGTGCGGACCGTCCGCGTGAACTGCCAGGTCGACTCGACGCGCTACGCCGTCTTCTCCCGGCTCTTCGAGGGGATCTTCGAGTACGAGCCGCCCTCCTCGGGGATCTCCTTCAAGAAGCTGTTCGGCCAGATCACGGACCGGCTCGTCGAGGAAGACGAGGTGCTCGTGGTCGCCCTCGACGACGTGAACTACCTCTTCTACGAGAACGAGGCCTCCGACACGCTCTACTCGCTCCTGCGCGCCCACGAGGCGCACTCCGGCGCGAAGATCGGCGTGATCGTCGTCTCCTCGGACCTCTCGCTCGACGTCATCGACGACCTCGACGGCCGGGTCCAGTCGGTGTTCCGCCCCGAGGAGGTGTACTTCCCGGTGTACGACGCGACGGAGATCTACGACATCCTCGGCGAGCGCGCGAAGCGCGGCTTCCACGAGGGCGTGATCGGCGACGCCGAGCTGGACCGGGTCGCCGACTTGACCGCCGAGAGCGGCGACCTCCGCGTCGGGATCGACCTCCTGCGTCGCGCGGGGCTCAACGCCGAGATGCGCGCCTCGAAGTCGATCGCGACCGAGGACGTCGAGTCCGCCTACGACAAGTCGAAACACGTCCACCTCTCGCGGTCGCTCCGTGGGCTCTCCGACTCCGAGCGCGCGCTCGTCCGCGTGCTCGCGGCCAACGACGGCGAGCAGGCCGGGGCGGTGTACGAGGCGTTCCACGAGGAGACGGACCTCGGCTACACCCGCTACTCGGAGATCATCAACAAGCTCGACCAGCTCGGCGTGATCGACGCCGAGTACGCCGACGTCGAGGGGCGCGGGCGCTCGCGCGAGCTCACCCTCGCGTACGACGCCGAGGCGGTGCTGGACCGGCTGGAGTGAGCGACGAAGGCGGCGGTGGACCGGGCGGGTCGAGGCGTGACGCCGGGGAGACGGCGCGGCCCGAAGGCGTCGATCGGCCGGGCCGACGCCTTTTCACCCTCCCCGCCCGCACGCGGGATCATGAAGACGACCGGCGGCAGCGACGCGATGAAGCGACGGGCCGGCGAGTCGGCCGCTGAGGCGGTCGACGACGGCGACGTGGTGGGCCTCGGAACCGGGTCGACGGCCGCCCACGCGATCCGCGCGATCGGCGCGCGCGTCGACGCCGGGCTCGACGTCCGCGGCGTGGCGACCTCCTTCGCGAGCCGCGAGCGCGCCCTCGAGGCGGGGATCCCCCTCGTCGACCTCGACGAGGTCACGGGTCCGGACGCGGCGGGGATCGACGTCGCCGTCGACGGGGCCGACCAGGTCGCCGTCGGCGGGGAGAACTCGAGCGACGGCGGAGCCGACCGCGTCGCCGGCGACCTGGACCTGATCAAGGGCGGCGGCGGCGCGCACGCCCGCGAGAAGCTCGTCGATTCGGCCGCGGAGCGGTTCGTCGTCGTCGCCGACCCCTCGAAGGAGGCCGCGGTCCTCGACCGGGCGGTTCCGGTGGAGGTCCTCCCGAGCGCCCGCGGCGTCGTCGCCGAGGCGGTGCGGGCGGCCGGCGGGGAGGCGACGCTCCGACGAGCCGAACGGAAGGACGGTCCCGTCGTCACTGACAACGGGAACCTCCTTCTCGACTGCGCGTTCGGCGAGATCCCGGAGCCGGAGGCGCTCTCGGGGACCCTCGCGGGGACGCCCGGCGTGCTCGAACACGGGCTGTTCGTCGGGCTCGCCGACGAGGTCCACGTCGGGACCGCCGAGGGTGTTCGGATACTGGAGGCGTGACTGCGGAGGGCGTGACTGCCGGAGAGCGTGACTGCCAGAGGGCGTGACCGTCGGAAGGCGTGACCACACGGGAGCCGCGATCGGGCGATGGCGGCCGCTGTTCGGGGATCGGGTCGAAAGAAAACGGCAGGGTCGGACGCCTTACAGGTCGCGAGGCTGGACCGTCTTCCGGTCGTTGGCCTCGGCGCGGCGTGCGGCGTCTTCGAGCAGCTCGTCCACTTCTTCGTCCAGCGCGTCGTAGAAGTCCGAAGCGACGTTCTTGTCGTCCAGGGCTTCCTTGACTGCCGCCTTGACAATGAGGTCTGCCATGCGGTCGTGGGTATCCGTCGATAGTTAATAAGAGTTCCTGAATTCGCCCGCGAGGGACGCCGTGCGGGCGGTTCAGGGCGGGGTGCCGAGCGGGTGACTTATATATTTTGTGGAGCGTCGGGCCGCGCCGGGGATCGGAACGGCGGGCCGAGGGGATCCGTCGCGGATCGACGGCTACGAACCCGTGCGTCCCGACGGGTCGAACATGCGCGAGGAGAGACAGCGCGGAACGGACGGATCGACGGTTCGCGGAACGCTGGAGGCGCTCGCGAGCGGGGAGATCGGCGTCTCGGAGGCGGAGTCACGGATCGCGGGGTACGCGACGACGGCCGCGGGTCGGTTCGACTCCGCCCGCGAGGATCGCCGCGGTATCCCGGAGGCGGTCCTCGCCGAGGGGAAACGCCCCGCCGAGACGGCGGCACTGGCGACGACGGCTCTGGAGACGACGGGCCGGGCGCTCGTGACTCGCGCGAGCCCCGACCACGCGGCGGCGGTCAGGGAGGCCGTCGGGGACGCCGCGCCGGAGGCCGACGTCGACCACGACGAGGTGACCCGCACCGTCGTCGTCCACGCCGCGGGGTTCGAGCCGCCGGAACTCGCCGCGACCGTCGCGGTCGTGACCGCCGGGACCGCCGACGCGCCCGTGGCGGGCGAGGCGGAGGTCGTCGCCCGCGAGATCGGCGCGAGCGTCGATCGGGTCGAGGACGTCGGCGTCGCGAACCTCGACCGGCTGCTCGACCAGATAGCGCGGATCCGGGAGGCCGACGTCGTCGTCGTCGCGGCCGGCCGCGAGGGGGCGCTGCCCACGGTGGTCGCCGGGCTGGTCGCCGCGCCCGTGATCGCGGTTCCCGTCTCGACGGGGTACGGCGAGGGCGGCGAGGGCGCGGCCGCGCTCGCCGGGGCGCTCCAGTCGTGTACCGCCCTCACGACGGTGAACGTCGACGCCGGGTTCGTCGCCGGCGCGCAGGCGGGGCTCATCGCCCGCGCGATAGACGGCGGGAACTGAACCCGTGTCCGACCACCACGTGTACGTGATCGAGTGCGCCGACGGCACCCTCTACACGGGGTACACCACCGACGTGGAGCGGCGGGTCGCCGAACACGACGCGGGCGAGGGAGCCAAGTACACCCGCGGTCGCACCCCGGTGACGCTGCGACACGTCGAGTCGTTCGACTCGCGGTCGGCGGCGCTCGCGCGCGAACACGCGATCAAGTCGCTGTCGCGCGCCGGGAAGGAGGAACTGATCGCCGGGGACGGCGAGGGAGCCTGACGCGAGCGCCGGCGCGCGGCGCGGCGGCCGCTACTCCACGAGCCGTTCGATCTCGGTGACGAGGATGCCGCTCGCGCCGACCGCCTTCAGCTCCGAGATGGTCGCGAACGCGTCGCGCTCCTCGACGACGGCGTGGACCGCGACCATGCCGTTTCCCTCCGCGTCGGCCTCGACGTCCATCACGGTCGGGCCGCCGAGTCCGGGGATCACGTCCTTCACCTCCTCGAGGCGATCCGTCGGGGCGTTCATCATCAGGTAGCGGCGGCCGTCGGCGGCCAGTACGGACTCGAAGGCGGTGACGACCTGCTCGACCTTCGGGTCGGAGACGACGTCGGGGCGGGCGAACAGCCGGACCGAGGAGTCGAGCACGTCGTCGATCACGGCGAGGCGGTTCACCTTCAGGGTCGTCCCCGTGGAGGTGATGTCGACGATGGCGTCGGCCATCTCGACGTGGGGGGTGAGCTCGGTCGCGCCGGTGACGGTGACCACGTCGGCGTCGACGCCCACGCGCTCGAGGTAGCTCCGGGTGACGGTCGGGAACTCGGTGGCGATCGTCCTCCCGGTCAGGTCCTCGACCGTCTCGACGTCGCCGTCCTCGGGCGCGGCGAGGACGAGCCGGCAGGAGCCGTATCCCAGATCGAGCACGTCGACGAGGTCGTCGTCGGACGCGTCCGCGGGATCCGAGACGACGCCGCCGGACTCGGCGGCCTGGTCCAACCCCGTGACGCCGAGGTCGGCCGCGCCGTCGCGCACGTACTCGGGGATGTCGGCCGCGCGGACGTAGAGGACGGTCACGTCGGGATCGACCGTCTCGGCGTACAGCTGTCGGTCCGCGGTCTCCTCGACGTGGAGCCCGGCGCGCTCCAACAGCGAGAGCGTCGGCTCGTGCAGGCGGCCCTTGTTGGGGACGGCGATGCGCATACGGGAGGGTCGCGGGGCGTGCGGGAAACGTTTTCGTCCGGGGAGCGACGGAACGAGAGACCCGTCGCGGTGGCGCGCCTGCGAGCGGCCGCCACCGGCGGCCGCGAGCCAGCCCGCGAGGGAGTCGCGAGGGAGTGGGCGACCAGCGGGGAGCCCCGAAGTGAGCGACGAGGCTGGGGAGGCGTGAGGCTGCTGTGCGGAGCGGTGCGGGGTGGGACTCAAAGGGGCGGCCGCGAGGACGAAGCACGCTGCAGCAAGCACCGCAGGAACGAGCGAAGCGAGTGACGAGGAGCGCAGCAAAGCGCGCGAGTCCTCGCGGCCGGGGCTTTGGCGGTGTTCACCGTCGATCGGCAGTCAACGTCTTATAACTGAGCGGCTGGGGATTTGGAGACCTCGATCTTCTCCACCGACCGGGAGATCCGTCTCAGGCCGCGTCGAGCCGCCTCCTCACCAGCCAGTACGCGACGGGGAGACAGCAGGCGAACGTGACCGGCCAGACGGTCAACTGCGAGGCGGGATCGGGCGGCGACACGAGGCTCCCGGCGATCAGGCCGCCGATCCCGGCGACGACGACGGTGGCGGCCGCTCGCTCCGACCGGGACGGCGGCCACTGGCGGGGGCGGCCGCGCCGCCACCACAGCAGGTAATAGAACAGCACAACACCTGAAAGCGGTGCGAAGATCCCCCAGACGGCCGGATAGTCGCTTCCCCGGGCGTGCGCGTCGAAGTTGACCCAGACGCCGGACGCGGCCCAGACGAACAGGACGAGGGCGGCGCCGACCGCGGCGACGGGCGTGAGTTGGAGGGACACTGGTCGGTGTTCGCTCCGGCCGATAATCGGTCTTCCCCCGATGGACCTCTCTGTCTGGGAACCTCGTCGTCGACCGTCTGGCCGCGCCGCTCAAGTGGTTCCGCCGCCAACGACGCGTATCGTGAGCGACGCCGACTCCCCCCTCTCCGAGGACCGCCCGACCGCCGACAGACCGCTCCGGGTGGACGCCCCGTTCGAGCCCGCGGGCGACCAGCCCGAGGCGATCGAGAAGCTCGTCGAGGGGTTCGAGGCGGGCGCGGAGAAACAGACGCTGCTCGGCGTGACTGGCTCCGGCAAGACCAACACGGTCTCGTGGGTCGCCGAGGAACTCGATCAGCCCACCCTCGTTCTCGCCCACAACAAGACGCTCGCGGCCCAGCTGTACGAGGAGTTCCGCGAGCTGTTTCCCGACAACGCCGTCGAGTACTTCGTCTCCTACTACGACTACTACCAGCCGGAGGCGTACGTCGAGCAGACGGACACGTTCATCGACAAGGAGATGTCGATAAACGAGGAGATCGACCGGCTGCGCCACTCCGCGACGCGCTCGCTTCTCACCCGCGACGACGTCATCGTCGTCGCCTCGGTCTCCGCGATCTACGGGCTCGGCGACCCCGAGAACTACCGCGAGATGGCCCTCCGGCTGGAGGTCGGCGAGGAGGTGGGTCGCGAGGGGCTGCTCGCGGATCTGGTCGATTTGAACTACGAGCGCAACGACGTGGACTTCACGCAGGGCACCTTCCGGGTGCGCGGCGACACCGTCGAGATCTACCCGATGTACGGCCGGTACGCGGTCCGGGTCGAGCTGTGGGGCGAGGAGATAGACCGGATGGTGAAAGTCGACCCGATGAAAGGCGAGGTCGTGAGCGAGGAGCCCGCGGTCATGCTCCATCCCGCCGAGCACTACTCGATCCCCGACGACAAGCTGGAGCAGGCGATCGCCGAGATCGAGGAGTTGATGGAGAAGCGCGTGGCCCACTTCGAGCGGGAGGGCGACCTCGTCGCGGCCCAGCGCATCGAGGAGCGCACCACCTTCGACGTCGAGATGCTCCGGGAGGCGGGCTACTGCTCGGGAATCGAGAACTACTCCGTCCACATGGACGACCGCGACCCCGGCGACGCCCCCTACACCCTGCTCGATTACTTCCCCGACGACTTCCTCACCGTGATCGACGAGTCACACCAGACGATCCCCCAGATCAAAGGGCAGTACGAGGGCGACAAGTCCCGCAAGGACTCGCTCGTCGAGAACGGGTTCCGGCTCCCGACCGCCTACGACAACCGTCCGCTGACGTTCGAGGAGTTCGAGGAGAAGGCCGACCGGACGCTGTACGTCTCCGCGACGCCGGGCGAGTACGAGCGCGAGGAGTCGGCGAACGTGGTCGAACAGATCGTCCGGCCGACCCACCTCGTCGACCCGAAGGTGGAGGTGGCCGACGCGACCGGGCAGGTCGAGGACCTGCTCGACCGGGTCGGCGAGCGCATCGAGCGCGACGAGCGCGTCCTCGTCACCACGCTCACGAAGCGGATGGCGGAGGACCTCACGGAGTACTTCGAGGAGGCGGGGATCGACGTGGCGTACATGCACGACGAGACGGACACGTTGGAGCGCCACGAGATCATCCGCGACCTGCGGCTCGGGAACATCGACGTGCTCGTCGGGATCAACCTGCTTCGGGAGGGGCTCGACATCCCCGAGGTGAGCCTCGTCGCCATCCTCGACGCCGACCAGGAGGGATTCTTACGCTCCACCACCACGCTCGTCCAGACGATGGGACGGGCCGCGCGCAACGTCAACGGCGAGGTCGTCCTCTACGCCGACCGGGTCACCGACTCGATGGAGGCGGCGATAGAGGAGACCCAGCGCCGCCGCGAGATCCAACTGGAGTACAACGCCGAACACGGCTACGAGGCGACCACCATCGACAAGCCGGTCGGCGAGACGAACCTGCCGGGCTCGAGGACGGACACCTCGTCGGTCAGCGTCGGCGACGTGGAGAGCGAAGAGGAGGCGGAGGCCCGGATCGAGGCGCTCGAGGAGCGGATGAACGAGGCCGCGAGCAACCTGGAGTTCGAGCTGGCCGCGGACATCCGCGACCGGATCGCGGAGCTTCGGCGAGCGTTCGAACTCGACGGCGACGAGGAGGGCGTCCCCGCGCCGATGCTCGAGGAGTGAGCGGGAATCGGTTTCGTGGCGCGGGGCGTTGGGGAAGTAGGAAACCACATATAGTTATGAATAGGTAAGAACGTAGCCGATACGAGTTACTTACTTCGCGCGGCTCCACGAACGAGCATGCTCGGGGACCTCCGCTCGCGGTCGGCGCTCCAGGCGCGTCGGCGCGCGATCGTGAAGACGCTCTGTTACCGGCTGATCATGGTCCTCATCACCGTGACCGTCGCGTGGGCGGTCGTGGGGGACATCGGCGACGCGGTGAACATCGGGCTCGTCGCGAACGTCGTGAAGACCGGAACGTACTACTTCTACGAGCGAACCTGGGACCGGATCTCGTGGGGAGTCCCCGCGTCGACATCCGAGTAGCCACCGATTATCAGCCGAGCGAGCCGCGGCGACGGGGTTTTTACCGAGGACCGACCGACCGGAGAGCATGTATCGTCGCGCGGTCGTTGCCGGCGCGTTCGCCGTCGCGACCGCGGGGTGTACGGACCGGATCCACGACCTCGCGGCGTCGGCCCCGGGAGACATCGGGGTCAGGAGCCGGTACGTGGACGACGACCCGTTGGCTCCCGAAGAGAGCGTGCGCAGTCAGCCGCCGGAGCTCTTGACGCACGCCCTCTCGTTTCGGTCGGCCACGGCCGCACGGGGGGCGGTCCGCCCGGGCGCGACGCGGACGCGCTCGTTCGTCGACGCGACCCCGTTCGTCGACGACGGGGGCGACGCCGTGCTCGTGATCGCCCAGCGACTGGCCCCGCCGGGGCTCGACGTCCGCCTCGGGTCGGTGAGCCGGATCGGCGACCGCGCGCTGCGGGTCGCGGCCGACGAGATCGGTCACCGCCCGGGCGACGAGGACGACCTCGCGGTCCACACGCTCCTCGTCCGGCTGGCCGACGAGCGCGGGCCGCCGGAGCGCGTCGTCGTGTCGATCGAGGGCGACCGCGCCGGCGTCACGATCTGAGCACGGGCCCTCCATCGGCCGGCGGAGCCGACGGGGCGGCGACGCCCTCGGCCGGTTCGGCGAATATATACGCCCCGCCGGCGTCGCACGAACGTGACCTCCGGCACCGCCGTCCCCCGCCGCGCGCTCGGGGCGGTCCAGCTCGCGATCGCGGGGCTGCTCCTCGCCCAGCCGCTCGCGCTTCGGTCCGTCACCGCCGGCACCGCGGTCCCGACGCTCGCGGAACCGAGATCGTTGATCGGGTTGGCCCCGCCCGCGCTCGTGGCCGCCGGGGCGGTGACGCTCCTCTCCGGGATCGCGGCCGTCCGCGGTCGGACGCTGAGCGCGCGCGCGAGCCTCGCGTCGCCGCTGCTCTGTGTCGCCGTCGGCGTCGCCCTCGGCGTCGACGTCGGCCCCGACGCCCTGTCGGCGCCGGCGCTGCGCGTCTCGGGGGTGACGCCGTTCGTCGTCGCCGGCGCGGTCGTCGGCGGGTCGCTCGCGCCCGTCGTCCTCGGGGCGACCCGCGAGGACACGGTGGCGCTGCTCGCCGGGGCCGTCCTCCTGCTGGTCGGGATCGCGCTCGCCCCCGCGCCCGCCCTCGCGCTGGCCGCGGGACTTCTCGGCGGGGGCGTCGCGATCGGTCTCCTGTGGGTCCTCGACGCCGAGAGCTGGCGACCGTGAGGCGTGTCGCTCGGTCCCCGAACCGCTCCGCGCGGCAGTGAACCGCTCCGCGCGGCCGTGAGGCGGCCGGTTCGGGACGCGACCGGCCCGAAGCGCGACCGACGACAGCACGGGCTCAGTTGTGCGATAAGCAACTACGATTGTATTACTGAAATTCTGTTGGTAATGTTTATGCCGGTGCAGCCGGAGACGTTTGACACGGCTCACACGGGACGGTTCGTTCGGAGCGGTTCGCCCGGTTTCCACGGGTAGCCGCGCGTTCGCGCCGTATCACGAACGCGTCGAGAGTGGCAACGCTGCCCGGCACGCCGACCCGTGGAGCCACGGAGCACACATGAGCACGACGACACACGACACCGCGGTTCGCGACCTACTCGACCGAGCCCGGGAGGGGAACGAGGACGTACTGGACGCCGACGAACGCGACCGGCTGGTCGCCGAGATCGAGCGCGCGCTCTACGACGGGGCCGACGCCGACGAGGTCGCCGAGGCGACCGTGGACGCGCTCACGGCGCGGATCGAGCGCGACCCCGCCTACGACGCGATGGCGGCCCGCGTCGCCCGCGAGGACTACTTCCGTCGGGTGACCGGCGAGCGCCCGCCCGACGACGAGGGCGACCTCGCGGCGGCGTACCGCGACGCCTTCCGCGAGGCGATCGACCGCGGCCTCGAGGCGGACCTCCTCGACGAACGGATGGGCGAGTACGACCTCGACCGGCTGGCGGAGGCGCTGGATCCGGCGCGGGACGAGCTGTTCGAGTACACCGCGCTCGACACGCTCGAACAGCGCTACTACCTCCGGGAGGCGGACGCGGAGCCGTTCGAGCTCCCGCAGGTCTTCTGGATGCGGGTGGCGATGGGCGTCGCGCTCCGCGAGGAGGAGTCGGAGCGGGCCGCGCGCGCCGAGGAGTTCTACGAGGTCCTCTCCACGCTGCGGTTCGTCCACTCCACGCCGACGCTGTTCCACGCCGGGACGACACACCCGCAGCTCTCCTCGTGTTACCTCACCACCGTCCCCGACGACCTCGAGGGGATCTTCGAGGCGTACAAGGAGCACGCGAAGCTCTCGAAGTGGTCGGGCGGGCTCGGCAACGACTGGACCCCGCTCCGCGCGGACGGCGCGCTGGTCTCCTCGACCGGCGTCGAGTCGACCGGGACGGTCCCCTTCCTGAAGATCTCCAACGACGTGACCGGCGCGATAAATCGATCGGGGAAGCGTCGCGGGGCCGCGGCCGCCTACCTCGAGGCGTGGCACCTCGATTTCCCCGCCTTCATCGACCTCCGGCGGAACACCGGCGACGAGCGCCGGCGCACCCACGACATGAACACCGCGGCGTGGGTGCCCGACCTGTTCATGAAGCGGGTCGAGAACGACGCGGAGTGGACGCTGTTCTCGCCCGACGAGGTGCCCGACCTCCACGGGACCTACGGCGAGGAGTTCGAGGAGCGGTACGAGGCGTACGAGGAGGCGGCCGAAGCGGGTGAGCTTCGCCAGTACGAGACCGTCGACGCGAGCGAGCTCTGGCGGGAGACCCTGACGCGACTCTTCGAGACCGGCCACCCGTGGATCACGTTCAAGGACCCGTGTAACGTCCGGTCGCCCCAGGACCACGCCGGGGTCGTCAACTCCTCGAACCTCTGTACGGAGATCACGCTCAACACGAGCGAGGAGGAGACCGCCGTCTGTAACCTCGGCTCGGTCAACCTCGCGCGACACATGACCTTCCGCGGCGACGCCGAGGCCCACCCCGCCCCCGACGACGTCGCGGCCGCGGCCCGCGGAAGCGGGGCGGACGGCGACGACGCGGACGCGGGCGGCCCGGTCGCCGTCGGCGTCGACGGCGACGCGGCCGAACTGGACGCCGAACTGTTCGCCGACACCGCCGAGACCGCGATGCGGATGCTCGACAACGTCGTCGACCTCAACTTCTACCCGACGGAGAAGGCCGAGCGCTCCAACATGCGCCACCGGCCCATCGGGCTCGGGATGATGGGCTTCCACGAGGCGCTCCAGCTCGCGCGCGTCCCGATGAACTCCGAGCGCGCCCTCGCGTTCGCGGGGCGGGCCGGGGAGCTGCTGGGCTACCACGCGATCGACAACTCCGCGCGGCTGGCCGGCGAGCGCGGCGCGTACGACTCCTTCGAGGGCTCGAAGTGGGACCGCGACCTGCTGCCGCAGGACACCCTCGACCTGCTCGCCGAGGAGCGCGGCCGGGAGATCCCCGTCGCCCGCGAGGAGACGCTCGACTGGGACGCGGTCCGCGAGCGGATCGCGGAACACGGCATGCGCAACTCCAACACCACCGCGGTCGCGCCGACCGCGACCATCTCCACCATCGCGGGCACCTCCCCGTCGATCGAGCCGCTGTACTCGAACCTCTACGTCAAGTCCAACATGTCCGGCGACTTCACCGTCGTCAACGAGCGGCTCGTCGCCGACCTCAAAGCCGAGGGGCAGTGGGGGTCGGAGGCGCTCGATCGCCTGAAGTACCACGACGGCGCAGTCGGCGACCTCGACCTGCCCGGCGAGCTCTCGGACCTCTACCGCGGCGCGTTCGAGATCGATCCCCGTCACCAGCTTCGGCTCACCGCGCGCCGCGGCGCGTGGATCGACCAGAGCCAGTCGCACAACGTCTTCTTCCCGTCGACGGACGGCTCGCTGCTCGACGACGTGTACCGGACCGCCTGGGAGCTGGGGCTGAAGACGACCTACTACCTGCGCACGCTCGGCGCGTCGAGCATCGAGCAGTCGACGCTGGACATGGCCGAGTACGACGACACGCAGTCGCGCGGCGGCGGGTTCGACGACGAGGACGGTGCGACCGACGAACCCCGTGAAGATGCGGGGACGGACGCCAGCGACGGAGGCGACACGGACCGCGTCGACGGGCTGCCGACCGTCGAGGACCCGACCTGCGACGCCTGTCAGTGAGCCGGAGGAGACGAACGACGGCCGACACCACGTCACACACTACACCACAACACACGACCCACACCATGCCGCTCATCAACACCGACAGCCAGCACGACCCGAACAAGATCCTGCCGATCGACTACGACTGGGCCCGCGAGTACTACCGCGACGGGGTCAACAACAACTGGGTGCCCGAGGAGATCCCGATGGCGGACGACGTCCACCAGTGGGAGGGCGACGAGCTGACCGACGCCGAGCGCCGCCTCGTCGAGTGGAACCTCGGGTTCTTCTCGACGGCCGAGTCGCTGACCGCGAACAACCTCGTCCTCGCCGTCTACGACTACGTCACCGCGCCGGAGTGCCGTCAGTACCTGCTCCGGCAGGCGTACGAGGAGGCGGTCCACACGGACACGTTCATCTACTGCTGTGACTCGCTCGGCTTCGATCCCGAGTACCTCTACGGGATGTACGACCGCATCCCCGCCATCGAGGCGAAGGACGACTTCGTCGTCGAGTTGACCCGCGCCATCGACCGCCCCGATTTCACGATCGAGACCGACGACGACGTGCGCGAGTTCCTCCGCGATCTCGTCGGCTTCTACGTGATCATGGAGGGGATCTTCTTCTACGCCGGCTTCGCGATGATGCTGGCGTTGAAGCGGCGCGGGAAGATGGTCGGGGTCGGCGAGCAGTTCGAGTACATCATGCGCGACGAGTCGCTCCACCTCAACTTCGGGGTCGAGCTGATCAACACGATCCGCGAGGAGAACCCCGGCGTCTGGACCGACGAGTTCGAGGCGGAGATCGACGGGCTGATCCGCGAGGCGGTCGAGCTCGAGTCGACCTACGCCGCGGAGGCGTGCCCGCCGGACCTGATGGGGATGTCCGCGGAGGGGTTCATCGAGTACGTCGAGTACATCGCGGACCGGCGGCTCACCCAGCTCGGGATGGAGGAGGCGTACGGGACCGAGAACCCGTTCCCGTGGATGTCGGAGGCGGTCGACCTCAACCGCGAGGCCAACTTCTTCGAGCGACAGGTGACCGAGTACCAGTCCGGCGGCTCGCTCGACTGGTAGGCCCCCGCGAGCGACGCCGGGGGCTCACCGATCGAGGCTCTCGCCGCTCCGGGGTCTCACCGGCCCGGACTCTCCGACTCCGACTCCAGTTCGATGTCGCGGTCGGCCTCGCGGTCGGGGCCCCCCGCGTCGTCGAGGTCCGCCCCGGCTCCGACGTCCACGTCGCCGCCCACGTCGACGTCCCCGCCCACGTCCACGTCGCCGGCGACGCCCGCCGCGTCGCGCTCGCGGCTCTCGTCGGTCCGGAGGTCGTCGTCGGCGACCGTGTCGAGCTGTTCGAGCGCGCTCTCGATGTCGTCGAGCCCGAGCAGCCGTTCCGTCTCCTCGTCGAACTCCTTGCCCTCCAGCCCGTCCATCTGCTGGACGTCGGAGCCGGAGAGCGCCTTGCCGTAGCGGCCGACGAGGCTCGTGAGCTCCTGCGGGAGCACGAACGTCGTCGAATCTCCCTTCCCGATCGCCGCCAGGGTGTCCATGCCGCGCTCGATGATCGCGCGCTCGCCCATCGACTCCGCCGAGCGCGCCCGCAACACGGTCGAGATGGCGTCGCCCTGCGCCTCGAGGATCTGGCTCTGTTTCTCCCCCTGCGCGCGGATGATGTTCGACTGCTTGTCACCCTCCGCCTGCTCGACCGCCGAGCGCCGTTCCCCCTGCGCCTCGAGGATCATCGCGCGGCGGCGGCGCTCCGCGCCGGTCTGTTGCTCCATGGCGCGTTTGACCTCCTCGGAGGGGCTCACCTCGCGGACCTCGACGCCCTCGACGCGGATCCCCCACTCGTCGGTCGGCTCGTCCAGCTCCTCGTTGATCCGGTCGTTGATCTGCTCGCGCCGCGAGAGCGTGTCGTCGAGCTCCATGTCGCCGAGGACGGCCCGGAGCGTCGTCTGGGCCAGGTTCGAGGTCGCCCTCTTGTAGTCGTCGACCTCGAGGAACGCCTTCTTCGCGTCCATCACCTTGATGTAGACGACCGCGTCCGCGGTCACCGGCGAGTTGTCACGCGTGATCGCCTCCTGACGAGGGACGTCCAGCGTCTGCGTCCGCATGTCGAACGCGTACGTCCGCGAGACGAACGGAGGGATGAGGTGGACGCCGGGGTCGAGCAGCGTCCGGTACTCGCCGAACACCGTCAGCGCCTCCTTGTCGTAGGCGTCGACGACCTCGACCGCGCTGGCGAGCGTGACGAGCGCGACCAGGATCGCCAGCACGCCGACCCCGAGGGTGAGGCTCTGGCTCAGCGCCGCGAACCCGACGACCAGCGCGAACGCCAGCGCCGTGTACTGCCAGACGGAGTCGGGGATCTGCCCCGTCAGGTCGCCGAGGTCTGGAGGGTCGCTCTGCGGACCTTGTGTTCCCATACCCGAGGTTACGGTTCGACGACGTTAACAGTTCGCACGAAACCGGGGTCGGAGACGCGCGGAGCGGGCGACGCGCGGGGATCCGCGGTGCGGCTCCGGATCGACGGTGTGGTCGCCGACCGCCGTCCGCGCCGTGGAGAAGCGTCTTGGTCTGTGGACGAGTGGGTACGCCGGATGTATCTGGTGACGTTCCGCCTCGCTCCGGGCGAGTACGACGCGGAGTTCCACGAGTTGAACGACGCGATACAGGCGGCCGCCGAGGACACCGAGGGGTACCTGGGCAAACGGACCTGGCACGCCCCGGACGACGAGGAAGTGCTCGTCGTCTACTACTGGGAGTCGTTGGACGCGCTCGAGTCGTTCGGGGCGGACGCGGACCACGAACGCGCGAAACGGCGGTGGACGGAGTGGTACGACGCGTACGAGGTCACCGTCACGGAGGTCGTCGAGGCGTACGGGAGCGGGTTCGGCGAGGACGCGAACCCGTTCGTGTAAGCTCCAACGAGAGGGCTCCGTTGAATCCTGTTCTTCGGATGCGTTCTCTACTGAGATCCTCGTCAGGATCTGAGTGCTTACAGAACGGGTGTTTCGTGGATGAATCGGATGGATAGAAGGGGATCGTTGCTGGCGCGGTGAACACCGCCAAAGCCCCAGTCGTGAGGACTCGCGCGGCTTGCTGTGCTCCTCACTCGGTCGTTCACTTCGTTCGCTCCCTCGTTCCGGTGCTTGCTGCGCCGGGCTTCGTCCTCGCGACTGCCCCTTTGAGTCCCACCCAACCGCAACCCCCCCGCACCTCACACCTCCCCAGCCTCGCGGCTCCTTACAGTCGCCGCGTCCCTCGCGGGCTCCTCGTGCCCCGTCGGGGCACTCGGAGGCGCGCCACCGCAATCGATCACTCACTCTCATCTGTAGTGATCACAACCGAGTCAGTGTATCTCACTTGTCGGGGACTTCAACGGGACGCTACGCCGGCTACGCTGCCGACGCCGAGGGACGCGGTCGTGATCTCTCCAACGAACGGCCTCTCCGAGCTACCGGTAGCATCCGTGAACGTCTATCGGCTTTAACCGGATCGCGCACGGAGGGACCGACATGCCAAGCGACGAGGACACCGACCGCGAGTTCCGCACGCGAAGCGTCCACGCCGGATCGACCCCGGACCCGACGACGGGGGCGCGCGCGACCCCGATCTACCAGACGACCGCCTACGAGTTCGACGACGCCGACCACGCCGCGCGGCTGTTCGCGTTGGAGGAGGCCGGCAACGTCTACTCGCGGATCATGAACCCGACGAACGCGGCGTTAGAGGAGCGGATCGCCTCCCTCGAGAACGGCGTGGGCGCGATCGCCACCTCCTCGGGGATGGCGGCGCTCGACCTCGCGACGTTCATGCTGGCGTCGGCCGGCGACAACGTCGTCACCTCCTCGGCGCTGTACGGCGGCACCTACACCTACCTCACCCACTCCGTCGAGCGCCGCGGGGTCACCACGCGGTTCGTCGACCCGCTCGACTACGAGGGGTACGCCGAGGCGATCGACGACGACACCGCCTACGTCCACCTCGAGACGATCGGCAACCCGTCGCTCGTCACGCCGGACATCGAGCGGGTCGCGGAGATCGCCCACGACCACGGCGTCCCGCTGTTCGTCGACAACACGTTCGCGACGCCGTACCTCTGCCGGCCGCTCGACCACGGCGCGGACCTCGTCTGGGAGTCGACGACGAAGTGGCTCACCGGCAACGGGACCACGATCGGCGGCGTCCTCGTCGACGGCGGCTCGTTCCCGTGGGGCGAGTACCCCGAGAAGTTCCCCGAGATAGCGAAGGACAACCCCGCCTACCACGGGATCAACTACGTCGACGCGTTCGGCGACGCCGCGTTCACCTTCGCGGCCGTCACCCGCGGGCTTCGCGATCTCGGCAACCAGCAGGCCCCCTTCGACGCGTGGAACACGCTCCAGCAAACCGAGTCGCTCCCGCTGCGGATGGACCGGCACTGCGAGAACGCGGCGGTCGTCGCGGAGTACCTCGAGGAACACGCGGACGTGGCGTGGGTGAACTACCCCGGCCTGGAGAGCCACGAGACCCACGCGGAGGCGAGCGAGTACCTCGACGGCGGCTACGGCGGCATGATCACGTTCGGGCTGGAGGCCGGCTTCGAGGCCGCGAAGGCGACCGTCGAGAACACGGATCTCGCCTCGCTGCTCGCGAACGTCGGCGACGCGAAAACCCTGGTGATCCACCCCGCCTCGACGACCCACCAGCAGCTGACGGAGGAGGAGCAGGCGGCGGCGGGCGTCACCGGCGACATGGTGCGACTCTCCGTCGGGATCGAGGACCCCGCGGACATCGTCGCCGACCTCGAGGCGGCGATCGAGACGGCGACGGAGTGAGAAGGCCGACGGGCCACCGACCTCACGCCGGCGTCAGCCGCGCGACCGGAGCGTCGCCGGCGTCGACCGCGACGTAGAGGTGGCCCGTGTCCGGGTGCTCCGCGACGGTGCGGACCCGCCACTCCCGATCCGCGAGCAGCCGCTCGATCCCGGTCGCCTCCCGCCCCTCGACCGTCAGTCGGGCGAGCGCGCGCGAGGCGAGCCCGCCCACGAACAGGTCCCCCTCCCACGCGGGGAACGCGGCCCCGGTACAGAACGTCATGCCGCCCGGCGGGAAGCCGCCGCTCCCGCAGGGCCACGAGTACGCCGGCGCGATCACGTCCTCGCGGTCGTCGTGGGAGACGCCGATGGGCTCGCCGGAGCCGTAGGTACACCCCTCGTCGGCGACGGGCCAGCCGTAGTTGCCGCCCTCACGGAGCACGTTGATCTCGTCGCCGTCCTGCTCGCCGTACTCGCTCTCCCACAGGTCGCCGGTGTCGGGGTGGACGGTCAATCCCTGGGCGTTGCGGTGGCCGTAGCTGAAGACCGCGTCCCGCGCGTCCGGGTCGTCGACGAACGGGTTGTCGTCGGGAACCGAGCCGTCCGCCTCGAGCCGGAGGGTCTTGCCGAGTTCGACGCCGAGGTCCTGGGCGACGTGGTCCGGTCCGAAGTCCTTGAACTGGCGGTCGCCGACGGTCACGTACAGCCGCCCGTCCGCGTCGAAGGCGATCCGCGAGCCGTAGTGGCCCGTCGAGTCGACGAACGGCTCCGCGGCGTGGAGGCGTTCGAACGCCTCGAGACGGGCGTTCTCCCGGTCGAGCCGACCGCGGCCGACGTGGGTCGTGGTGTCGCCGTCGGCGTTCGCCGCCGAGTACGTGAGGTACGCCCAGGGATCCGAAGCCGTCGGTCCGAGCGCGACGTCGAGGAGTCCGCCCTGTCCGCGGGCGTCGACCGTCGGCGTCCCGTCGACCGACCGAACCTCGCCGGAGTCCGGGTCGACGACGTTCAGCGTCCCAGGACGTTCCGTGACGAGGAGGTCGCCGTCGGGGAGGAAGTCGATCGCCCACGGGTGCGAGAAGCCCGACGCGACGGTCTCGACCGCGAACGCCGCGTCCGAGCCGTCGGTGGCGGTATCGTCGTCGCCTCCGGCGGTGCCAGCACCACCGCCGGCGTCGTCGCTCCCGCCGGCGTCGTCGCCGTCGCCGCCCGAGTCGTCGCGGCCCGCACAGCCGGCGAGCGTTCCGGTCCCGGCGAGGCCGGCGAGCGAGAGGAATCGGCGTCTGTCCATCGAGGATCGTGTGAACGGTGGGGCTCGCCGGCCATCAAGGGTGCGGTGGACCGGAAAGGACCGAGCGGGAGAAAACCTCGAACCGCCGAGATCAGAGGTCTGCGCGGTCGAACTTCAACAGCCCGGCGAGCGGCGGCGCGAGCGTCCAGAAGACCAGCATCGCGACCGCGGACACCTGCTGGTTGACGGAATCACCCGAGAGGAGTTGGTCGCCCAGGAACGCGTTGGCGAGGAGTTCGATCCCGCTCGTCGGGTTCGCGGCGTCGAGGAAGGTGCGTATCTGCGCCATGGAGACGGGCAGGGCCTCGATCGGGCCGGAGAACGCGCCGACCACGCGACCGGTGAACAGCCCCCACAGGAGCACGAAGAGCGCGTAGACGCCGACGCCGGCGATGAGCGCGCGCTGGCGGGTCGCCACCGCCGCCGAGCAGCCGACCGCGATGGCGACGAACACGACCCCGAGCGCCGCGGCGAAGACGGTGTACCCGAGGAACGATCCCGCGTTGAACGTCACCGGAACGACGATCAACACGAGCGCGGGCAACAGGAAGCCGGCGAACGTCGCGAGCGCCAGCGCCGCGCCCCGACCGAGCACCTTCCCGAAGACGACGTCGGCCCGCGAGTGGGGGAGAGAGAGGAGCAGCTTCAGCGATCCGGACTCGCGCTCGCCGCTCACCGCGTTGTAGCCGACGACGACGCCCACGAGCGGGACCAGCCCGGTCACGAGCACCGGTCCGACGAACGCGCTCAAGAGGAGTTCGGTCGCGAACTGGCCGGCCTGACCCTGCGGGCGGACGACGTACGCGAAGAGGGCGACGAGAAGCGAGAACAGCGCGACGAGGAGGACCATGCCGCGCGACCGGACCGTGTCCTGGAAGTCCTTGTTCGCGACCGCGAGGAGACTCATGCGTCCACCTCTCCCGTGGCCGCGTCCTCCCGTCCGGTCGGCGTTTCCTCGCCCTCCGTGTACGCTAAGAAGAGGTCCTCCAGCGACGCCTCCTCGGTGTGGAAGTCGTCGACGACGGCCCCGGCGTCCTCGGCCGCGGCGATGACCCGCGTCTTCACGCCGGGGTCACAGCTCACGCGGAGCGTGTCGCCGTCGCGGTCGACCCGCGAGACCCCCTCGACCGCGCGGACCGCGTCGACGACCGCGTCGGTCGCGTCGTCGACGGCGACCTCCAGCGTCTCCCCGTCGCCGACCGTCTCGCGGAGCCCGTCGATGGAGTCCTCGGCGACGAGTTCGCCCTCCCGGAGGATGCCGACGCGGTCACAGACGGCCTCGACCTGCGCGAGCACGTGCGAGGAGAAGAAGACGGTCGCGCCGCGGTCGGCCTCCGCGGCGACGATCTCGCGCATGTCCTTCACGCCCGCGGGGTCGAGCCCGGAGGACGGCTCGTCGAGGATCAACAGGTCGGGGTCGCCGACGAGCGCCATCGCGAGCGCGAGCCGCTGGCGCATCCCCTTGGAGTAGTCGCCCGCCCTGCGGTCGGCGTCCTCGAGGAGGCCGACGCGCTCGAGGACGGGATCGGCCTCGACGTCGACCGCCTTCGACTCGATCGCGAACTCGACGTGTCTCCGGCCGGAGAGCCGCTCGTACACGGAGAAGCCGTCGGGGAGGACGCCGGTCCGCCGCCGGATCTCGACGCTGTCGGCGGTGGCGTCGCGGCCGAGCACCGTCACCGTGCCCGCTGTCGGCCGGACGAGATCGAGCACCATGTCGATGGTCGTCGACTTGCCGGCCCCGTTGGGGCCGAGGAAGCCGTACACCTCGCCCTCCTCGACCGTGAGATCGAGGTCGGACACGGCGGTGACGCCCGGGAACTCCTTCGTCACGCCGCGCAGCTCGATTGCGGTCATACCCCCCCGTTCCCGCGGCATTTGATAAAGGGTTGTGCCTCGCCGCCGCGGCGACGGTCCGCCGATCGGCGGGAGGAGAACCGTCGCGGCCGACGCCACACCGCCTCCCGACGCGGGAACTGAACGAGGAGAGACATATATTTTCGAAACCAATAAAAAATATCTGAGTTTTATCTGACTAGTTTTTCTCGGATTGAAACGCGACCAACGCGGAGGGTACGCGTCCCGATCGTGGATGTTACCAACCCGCAGTAACGCGATTCTTCGGGCTCCACAAATTTTAATGAGGTATGTTCAGGACATCGATCGGGATGGCACCCGTACCACTCCAAGGAACCGTTCAGTTCGCGCACAGTCCACTACTAACTTTCATTATCGGTCTCATAATCGTGATCGGACTGCTGGTGTGGTTGGACCTGCCGGCGTTCATCGGGCTGATCATCTCGGCGTTCCTCGTCGGCGTGGTGAACACGATCTTCGTCGCGGACTTCACCGCCGCCGACGCCGGAAGCCAGGTAGCGACGGCGTTCGGGAACGGGATGGCGGGGATCGGGATACCGATCCTGATGGCCGCCGTCATCGGCAAGGGGATGTTGGAGAGCGGCGCGGCCCAACGGATCGTCCGGGGCTTCCAGGGCCTGCTCGGCGAGAGCAACTCCGACGTCGCGCTGCTCGGGAGCAGTTCGGTGTTGGCGGTCCCGGTGTTCTTCGACAGCGTGTTCTACCTGATGGCGCCGCTCGCGCGCTCGATGCGGGCGCGCGTCGGTCGCGACTACACGCTGTTCATCGTCGTCGTCGGGGCGGGGGCCGCGACGACGCACGTGTTCGTCCCGCCCACGCCCGGCCCGCTCGCGGTCGCCGACCAGGTCGGGAGCAACCTGGGGACGACGATCCTCGTCGGGCTGGTCACCGCCATCCCGGCGGCGATCATGTCCGGGCTCGTCTACGGTCGCTGGATCAACGCCCGACTCGACATCCCGCTGCGGGACACGATGGCGACGTCGACGGAGGAGCTCCAGGAGGTCGCCGACCGGCCGACCAGCGAGCTCCCCGGCGTCCTCGAGTCGCTGGCTCCGATCCTGCTGGCCGTCCTGCTGATCGCGTCCTCGACGTTCGTCAACACGTTCCAGGAGGCCGTTCCGGCGCTGGCCTCGCTCCAACCGATCACGGACTTCCTCGGCAACAAGAACGTCGCGTTGACGGTCGCCGCGCTCGCGGCCGCGTACACGTTCTACCGCTACGACACCATGAGCCAGAGCGAGTGGAGCGACGAGCTCACCGAGGCCCTCCAGAGCGGCGGGAACATCGCCGCGATCACCGCGGCCGGCGGGGCGTTCGGCGCGCTGCTCGCCGCCTCCGGCATCGGTGACTACCTGGCGGGCGCGCTCCAGGAGGTCGGGATCGGCCTGCTCATCACCGCCTGGCTCATCGCCGCGATCGTCCGCATCGCCCAGGGGTCGGCCACCGCCGCGATGTTGACCGCCGCCGGGATCATGGCGCCGCTCACCGGACAGCTGACCGTCCACCCGGCGTACCTCGTGATGGCCATCGGGGCCGGCGGAAACATCTTCTCGTGGTTCAACGACTCCGGCTTCTGGCTCGTCAGCGAGATCGGAGGGCTCACCAAGGGGGAGACGCTCCAGACCTGGACCGCCCTCACGACGATCATCTCGGTGACCGGGCTGATCACCGTGTTGATCGTCTCCACGGTCCTCCCGCTCGCCTGAGACGGGGGGCTCCGGATATCCTTCCTTCGAACCCTCCGCTCCGGCGCTAGCCGCCGTCCGCCGGCGGCCAGTCGATCCCGCGTTCCGCGAGCAGGTCGGCGAACCCGTCCTCGTCGAGGACGGGCACCCCCTCGGCGTCCGCGTCCTGGCGTTTCGTTCGACCGGGATCCTCGCCGACGACGAGGTAGTCCGTGTTCCCGGAGACCGACGAGGTCGCGTTCGCGCCGTGGGCCTCGACGAGCCCCTGCGCCTCGTCGCGGGTCGTCGAGAGCGATCCGGTGAAGACGAACGTCAGCCCGTCGAGCGCGTCCGCCGTCTCGTCGTCCCCGACCGTCTCGACGGACTGCGGCTCCACGCCGCGCTCGCGGAGCCCCTCGATCGCCTCCCGGTTCTCGGGGGAGTCGAGGAACTCCCGGATCGACGCCGCCACCGCCGGTCCCACGTCGTCGACCTCGCGGAGCGCCGCCTCGTCGGCGTCGAGCAGGGCGTCGAGGTCGCCGAACGTCCTCGCGAGCGCGCGCGCGGTCGTCGGGCCCACGTCGGGGATCCCGAGCCCGGCGAGGAACCGGTCGAGCGGCGGCTCCCGCGTCGCCTCCAGCTCGTCGACCAGGTTCTCGGCGCTCGTCTCGCCCCACCCCTCCAGGGCGGCGAGGTCGTCGACCGAGAGGTCGTACAGGTCCGGGAGCGACTCGACGAGCCCGGCCTCGCGGAGCCGTTCGACGCGTTCCGGACCCAGTCCCTCGACGTCGAGCGCGTCGCGGCGCGCCCAGTGTTCGACCGCGCGCTCCAGCTGTGCCGGACAGCCGAGCCCGCCGGTACAGAAGGCGAGCGGGCCGTCCCGTTCGACCGGCGCGTCACAGACCGGACACGTCTCGGGGAAGGCGTAGGTCCCCGCCGAGCGCTTCTCGACGACCTCCGGGACGTAGGGGATCACGTCGCCGGCGCGGTAGATCCGGACCCGGTCGCCGACGTTCACGCCGAGCGCCTCGATCTCGGCGGGGTTGTGGAGCGTCGCCCGCGAGACGGTGACGCCGCCGATGTCGACCGGGTCGAGCTCGGCGACGGGCGTGAGCCGGCCGGTGCGGCCGACCTGGACCGTGATCGCCTCGACCGTCGTCGTCGCGGTGCGCGGCGGGAACTTGTAGGCGAACGCCCATCGCGGGGCGCGCGAGGTCGACCCGAGCGCCTCGCGGGCGTCCCGGTCGTTCACCGAGATCACGACGCCGTCGATCTCGTAGTTCAGGTCGTCTCGGTCCGCCATGAGGCGGTCGCGGTAGTCGATCGCGGCCTCGACATCGTCGACCAGCGCCACCCGGTCGGTCCGCCGGAGCCCGAAGCGGTCGAACGCGTCGAACTCGGCCCAGTGGGCGTCCGGACAGCCGGCGGCCGAGCCGTCGGTCGGATCGGTCGCGGCCGCGTCGGCGGCCGGATCCTCCGCGTCCCACGCCAGCACGTCGAAGAAGAAGACGTCGAGCGGGCGCTCGGCGACGACGGCGGGGTCGAGCTGCCGGAGCGTCCCGGCGGCGGCGTTGCGGGGGTTCGCGAACGGCTCCTCGCCGCGCTCGATCAGCTCCTCGTTGTACGCCTCGAAGGCGTCGCGGGGCATGTAGGCCTCGCCGCGGACCGCGAGCCGGGCCGGCGGATCGCCCCGAAGCCGGCCGGGAACGGACCGGATCCGCCGGACCTGCTCCGTCACGTCGTCGCCCTCGCGCCCGTCGCCGCGAGTCGCGGCGCGGACGTACTCCCCGTCCTCGTAGACGACCTCGATCGAGAGGCCGTCGAACTTCGGCTCGCAGACGTACTCCACCGACTCCGGGTCGAACCCCGCGTCGGCGACCCCACGCCGGACGCGCTCGTCGAACTCGCGGACGGCGTCCGCCTCCTTCGCGCTGTCGATGGAGCGCATCGGCGCGACGTGCTCGACCGTCTCCAGCGCGTCGAGCGGCTCGCCGCCGACCCGTTCCGTGGGGGAGTTCTCCGTCGGGAGGTCGAACGCCTCCTCCAGCTCGCGGAGTCGCTCGAAGAGCCGGTCGTACGTCGCGTCCGCGATCAGCGGGTCGGCGTCGACGTAGTAGCGGTGGTCGTGTTCGCGGATCGCCGACCGCAGGAGCGACGCCTGCCGCGCCGCCGCCTCGGACGACAGCTCCGCGACCGGCTCGAAGTCGGTCGGCGGCTCCTCGACGTAGGGGTTCTCCTCGGGGTCCGCGTGCCGCGTCGACGAGCTCGTCATCGACCGACGGTAGGGGCGGTATCAGTTAAAAGCGTCCGACCCGGTCGGTGGACCCCGCACAGGCAGTGGTACCAACCCACATATATAACACACCGGACGTGTATTATCCCGAACATGGCAGAAGACACGCCGACGGGACCGCTGGCGGAACTGTACGAGGGGCGCATCGGGACCCCGACGACGGACGACGAGGTGCGTGGATACTGGATATTCTCGCTGGGCGTGCTCGTGGGCGTGCTCGGCGTCGTCGTCTTCGCGGTCACCGCGCCGCGGACGACGACTCGTGCCGTGGGATACGCGCTCGTGGCGCTCTCGCCGCCGCTCGTGATGCTCGGGGCGATCGTTCGGTTCCCGCTGCGACGATCCGCGACGACGCTCGGGGCGCTGGGCGGGCTGTTGACGCTCGCCGGAGTCGCCTACTTCTTCGTCGTCTTCCCCGATGGCTGGTCGCGGGCGACGGGGAACGCGACCGTCAACGCGCTGTACGCGGCCGGCATCGTCGTGATCGGGCTGGCGGGGACGATCGTTCCCCTCGTGACCGACCCCGTCCGCGAGGACTACGAGCGGATGCAAGCCGAGACGGCCGCCACCGCGGCCGCCAGCGAGGAGACGGAAGCGGAGCTCGCGGCGACGGAGGACGAGCTCGAGACGACCCGCGAGGAACTCGCCGCCGCCGAGGACCGCATCGAGGAGATCGAGGCGGGAGCGGCGGCGGACGCGGAGGAACGCGAGGCCGAGACCGCGGCCGCACGGGCCGAGACCGCGGCGCTCCACGAGAGCAAGGCCAGGTTCGAGCTGTTCGAGGACGCGAGCGGGCGGCCGCGCTGGCGGCTCCGCCACCGCAACGGCAACGTCATCGCGACCTCGGGACAGGGGTACAGCAGCCGCGGGAAGGCCCAGAAGGGACTCCACAGCGTCAGGCGGAACGCGCTGGGCGCGGGGCTGTTGCGGATCGAGACGCCCGTCGAGGAGGCCGAGGCGCTCGCCGACGACGACGGCCCCGAGCCCGCGGACGCCGACGAGCCGGACGTGGCCGTTCCGAGCGACGACGAGACGATCGAGAGCGAGGCGACGTTCGAGCTGTTCGAGGACGCCGCCGACGAGTGGCGCTGGCGGCTCCGCCACGACAACGGCAACACCATCGGCGACTCCGGGGAGGGATACGCCTCGAAGTCCAACGCGAAGCGCGCGCTCTCGCGGGTCCGCGAGCACGTCGCCGCCGCCGACTACCTCCGGGTCGACCCCGCCGCCTTCGAGGTGTACCGGGACAAGGGCGGAAAGTGGCGCTGGCGGCTGATCCACGAGAACGGCAACGTCCTCGCCGACTCCGGGCAGGGGTACAGCAGCCGGTCGAAGGCCCGCCAAGGACTCGAGAGCGTGCGGTCGAACGTCGGCGACGCCGACCTCGCGGACCTCGACGCAGAGCCGGACGACGGGGAAGCCGGTGACGAGTCCGCCGGCGAGGGCGGGTCCGGCGACGGCGGGGCGAAGGCGACGTTCGAACTGTACGAGGACAACGCCGGGGAGTTCCGCTGGCGGCTCCGCCACCGCAACGGCAACGTCATCGCCGACTGCGGCGGAGGGTACGCCTCGAGGAGCGGGGCGAGAGACGCGATCGAGGGCGTCCGCGGATACGCCCCCGAGGCCGACGCGCTGGAGGTCGGAAACGCCGCCTTCGAGATCTACGAGGACGCCGGGGGCGAGTGGCGCTGGCGGCTCCGCCACCGCAACGGCAACGTCGTCGCCGACTGCGGCGAGGGCTACGCCTCCCGGTCGAACGCGGTCGAGGCCGTCACGGGCGTGAAGCGGAACGCGCCGGGGGCCGCGGAGGAGACCGTCGAGTGATCCGGCCGCGTCCGGCGGAACGCGCCGGGCGCGCACGTCGGGCGGTTTACGTCGAAGCGCTCACAACCGGGCGAGTGAGATGAGCCGGATCCGGGTCCTGAGCTACAACGTCCGCTACGACAACCGACACGACGGCCACGACGCCTGGTACGCCCGCAGGGACGGGGTCGCCGACCTGGTCCGGTTTCACCGGCCGGACGTCGTCGCGTTCCAGGAGCCGCTGCCCGCCCAGCGGGACGACCTCCGCGAGCGGCTTCCCGAGTACGCCCTCCTCGGGCGCGGGCGAAAGCGCGACGACGCCGGCGAGGGATGCCCGATCGGCGTCCGCACCGACCGCTGGCGGGCGGTCGACGACGGCACGTTCTGGCTCTCGGAGACGCCGGCGGAGCCCTCGACCGGCTGGGACGCCGCGCACCCGCGGATCGCCACCTGGGCCCGGATCCGACCGCGGGAGGAGCCGGACGGACCGGCCGGACCCGCCGACTCCCCGTTGCTCGTCGTCAACACGCACCTCGATCACGTGAGCGCGCGCGCACGGCGCGAGTCCGCCCGACTGCTGCGCGAGCGGATCCCCGAACTCGCCGCAGTGGACGGCGAGGACGGAGACGCGGGTTCCGCCGACGACCCCTTCGACGGATCCGAGCGGGTTCCGCGAGTGCTCGTCGGCGACTTCAACTGTACGGCCGGGTCGGATCCCCACCGGATCCTGACCGGGGACGACCCGGACGGCGGAGCGGGCGACGCCCTCCGCGACGCGGCCGCGGCCGCCGACGTGCGACACGGGCCGCGGACGAGCCTCACCGACTTCTCGCGGCTGATCGACAACCGACGGATCGACCACGTGCTCGTCTCGTCGACGGTCGAAACGGAGGCGTTCGCGACGCTCGCGGACCGGGACGACCGGGGACGCTACCCCTCCGATCACCTGCCGGTGCTCGCCCGACTCCGGCCGTGATCCGCGCCACGGCCGCGGTCGCCGAGGTCTACTCCCCGTCGTCCGCGTACCGCGCCAGCGCGTCCTCGTAGCCGCGGCGGGCGGTCTCGAACGTCTCCCGGAGGTCGGCGATCGGCGTCTCGGTGGCGTCGACGCGGAGGTCGTCGTGGAAGGGATCGAGACGGCCCGTCTCCTCGGTCCGCGCGACCAGAACCGCCGCCGACTGGACCGAGAGGTCCTCGCGTTTGTCGCCGCCCGCGTCGTGGCCCGCCGCGAGCGCGTCGATCAGCCGCTCGGCGAGCGGTGCCTCCCCGTGCGCGGTCGACTCGTAGGCGGCCGCGGCGTCCTCGAGCGCGGCCGGCCCGACGAGGAGGTTGCCGGCGGCGGTGTAGTTCTGCCCGACGCGGTGGCCGCACCACTCCCCGCACTCGTCCCCGGTGAACGCGAAGGTCCCGTCGGCGTCGACGCCGTGGAGCTGTCGCCGGTCGCGACCCTCGTCGGCCGCCAGCAGCGCGTCGAGCGCGTCCCCGACCGCGAGCCCGTCGGCGAGGTACTCGAGCCCCTTGCGGCCGAGTTCGACGTTGGTGTGCGACTGCGTCGCCACCGCGCCGCGTTCCGAGGCGAACGGGCACAGCGCGCCGACGCCCGGCAGCCGCGTGGTGACCGCCACCCCGAACCGGACCTGGCCGTCGCCCGCGTCGTCGGTGTACCGCTCGCGGACGCAGATGCTGAAGGTCACGTGTCGGGGTCGACGCCGCCGGCGAAAAAGGTACGGAACGGGGACGGTCCGGGCCGGGAGGGCGACGGTCCGTCCTCGCGGCGGGGGAGTCTCGGCGGCGGCTACGCCAGCGCCGCGACCATCGCCGAGACGTGCTCCGTCTCGTCTTCGTTGATCCCGTGGCCCATCCCCTCGTAGATCCGGGTCTCGACGTCGCCGCCGAGCGCCTCCACCACCGCGGCCGTCTCGTGGACGCGCTCCTCGGGGATGTGCGGGTCGACGTCGCTACAGCCGAGGAAGGCGGGGGTTCCGGCGAGCGCGTCGTCGGGGGCGTCCGCGACGTAGTCGTCGACGGCGACCGAGTCGCCGATCAGCCCGCCGCTCAGGACGGCGAGCCCGCCGTACTCGCGGGGGTTCCGCGCGACGAACTCGCTCGCGAGACACGCGCCCTGTGAGAAGCCGGCGACGAGGACGCGCTCGGAGGGGATCCCGGCGTCGGCCGCCGTCTCGACGGCGGTCTCCACGGCACGCAGTCCCGAACTCCGTCCGGGCTCGTTCTCCTCGACCGGCGCGAGAAACGAGTTCGGATACCAGGTGTTCGCGGCCGCCTGCGGCGCGAGCAGCGCGACGCCCCCGTCCGCGGGCGACACCTCCTCGCCGAACCCGACGATGCTCCGGGCGGTGGCTCCCCGGCCGTGGACGAGGACGACCGCCGCATCGGCCTCCTCGAGGGGCGTCCCGGCCGTAACCAGCTCCTCGTCGCCGTGGGGGTCGTCGCCGGCGTGCGGGTTCTTCCGGCTCATACGCCGACTCCGGCGTCGGCCTCGGGCAGGTCGTACTTGTTCACCGGCAGGCCGAGCTCCTCCAAGGCCGCCTCCATGTGGCGATCCTGTGCGAAGTCCGCGCCGTCCTCCTCGCGGAGCCGCTGGGCGGTTGCGAGCACCTCGCCCTTGCGGTCGGCGGGGATCTCGTACTTGTCCGAGGAGAGCTCGATCACGAGCCCGTTGTTGTCCTGGGTGTAGATGGAGTGGAAGATCCCGCGGTCGAAGACGTTGTACCCCTTGCCGGCCTCCTCGAGCGCGCGCATGATCTCCTCGTACTCGTCGGGGTCGACGCTGAAACAGAGGTGATGGACCGCGCCCGTCCCCGGCCGCTGGCCGCGCGCGGAGGGGCGGTCGTCGCTCACGAAGACGGTGAGGATCCGGCCGTCGCCGGTGTCGAAGAAGAGGTGCGTCTGCGAGGGGTCGTCGAGGTTGGGCTGGCGTAAGACGAGCGGCATCCCCAGCAGGTCGCGGTAGAACGCGACCGTGTCCGCCTCGTTGCTGCCCCAGATCGTGATGTGGTCGGTGCCGGTCGTGTGAAACGGCGCGTCGGGTCGCTCCGCGGTCACCGGGACCTCGCTCTCGTCGGTCATACCACCCCTTGGGGACCCACCGGAATAAAGCCGGGAGAGACCGGACGGTGATCGGCTGACGTGGATGTTATCGGGTCGAACCGAACGGATTTTAGCGTCGTCGCGAGGAGGGGACGATGTGGAGATCCTGTTACACACCGGCCACGAACACCCCGAACTGCTGTGGATAGCCGTCTCGGCCGTCGCCTCCTTCGCGCTCGGCGTCGGCGTCGGCGCGTACGGACCCGGGATCGGCCCCGACCCGGCCGCCGACGCGAGCCCCGAAGAGGAGTAGCACGAACGGACCGCAGTCGAAGCGGTCGCGGTCGAGCTCGCGGTCACCGCTCCCACACGTCGGGAGCGACGCCGAGGACGCGAACGACCGGCGGGTAGCCGACGGCGACGACGAGGACGACGAGGAGCGACCCCCAGAGCGGGACGGCGGCGACGACGCGCTCCGCGACGGCGAGCGCGGAAAGCATCGCGACGAACATGACGCCCCAGTGGGGCGCGAGCTGTCGCACCGTCTCGGCGAGGGAGTTCATGGCTGCGCTACCGGTTCCGGGCGCTAGTGGATGTCGATCCGGCGGAAACGACGCGGGAGGAACGCGGTTCGACGAAGTCGGTCGGCGGCCGGTTCAGTACCGCGAGGGCATGAACGCCATCGCGAGGAACAGCCCCGACGACAGCAGGCTGACGATCATCACGCGCCACAGGCCGTCGCTCCGCGTCTCGTGGCGATCGATCGCGGCCTGCTGGGCCTCGAACGACTCGAAGTCGGTCGACAGCGTCAGCGTCGACGCGTCCTCGAAGTGGGCGACGAACTCCGTGTCGCCGATCGTCACCCGCGAGTTCTGAGCGATCTCGGTCGAGACCGTCTCCGTCGTCATCCAGACCACCACGGCCGCGTCGCTCGAGACGGAGTCGACGGTGACCGTCCGGTCGCCGTACGCGAACTCGTCGTCGACCGCGTACGAGCGCTCCGCCGGCTCGGGGAAGTACTCGTTCGCCGGGACGAGCCGCGACTCGCCGTTCTCGGTCACGACGACGTACTCCTCGCCGTCACGCTCGATCGTCTCGTTGTCGGCGTTCGGGTCCTCCTCGAGGATCGCGGTCCGGTCGAGGACTTCGACGAGCGTGAACGAGCTGGGGTCGTCGCCCGAGATCCGGACGCTCCACTCTCCGCCGTCGAGCGTGACGCTCGAGCCGTTCGCCCACGACTCCGACGCCTCCGCGGTCCGGTTCCGTTCGACGGTCGCGGTGATCGTCGTCGTGACACTGCCCCCGTGTCCGCCGCCGCCCTCCTCCGTCTCGGTGATGGCCGCGACGGTGTATTCGTTCCCGTCCACCTCGAAGGAGTCGCCCGACGACAGGTCGTAGTCCGGGTTCTCGAAGGATATCCCGGGAGTCTGGGCCGTCGTGACGAGCACACCGGTCGCGCTCCCGACGAGCAAGAAGAACGCGACGTATACGGCTACAGCGCGTCGTTGCATGGTTCGAGTGTGGGTCACCCGATGTATAACGGTTACTAACCCGTAGCGAGTCGCCGGGACTCCCCCGCCCCGTCACCGCCTGACGACGAGCACCGAGAGGTCCGAGAACGGGGAGTCGTCGCGGCCGTCGCCGCCCGCGTGCTCGGCGAGGTCGCCAAGCGTCGTCCGCGCGATCGCCTCGTCGTCGCGGGTGAGCCGCTCGCAGACGAGCGCGGTCGCGTCCGCCCGCCCGCCGTGTTCGAGCAGGTCCGCCGCGACGTCCCCCGGCATCCAGTCGAACGGACGTGGGAGAACGAGCAGGTGGCGGTCGCCGACGTCCCGGCGGAGCCGGTCGAGGTCGACCGCGAGGTCGCCGCGCTTGTGGAGCGTGACGAACGTCGCGTCCTCCATCGGCGTCCGGCACCTGCTCGCCGCGACCTGAAGCGAGGAGACGCCGGGGACGACGCGAACCCCTACCCCGCCGTCCGTCGCCTCGTCGACGGCGCGCTCGACCTTTCCGAGGAACTGGTACCCCGAGTGGTTCGGGTCTCCCATCAGAACCGCGACCCCGCGGTCGCCGCCGGCGACGCGGTCGGCGAACGTCGCCAGCGTCTCGGCCTCGTCGCGGTACCCGCAGGAGAGGAGGTCCGCGTCGGTGCGGTCGCGGACGAGGTCGACGACCGTCTCGAACCCGATGACGACGTCCGCCCGCCGGATCGCCCGGTCGGCCCGCGGAACGAGGAACTCCGGGTTCCCGGGGCCGACCCCGACCGCGCGGACCGCCGGCGCGTCGCCGGCCGGTCCCGGCGCGTCCGGAAGCCCGACCTCGGGCGTCGCGGCCGCGTACGCCGCCGGGTCGGATCCGGTGTCGAGATTCCCCGCGTCGTCCGTCCCGTCGACATCGCCCGAGGCGGTGGCGTTCGGACCGCGTCGATCGGTCGACTCCTCCCGGCCATCTCCGGCGTTCCCATCGCTCATGACGCAGAACACGTGACGGGACCGTAACACCGATCCGATTCGACGCGGTCGGAGAGACCGCCGTGGCGGTTCGGACCACGGCTGATCCGACGCCGATCCCCGCGAGCGATCCGAGAACGACCTCCCGACGCGAGCAGCGGAACGCGAGACGAGATACGACGCCCCGGCGATACGTGTCGTGTATTCACGTGACGAGTCGGCGTCCGCGACACACACCCGCGCCGAGTTTAGTACGACGGTGGCCCTCGTGACGGGTGCGATGACGAAAGCAGCGATAGTGATCCTCGCCGGCAACGAATCGCACGCCGACTACGGCCGCCTCGCGAACGCGCTGGAGGCCGCAAAGGAGTTCGCCGACACCGACGGCGACGAACTCGAACTGGTCTTCGATGGGGCCGGCACCCAGTGGGTCCCCGAACTCGAAGACGAGGAGAGCGACTACCACGAGCTGTATCGGACGGTCCGCGACGACGCGGTCGTCTGTGACTACTGTTCGGGCGCGTTCGGCGTCGACGAGGCCGTCGCCGACGCCGGTCTCGTCACCCTCGACGAACACGACGGCCACCCGAGCATCCGCTCGCTCGTCGACAACGACTACGAGATCATCACCTTCTAACGAGGTCCTACGGCGATATCTACGGCATCGGTCGAACCGGCCGAGCCCGGCGGCTGTGCGTGTGGAAAAAAGCCAAGGGCCGGATTTGAACCGGCGTCGGGCGGCTCTGCAGGCCGCTGCGTCTGACCAGACTCTGCCACCTTGGCGCTATCGAACGTACCGCTGTCGAGCGTTTAAGCCTATCGGGAAGCGTCGCTGCTCGGCGAAATACATGAAAAGAGCCCACGGACGCGGTGTCCGTGGGCTCGAATGTGATGAAGTATGAGTGGCGAGGCGGCGAACCGCGGTTCCCAGAGGATCGCTCACTCCAGTACTTCCCGGTACGCGGGTGGGCTTAACTTCCGTGTTCGGAACGGGTACGGGTGTGCCCCCACCGCTATGGCCGCCTTCATGCTGACTCCCGGACTCGAACCGAGACTCTCTCAAGAGAGACCCCTGTGTCAGTGGCTCGTCTTATTGACGACCGTGTATGCGTGCGATCCAGCTACCGCCTGAACTCATACGAGTGTGGAAGGTCCAGTGACCGTATGACTGTGGCTTCGGTCTGTTAGTGCTCGTGGACTCAACGCCTCGTTGCCTCGGCGCGTACATCCCGAGTCTATCTATCTCGTCTTCTACGAGTGACCTCGTCGGTACTTCTTTTCCATGTGGGTTTCGAGCTTAGATGCGTTCAGCTCTTACCCCGTGTCGCGTGGCTACTCGGCATCTGCCCTTCCGGACAACCGATACACCAGTGGCGACCAGTCGTAGTTCCTCTCGTACTATACGACCGTTCACGTCAAGTACCATAACACCCCCAATAGATAGCAGCCGACCTGTCTCACGACGGTCTAAACCCAGCTCACGACCTCCTTTAATAGGCGAACAACCTCACCCTTGCCCGCTTCTGCACGGGCAGGATGGAGGGAACCGACATCGAGGTAGCAAGCCACCCGGTCGATATGTGCTCTTGCGGGTGACGACTCTGTTATCCCTAAGGTAGCTTTTCTGTCATCTACGGGCCCCATTCCGGAGCCTCGTAGGTTCGCTAGACCACGCTTTCGCGTCAGCGTCACTCGTTGGGAATGACACTGTCAGACCATCTTGTGCTCTTGCGCTCTTCGCCGGGTTCCCGACCCGGCTGAGATGATCTTCGGGCGCGCTCGATATCTTTTCGAGCGCGTACCGCCCCAGTCAAACTGCCCGGCTACCGGTGTACTCCTCCCGGAGTGAGAGTCGCAGTCACCGACGGGTAGTATTTCAATGCTGACTCGGCGACGCGCTGGCGCGCGCACCTGTGTACCGTCTCCTACCTATGCTGCACATCGGCGACCACGTCTCAGCGACAGCCTGCAGTAAAGCTCTATAGGGTCTTCGCTTCCCCTTGGGGGTCTCCAGACTCCGCACTGGAACGTACAGTTCACCGGGTCCAACGTTGGGACAGTGGCGCTCTCGTTTATCCATTCATGCAAGCCGCTACTGAAGCGGCAAGGTACTACGCTACCTTAAGAGGGTCATAGTTACCCCCGCCGTTGACGGGTCCTTCGTCCTCTTGTACGAGGTGTTCAGATACCCGCACTGGGCAGGATTCAGTGACCGTACGAGTCCTTGCGGATTTGCGGTCACCTGTGTTGTTATTAGACAGTCGGAGCGCCCGAGTCACTGCGACCTGCTCTGCAGAGAGCAGGCATCCCTTCTTCCGAAGGTACGGGACTAACTTGCCGAATTCCCTAACGTCGGTTCTCCCGACAGGCCGTGGCTTGCGCTGCCAGAGCACCTGTTTCGGATCTCGGTACGGACATCATGCTCGTCTTTTCACGGGCCCTATGTACGGCTGACTTACGCTATCTCGCGCTTCTCTCGCTTCCTGCCGTGACGGCTTCCACGAGGTTCCACGATTCGACCGGGCGAATGCCCGGCTCAGCGGTCCACACGGCGTCGACTTTTATCGCATGATGGCACTGGAATCTTAACCAGTTTCCCGTTGACACAGTCGAGTTGCGGTGTGTCTTAGGACCGGCTGACCCTCGGCTGAACGGCAGTGCCGAGGAACCCTTGCTCATCAGGCCGTCGAGGTTCTCACCCGACTATCGCTGCTACTGTGACCAGGATTGTCGTTTCTGAACGGTCCACGCGAGCTCTCGCCCGAGCTTCCATCCGAACAGAACGCCGACCTACGCGGTTATCCTTTCACGGATACGGCCAGGTCTCGGTGGTAGATTTGAGCCCCGATCATTTTGGGCGCCTCAAACCTCGGCCGGTAAGCTGTTACGCTTTTCTTAGAGGGTAGCTGCTTCTAAGCTCACCTCCCGGCTGTTTAGGGCTTGAGACCACCTTCGAATCGCACTTAATCTACACTTTGGGACCTTAACCCGGCTCTGGGTTGTTCCCCTCACGGTACACAGGCTTACCCCGCGCACCGGACTCCCTTCGTCTGCGGCGCCTGCGGGTTTGGAGTTCGACAGGATGGCCGACTCCTCTCGGAGGCGGGTCATCCAATCGGTAGCTCTACCCCGCGGGCTACCTCGGAAGAGGTCATGCTTCGACATGTTTCGGTCGGAACCAGCTGTTGCCAGGCTCGATGGGCCTTTCACCCCTATACACGAATCACGAGAGGATATTGTAGGATACCACCTCTAACGGGCCTCCACGTGGCTTTCGCCACGCTTCACCCTGCTCGCGTATAGATCGCCTGGTTTCGGGTCGCACCCGAATGACTCCCCGCGTTTGGACACGGTGGCCCTCGCACAAAGTGCTGCGGCCGTATCGGTTTCCCTGCGCCTTCCTCGGTTCACGAGTTAGACTCGCCATTCAAGTGCACTCCCTGGGTCGTTTTTCAAAACGCACGACACGACGCCGGCTCGTCTCTCTTCCTACTAGAGAATCGCTTCTCGGTCGTTTTGAGAGACGCCTTCTACGCCCTGTCGCTCGATCGCCAACTGATTTCAGGCCCTATTGCACCGCCCTTCTCGGGGTGCTTTTCAGCGTTCGCTCACGCTACTTGTTCGCTATCGGTCTCGAGGAGTGTTTAGCCTTTCCAGGGGATGCCTGGAGTGTTCACAGAGGATATCCGACCCCTGCTACTCTGGATTTGACGCCACCGGTACTCTCGCATTCTACGGGGTTGTCACCCTGTTTCACGCTCCGTTCCAGGAGACTTCGAATGCGATTTCGCGGCTTGAGTGTCAACCCGAACACCACATTGGTCCGAAGACCTTCGGTTTGGGCTGTGTCGCGTTCACTCGCGGTTACTGACGACATCGCGATTGCGTTCTTTTCCTCCCCTTACTGAGATGTTTCAATTCAGGGGGTTCCCTATTGCGCGTAGCAATTGTAATACGGATTCCGATTCGGAGATCTCGTGTTCTTTCCCTCCATGCGGGTCCCACGAGCTTTTCGCAGCTTGGCACGTCCGTCGTCGGCTCTCGAGCCGAGCCATTCACCAGCTGGCACAGTAGCCAGTAGTGTGTCAGTGTTCAAAGAACACTGACGGTGTCAGAGTACCTCATAAGAGGTAGTCCGACTGTATGGTTCACTGACGTTCCACGAACTCGTATGAGTTCAGTGGACGTCTGGATCGCACGTATACACGGTCGTCATCGAATCACGCGTGGCAGCGCGTGTTCGTCGAACCCTTCCCATCCGCGGTTTCCCGGGATGGTGCATCGGTCGTCGTGTCCGAACGGTTCGTCGGTACGCCCTTAAGGGGCACGTTTCGAACCGGCCGGACTGACATGGACTCACTGGGATTCGAACCCAGGGCATCCTCCTTGCAAGGGAGGCACTCTACCGCTGAGCTATGAGCCCACCTCTCCATGTGGAGAGGATATGGTCTGGTGTGGGGGTGTGTAGGTGTGAGCCGTGGACGCTCAAAAGTGTCCGGGCCGGCGGTGACGCGGATTCCGTGTTGGACGCATGCGAAGTGAATGAGTAGTGACCGTTCGTGTGAACGGTCGAAGGTAAGATGAGCCTCCCTGAAGGGAGGTCTCGGGTCTGTGGAGGTGATCCAGCCGCAGATTCCCCTACGGCTACCTTGTTACGACTTAAGCCCCCTTGCGAAGCCCAGATTCGACTCGTGTGACGAGCCTCATCCGGACCTCACTCGGGTGCTTTGACGGGCGGTGTGTGCAAGGAGCAGGGACGTATTCACCGCGCGCTTGTGACACGCGATTACTACCGAATCCAGCTTCATGTGGGCGAGTTTCAGCCCACAATCCGAACTACGATCGAGTTTCTGAGATTACCGTCTCCTCTCGGAGTTGGAACCCTTTGTCTCGACCATTGTAGCCCGCGTGTTGCCCAGCACATTCGGGGCATACTGACCTACCGTTGCCCGTTCCTTCCTCCGTGTTGGCCACGGCAGTCTTCCTACTGTCCCCAACCGCTTCACAGCGTTGCTGGCAAGTAGGAATGCGGGTCTCGCTCGTTGCCTGACTTAACAGGACGCCTCACGGTACGAGCTGACGGCGGCCATGCACCTCCTCTCTGTGGCTCGTGGCGAGGTCATCAACCTGACCGTCATTACCACAGTCGATGCTGGTGAGATGTCCGGCGTTGAGTCCAATTAAACCGCAGGCTCCTCCGGTTGTAGTGCTCCCCCGCCAATTCCTTTAAGTTTCATCCTTGCGGACGTACTTCCCAGGCGGCCTGCTTAGCGGCTTCCCTACGGCACAGCACCCACTCGTAGTGGGAGCCACACCTAGCAGGCATTGTTTACGGCCAGGACTACCCGGGTATCTAATCCGGTTCGAGACCCTGGCTTTCGTCCCTCACTGTCGGATCCGTTCTCGCGACGTGCTTTCGCCATCGGCGGTCCGTCCAGGATTACGGGATTTCACTCCTACCCCGGACGTACCCGTCGCGCCTTCCGGTCCCAAGCCACACAGTTTCCACCGGACGGCCACCCGTTGAGCGGGTGGATTTCCCGATGGACTTGCGCGGCCAGCTACGGACGCTTTAGGCCCAATAAGATCGGCCATCACTCGGGCTGCCGGTATTACCGCGGCGGCTGGCACCGGTCTTGCCCAGCCCTTATTCGTCCACCTCCCTACGGTGGACAAAAGCGCAGGCTCTATGCCTGCGCACTTGGGATCCCCTTATCGCACTGGCGTGCAGTGTAAAGGTTTCGCGCCTGCTGCGCCCCGTAGGGCCCGGAATCTTGTCTCAGATTCCGTCTCCGGGTTCTCACTCTCATGACCCGTACCGATTATTGGCACGGTGGGCCGTTACCCCACCGTCTACCTAATCGGCCGCAGCCACATCCTTCGGCGCCGGAGCGTTTGACACAGTCCTCATTCCAGGTGGACTGTGATATGCACTATTAGCCTCAGTTTCCCGAGGGTATCGTGCTCCGAAGGGTAGTTTGGCCACGTGTTACTGAGCTATTCGCTACGAGTCTGAACTCGTACAACTAGCATGGCTAAATCGGATCCCAATAGCAATGGCCTCCGGCAGGATCAACCGGAATGTGTACCCTCGCGCCTGATTCCCGGCACGAGGGGGTTATGTTGGCGGGTGTTGACTCGTTGTCAACACACCATTGCATGGTCCAATGTGGAGTCCGTTGCCACCGGCGACCCGGATGACACCGAACGTCCACGGCTCACATCAGATCTCCTCTTACGCCGGAGCGCAGGGGGCGAAATCCTCATCCTTCGCGGACCTGAACGTTGTCCAGCATGGGACATAAACCCATCGGACTTCGTCGGTCCTGCGAAACCGGGCCGGGTTGAACGGCCCGAGTTCGCGATGCGTTCTTCGCATTCGGTTCGAATCGGGGTATACATTTAACCCCGTCGGAACGCGTCGACCGGCCGCCGTCGGCGGCCGGCCGCTGCCCCCACCGCGGGGGCCTTCGCATTCCATTCGAATCGGGGTACACATTTAACCCCGTCGAACCGAACCCGCCACGTCATGCGGTTTCATGGCGCGAAAGGCGGATCCGAGCGGCGACCGTCCGGTCCCCAACGCGCGGCTGGCGGAGTCGGTCCGTGAAAGAAACGCGGGCTCGTCGGAGCGGACGGGACAGGGAGTTACTCCTCGTCGAGGTACTCGATACCCTGTTTCGAGACGTTCGCCTTCGTGATGTCGTCGAGGTCGTTGAGCCAGAAGTCGTCGTCGGCCTCGTCGACTTCGGGAGCGCTCGCCTTCCACGCCCACCCCTCGTATTCGTGTACCTTTTCCGTCCCTTTCTCGCGGAGCCTGAGCGTGATCCGTTCCGCCTCCTCCTCGGAAGGGGCGGGCTCGAGGGTCCGAGCCGCCTTGAGCGCCGCCTGTCTCGGCATGTTCCCGGAGAACTCGCTCGGTTCCGACCCGTCCTCCTCCCGGAGGGCGAAGTTTCGCTTACCGTCTTCACGTACCATGGTTTTACCTCCGTGTCAACCCAACACACAACCCGTAATAAATATATCGGCGAAATGAAAACTGATCGGCACATAACTTATAAATACGCCGGAACGGGCCCTCGATCTCGAGGCGGTTCCGGTGGTCGAATCGAACGACGGGAGTGGAAGTCGATCGACCTCCGTTTCCACCCGAGACGGCGATCCGACGCGTAAACAACACTTATATGTCTGCTGTGGCGAAGTGCGAGCCATACACCCGCGATGGTCCGCAAAAAGAAGCTCAGCCCGAGTGGCGCCAAGGACGACGACGGGGAGTACCACAACGTCCACGTGAACCTCCACGAGGACGAGCTCGCCGTCGCCGGGATGGAGATCGGCGACGAGGTGTTCGTTCGCGTCCGCGACGGCAAGATCATCATCCAGAAGGCGGACTCGGACCCCGAGCAGCTCGAACACGACTTCTGAGGCCATCGCGGTCCGTGGCCGTCCGAGACGAGGCCGTTTCTCGCGTCCCGACCGACGACGTCCGTGCCGCCGGTACCGCGGGTCGGCGGATTGATACCCGTCCACGACGAGAACCGACCGATGGGGCTCTACGACCTCGCGAAGCCGGCGTTGTTCGCGCTCCCGGCCGAGACGGCACACACCGCGGGACACCGCCTCCTCCGTGGCGTACAGGGCACTCCGATCGAGCCGGCGCTCCGGGAGCGGTACGCCGTGGAGGACGAGCGGTTACGGGTCGACGCGTTCGACATCGCGTTTCCGAACCCGGTCGGCGTGGCCGCCGGCTTCGACAAGAACGCCGAGGTGCCGCGGGCGCTCGCCGCGCTCGGGTTCGGCCACGTCGAGGTCGGCGGCGTGACCGCCGAGGGACAGCCGGGGAACCCCCGACCGCGACTGTTCCGGCTCCGCGAGGACGACGCGTTGATCAACCGGATGGGCTTCAACAACGAGGGCGCGGACGTCGTCGGCGACCGCCTCGACCGGGAGCCGATGCCGGACGTGCCGGTCGGCGTCAACGTCGGGAAGTCGAAGTCGACGCCGCTGTCGGAGGCGGCCGACGACTACCTGTACACCTACGAGCGCGTCGCCGACGCGGGCGACTACTTCGTCGTCAACGTCTCGAGTCCCAACACGCCCGGCCTCCGCGAGCTACAGAACCGCGAGGCGCTCGAGGAGATCCTCGGAACGCTCTCGGAGGCGGGCGCGTCGCCGCTTCTGGTCAAGCTCTCGCCCGACCTCCCGCGGGAGGCGATCGCGGACGCGCTCGCCGTCGTCGACGACCTCCGCCTCGACGGTGTGATCGCGACCAACACGACCGTCTCGCGTCCCGACACGCTGGAGAGCCCGAACCGCGCGGAGCGGGGGGACTGTCGGGAAAGCCGATCGAGGACGTCTCCACCGACCTGGTCCGGTTCGTCGCGGAGCGGACGGACGTGCCGGTCGTCGGCGTCGGCGGCGTCTCCGACGCGGCGGGCGCATACGAGAAGATCCGCGCCGGCGCGTCGGTCGTCCAGCTGTACACCGCGCTCGTCTACGAGGGTCCGGGGCTCGCCCGTTCGATCAACCGGGGACTGCTCGACCTCCTCGAGCGCGACGGCTTCGAGACGGTCGCGGACGCGGTCGGCGCGGACCTCGAGTGATCGGGTCGAGTTCGAGCGATCAGGCCTCGACAGCGTTTCGGACGATGACGACGACGTCCTCCGCGTCCAGGAGTTCGCCCTCGCCCGCGTACCGCCTGTTCTCCTCGATCGAGAACTCGCCGTCCTCCAGCGTCACGCCCGCGACGTGGAGCTCGTCGCCGTCGATCTCGTAGTCCCCGCTCGCGAGCGCGGCGTCGATGTCGCCGACGCGGTCCCCGTGTTTCGGGCCGACGGTGGCGTAGTCGAGGTCGATCCCGGTGACCACCGTCTCGACGGGAGCCTCCGCGTCCGGGTGGACCGCGAGGTCCGCGACGTGCATCACGCCGGTGACGTCGTCCTCGAACCCGCGGATGTCGGCGTACACCTCGACCGCGTCGAGGTCGGCGTTGAGCGGGAGCTGGTTCTCGCTTTTGTACCGACGGAGCGCGCCCACGACCGCCATCGCGGCGCGGCCGGCGTCGGCGTCGGCGTCGAGTCCGAGGGGTTCGGGCCAGTCGGCGAGGTGGATCGAGTCGCCCGCGTCCCCCGCGGCCGCGTCCGCGTACATGTCCTGCCACAGCTCCTCCGTGACGTGCGCGAGCACCGGCGCGAACAGCTTCAGGAACCGGCGGTGGGCGGTCCGGAGCGTGTACGCCGCCGAGGCGTCCTCGCGCTGTTTGGCGATCTCGAGGTAGTCGTCACAGAACGTGTTCCAGAAGAAGCTCCGGAGCCCGTCGCGCGCCTTCGAGAACTCGCGATTCTCGAGTCTGCCGGTGAGCGTCTCGACCTCGCGGTCGAGCTCGGCGAGCAGCCAGCGGTCGATCTCGCGGAGGCCGCCCTCGGGCTCGTCGGGGTACGGCTCGGGCGCGAGCGACTCGACCAGCTTCGAGGCGTTCCAGAGCTTCCGGATGAGCTTCTCGCCCGCGCGGAGCCCCTTCTCCTGGTACGGGAGGTCGTCGCCGATCGCGGAGCCGGACGCCCAGTAGCGGGCGGCGTCGACGGGGTACTCCTCCAACACCGCGTCGGGGTCGACGACGTTCCCCTTGGACTTCGACATCTTCTCGCGGTTCTCGTCGAGCACCATCCCGTTGATCATCGTCGACTCGAAGGGGACCTCGCCGGTGTGCTCGTAACACTTGATCACGGTGTGGAACAGCCAGAAGGAGATGATGTCGTGGCCCTGCGGCCGGACGTTCATCGGATAGATCTCCGGGCGGTCCATGGCGAACTCGCCGGCGTCCTCGTCGTAGTCCCAGCCGGCGTTGATGAGCGGGGTGAGAGAGGAGGTCGCCCACGTGTCGAGCACGTCGTCCTCGGGGACGAACTCCCCGTGACCGCACTCCGGACAGGCGTCGACCGGCGGATCGTCCGAGAGCGGGTCGACGGGGAGGTCGGCCTTCTCGGCGACGACCTCGCGGTCGCAGTCCGCACAGTACCAGACGGGGAAGGGGATCCCGGAGGAGCGCTGCCGGGAGATGAGCCAGTCCCACTGGAGGCCCTCGACCCAGTGTTGATACCGGGTGAACATCTTCTCGGGGAACCACTCCATCTCGCGGCCGGCCTCGAGGTACTCCTCGCGTTTGTCCAGCACCTCGATGTACCACTGCTCCGTGACGAGGAACTCGACGCTCGTCTCGCATCGCTCGTGGACGTTGACGGTGTGGGTGATCTCCCACCGATCGAGGAGCGCGCCGGCCGCCTCGAGGTCCTCGACGATGGCCTCGCGGGCCTCCGAGGAGTGGAGCCCCTCGTACTCGCCGGCGACGTCGGTCATGTGGGCGGACTCGTCGATGGCGACCCGGAGGTCCAGGTCGTGCGCCTGGTACCACTCGATGTCGTTCTGGTCGCCGAAGGTACAACACATCACGATCCCCGACCCCGTCTCCATGTCGACGCGGTCGTCCGCGATGATCGGCACCTCGTGGCCGAACAGGGGCACCGCCGCCTCGCGGCCGACGAGGTCCGCGTTCTCCTCGTCGTCGGGGTGGACGAAGACGGCGACGCAGGCGGGGAGGAGTTCGGGTCGCGTCGTGGAGATGGTGAAGGCGTCCTCGCTCCCCGCGACGCCGAACTCGATGTCGTGGAAGTGCGAGTCGCGCTCCGCGTCCTCGGTCTCGACCTGCGAGATGGCGGTCTCGCAGTCGGGACACCAGATCGCCGGGGCCTCCTGGCGGTACTCGCGGCCCTTCTCGTAGAGGTCGATGAAGGAGAGCTGGGAGACGCGCTGGACCTCCGGCGAGATGGTGCGGTAGGTGTTGTTCCAGTCGATGGAGAGGCCGACGCCCTGCATCTTCTCCGTGAACTCCTCTTCGTACTCCAGACACACCTCCCGGCACTTGCGCTGGAACTCGCGGCGCTCGAAGTCCTGGTGGCGAACGTCGAGTTCGCGCTCGGTGAGCCGCTCGGAGGCGATCCCGTTGTCGTCGTAGCCGAACGGGTAGAACACCTCGCTGTCGTACATCCGGTGGAAGCGGGCGACGACGTCCTGGAGGATCGAGCCGTACACGTGGCCCCAGTGGAGGCTGCCGGAGACGGTCGGCGGGGGGTGTCGATGGAGAACGCGGTGTTCGGATCGACGGGGTCGTCGGGGTACGCGTACGTCTCCTCGTCGACCCATCGCCGCTGCCAGTGCGGCTCGGCGGTGTCGGGGTCGTACTCTCCGCTGGGCATTATCGGGTGGGATTTCCCGCGGTTCCCTCTTAACGGCCTCGGTTACGCCGGAACCGCGGCGGCCGGACTAAGTGATCCGGCGCGCGCGAGCAACGCGCGCGAGGGAGTCGCTGGCGCGGAACCGCGCCAGCGACGAGGCTGGGGAGGCGTGAGGTGCGGTCGCGGGGCGGGGTGGGATTCAAAGGGGCAGTCGCGAGGACGAAGCCCGGCGACTGAGGACCGCAGCGAGCCGCGCGAATCCTCGCGACTGGGGCTTTGTGAATGTTCTCCACAGTTATGGCACCCAGTTCGGGTAGCCGATCAGTGGGGACTTTGAAACCGTCCAATACTTCGAAACCGACGTTCCGATCAAGGTGCGACGCCGACCGTCAGAAGCGTCCCCCACGTCCGGTAGCGGTCGACCATCGCCTCGCGGCGCTCCCACTCGTCGGTCGGGAACGCCGATTCCGGCGGGATCTCGATCTCCCGGTCCGGGATCGCGTCCTGTCCGGCGACGTACAGCCCGGCCTCGCGGAACGCCTCGCGGTACTCCGCGCGGCTCCACAGCGTCATGTCGATCGAGATGTTCTCCTGCCACCCGTGGGTCTGCTCGCTCTCGGCGAAGTAGTTGACCGCACAGTAGAAGGTTCCACCGGGGTTCAACACGCGACGGACCTCCTCGAGAGTGTTGTGCGGGTTCGTCGCGTAGTAGAACGCCTCCATCGAGAAGACGTGATCCACCGAGTCGTCGGCGAACGGGAGCGCGTCGAAGTCGCCCACGAGGAAGCCGATCGCGTCGTCGTCGGTGTATCCGCGGGCGTTCCGGGCCATCTCCGGCGCGCCGTCGAGGCCGTAGCCGCGGCCGATGTCACGCTCGCGGAGCGCTCTGAGCGCGTAGCCGGAGCCGGTTCCCAGATCGAGGACGGTATCGCCCGGCTCGACCGGCATGCGGGCGAGGACGTGTTTCGCGGTGTGCCAGTGGCGGTCCTCCATGCCCCGGTCCCTGCCGGCGCTCGCCCACGCGTCGAACTCCTCTCTGACGCTCATACGCCGAGGACGGCGGGAGGGGTGAAAACCGGATCGACGGCGGGCGGGTGCGGCGAGGCGCGGAGAGGTGAGGTGGGATGGGGTGGAATTGGGTGGGGCGGGCGAAGGACGGGCACGATCGGGGCGACGGCGCGAGCGACGCGTTTTTCTCCCGAGGCCGGGTGGTCGAGGTATGAAACGCCCGAGCCTCCGACGGCCGCGATTTCGGGTCGCCGACTCCGCCCAGCAGATGGTCGGCGGGTTCCTCCTGGCCGGGCCGTTCGTCGTCACCGAGGAGGTGTGGGTGCTCGCGATCGGGATGAACTGGCTCCAGGCGGTCCTCACGGCCGTCATGGTCGCCGCGATCGGGTACGCCACCCTGTACCGTGCGGACACCGGACGCGACCCCGAGGCCGAACAGGAGGTCGTCGGGATCCCCGTCAGGTTCCTCTCGCTGATGACGGTCTCGTTCGGGTCGGTGATCGTGCTCGCGGTCCTCTTCGACGCGCCCGACACGTTCCTCATCGAGCAGGGCGTCACGGGGACGGCGCTGTGGGTGACGACGGCCAAGGCGGTCTCCGTCGGCGCGGTCTTCAGCGTCGTCGGGGCCGCGACGGCCGACAGCGTGTTCTGATCCGTCGCCTCCCGAACCGGACGCGGTCACACGACGACGCCGACGACCGCGAACAGGATCAACACGCCCGCGACGTCACACACGTTCGTCACGACCGGGATCGTCGTGTCGTCGGGGTTGAGCCCGACCCGATAGGAGACCTCGACGGCGACGACGCTCGCGACCACGACGAGCACCGCGAGGAGCATCCCGGAGACGAGCGCGATCAGGAGCACGCGAGCGAGCGCGAGCGACCCGCCGAGCGCGACGCCGATGGCCCACGCCGCGACGCCGACGAGCCCGAAGACGGTCCCCGCGAGCGCGAAGACGGCGACCACGTTGGCGCGAACGTCCGGGTTCGAGAGCCGCGGCTCGTAGGTCCCGAGGTACAGCTGCGTGGTGAGCCGCGAACACATGATCGACGCGAGGTTCCCGGCCGTGCCGATCTGGACCGGAAGCAGAACGAGGAGCGCGGGGTACTGTAGCAGGGTCCGCTCGAAGCTCTCGAGGACGGTCCCCGAGACGAGCTGGAGCACCGACAGGGCCGCGAGAAGCGGGATCATCGTGCGGACGATGCGGGATATCGACCACTCGTCGACGGGGGCCGCCTCGTCCGGGATCGCGTCGTCCGCGGCCGTCGCTGGGGAGGTCGCGTCGGCGTCGTCGATGTCGATAGCGGCGTCGTCACCCCGCGGCTCGCTCACGTGATCACCCCCACGACGTAGATCCCCACGAGCAGGAAGAAGACGCCGAAGACGTCGCCCAGCGTCGTCACGACCGGGCCGATCACGTTGTCGGGGTTGAGCCCGCGCCTGTAGCCGACGAAGATGACGGTGATCAACACCGAGAGCATCAGCGCCGCCGAGAGGAAGCCGGCGACGAGCATGATTCCGACGAGCTCGAGCAGGCTCCCCTGCCCGCCGAGGAGGAAGAGAGCGAGGTAGGTGACGACCGCGATGAACACGGAGACCGTCATCCCGTTGATGAAGGAGGCGACGATCGCGTTCGTGAGCCGCCGGTCGAGCGCGAACGTCGGCTCGATCACCCCCTGGTGGAGGCCCGTCGAGAGCCGAGCGCCGAGCGAGCCGTAGACGCCGCCGCGGGTCGCGAGAAACGCCGGGAGGAGGAGCAGGATGCCGGTAACGCTCTCGATCCCGGATCGCATGGTCTCGGAGCCGAGGATCGTGCCCGCGAACAGCCCGGCGACGAGGCTGACGAGCACGACGGGGAGCGCTTGCCGGTACACCTCCCGCGCGCTTTCGTGACCGTCCATGCGGACGTACCGACGAGGGGGCTCGTGAAAAGCCGTCCGGCGGTGGGGGAGTTCGGCGGGGACGGGGCGTCGGAACCGGCCGTCGGCGGGGGCGTCCGGCAGCGATGACCGCGGGCCCGCACCGTTAAGTCGGTCGGGCCGGTTCCCCGTGTATGGACTACGCGCTCGCCGTCGAGAACGGACCCGAAACGATCCCGGGGGGACGGGGCTCCTGCTCGTTCATCCGAGCATCGGCGAGACCGACCGGATCGACACCGACTTCCTGAAGACCGACACCGACGCCTTCCTCGTCGTCTCGACGCGGACGACCGCGCGCGAGGTCGAACAGAAGCTCGAGTACTACGACGTCGACGAGGAGAAGGCGACGATCCTCGACACCCTCTCCGTCGAACGGGGGTACTCGCGACGCTCCTCCGACGACGTCTACTACGTCTCCGCCCCCGACGACCTCGACGGCGTGGTCGACCGCGTCGAGCGGTTCTTAGAGGAGACGGAGGGGAAACGCCGCGTCTCCGTCGACTCGCTCACGGAGATGGCGTACTACGCCGACGACGACGCCGTCTACGAGGCCGCCGGGGAGATCCTCGAGCTGCTGAAAGCACACGACGCGGTCGGCATCTTCCACCTCTCCGAGGAGGTCCACGAGGTGGCGACGCTCGACCGCTTCCGGGAGCTCTTCGACGGGGTCATCTCGCTCGACGGCGACGGCAACGTCTCCGTCGACCTCTGAGAGGCTACTCCTCGCGCAGCGACGCGAACGTCTTCTCCGCCCACGTCACCGCGTAGGGAGCGCCCCGCTCGCGGTACGCCGCGGTGTCCAGCGCGGCGAAGGGCGCGGGGAGCTCGAGCCCGTGTCGAACCGCCGAGCAGGCGTACTCGGTCGCGCTCGCGAAGTCGGTCTCCCCGCGGGCGACCTCGCTCGGGAGGTCCACGAGCCGCCCCTCCAGCCGCTCGCCGGCGTCGATCCAGGCGTCGTACAGTCGGGGGAACTCCCCCTCCCAGGTGGCGAAGACGTCGCGGACGTGGAGGCCGACCCACGCGTCGTACAGCGCGTTCGCGACCTGGAAGACGTCCGCGGCGTCGAACCGGGCGGTCGCCTCGGAGGAGGTCGCGTCGTCGGCTCCGTCGGCGGGCGAGGCGTCCCCGTCGGCGCTCGACTCCGGCCGCCGGATCGCCGCGTCGAGGTCGCGGTAGCGCGGCCCGAAGAAGGGGAGGAACGTCTCCGGAAGCCGGTCGCCGGGTTCCTCGGACGAGGCGACCGTTCCCGCCGCCGGCTCGACCCCGACCTGGACCAGCCGGTCGGCGATCAGAAACGCGAGGAAGTCCTCGGGCGTCCCCTCCGCGCGGCGCTTGAGGAGGACCGCCTGCGGCTCCGTCTGCGTCGTGCGGACCGCGGTCCCCGCGCCGGGGAGCCCGACCGTGAACGTCGGTCCCGCGTACCGTCGGAGGGTCTCGGGCGCGTCGGCGGGGAGCCACTCGTCGGGACACGAGAACGGAACGAGGCCGTCGACGAACAGTCCGAGGTCCTCCGCGGCCGCGGGCGGCAGCGTCTCGAACTCGGCGTCGACGTCGATCACCGGCGAACCGGGCGCGTGACGGTCGCGAACCGCCGCCAGGTCGGCGTCGAGATCGCGAGCCGAGAACATCACCCGGCCGTCCCGAAGACGTACGAGAGGATGATAAGCACCGCGAGCGCGGCGGAGATCCCGACCGTGCCGAGAACGATCTTGGTGGATTTGCTCATGGAGGAGACGTGCGCGCCGGCGCGTTAAATTCATTCGGTCGGCGGCCGCGGGCTCGCCCTCCCGGCGACCGCGGACTTAACCGGCCGGCCGAGAGACGACGGGTATGCGGATCCGTGACGCGCTCGAGTCGGACGCCGAGGCGCTCGCCGAGGTGACCGGTCGACCGGCGGACGTGCTCGTGGACACGATACACGACCGGACGGTCAGGGTCGCGGCCGCCGATCGCGACGAGGACCGGAACGTCGGTTCGGGGGACGGAGACGCCGATCCCGAGAGTGGAAACCCCGGCGCGGAGAGCGGCTTCGACGCGCCCGACGGACTCGCCGGGTTCGTCGCGTTCGACGTCCGCGCGGGGACCGTCCACGTGACCGACTTCGCCGGGACGGCCCCGGCGCTCGATCGCCTGCTCGAGGAGCCCAAACGGTTCGCGAAACGGGAGGGAATGGACGTCGAGGCGGTCGTCGTCGACGGCGAGGAGCGTCGCGCCGACGCGCTCGAGGACGCCGACTTCGCGGCGGCGGGACCGGGGCCGCGCTTCGAGGGGAGGGCGACGACGCGGTTTCGACTCGAACGCGACGGATGACTCGACTCGAACGCGGCGGGTGACGCGACCGGTCGACGAGACCGCGGCGACCGGCGGGCCGCTTACAGCCGGTCGGCCAGGTCCTCCGCGAAGTAGGTCACGATCAGGTCCGCGCCCGCGCGCTTGAGAGAGACGAGCGACTCGTGGGCGACCGCCTCCAGATCGAGCCAGCCCTTCTCGGCGGCCGCGTGGAGCATGGCGTACTCGCCGGAGACGTTGTAGGCGGCGATCGGCCGGTCGAACTCCCGACGGAGGTCCGAGACGACGTCGAGGTACGGGAGTCCGGGCTTCACCATCAGCACGTCCGCGCCCTCCTCGGCGTCGAGTCGGGCCTCCCGGAGCGCCTCCCGTCGGTTGGCGGGGTCCATCTGGTAGTGTCGGCGGTCGCCGAAGGCGGGCGCGCCGTCGGCGGCGTCGCGGAACGGGCCGTAGAAGGCGGACTCGTACTTCGCGGCGTAGCTCATGAGCGCCACGTCCTCGTGGCCCGCGTCGTCGAGCGCCTCCCGGATCGTCGCCACCTGTCCGTCCGCCATCGCCGAGGGCGCGACCATGTCCGCGCCGGCGTCGGCCTGCGACACCGCGGTCTCCGCGAGCAGCGCCAGCGTCTCGTCGTTTCGCACCGTCAGCGTCGGGTCGCTCTCGGCTTCCGGCTCGATCACCCCGCAGTGGCCGTGGTCGGTGTACTCACAGAGGCAGACGTCGCCGATCACGTACGCGTCGGTCTCGGCGGTGATCCGGCGGATCGCCCGCTGAACCACGCCGTCGTCGGCGTACGCCCGGCTCCCGGTCGGGTCCTTCGTCTCGGGGATCCCGAAGAGGATCACGCCCTCGACGCCGGTCTCGCGGACCTCCTCGACGCGCGCGACCGCCTCGTCGAGGGGGACGCGCTCGTGGCCCGGCATCGACTCGATCGGCACGCGCTCGTCGGTCGTCGCGTCGACGAAGACGGGCGCGACGAGGTCGGACGCCGACAGCGACGACTCGCTGACGAGCGGGCGGATCCCGTCGGTGCGGAGCCGACGCGGGCGGTCGGTGGGGTACATACGGGCCGGTTGGTCGCGGACCGCCTTTTAGGGTTCGTTCGCGCGCTGACTGATCGAGAAAACGGACGACTGACGCGTCACTCGGTCTCGCTCGATTCGACGTCGAGCCGGTCCGAGAGCGCCGCCAGCCCCTCGTCGTCGGCCAGCTCCTCGACGCGTTCGCGGAAGTGCTCGGCGCAGAGCCCGACGACGACGCCGGCCTGTTCGGCCTCGTAGGCGGCCTCGCTGTCGCAGTAGTGACACCGCATGCTGATCCCTCGGTCGCGCCGAGAGTTAACCCTGTTCCTCGGCCGGGGCTCCGTCCCTCGGCCGGAGGTTCCGTCCCTCGGCCGGAGGTCACGTCCCTCGCCGGGGCCCGGAGGCCGTTCAGCGCGGAGCCGGCAGTCGCTCGCGGACCGGCGCGAACGCGGCCTCGGCCAGTCCGGCCGCGCCGAGGGTCCGCTCGTGGGCGTCGCTCCCGCCCGTCGCGAGGAGGTCCGCGTCGGCGACCACCTCGTCGATCCGGTCGGTGTCGACCGGTCGGCCGTACGGGTAGAATCGCTCGACTGCATCGAGATCGCGGGCGACGTCGAGCGCCGCGTCGACGTCGTCGTAGCGGAACGGGTGCGCGAGGCCGACGAGCGCGCACGACTCCCGGAGCAGATCGATCCCGCGGTCGAGGGCGGTCACGTCGCGGGCGACGTAACACGGCCCGTCGTTCCCGATCAGCTCGTCGAAGGCGTCGGCGTAGCCGTACGGCGCGGCCGACGCCTCGATCGCGCGGGCGATGTGCGGCCGGCCGAGGCCGGGACGGGGCTCCACGTCGAGGTCGACGCCGAGCCGGTCCTCGACGCGACGCAGGATCGCCGCGCCGCGCTCGCGACGGTCGGTCTGGAGCCGATCGATCTCGGCGTCGAGCGCGTCAGTGTGCTCGACGGCGTATCCCAGTAGATCGAGCCGCTCGAAGCCGGCGTCGACGCGAAGCTCGATCCCCCGAACGATCCGGACCCCGTCGCGCTCGACGACGGGCGCGTCGATCCCGGGGTGGATCCGGTCGTGGTCGGTGACGGCGACCCAGTCGAGCCCGGCCTCGCGGGCGGCCGCCGGGATCTCGTCGATCGTCAAGGTGCCGTCGGAGACGGTCGTGTGGGCGTGGAGGTCGGCGACGAGATCGGGGTCGGTCACGGAGCCGGATTCGTCGGCGGTCATGCCGCCGGTTCTCGCCGGATCCACAAAGCACCGACGGAACCGCATCGCGCGCGGCCGTGCGGAACCGTGACGTGTGGAATCATGACGTACCTCGCACGCGGTATTATGACGTATAAGGAAGTAACGCCCGACTAAGGATATTCATGGACAATCATTAAGAACCTCCGGCGGCTCGGCGTAGTTGATGCGCTTGAACGGCGTCGACGACCGGATCGAACGGCACCAGTTCCCGACCACCTCCGAAGAGCTGATCGCGGCTCACGGAAACGCGACCGTAGAGCTCGCCGACGGCTCGGAGCGGATCGGGGACGTGCTCGAGCGGTTCGGCGATCAGACGTTCGACGCGCCCGAGGAGGTCTTCGACACGCTGCGGGCCGGCGTCTGTCACCGCGGCGTCGGCCGACGGTTCTACTCGGACCGCGACCCGACGACGGACGGGGAGAACGGCCCGCAGCCGGTCTCGTTCTGAGACGGTAGCGGCGGTTAGCGGTTCGATTTTTGCGGACGGTTCCCGACGAGCCGCGGCAGTACGAAGTGAGAGATACGACTGCGGTGAACACCTCCAAAGCCCCACCCCGCACCGCAACCGCCCCGCACCTCACGCCTCCCCAGCCTCGCGGCTCACGGCTCGCGGCTTCGCCGCTCGCTTATCGAGGTACTCACTTCGTTCGTACCTCGCCACGCTCGCCGCGTCCCTCGCGGTCGGGTTCGCGCCCTCCGGGCGCTCACCGGCGCGCCACCGCACCGAAGACCGATCGTCGCGTCAGCCACGCCGATCGATCGTATCTTTCGCCGGTACGCAACCGCTTCGCCGGCCTCAGTCGATCCACTCGACGGCCGGGGAGAGGTCGATCGGCACCGAACCCTTCCGGTAGGCCTCGATCCGGCCGTTGGGGCGGGCGCGGAGGACGACCGCAGGTCGGTGGCGCACGTCGGGTCGCGCGTCGCGGACCGCGGCCCAGTCGTCGTCGGGGAACGACGAGCAGTCGACGAACAGCGTCGCCCCGCCGCCGTGCGCCTCCAGCTGGCCGCTGGTCTTCGTCTCCACCGTGTCGCGGACGGCGGCGACCGGGCCGGACGCCGACCGGGTCGCGACCGGCTGCGGCCGGGTGACCTCGACGAGCGAGCCGGTTCCCGTGTCGGGGTCGGTCGCGCGGAAGTCGAGCGAGTGGCCGGTCGTCACCTCGATCTCGGGAGTCAGCGCGTACCCCGAATCCGCGATGAGCTTCGCGGCCGTGAACTCCGCGACGGTCGCGCTCATCCGGACGAGGTCCATCGAGGTGGAGGTGCCGAGCTTGCCGGCCATCGTCTCGCGGTACTCGTCGAGGATCCCGGGCCGGAGGAGCCGCTCGACGTAGCCCGTCCCCTCCTCGCGGGTCGCGTCGGGGAAGCCGGCGGCGTGGTCGCGGAAGAACGCCCGGGTCGTCTCCGCGCCGTCCTTCGAGCAGAACACCGGGAGGAAGAACCACGAGACGTGCGGGTAGTCGGCGAGCCACGGCTCGTCGTCGTGGAGCCCCGCGAGCAGCTCCCGCTGGGCCCACCGCGAGACGGGATAGGGGACCTCCTCGAAGCCGTACTTGTCCGTTCGCCAGAGGTCGCTCGGCGTCTCCGTGTTGCCGAGCCAGTAGCCGACGGGGCCGCCGCTCGCGCCCGCCGGCGGGTCGGCGTCGTCGTCGGTCCAACAGAACAGCGCCCACGAGCCGTCGTCCATGTCGAACCGCCGCGCCTCGTATCCGGCGGGCGGTTTGAACCACGGGTCGCTCGCGGTCGCCCCGAGGTTCTCGTCGAGCGGGCGTTCGATCCGCGAGCGGACCCGGTTCCCGTCCCACCGGCCGGGCGCGCGCCTGAATCGGAGCGGTTGTGCCACGCGTCCGCTACCGCACGGCCCGGCTAATGGCTTCCGGTGAGTCCGGAGAAACCGCGACATCGGACGGAACGGCGAGTATCACGAACGAGAACGCCCGCGGATCCGGCGACAGGTATATGTATAAGAGTTGCTAAGTGAAGCCGTACCATGTCAATGGGTGCCTATGACGAAGCCGAACACGAAAGGCGGGAAGCGAAGACGAGCGCTGTCGACGCCGATTTCGACGCCGAGCGGCCGGAGTATTCGGGCTCGCTCACGTACGACTCCGGCGACTCCACGGAGGCACTCCTCGACAAGTTCCAGGAGATGAAAGGAGAGTAGCAGGGATCCGAGGCGTTCGGCGGTTCTCGGCGATTCGCTCGACGATCAGCGGCCGGTGAGGAGGATCGCGGCCGAACAGACGACGGCGACGGCGAGCACGTGGCCGACGACCGCGCCGAGCAGGATCGGTTCCTCGAGGAGAAACGGAGTCAACGCCAGCTGTACCGCCGAGAAGGCGACGTTCTCCGCGTCGAGCCGCTGGGCGATCGCGGCGTCCTCCGGGGAGAGGTCGACGTGGACCGCCCGCCAGAGCGCGACGACCGCGCTCCACCAGGAGGTGCCGATCCGGTAGGTAAGATCCCAGAGGACGAGCAGGGTGACGTACACGACCGGCGCGGGCGGACTCGCGCCGAAGAGCCGCTCGAGCAGCGCCCCGTCCCAGACGAAGAGGTACGTCACGAGCGCGATGAACGCCAGCACGCCCAACACGATCTCGATGCTCGACCCGAACAGCAGGCGCTTGTGCTCCGGCGGCGTCGACAGCAGCCGGTTGTTCGCGCCGAGCCGGTGCATCTCGACGCTGCCGACCGCGGCCACGAGCACCGCGATCGTCCCCGCGAGGACCGCGTTCCACAGCCCGTAGTACCAGCCGAGGACGAGGACCGCGACCTCGAAGAGGAGGAACTGGACGGCGACGGCGACCCGCCGGGGGATCGCCAGGCCGGGGATCCCCCCGACGAGGCTCTCGTACACCCACGTCTCGCCGTAGCTCCGGCTCACGAGGTCGCCCCCGCCCCGGACCCGATCGGTCCCGCCGCCCGCTCGGCGTCGAGCGCGCGGGCGACCGCGAGGTCGAACGGCGTCGGTTCGACGGGGACGAGCTCCCGGATCCGGTCGTCCTCGACGATCACCGTGTTGCGGAGCCCCTCGACGAGCGACCGGGCGAGGTAGGGGTTCACGTCGGTGACGAGCCGGAGCCACCGGGCGGACAGCTCCGGGCTCAGAACGGGCGCGCGGAGGATGTACAGGCCGTGGCCGAACTGCCGGCGGGTCCGCCGGAGTATCTCCGCGTACGTCAACACCTCGGGGCCGCCGATCTCGTAGGTGTCGCCCGCGGTCTCGGAGGCGTCCAGGACGCCGGCGAGGTACGCGACGACGTCGTCGATCGCGATCGGCTGACAGAGCGTGTCGACCCACCGCGGGGTGACCATGAGCGGGAGCCGCCGGGCGAGCCCGCGGATCACCTCGAAGCTGGCGCTGCCCGCGCCGATCACGATCGCGGCCCGCAGCGTCGTCAGCGCGTACGACCCCTCCGCGAGGACGCGCTCGACCTCCCGGCGCGACCGGAGGTGTTCGGAGAGGCCGTCGCGGTCCTCGCCGAGCCCGCCGAGGTAGACGACCCGGGAGACGCCCGCCGCGGAGGCCGCCTCGGCGAAGTTCCGCGCGCAGTTCCGATCGCGCTCCTCGTAGCCGGGGCCGCCGTCCATCGAGTGGACGAGGTAGTAGGCGGCGTCGACGACCTCGCCGTCGGCTCGGAACGCCGGCGGGAGGCTCTCCGGCTCCAGGAGGTCGCCCTCGACGACGCGGACGCCGGACGGCGGGGCGTAACCGTCGGCGTCGCGGACGAGCGCGACGACCTCGTGGCCGCGATCGAGCAGCGTCGGGACGAGCCGACTCCCGACGAACCCGGTCGCGCCGGTGACGAGCACGCGCATACCGGAGGGAGGGCCGGCGCGACCATAAGCCTCCGTACGGGGGAGAGCGGAAACGGGACCGAGAGCAGAACGCGGATCGGGAACGGAACGCGGCTCGGCCGCCGCCGATACCGCCGCTGCCGACCGATCCGTAAAAGACCCTGGCCGTCGGCGGGCCCGTATGAACGCTGGCGAGTTCGAGCCGGTGCGCGGCGTGCCGGATCTGTACGTCCACGACACGGGGATGTTCGACACCGACGAGTACGGGTCGGTGTACGTGTACGACGCCGAGCGCCCCGCCGTGATCGACACCGGCACGGGGGCGAACCGGGAGGCGCTCTTCGAGACGATCGAGGCGATCGGCATCGGCGTCGACGAACTGGCGTGGATCGTTCCGACGCACGCCCACCTCGATCACGCCGGCGGCGCGGGTCACCTGGCCGCGCGGTACCCGAACGCCGAGGTCGCGCTCCCGGAGCGAGGGGTCCGACACCTCGTCGACCCGGACAGACTCGTCGCCGGGACGAAGTCGGCCGTGCGCGACCAGTGGGAGTACTACGACGAGCCCGAACCCGTCCCCGAAGATCGGATCACGGGACTGACCGACGGCGACCGGGTCGACCTCGGCGACCGCGAACTCGTCGTCCACGACGCGCCGGGACACGCGCCCCACCACGCGGTGTACCACGACCCGGACGCCGGCGTCGTCTTCACTGCGGACGCCGCGGGCATCTACGTCCCCGAGGTCGACGCGGTCCGGCAGACGACCCCGCCGCCGCAGTTCGACCTCGACCAGTGTCTCCGCGACCTCGGGACGGTAGCCGACCTCGAGCCCGACTACCTCTGTTTCGGCCACTTCGGTCCGCGGGAGTACGACCCCGACCTGATCGAGGAGGCGAAACGGGCGTACGTCGAGTGGGTGGAGGCGGTCCGGGCGAAACGCGAGGAACTCGGCGACGACGAGGCGGTCGTCGCACACTTCGAGGAGACGAGCGCCGACGTGGAGTTCTGGAACCCCGAACGCGCCCGGGCCGAGGCGAGCCTGAACACGCGCGGCGTCCTGGCGTTCCTCGACCGGGGAGAAACGCCCTAAACCCCCCGCCTCCTAGGGGGATCCAACCGATGGGCATCTTCGATACGATCCGCGCCGTGCTCGGGACGAGCGCCGAGACGGACGCGACCCGAGAGGCCGATCCCGAGGACCTCTTCGGGATGTCGACGGCGTACATGACGATGGAGGCGGACCTCGGCTACGACCACGTCGGCGAGGCCGCGCTCTGTTTCTCCGGCGTCGACAGCACCCGCTTCGACGACGCCGTCTCGATGGTCGAGGAGATCCTCGAGGCCGGCGAGATCGAGACGGGGACCGGGTTCCACCGCCACGAGGACGACCACGGCTACCACTGGTTCGTCCTCGAGGACGACGACCCCGAGGACCTCGTGACGAGCGTCCACTTCGCCGCCGACCAGTTCATCGAGGAGGGGTTCGGCTCGCGGCTCCTCGCGGCCGTCTTCGGCTTCGAGAACGACGACGGCCACGCCTACTGGATCTACTCGTTCCGCCGCGGGGCGTACTATCCCTTCGCCCCCGACGGGACGAGCGACCGGAACCAGCGCGCCGAGTTCAAGCTCCAGTCGGTCCTCGACGGGGAGCTCGGGCTCGAGGACGACGAGTCCTACTGGTACCCGCTGTGGCCCGACGCCCCCGGCCGACACCCCTGGGAGTGATCGGATGGGAGAAGACGGATCCCGAACCGACGGAACCGAACGCTCGACGGGGAGCGCCCGAAAGCGCGTCCTCCGGATCGCGGCCGTCCAGGCGGCGACGGTGAGCGCGGCGGCCCACCTGCTGTGGGCGTGGCCCCGGCTGGCCGATCCGACCGACCCCCGGCCGTACCTCTTCGTCCTCGCGGCCGCCTTCACCGCCGTCGTCGCGGCCGCGACGCTGCGGGCCGACGAGTACCGGCGACTGTACGCGCTCGGCGCGGGCACGCTCGCCGCGTACCTCGTCGGCTACGTCGCCTGGCACGGCGGAACGACGGTCGCGGCGCTGGCGGCCGACCCGCTGGCGATCGTCGGGAAGGCGGCCGAGGTCGTCGGCGCGGTCGCGTTCGTCGCGCTCTACCGGCTCGCGCCGCCGACGAGCGTCGTCGTGGCCCGTCAAGCGGGCGACGAGCCGGGAAGGAGCGAGTCGGGTCCCAACGAGTCGGAGAACGGCTGACCGACACGCCTTATTAGCCGAGTCCCGGATCGACGGGTAGTGAGCGACACCTACCGCACGGTCGCGGAGCGCGCCACGGCGACGTTCGAGGTCCGCGGCTCGGAGTTCCTCGGACACGTCGCGCCCGCCGACACCGTCGAGGAGGCCGAGGCGTTCGTCGACGCCGTCAGGGCGGAGTACGCGGACGCGACCCACAACGTCCCGGCCTACCGGGTTCCGGCGGGCGAGGCGTCCGAGCGGACGCCGGGATCCGAGGTCATGCTCCGCGAGTACGGCGACGACGACGGCGAGCCGAGCGGATCGGCGGGGAAGCCGGCGCTGAACGTCCTCGAGAAGCGGGACCTCCGAAACGTCGTCGCCGTCGTCACGCGGTACTACGGCGGGACAAACCTCGGGGTAGGGGGGCTCGCCCGCGCGTACTCGCGGGCGGTCAAGGACGCCGTCGACGAGGCGGGCGTCGTCGAGGAGCGACCGCACCGCCGACTGGTCGTGTCGACCGGCTACGACGACTCCGGAACCGTCCGCGGCGTGATCGAGTCGACCGGCGTCGAGTTCGACGCCGACTACGACGAGCGGGTCCGATTCGACCTGCGGATGCCGGTCGGAGACGTCGAGGAACTGGTCGAACGGCTAAACGACGCGACGAGCGGTCGAGTGGAGATCGAGTGAGGCGTCGGGAGCGGTGCCGAAGGGGAGCGGTGCGGTGGCCACTGGGAAGGGGCGAACGGGCGACGCGGATCGGGCGGGCTCCGCGGCGGGGCGTCGCGCTCCCGTCCAGTGCGCCGCGGGCGGCGGTCAGGTCACGCGAGTTCTGGCCGCGCTTCCGGGGAAAAACGTGCGGACGGCGATGCCGATGCCGACGCCAACGGTGACCGCGCGAGTGACGCGGGAGACTCGAGCGACGCGGACCGTTCAGGTGAACTTCCGGACGGTCATATCGAGGGTGTCGAGGTCGAGGATCGGCGCGTAGCCGGCGTCGGGGTCGATGTTGACGGACTTCTGGAAGTCGGTCTGGGACTGCCAGCAGCCGGAGTTGACCGCGAGCACGTCGTGGTACTTCCCCCAGCCGAGCTTGTGGACGTGGCCGGTGTGAAACACGTCCGGCACGTCCTCGATCACGAGGTAGTCGCGCTCCTCGGGGGCGACGCGGGTGTGTCCGCCGAACTGCGGCGCGACGTGGCGCTTCTTCAGGAGTTGGAACATCGCCTTATGTGGCTCGTCGTAGCTGGCCTTCTCCTCCGGAAGCTCGGCGATGACCTCGTCGAGCGAGACGCCGTGGTACATCAACACCTCGACGCCCTCGACGCTGACGGTCGCGGGATTCGAGACGATCCGCGCGTCGTGAACGTCCATGATATCGCGGATCTCGTCGTTGAATCCCGGCTGCGGCTCGGCGAGCCGGACGGCGTCGTGGTTGCCGGGGATCATCACGATCTCGGTGTCGCCGGGGACCTCCTTCAGGTACTCCGCGAACAGCTCGTACTGCTCGTAGATGTCGACGACGTCTAGCTCCTCGTCCTGGTCGGGGTAGACGCCGACGCCCTCGACCATGTCGCCGGCGATCAGCAGGTACTCGACGGGCGCGGCCTCGGGCGTGTGGAGCCAGTCGGTGAAGCGGCTCCAGGCGTCGGCGACGAACTCCTCGCTGCCGACGTGGACGTCGGAGATCAGCGCGGCCTGGACGTGGCGGTCCGCTCCGCCGGTGACGCGGGTTCGCGGGACGTCGGGGAAGTGGAGCGAGTCCGCGAAGAGGATCCCCGAGTCGTCCGCGAGCGTCCCCTCGATCGCGAGACACTCGTCCATGAGTATCTCGTCGACGACGTCGGCGAGCCCCTTGTCCTTCATCACCAGCGCGGGGAACGTCCCGGTGGTGTCCTCGAGTTCGATCAGCCAGTGACCCGACTTGGTGGAGCGCACGTCGTTGACCAGGCCGATCATCGCGGCGTCGCTGCCGCCGGGCATGTCGGCGATCGCCTCCGCCGGCCGGTGGTTGACGCGGCCGCGCAGGAGCCCGGAGAGCCGCTCGTAGCGGTCGCGGAACGTCCGGACGAAGTCGGCGTACTCGCCGGTCCCCGTGCTATGGCCCGTCATGTCGTTGCCGACCTCGAGCTCGCGGCGCGACGGGTCCCGGTCGTGGGCGGCGTCGCCGTGGCCCTCGGGTCCCCCCTCGGCGACGACCCCCGCGGTCGGAGCCGTCGAGTCCTCGACTCCTGACCCCTTCGTTTCAACTGGAGATCCGGCGTCGCTGGCTGGCGCAGCGGACGGTTGGCCGGACGAGGCACCGCTCGCACCGTCACTCGGAGCGACCGCATCGTCGCCCGAAGCGACCGCATCGTCGCCAGAAGCGACCGCGCGACCGTCGAGAGCGGCGCGGACGTGGTCGGTCGTGATCCGGAGCGCGTCCTCGGGGGCGGCCTCGACGGTGGCCTCGAGCGCCGCGGCGACGTCGTCGGCCCCGGCGAGCAGCGTCACGGCCTCGCGCTCGGCGTTGTAGCCGCGGCTCGCGAGCTCGCCCACGATCCGTGCGTTCGACTCCAGCGGCACGAACCGACGGAGGGGAGAACGGGCCAAAACGGTTCCGGAGCCGAACCTGCGCGCGACATCGACCGCGGCGGCTCACCCCTCCCGCTCGAAGCCGGCGGCGAACGTCGCCTCCGCCACCGAGAGCACCGTCGGGCGGCCGTGCGGACACGCGAACGGTCGCTCGCACTCGCCGAGCCGGTCGAGCAGCGCGCGGATCGCCGACCGGTCGATCGCGTCGCCCCGCTTCAGCGACGGGTGACACGCCAGGTCGGCGAGCAGCCGCTCCCGAGCGTCGCGCGGCGACTTCCCCTTGGAGAGCGTCGCGAGCGCGTCGCGCAGCGCCTCCGGGTCGGCGGTCCGGCCGAACGGGGCCGGAACCGTTCGCACCCGGACCGTCCCCCCGCCGAACGGCTCCGTCTCGAACCCGAGCGCGGCGAGCGCGTCGGCGTGCGCCTCCGCGGCCGCGGCCTCCCCGGCCGACAGCGACAGCGTCGCCGGCGGGTCGACGGCGGCGGTCGGGACGGACTCGTCCGCGAACGCGCGGGCGAGCCGCTCGTAGTTCACGCGCTCGTGGGCGGCGTGGGCGTCGATCACGAGCAGCTCGTCGCCCGACTCGACCAACGCGTAGAGGTCGCGGAACGTCCCGATCGGCTCCGCGTCCGCGAACGTCGCCCGCGACCCGTCCGCCCCGCCGACCGGCTCGAGCGCGGTCTCGAGGTCGGTGTCGACGTCGGCCTTCCGTCGGAGGTCCGCGCCGGTGAGCGCGTCGGCGACGACCCCCTCGACCGCGTCGGCGACCGCCTCGGCGTCGCGGAGCCCCACCTCGCGTTTCGCCGGGTGGACGTTCGGGTCGACGCGCTCGGGCGGCAGAGAGACGTCGACGGCGGCGACCGGCTCGCGGCCGTCCGGCAGCAGGCGGCCGTACCCCGCGCGCACCGCGCCCGCGAGCCGGTCGTCGCGAACGGGCCGGCCGTTCACGGACACCCGGAGGTGGTCGCTCGCGGCGCGGGTGACGGAGGGGTACGCGAGCGCGCCGGCGACGTCGACGTCGATCGCGCGGTCGTCGTCGCCGGCCCCGCCCGCAACCTCGATCCCGACGCTCGCGGCCACCTCCGTCGACCGGCTCGCCGTCTCGCGGTCGTAGACGCCGAACAGCGCGTCGGTGACCCCGGTTCCGGGCGTCGACAGCGTCGTCGACCCGTCGTGTGCGAGCGTGAACGCGACCTCCGGGTTCGCGAGCGCGTAGTCGGCGACGAGCGTCGAGATCCGCGCGAACTCGGCGCGCGAGCCGGCGAGCGACTCCCGTCTGGCGGGCCGCGTCGAGAAGAGGTCTCGGACGACGACGGTCGTCCCGCGGGCGCGACCGGCGTCTCCCACCTCGGGCTCGTCGTCCGCGGCCGCGTCGCTCCGCGGGCCGACGACGACCCGCGTTCCGACCGCGCCGTCGACGGTGTCCGCGTCGCCGTCGACCGCATCGCCGTCGCCACCGCCGCCGTCGCCACCGCCGCCGTCGTTGGTCGTCACCTCGAGGCGCGCGGCGTCGGCGACGGCCGCGAGCGCCTCCCCGCGGAACCCGAGCGAGCCGACGCCGACCGGGTCCGCGTCGGGCGCGAGCTTGCTCGTCGCGTGGCGCTCGACCGCGAGCCGGGCGTCCGCACGGGCCATCCCCCGGCCGTCGTCGGCGACCCGGATCCGGTCGGTGCCGTCGCCGTCGACCGCGACCTCGACGCGGGACGCGCCGGCGTCGAGCGCGTTGTCGACCAGTTCGGCGACGACCCGTGCGGGCCGGGTGATCACCTCGCCGGCGGCGATCCGGTCGACGGTGGCGGGATCGAGCCGGCGGACGCGACCGGCGCTTTCGGCGTCGTCTCCGGCGCTCCCGCGACCCTCGTCCCCGCCCCCGCGCCGTCGCTCAGTCGTCATCGTTCTCGAGTCGATTCTGGAGGTCGTGGAGGGCGTTCAACGCCTCGATCGGGGTCGTTCGTCCGAGGTCCAGATCGCGGAGCTCCGCGGCGACCGACGGCGGGAGGTCGCCGGACGCGTCGGGGGTCGAACCGGTGTCGAGGTCCCCGTCAGTGCCGGGCTCCGCGCCGATTCCGGGGTCCGTGCCGATTCCGGGCTCCGCGTCGGGCCCGGAGTCCGCCTCGTCGCCGGCGGCGGGATCGTCGGCCGGCTCGATCGCCGGGGGGTCGTCGGCCTCCTCCTCGGCGAGGAACTCGCGGAGCGAGACGTCCCCCGCGTCGGGGTCGGGCTCGCGATCGGGGTCGACCCCGCGGTCCGTCCGCTCCGGATCGGGGGTCGCGCCGGCTCCCGCCTCGGTCTCGGCGACGAGTTCGCGCGAGCGCTCGACGACGGGATCCGGCACGCCGGCGAGTTCGGCCACCTCGACGCCGTACGACGAGGAGGACGCGCCGGGGACGACCCGGTGGAGGAACGTCACCTCGCCGTCCTCGCGGGTGGCGGTGAAGTGGAGGTTGAACGCGCGCTCGCGCTCGTCGGCGAGGTCGGTGAGGTCGTGGTAGTGCGTGGCGAAGAGCGTCGTCGCCCCGAGTTCGTCGTGGACGAACTCCGCGGCCGCCCGAGCGATCGCCCGCCCGTCGGTGGTGGCGGTCCCGCGGCCGACCTCGTCGAGCAGGACGAGCGAGTCCGGGCCGGCGTCGTGGAGGATCTCCGTCAGCTCGCTCATCTCGCGCATGAACGTCGACTGGCCGCCGGCGATGTCGTCGGAGGCACCGACCCGGGTGAACAGCCGGGAGAAGACGGGGAGCCGGGCGGCCTGCGCGGGGACGAACGAGCCGGTCTGTGCGAGCACGACCGCGAGCGCGACCGCCCGCATGTACGTGGACTTCCCGCTCATGTTCGGCCCCGTGATCACCGCGATCGAGCCGCGCGGGAGGTCCGCGTCGTTCGGGACGAACGACGCCTCGGCGCGCTCGACGACCGGGTGGCGGCCGCCCTCGATCTCGATGCCCGCGTCCGGGTCGTCGACGACCTCGGGGCGGACGTAGTCGTGCTCGACGGCGACCGTCGCCAGCGACGCCAGCGCGTCGAGCTCGGCGAGCGCGTCCGCGAGCGCCTGGACCCGCTCGGTCTCCTCCGCGACCCGGTCGCGGACCTCGACGAACAGCTCGTACTCCAGGGCGTCCGCGCGCTCCGCGGCCCCCACGATCTCCTCCTCGCGCTCCTTCAGCGCCGGCGTGTAGTACCGCTCGCTGTTCTTCAGCGTCTGGCGGCGGCGGTAGTCGTCGGGCACCCGGTCGAGGTTGGCGTCGGTCACCTCGATGTAGTAGCCGTGGACCTGGTTGTGCCCGACCGACAGCGAGTCGATCCCGGTGCGGTCGCGCTCTTCGGCCTCCAGGTCCGCGACCCACTGGCGGCCCTCCCGCTCGGTCGCGCGGAGGTCGTCGAGGTCGTCGTCGAACCCCGCAGAGATCACGCCGCCCTCCGTGATCTCCTGTGGCGGGTCGGCGGCGATCGCCGAATCGATCAGCTCGCGGACCTCCGCCAGCTCGTCGAGCCGGTCGCGGAGGGCGCGGAGGTGGTCGGTCCGGGGGAGGTCCGCCGGGCGTCCCCCCTCGTCGCCCTCGCCTCTCTCGTCCCCTTCCGCCAGCGTCGCCTTCAGTTCGGGGACGACCGCGAGCGTGGCGTACAGCGACCGGAGGTCGCGGGCGTCGGCGCGGCCGCGAGAGACCCGACCGACGAGCCGCTCGAGGTCGTAGGCGGTCGCGAGCGCGTCCGCGATCCCCTCGCGAACGAGGGTCCGGTCCGCGAGCTCGCCGACCGCGTCGTGGCGCGACCGGATCGCGTCGGCGTCGACGAGCGGCCGGCGGAGCCAGCGCTCGAGACACCGCCGGCCGAGCGCGCAGTTCGTCGAGTCGAGGGCGTCGAACAGCGTGTCGCTCGCGCCGAGCCCGCGGTTCTCGAACAGCTCGAGGCTGCGCTGGGCCGCCGCGTCGAGCCGGAGCCGGTCGCGCGGGTCGTACCGCCGGACCCGCGAGACGTACGCGAGCGGGCCGTCGTCGCCCTGGGTGTACTCCGCGTACGCCAACACCGCGCCCGCGGCCCGGAGCTCCGCGTCCCCGTCGAACCGGCGCTCGGGGGCGGAGAGGTACGGCTCCAGCCGGTCGAGCGCGGCTCGACGCTCGAAGACGGCGGGGTCGTAGCCGTGGACCGTCCGGTCCGGGTCGCCCGCGGCGGGTTCGAAGGCGATGGAGGCGGTTTCGCGGTCCTCATCGCCGCCGGCCACCCCCGGCCCGACCACCACCTCCGCGGGAGCGATCCGGTCGAGCTCCTCGGCGACGGTCCCGGGGTCGCCCGCGGTGACGAGACACTCGCCGGTGGCGACGTCGACGGCGGCGAGCCCGAGGGTCGACCCCGCCGGCTCGGCCGCAACGGCGGCGACGTAGTTCGTCGTCCCCGACTCCAGCAGGTCGTCCTCGACGACGGTCCCCGGCGTGATCACCTCGGTCACGGCGCGGTCGACGAGCCCGGAGGCCGCCTCGGCGTCCTCGACCTGGTCGCCGATCGCGATCCGGTAGCCGGCGTCGAGCAACGACTCGAGGTAGGAGGCGGCGTTGTCGATGGGGATCCCCGCCATCGGGTAGTCGCCGGTCGAGTCCGAGCGCTCGGTGAGCGTCACCTCGCAGGTGCGCGCGACGGCCTCGGCGGCCTCGCAGAACGCCTCGTAGAAGTCGCCGACCTGAAAGAGGACGAGCGCGTCCTCGTGGGCGGCACACAGCTCCGCGTACTGCGAGAGCATCGGCGTGAGCTCCTCGCGGGCCGCCGCGATCCCGGGGGGAACCCCCGTGACCGTCTCCCGATCCGCGGTAGACATACCCGCAAGCGGGTCGCCCGCGAGTATAAACGACACGCTCACCGAGCGCGCTCTGCGGCCGGAGCCGACCCTCGTCCCCGAGACCCTTACGGTTCTGGAACCCCCAGTACGGCCGTGACGAACCGCACCGTCCTCGTCGGGATGGCGGCGACGTTCGTCGGGCTGACGGCGCTTCTCGTCGTCGCCGGCGTCGTCGTCAACCCCCTGCTGTTGGCCGTCGCCGTCCCGTTCGGGGTCGCGGCGTACCTCATGTGGTTCCACGCCAGCGGCAGGCTCCGCGAGCGCGTTCGCCGCGAGGCAGAGCGGGTCGGACCGACGGATCGGGAACGCGCGAGACAGCGCGCCCGCGCCGCGGAGAACCGCCGCGACGCGTATCGCAGCGCCGGAGCGGGCGCGGCCGGGTCCGGTCGCACCGGCACCGGAACGTCGCGCGGGCGGTTCGGGGGCGGCGCTCGCGACGCCCGCGGCCCCGGCGGCTCCCGCGACCCCCGCGACCGAGCGCCCTCGACGCGCGGGATGTCGGAGCGGGAGGCGTACGCGACGCTGGACCTCGACCCGAGCGCCGACGACGAGACCGTCCGGTCGGCGTACCGCGAGCGCGCGAAGCGGCTCCATCCCGACGGGGAGGAGGGCGACGAGGAGGCGTTCAAGCAGCTGAACCGCGCCTACGAGGTCCTGACGGACTGATTCGGACTCGCTGGTTCGGACTCGCTGGTTCTGACTCACTGATTCGGACTCACGGGTCCGACTCGCCGGTTCAGACGTGCTCGGCGAGGCGCGCCTCGGCCGCCTCGAACTCCTCGCGGGTGTTGACGTTCGTGAAGGTGTGCTCTGAGGTTCGATCTCGGATGATCGCGTCCTCGATCCGGACGACCGACAACTCCTCGACCGCGGCGAGGATCTTCCCGTCGCCGCGGTCGAGCGCGCGGTCGCAGGCGGCCGCCGTCGCGTCCGCGCGGTAGACCGCCTGCGTCGTCTGGAACCACCGGTCCTCGAGCCGCGGGATCGCCGCGTCGGCGTCGGCGTCGACCGCGTCCGAGAAGAGCGTCTCGGCGAACGACGGGTCGACGAACGGGACGTCGCAGGCGACGACGAGCGCGTACTCCCCGGAGGCGGCCCGGCACGCGTTGCGGATCCCCGCGAGCGGTCCGCGGTCCGGCTCGTCGTCGAGCGCCCACCGGATCGGGAGCGGGTACCCGTCCAGGGCCTCGCCGATGGCCTCGCGCTGGTCCGGCCGACAGTTCACCACGAGGTCGTCGACGACCGGATCGCCGCCGCTGGCCCGCGCCGCGCCCGGCGGGACCGGGTCGCCCGCGCCCGCGAGGCGGTCCGCGACCCGGCGGATCATCGGGACCCCCGCGAGCTCGGCGACCGACTTGTCGGCGTCGCCGAAGCGCGTCGACCGCCCGCCCGCGATGATGACACCGGTCGGCATGGGGGACACCTCGCGGCCGACGGCCTTCGAGTTTGCGGTCGCGGGAGCCGCTCGGGGGACGACACCGCGATCCGAAGGCGGCGACGGAGCCGGAGACGGAGCGACGCGTCGGGGGAGGAAACGCCACGGCGGCGAGCGTCAGCCCGTCGAAAGCGACCCGTTAAGTGGCCCGCGGTCGTACCTCCGAACATGCCCGAGGCGACCGATCTGGAGGATCTGAAGCGAGGAACGGAGCTCATCAAGCGCGGCTTCGCGCGGATGCAGAAGGGCGGCGTCATCATGGACGTCGTCACCCGCGAGCAGGCGCGCATCGCGGAGGACACCGGCGCGGTCGCGGTGATGGCGCTCGAGGCCGTCCCCGCCGACATCCGGAAGCGCGGCGGCGTCGCCCGGATGCCCGACCCCGCGAACGTCACCGAGATCATCGACGAGGTCTCCATCCCGGTGATGGGCAAGTCGCGGATCGGCCACCGCAAGGAGGCGGAGATCCTCGAGTCGCTCGGCGTCGATATGATCGACGAGTCGGAGGTGCTCACCCCCGCCGACGACGAGTACCACACCGACAAGCGCGACTTCACCTCGCCGTTCGTCTGCGGCGCGCGGAACCTCCCCGAGGCGCTCCGCCGGATCCGGGAGGGCGCGGCCATGATCCGCACGAAGGGCGAGGCCGGCACCGGCGACGTCAACCAGGCCGTCAAACACCAGCGCACCATCAAAAACCAGATCCGGACGCTGTCGGGGCTCAACTACGAGGAGCGCGAGAAGTGGGCCCGCGAGCACGGCGCGCCCCGCGATCTGGTCCACGAGACCGCCGACCTCGGTCGGCTCCCGGTCGTCAACTTCGCGGCCGGCGGGATCGCGACGCCCGCGGACGCCGCGCTCATGATGTATCACGGCTGTGACGGCATCTTCGTCGGCTCCGGCATCTTCGGCGCGGAGGACCCCGAGGCGATGGGCACCGCCATCGTCGAGGCCGTCAACAACTGGGACGACCCCGACGAGCTCGCCGACATCGCGACCGGGATCGGCAAGGGGATGAAGGGGCAGTCGAACGAGTCGCTGCCCGAGGAGGAGAAGCTCCAGGGCCGCGGCGTCTAGATCGGGAGGCAGGCGCGGTACGTGAGTGGATCGGCGGTGGTTTTCGGATCCTTTCGAGCTGGATAGTGACGAACCGGGCAGGAGAATCCGTCTGCTTGTAGAACGGATGTTTCGATGAAGATCGGGGTGATGAGAACAGGATCGTTGCTGGCGCGGTGACCGTCGTCAAAACCCCAGTCGCTCGATATTCCGTCGTTGCTGACGGGGTGAGCGTGACTGCGGTGAACACCCTCCAAAGCCCCAGCCGCGAGGACTCGATGCGCTCGTTGCGGTCCTCGCTCAGTCGCTCGTTTCACTCGCTCCTTCGCTGCGGTCCTTACGTCGCGCGTCTTCGTCCTCGCGACTGCCCCTTTGAGTCCCACCCCGTCCCGCACAGCCCCGCACCTCACACCTACCCAGCCTCGCGGCTCGCTCCACTCGCCGCGTCCCTCGCGGGCTCCTCGCGAGCCGCTGGCTCGCTCGGAGGCGCGCCACCGTGATCGTTCACTCCCTCACCTGTGTCGACCGATCCCGATCCGTTTATTCGTGCGAGTTCGGTACGCGACACCATCACATGCCGAAACCGACCGTCGAGGCCGAGTACGACACGTTGCGCGCGGTGCGGGTCCACGAGCCGGGGATCGAGGCGGCGATCGGGGCCATGGATCCCGGTCCGAACCACTTCGCGCGCCCCTTCTCGGTTCGCGAGGCGAAACGCGAACACCACCGAATGGTCGAGGTCCTGGAGGACGCCGGCGTCGAGGTCCGCCATATCCATGAGGACCTGGCCGACGGCGGCGTCCTCGACGGGCTCGTGGAGGAGGCGATCGGGATCGACGACGGCGGACCCTCGCCGCCGACGCGGGCGGATCTGGCCGGGAACCTCGCCGACGCGACCGCCTACGAGCGGCTCCAGGCCGTCCTGCTCGGACCCACGGTCGGGCGGACCGCCGAGGTCGAGGGCGACGACGGCGACTCGGGATCGCTCGATTCGGGGACGCTCGACACCAGCGTCCGGGTCGAGGAGGCGATCACGAACCTCTACTTCCAGCGCGACTGCCAGCTCGTCGGCGACCGCGGCCCGATCCTCCCGCGACTCGGGACCGCGACGCGCCGACGGGAGCGCCCCCTGATCGAGGCGGCGTGGCACGCCCGCGGGGCGGAGCTCGCCCACCGGACGAGCGCGACAGAGACCCTCGAGGGCGGCGACTTTCTCCCACTCGGCGACTTCGCGCTCGTGGGCGTCTCGGCGCTCGAGGACGGCGAGGAGACCGTCTTCCGGACGACCTACGAGGGCGGGAAAGAACTCATTGAGGCGGGCGCGGTCGGCTACGACGAGGTCGGACTGGTCCGCCCGCCGCTGTCGGCCGACGAGCGGCTCGCCGCCGAACACGGCACCTCCTCGCGGCTGCTCCACCTCGACGGCTGGCTCAACGTCGCCGCCGAGGGGCTCGCCGTGGCGCGTGAACCCCTGATCGAGGCCGCGACCGTCGAGGTGTTCGAGCGAGTCGGGGAGGGATACGAGCGCCGCGGCGAGGAGACGGTCGCCGACCTCCTCGACCGCCACGGCTACGAGGTCATCGACGCGCCGTACCCGGAGCGGTGGGCGACGAACTTCCTCACGGTCGCGGACGGGACCGTCCTCCCCATCTACGAGACCGACGACGGCGAGTACGACCCGGAGAAGAACCGCACCATCGAGCGGCTGAAACGCGAGGGCGTCGACGTGCTGCCGGACGGCGAGGGGCTCGACCCGCACCACCTCACGAACGGCGGCGGCGGGATCCACTGTATGACCTCGCCGATCCGGCGGGCGTAACCCCCCTTACTCCTCGACGATCGTCGCGCCCCGACCGATCCGGGTCTGGTAGGCGCGGGCGTCGATGTCGGCGTCGGCGAAGGCGTCGAGCATGGCGGCCGCGATCGCCTGCCGGTCCCTCTCTCGACAGGCGGCGACGACCGCGGGACCGGCCCCGCTCACCGTGACGCCGGTCGCGCCGGCCGCGAGCGCGGCGTCGTGGACCGCGTCGTAGCCGGTGATGAGCCGGGCGCGCTCCGGGGTGACGACCGGGTCGCTCATCCCCGCGCCGACGAGCGCCGGGTCCGAGCGACACATCCCGACCGCGAGCGTGGCGGCGTTGCCGACGGTCTCGACGAGGTCGTCCATCGAGGCGGTCTCGGGGACGACCCGGCGGGCGTCCCGCGTCGAGACGGCCACGTCGGGGAGACACACCACGAGCGGGACGCGCGCGTCGACGCTGTTGGTCCCGTCGGTCGTCGAGATCGTGAATCCCCCGAGCAGCGAGGGGGCGACGTTGTCGGAGTGGGCGACGCCGGAGACGACCGCCTCGCCCTCGGCGGCGATGGGGACGAGCTCCTCCCGGGAGTAGCCCCGGTCGTAGAGGCGGTTCAACGCGACCGCGGCCCCCGCGGCGCTGGCCGCCGAGGAGCCGAGCCCCGAGGCGGGGCGGACGCCCTTGTCGATGTGGATGTGTGCGGGCGCGTCGAGCGCCTCGACGACCGCCCCGACGGTGTTGCCCTCGGGGTCCTCCGGGATGTATTGGGCCCCGACGCCGGTCACCTCGATGGTGGTCCGGTCGGCCCGCTCGACCGTGACGACGTCGGCGGGCCGCGAGAGCGCCGCCCCGAAGACGTCGAAGCCGCTCCCGAGGTTCGCGCTGGTCGCGGGGGCCCGTACCGTTACCATGCGGAGGCGTTACGCCGGGGCGTCAAAAAGGAGCGGGATCGCGATCGACGCGAGAACGCGAGACGAGAACGGAGACGGAGGAAACGGGGCGGACGGGAGACGGAGCGGAGGGGAGACGAAGAAACGAAGCGGAGGGGAGACGGAGAAACGGGGCGGCGCTACGAGTCGGCCGTCGTCCACAGGAGCGGCCCGACGATCACCAGCCCGATCCCGAGGAGGATGTACGTCGCCGGCATGGTGGTGAACGGGGACATCGAGAAGATCAACCCGAAGCTGACGATCACCGCGGCGATCACCTTCTGGGACTTCAGCGGGAGCACGCCGAGCAGCGAGGCCACGAACGCGAGCAACAGGACGTGCCCGAGGTGATAATCGAGCAGGAACGTGTCGATGAACAGCGGCGAGAGCATCTCGTCGGGAGATGGGAGCGATTCTCGCATTAAAGTTCCGTTTCTACGGGCACGTCCGGGGGCAACGACCCCTCGCTTATAAGCCGCGGCCGGGAAAGCACGGATCGTGCGACTCGTACAGGTCATGATCCCGGCCGGAAAGCGCGCCGCCGTCGTCCGCGCGCTCGAGGAGGAGGGGGTCGACTACGTCGTCACCGACGAGACGAGCAACCGCGAGTACACGGGCGTGGCGACGTTCCCGCTGCCGAAGGCGGCCGTCGAGCCCGTCCTCGAGCGGCTGCGCGAGGCCGGCATCGACGAGCGGACCTACACGGTGATCGTCGCGGCCGAGACCGTCATCTCCCGGCGGTTCGAGGAGCTGGAGGCGGAGTACGCCGAGGAGTCCGAACGGGACGAAGACCGGATCTCGCGACAGGAGCTCCAGGCGAAGGCGGACGACCTCGCCTCCGGGATGCGGACGTACGTCCTGATGACGGTGATCTCGGCCGTGATCGCGACGGCCGGGCTGCTCCTCGACTCGCCGGCGACCGTCGTCGGGTCCATGGTGATCGCGCCGCTCATCGGCCCCGCGATGTCGGCGGCCATCGGGACGGTCGTCGACGACGAGGAGATGTTCCGGCGGGGCGTGCGGATGCAGGTGCTCGGGGTCGCGGTCGCGATCGCGGCCGCGACCGCGTTCGCCGTGGGGCTCCGGTCGCTGGGGCTCGTGCCGCCCGGCCTCGACCCGCTCGAACTGGCCGAGGTCGCGGAGCGGCTCGCCCCGAACGTGCTCGTGCTCGCGGTGGCGATCGGGGCCGGCGTCGCGGGGATCGTCTCGCTCATGACGGGCGTCTCCGCCACGCTCGTCGGCGTGATGATCGCCGTGGCGTTGATCCCCCCGGCGGCCGCCGTCGGCATCGGGATCGCCTTCGCGATCCCGCGGCTCGTGCTCGGCGCGGGGGTGATCGTCGCGGTGAACGTGCTCTCGATCAACCTCTCCGCGCTCGTGGTGCTCTGGTACGAGGGGTACCGGCCGGAGCGCTGGTTCCGCGAGGACGACGCGCGGGCGGCGTTCGTGAAACGCGTCGTCGTCCTCGTCGCCGCGATAGCGCTACTGAGCGCGTTCCTCGGCGGCGTCACCTACGACAGTTACGTCGCCTCCACCACGGAGACCGACGTCCGGAACGCGGTGGGCGACGAGCTGGCGACGCTCGATCCGGACGCCGAGCTGCTCGAGCTGGAGATCGAACGGGTCGGCACGTTCCCCCGCGGGAGACCGACCGCGTGGTCGTCACCGTCGGCGCGCCGCCCGACGTCTCGGTCGACGGGATGGCGACGACGCTCGAGGCGCGGATCGAACGGGTGACGGGGGCGAACCCCGACGTCGAGGTCCGGCTGGTGACCGTCGACCGGTCGTGAGTCACCCTGGGAACCGCCCGGTCGGCGGGAAGAGCAACTACTTTCTACGGGCGACACTCTGTGTAGGGCAGTGACGGACCCCACGGATCCCGACGACGACTCGATGCGAGAGGTTGTCGAGCGATCCAGAAGCGGCGCGCCCGCCGTCGGCGAAGCGGTCCGGGACCGCTTCTCCTCGGACGAGGTGTTCCAGCGGATCGTCGCCGCGGCCGACGAGGAGGTGACCTCGGGGCGACGCGAGCTGTTCTTCAGCGGCGTCGCCGCCGGGTTGGCGATCACGATCACCTTCCTGTTGTACGTCTCGCTGACCGCCGCGACCGGCGGCCACCCGATCCTGAGCGTCGCGTTGTACCCGCTGGGGTTCATCTACATCATCATCGGCGGCTACCAGCTGTACACGGAGAACACGCTGCCGCCGGTGGCGCTGACCTTGGAGCGGCTCGCCAGCGTCCCGACGCTCCTGCGCCACTGGGGGATCGTGCTCGCCGGCAACTTCACCGGCGGCGCGATCGGCGCGCTCGTCCTCTCGTACGGGGGCGTCTTCTCCGGCGACGCCGTCGACGCCGCGATCTACGTCTCGAGCGGCGGGTTCTCGGTCGGCTTCTGGCCGCTCTTCTTCAAGGCCGCCGTGGCGGGACTGATCGTCGCCGGCGTCGTCTGGGTCGGCTTCGCCTCCACCAACTCCGTCACCCGGCTGCTCGTCGTCTACCTCGCCTTCCTCGCGATCCCGCTCGGGGACCTCTACCACGTCGTCGTCTCCTTCACCGAGGTGCTGTACCTGCTGTTCGTCGGCGCGATCGGCCTCTACGGCGAGGGGATAACCCTCTACGACGGGCTGTTCGGGTTCGTGCTCCCCGTGCTCCTCGGCAACACGATCGGCGGCGTGGTGCTCGTCACCCTGGTGAACTACTTCCAGACGAGCGAGGAGCGCTTGGAGGAGGCGCGCTTCGAGGGCGTGAACCGCCGGCTCACGCTGCCGGAGTGGGTCTTCGGCCGGGCGGCGGGCCGGTCGTACGTCCCCATCCTCGACGCCACGGAGGCGACGCTGTTCGCGAGCGAGGGCCACCGGATCATGGTGCCCATCACGAACCCGCGGACGGACGGGCCGATAGTCGAGCTCGCGAGCCGGCTCGCGAGCGACCACGAGGACGGGCTCGTCCACATCGTCCACGTCGTCCAAGCGCCGGAGCGCATGTCGCTGTCGGCGGGCGCGGGCCGGATCGCGGACGTCTCCGAGGAGGGGATGGCGGGGCTTCGCGAGACCGCCGAGGGGTACGACGTCGACGTCTCCACCTCGACGGTCGTCACCCACCGCTCCTTCGAGGAGGTGTTCAACATGGCCCGCCGGACGCGCCCCGAGGCGGTGCTGATGGGATGGGGCGAGGACCAGCTGTGGAACGCCGCCCGTGCGGAGCGCCCGATAGACGAGCTCACGAACCAGCTCCCGTGTGACTTCCTCATCCTGAGCGAGACGGATCTCGACACCTCGCGGGTCCTGCTGCCCACCTCCGGCGGCCCCGACTCCCGGCTGGGCGCGGAGGTGGCGAGCGTGCTCTCGCGGACCGCCGGCTCCGAGGTGACGCTGTTACACGTCGTCGACGGCCCCGCGGACCGCGAGGAGGGCGAGAACTTCCTCGCGGCGTGGGCCGAGGAGAACGACGTGGACGACGCCGAGCGGATCGTCGACGACGGCGGGGACGTCGAGGCCGCGATCGTCCGGGAGGCGAGAGACCACACCCTCGTCGTCATCGGCGCGACGGAGAAGGGACTGCTCTCCCGGCTCGTCTCCAACTCGCTCCACCTCGACGTGATCCACGACGTGGACTGCTCGGTGCTGCTCGCCGAACGCCCGAGCCGTCGCTCGATCCGCGAGCGGCTGTTCGGCTCCGGACGCCGGGAGGCCGGCCCGCCGAACGGGGGCGTCGAGCGCGACCCGGAGGAGTCGAGCGGGACGGACGTCCGCAGAAGGCGGGACGACGAGCCCGACGCCGACGCGGGCGCTCCCGGCGAGGCAGACGACCGCCCGGACGGGGAGGACGGTGCGGAAGACGAGGAGGGTGACGACGACGAGCCGCCCGAGCCGGCGGTCGTCACCGACCACGACGACCCCGACGAGGACGAAGGGGACGAGGACGACGACGAGCCGCCCGAGCCGGCAGTGATCACGGATCACGACGACCCCGACGAGGACGGAGGGGACGACGAGAGTGGGGAGAGTGGCGACGACGGCGGCGAGAACGACGAGACGAGCGCGCGGTGACCGACGCCGACGGCGACGCCGCCGGGGACGCCGCGAAATCGACGTCGATCCGAGACGCGACTACTCCTCGCGGTCGCGGGTCGGGAGGTCCGGCTCGAAGGCGGCGGCCTCGACGACCATGTCGAGGACCCGATCGACGTTCTCCCCTTCGGTCACGCTCATCGTCGCGTCGACGGCTTCCGCGCGGACCGCGTCGAAGCGGTCGTGTTTGTTCGCGACGGTGAGCATCGGGATCGACTCGTCGAAGAGCGCTCTGACCTCCTCGCGGAGCTCGAGCTGGACGTCGAGGGGGTAGCCGCAGTCGCCGGAGGGGTCGAGCACGAAGAGGACCACGTCGGCGAGGTGTTCGAGCGCGCTCACCGCCTGCCGCTCGATGTCGTTGCGCTCGTCCTCGGGTCGGTCGAGCAGCCCCGGCGTGTCGACGATCTGGTAGCGGACGCGGTCGCGCTCGAAGTGACCGACCTGGACGCCGCGGGTCGTGAACGGGTACTCCGCGATCTCGTTCGACGCGCGGGTGACCCGGTTGACGAACGACGACTTGCCGACGTTGGGGTAGCCGGCGACGACGATCGCGGGCTCGTCGGGCCGGATGTCAGGGAGGTCGCGGAGGTCGTCGCGGGAGTCGCCGATGTACCGGAGGTCCTCTTCGATCTGGTCCATCACGTCCGCCATGCGGGCGAACGCCTGCTTCCGGTGTTTCCGCGCGCCGTCGACGTCGGAGTTGCGGATCTTCGTCGTGTACTCGTCGCGGAGCGACTCGATCTGCCGGCTCGCCCACATCACCTGGGCGAGCGCCTGCCGGAGGCGGTCGACGTCGACGATGGCGTCGGCGAGCTCGTAGTAGAACGGGTCGACGTCGAAGCCGAAGTCGGGCCAGGAGACGACCACGTTCTCGAGGTTGTCGGAGAGCACGTTGCCGGCCGTCCGCAGCATCGACTCCTGGGCCTCGTGGCCGCGCTTGGCGCGACCGGCGCGGGCCGCCCGCGAGAACGCCTTGTCGACGAGCTCCTCCGAACGGGGGGTCGTCGGGAGGCCCTCGAATATCATGTCCCGGTATTCCCCGCCGAGGCGTATAAGCGCGTCCGTTTCGGGACTCCACGACACCGCGGGACACGCCCGGGTCGGCCGGGGCGACGGGCGACCCGCCGGACGCGCCCGACCGCCGCCGCGACCACAACCTATTTTCGTGTCGCCGTCGTCGATGTTTCCATGCCGATACAACGACGAGAGGTACTCACCGCGCTGGGGACGGGAACGCTCGCCGGGCTCGCCGGCTGTTCGGGGATGGGCGGCGGCGGCGAGGAGGAAGCCTCGGCGGGCGTGACGGGCGAGACGCTCACGCTGACCACGACGACGAGCACCTACGACACCGGGCTGCTCGACGAGATCCACGGGAGCTTCGAGGAGATGTACGGCGTGAGCGTCGACGCGGTCGCCCAGGGGACCGGCGCGGCGCTCGAGTCGGCGCGCAACGGCGACTCGGACGTGGTGATGGTCCACGCCCGCGGGCTCGAGGACGAGTTCATGCGCAACGGCTACGGGGTCAACCGCCGCGACCTCATGTTCAACGACTTCGTCATCGTCGGTCCCGAGGACGACCCGGCGGGGATCTCGGGGACGGGGTCGGCGACCGAGGCGCTGACCGCCATCGCCGACGCGGGCGCGCCGTTCGTCTCCCGGGGGGACAACTCCGGGACCCACACGAAGGAGCTCAACCTCTGGGAGGCCGCCGGCACCGAGCCGGGCGGCGACTGGTACCAGGAGACCGGGACCGGCATGGGCGAGGCGCTGAACATCGCCAACCAGCAGGGCGCGTACACGCTCTCGGACCGCGGGACGTTCATCTCCCAGCGCTCGGAGATCGATCTCACCATCCTCGTTCAGGGACCGATCGAGGGCGGTCCCGAGATCCTCTCGAACCCCTACGGGATCATGGCGGTCAACCCCGGCGTCCACGAGAACGCCAACTACGACCTCGCGATGGCGTACATCGGCTGGATCACGAGCCCCGCCGCTCAGGAGGCGATCGCGAACTACCAGATGAACGGGGAACAGCTGTTCTTCCCCGAGGCCGTCTCGGAGGACCCCGACTTCCAGCAGTACGTTCCGGAAGGCTGGAGTAGCGACTCCTCCGACGCGTAAGCGTGCCGATCGAACCGGTCGCACAGCTGGTGCCGACGCTCGTCGACCTCCCGTTCAGGGAGGGGTACGTCTCGAGTATCGTCTACGTCTCGCTGTACGTGAGCCTCATCGCCGTGACCCTGAGCACGCTGTTCAGCGTCCCGGTGGCCATCTTCCTTGGCTTCACCGACTTCCCCGGAAAGGGGCTCGTCAAGTCGGTGATCAACACGGGGATGGGGTTTCCGAGCGTGGTCGTCGGACTGATCGTGTTGTTCGCCGTCTCCAACCAGGGACCGCTCGGGTCGCTGGAGCTGATATTCACGAAGGAGGCGATGATCATGTCGCAGTTCGTGCTCGCGACGCCGCCGATCACCGCCATCAGCCTCGCGGCGATCACCGGCGTGGACGACGACGTCCGCGACGCCGCGCGCGTCCTCGGCGGGACCCGCCTCGACGCGGCGCTCGTCGTCCTCAAGGAGGCGCGCTACGGGATCGCGACGGCGGTTCTGGCGGGGTTCGGCCGCGCCATCAGCGAGGTCGGCTCCGTGCTCATCGTCGGCGGCAACATCACCAGCGCGGACGGGATCTCGAAGACGCGGACGCTGACGACCGCCATCCAGCTCGAGGCCCGCCAGGGCCAGTACGAGACGGCGATGGTGCTCGGCGCGGTACTCGTCGCGCTCGTGTTGGCGGTCAACGCCGTGGTCGTCCGGTTCGGCGACCAGGGGGTGAACCGCTGATGCTCCGCGCGACCGACGTCTCCCAGTCGTACGGGGGCGACCGCGTGTTCGAGGACCTCGCGATCGACGTCGAGACCGGGGAGGTGGTCGCGGTCATCGGCCCCTCGGGCGTCGGAAAGACGACCCTGCTCCGGATGCTCGCGCTCTCGCTCGAGCCCGACGAGGGCACGGTGACCTTCGACGGCACGGACGCGTGGGGCGTCGACGAGGCGAAACGGCTCGCCCTGCGACGGCGGATCGGGATGGTGTTCCAGGAGGCGAGCCTCTTCGACGCGCCGGTCGCCCGCAACGTCGAGTACGGGCTACGCGTCCGCCGGTCGTGGGGCGAGCGGCTCCGCGACGAGCTGCGTGCGCTCGTGGGGACGAACGGTACCCACGAGGCCGTCACCGAGGCGCTCGAGGTCGTCGGGCTGACGGGGAAGACGGGCCAGCACGCGGCGTCGCTCTCGGGCGGCGAGGCCCAGCGGGTGTCGTTCGCTCGCGCGCTCGCGTACGACCCGGACGTCCTGCTGCTCGACGAGCCGACCTCGGACCTGGACCCGCGGAACACCGCGGTCATCGAGGACGCGATCGCCGAGGCGCGAGACCGGGACATCGGCGTCGTCGTCGCGACCCACGACATGCACCAGGCCGAGCGGGTCGCGGACCGCGTCGCGGTGCTGCTCGACGGGGGGATATCCGAGATCGGCCCGACCGAGCGGGTGTTCGACGACCCGCGGGACCCCCGGACCAGACGGTTCATCGACGGCGAGTTGGTGTACTGATCCGCCGGAGGGATTAACCCGCCGGCCGCGGGTACTCCCGAGTGATGGACGACGCGACCGGGAGGGGGCGCGCGACGCTCGTCGAGGGCGACGTCGAGTTCGACGGACGCGACGCGAGCCTGCTCCGCGCGATAGCCCGAACGGGGTCGGTCGCGCGGGCATCCGCCGATCTGGGGCGCTCGCGAGCGCGCGCGCTCTCACGCATCGACGCGCTGGAGGCCGCCTTCGGCGACCTCGTGGAGCGCAGCCGGGGCGGGAGCGGCGGCGGCGGGAGCCGGCTGACCGAGCGCGGGAGCCGGGTCCTCGGCCGCTACGATCGGCTGTCGGCGGCGATCGAGGCGACCGCCGGCGTGCCCGAGACGGTCCTCGCGGGAGCGGTCGAGACGGTCGAGGGGGAGCTGGCCGCGGTGGAGACGCCGATCGGGAGGGTGTGGGGGCTCCACGACGGCCTCGCGGTCGACGACCGCGTCCAGGTGCGGATCGGCGCGGACGCCGTGACCGTCCGAACGGCCGGGGACGACCGCGAGCCGGCCGCGACGAGCGAGCGGAACCGGCGGCGCGGACGGGTGGAGGGGGTCGACCGCGGCGAGACGGTTCACGCGGTCCGGGTTGACGTCGAGGGGACCGGCAGCGAGGGAGCCGGCGGCGGCGAGGCGGTCCACGCGATCCGGGCGCTCGTCACCGACGGGAGCGCGGAGCGGCTCGACATTCGGCCGGGACGGGACGTGTGGATCGCCTGGAAGGCGACCGCGACGCGGCTGGTCGCGGGCGTCGACGCCGCCGACCGCGACGATGCCACCGAGCGAGTCGACGGCGACGAGTGATCTGACGCCGACCGGCCAACCGGCCAACTAGCCAACCAGCCAATCAGCCAACCGAGAACCGACGAGCCGACCCGGTACGTTTACGCCGGTCGCCGGCCGCGGGTGGGACATGAGCCTCGAAGCCACCGTCGCCGCCCCGTTCAAGCGACACGCCGCCGAGCGGCTGGGCGAGGGCGAGTTCGTCGTCGCGCTCTCGCTGGAGCGCGAGTGGTTCTCGCCGGATCAGGCGAAGCGGCTCGTCGACGTGGCCGTGGGGCGCGGGCTCGTCGACGAGGAGGACGGCGAACTCGTCGCGCGCTTCGACCCCGACGAGGTCGCCGTCCCGGAAGACTTCCGGCCGGACGAGGACGTGTTGCGCGAGCAGTCCACCTTCGAGACCGCCCTCGACGCGGTCGTCGCCGCGGGCGTCGAGAAGCAACGGGCGGTCGCCGGGATCAACGAGCGCCAGCGCGCGCTCGCGGTGACGATCGAGGCGGCCGCCGTCCTCTACGCGAAAGAGCAGGGGGCGCGCGTCGACCACCTCGTCGAGGACGTCCGCGCGGAGCTTTCGGGGGGCGAGTGATGGTCGAGGACCGACTGACCGACGGGGTCCGGATCGCCCAGCTCTTCGCCTCCGAGGTGACCGGCGACCGCGGCCGCCTCCGCGATATCGACGTGACCGACGCCGACCCCGACGTCGAGCCGACCGCCGACGGCGCGCTGGCGTTCCGGCTCGTCGACGTCGGGGCCGGCGGCGAGCGCGAAGGCCGCGACGACGACGACGCGGAGGTGATCGACGACGACGTCGAGGCGAGCGAAGGGACCGCCGTCGCGGACGTGTTCGTCCAGCCGGAGCGCGTCCGGATCGAGTTCCGCCGCGCGCCCGAGGCGGTCGCCGACGCCGCCGGCGAGGCGGGGTTGCGCGTCAGGCCGAAGGCGGTTCGCCCGCCGCGGACGCTCGTGTTCCTCGAGGACGGCGCGGACGTGAAACGGGTGTCGTCGGCGCTGGAGGCGGTCGCGGGGAGCGGTCCGGAGTGAGGTCGAACCCGACGGTCACTCCGTCCCGCCGTCGCCCATCGCGACCGAGGGAGTCCCCGACGACGGCCGGCCGTCCGCGGTCGACTCGCCCGCGACCTCGAACTTCCGGAGGAGCCGCCGGAGTCGCTCGGCGCGGTCGGTGAGCGTTCCGGCCTCCGTCGCGGCCGTCGTCATCGCCGAGAGCTGTTCGTCGGCGGCGGCGGAGGCGTCGTCCGTCTCCGTTGCGGTCGACCGGCTGATCTCCGCGACCTCCTCGGCCATCGCCACCGCCTCCTCCGTGCTCGCCGCCTGGTCGTCGGTCGCCTGGCCGATCTCGCGGATCCCGTCGTCGGTCTCCTCCGCGTTCTCGGCCACCCGCGCGAAGGCGTCGCCGGCGTCGCGGACGGCCTCGGCACCGGTCTCCATGTGTTCCTCGGCGGTCCGGACCTCGTCGACGGCCGCCTCGGTCCGGGCCTGCGTCCCGGCGATGAGCTCCTCGATGTCGCCCGCGGCCTCCTTCGTCTCCTCGGCGAGCTGTTTGACCTCGTCGGCGACGACGGCGAAGCCGTCGCTCGATCCGGAACCGCCCCCGCCGCCCGCGCGGGCGGCCTCGATGTTGGCGTTGAGCGCGAGCAGGTTCGTCTGGTCGGCGATGTCGCCGATCAGGTCGACGATGTCGCCGATGTCGGTCATCCGCTCGTCGAGGTCCCTGACCGTCTCCGCGGTCGAGTCGAGTGCGTCGCGCGACTCCCGGACGCTCGCTATCGCCTCGCTCGCGGTGTCCTCGCCCTCGTCGGCGATCGACGCCGTCCGCTGGGCGGCGTCCGCGACCGTCTCGGTCGAGGCGGCGACCTCCTCTATCGCCGCCGAGAGGTCGTTCATCTCGCTCGAGACCTCCTCGAGCATCTCGCGCTGCTCGTCCGCGCCGGCCGCGATCTCCGCGATCGATCGACCCACGTCCGCGCTCAGCTCCTCGGCGGCGTCGACCCCGGCCATCGTCTTCTCGCTCGCCTCCGACACCTCGTCGGCGAACGACTGGACCTCCCGTACGGTGGACTCGAGGTCGTCTATCATCCCGTTGAAGGCGACGGCGATCCGCTCCATCGGCTCGCTCTCGCTCTCGGCGTCGAGCCGGACCGTGAGGTCGCCGTCGGCCGCCTCGGCCATGGTCGCGCGGTAGTCGTCCGCCTTCGTCTCGAGGTGTTGGTTGAGCCGTTCGACCTCCGCACGGCGCTCCTCGGCCTCGGCTTTGGCCGCCTCGACGTCCTGTATCTCGGCCTTCTGACTCTCGACCAGTTCGAGCTGTCGGCGGGCCTCCTCGCGGGACTTCTCGATCGAGTACCAGTTGACGACGAGCGCGCCCGCGAGCGCCGTGACGAACACCGCGTGGATCCCGCCCCAGACGACGGGGTTGGCGATCGCGGCGGGGTGGTTGTACACCAAGCTCGCGTCGATCAGGCCGAACACCCCGTGGCCGGCCGCGACGTACGCCATCCCGAGTCCGAAGGGGAGCCAGTCCTCGTACACCGCGACCACCGCGATGAACACGAAGAAGTGGAAGTGCGCCTCGATGTAGCCGCCCGACAGCTTCACGAGCGCCATCGAGATGGTGAGCCCGCTGAACGTCGCGAGCACGGTCCGGGTCCGGCGGTCGAACCCCGACCACGTCGCGAGCAGTCCGGTGCCGAGGATGACCGCGAGCATCCCGCCGAGCATCCACGTCGGCGTGTTCGGGATCTCCGCGCCGGTGAACGGTTCGGTGCCCGAGTACACGCCCAACGCGACGAGAATCGGGATCTGCGCCGCGATGGCGATCAGGATGTTTCGGTGGCGCGGCCGCCACATCTCCTCGGGCATCGAGGTGCCGTCCGGCACGTACGCGAGAACCTCTCTGAGTCCGCCGAGCGGCCCGGCGACGCCACCGTCCGCCCCGCCCGACGGACCGCGGTCCCCCGTCGACGATCCGACCGTTGATTCAGCCATGAACGTCGATCGTCGTACCGGACCAAATACCCCCGGCTCCGAATATTATCGCTGATACTCCCGGATCCGGGACGACGGCTCCCGTACCGACAGTTATCAGGGAACACGCCGGACCGCGTTCGAGGGGAGGTCTTCGCCGATCTCTCGACGGGAGTCGAACTCGACCGGGATCGCCGAACGCGGTCGGGCTCGTCGGTTCCGCCGATCGCCGACCGCCGACCACCGGCCGCGCGGGCGACGCCATTTATACGGATCCGGGTCGCAGTACGGGCGTGACCCTCGATCCGATCCACGTCGAGAACATCGCGCGGCTCGCGTACGGGATCGCGGGCGACGTGGACACGACGGACCACGAGGACCTCGCGGGGCGGGTGTGGGACGACTGGCTGACCGGGCTCCGGCGTGACGGCCGAGTCGTGATCGAGCCCGTCGCCGGCCACGAGCGCCGGCGAGCGCCCATCGACGACGTGGCGCTCGCGGAACGCCCCTTCGGGACGGTCCACGGGCTCGACTCCGGGACGATCAACCCGACGACGTTCAAGAACGGGCTGGTCGTCGACGTGGCGCACGCGGCGATGGCCGCGGAGCCGACCGACCTCGACCTCCACCGCGACCGCACCATCGTCGCGACCGTCCACGCGGGCGACTCGACCGCCGACTTCGACGGGGAGTGGACGAGACGCGACGACGGCCACACCCGCCAGCGCGTGCTCCACGCGCCGCGGGTGAACCGGTACGCCGAGGGGGTCGTCCACGCGCTCGCGCTCTACCTCGCGGAGGGGACCCACGCGCTCGACCACGCCGACGAGGTGGGAGAACTCCTCGTGCTCGACGGCCCGATCTACCCCAAGGAGCTCTTCACCTGGGAGGACCGCGACCCGGAGCTCGGCGAGCTCGCGCGGGAGGCGAAACCCCGCGCGGTCGTCGAGAAGTACGTCCGGCTCGTCGAGCGGTTCGTCGAGCGCGACGTGCCCCTCGCCGGCTTCGTGAAGAACCCCTCGAGCCGGACGATCGTCCGGACGCTCGCCCGCAAGGGGTTCGAGCCGCCCTGGCCCGACGACACCGCGCTCTTCACCCGACTCCTGGAGCGGCGGGAGGAGGGGAGGGACGCAGGCGACGGAAGCGGGAGAAACGGCGGGAACGGGAGCAACGGTGGCGGCGGGAGCACCGACGGATGGGGAAGCGACGCCCGCCTCGACGACGAGCTCACGTTCACGACCTGGTTCCACAGCCGCGGGGGCGCGGACGGGACGATGGCGGCCGACGCCGACGCGCTCGGGATCGACCGCGACCTCGACCCCGAACTGTACGAGCCGACGTTCATGGTGCTGTACGACCCGCGGACCGACGTGACCTACAAGCTGGAGGCACCCTACGCGTTCACCCGCGAGGAGGAGACGCGCGACCGGCTGACCCGGCAGGTGCTCGCGGACGTGGCGACCACCAGAGGACCGCCCGCGGCGGTCGGGAAGGCGGACGCGCTCGCGCGGATCGACGCCACGGAGAAGGCCGCCCTGCGCCGGAAGTTCGAGGAGCGGTTCGACAGCGACCGGCAGGCGACCTACGACGACCATCGGTGGGGGAAAGACCGGTACTGACCGAGCGGGGTCGGCCCCCGCCGATCCGGGCTTTTTGTCGGTGCGACGCGACGCGTCGGTATGATCGGCCAGAGCGCGACCGGCGGGACGGCGCTGCCGAGGTGGATGACGGAGCTCGTATCGGCGTACGATCGGGTGTTCTCGGAGCTGTTCTGGTTCCTCCTCGCGCTCGCGGTCGTCTACCTCGTCGGCCAGGTCGTCGTCGTCCCGTCCGTGATCCGAGTCGTGCGGGCGCGAAACCGCAACAACCCCACGATCGAGTCCGCGGTGAAGACGTACCTCCGGGTGGCGCTGATCGGGTTCGCGACGCTGACGGGCGTGATCGCCGCCGGCTACGGGAGCGTGCTCACCGACTCGGCGATCGTCATCGCGGCCATCACGTTCGTCTTCGGCATCGCCGGCCAGCAGGTGTTCGGGTCGCTCATCAGCGGGATCTTCCTCGTGGCCGACCCCGACTTCAACGTCGGCGACTGGATCGCGTGGCCGGGCGGGGAGGGCACCGTCGAGGCGGTCGACTTCCGGGTGACGCGGGTCCGGACGCCGAACAACGAGACGATCGCCGTGCCGAACACCGAACTCACGAGCAACGCGCTCACCCGGCCCTACGGCCGGGACACCTACCGGATCACGGAGACGGTGTACGTCGCCTACGGCGAGGACGTCGAGCGGGCCCTGATGGAGCTTCGGGCGGTCGCGACCGACCGGGAGCCGATCCTCGAGGAACCGGCACCGAACGCGCGCGTCCTCGAGCTCGGGGAGAACGCGATCACGGTACAGGCGGAGCTGTGGATCGACGACCCCGGCGACAGGGACGTCGCGACGCTCCGGTCGGACTTCCGTCGGGAGGTGAAACGGCGGTTCGACGAGGAGGGGATCACGATCGCGCCCCCGTCGGCGCAGTCGCTCTCGGGCGAGATCGCCGTGACGGAGCGTTCGAACGGCGAGACGTGACCCGCCGCCGGAAGCGACGGACGGAGGAACCCGATCCGTCGGTCCGACCTCGACCTCGACCTCAGAGCGCGTTCGCGAGCAACACCGCGTAGATCGCGGCGTTGTACACGCCGTGAGCGAGCCCGGGGACCAGAACGTTCTCGGTCCGCTCGTAGAGGAGCCCGAGCACGCAGCCCAACACGACGACGACCCCGACGTACGCCCATCGCTCGGCGGGCGTCCCCGTTATACCCGAGAAGTGAATCAGCCCGAACAGGAGGCTCGCGAGCAGGATCGCCGGGGCGGCGTCGAACGCCCGGCGGAGCCCGCCCTGGACGACGCCGCGGAACAACACCTCCTCGACCGGGCCGACGACGAGAAGCGAGACGGCGACCATCGCGGCGTAGTACCCGACCGGGTCGCCGGCGGGGACGACCGCCCGGTTCTGTCCGGTGGAGAGTCCGACCTCCCGGAGGACGAAGAGGGATCCGTACTGGAGCGCCAGGAGGGCGATCCCCGCGCCGACGACGATCCCGACCTCCCGGAGCGACGGCCGCGCGATCCGGAGGAGGTCCCGCTGGTCGGTGATCGCGAGGTACCCGGCGGCGGCGACGAGGAACCCCGCGAACTGGCCCAGCGTCCGGAGCAGCTGCCACCCGTTTCCGCCGTCGGCGACGAGGCCGAGCCGGACCGCCAGGTCCGCGACCGGCGTGGCGACCGCGCTCGCGACGACGAGCGCGAACACGATCGCGAAGGCCGCGCTCGCGACGCGGACCGCCCGATCCAGCACGGGAGGTAGTTCCTCCGTCATCGCCGGACGTACGCGACCCGCAGTGTTAGTCGATCCGGAACTCGCGTTTGTCGGCGACCGCCTCCGCCTCGGGGAAGTCGCCGCCGCCGAGCAGGCCGCGGGCCGCCTTCTTGCCCCACTCGACGGCCGGCTGGGTGAACGTCGAGACGCTCGCGAGCTCGCCGTAGAGCACGCAGGCCGCTTCCATCCCGAACAGCAGCTCACCGAGGCTCCGCTCGTCGACGCGGTCGATCTCGATCCGGACGTTGGGCACGTCGGCGGCCGCGAGGCTCGCCTCCGTCGCCGCGAACTCCGCGTCCAGCAGGTCGCCGAGCGAGGAGCCGCCGAGGTAGGAGAGCCCCTCCAGATCCGTCTCGGGGATCGGCGCGTCGGCGCGCTCGGTCGGGCGCACGAGCGTCACGAGCTTGTCCGCCGGCCCGGCGCGGTACAGCTGGAGCTGGGAGTGCTGGTCCGTCGCGCCGAGCGCGCGGGCGGGCGTCTGGCCGAGCCCGTCCTTCCCGAGGCTCTCGGCCCACAGCTGGGCGAACCACTCCGCGAACGTCTCCAGCGACTCCGCGTACGGCATGAAGGCGTTGGTGAGCGCGCCCCGCTCCGCGAGCGCGTACGCCGTCGCGCCGTAGGCGTACGCCGGCGACTCGTAAAGCGACCCCGCGAGCGCGTCCATCCCGTCTCGCCCGCCCGCGAGCACCGCCTCGACGTCGTGGCCCTGGATCGCCGCGACCGCGAGCCCGACCGTCGAGAGGACGGAGAACCGGCCGGGCACCCCCTCCGGCACGTCGAGCGCGGGCAGGTCGTGCGCCTCCGCGAGCCGCCGGAGGTTCCCCGCCTCGCCGGTCGTGACGAGGGTGCGATCGGTCCAGTCGACGCCCGCCGCGTCCATCGCCTCGCGGACGACGAGGAAGTTCGCGAGCGTCTCCGCCGTGGTCCCCGACCGCGAGACCACGTTGACGACCGTGTCGGCGAGCGGAAGGTCGGCGAGCAGCGCGTCGACCGCGTCGGGGTCGACGTTGTCGAGGAAGTACGCGTCCACGTCGCTCTCGAGCGCGTCCGCGAGCGTCGCCGCGCCGAGCGCGCTCCCGCCGATCCCGACCGTGAGGACCGCCGCCGGCTCGTCGAACGGCTCGACCGCGGCGCGGATCGCCACCGGGTCGGCGGTTTCGGGCAGGTTCAGGGAGGCGTAGCCGAACTCGTCGGCGGCCATTCCGCGCGCGATCCGGTCGTGGGCGGCCGCGACCCGGCCGTCGAGCCGGTCGAGCGTCCCCTCCGTGAGCCCCGGCTGGGCCTTCAGGGCGTTGCCGATGTCTACGTCCATACGCGGGGCACGGCCCGCCGGGTCATAAGCGTGGGCCGACGGGGGTCGCGGGCGTCGGAGGAGTGGACGTCGACGGCGATGGGACGTGAGGTCGACCGCTTCCGAGCGGCTCAGTCCGCGGGGATCGCCGGCTCGCCGTCGTCGAGGGCGGGTCGGCCGAACCAGCGGTCGAACGAGAGCGGCCCGGACCCGAGCGTGAAGACGGCCGACGCCAGCCCGAACAGCGCGACGTGGGCCAACACGGGGTCGTCGGGGAGTCCGAACAGCGTGGTCGTGAAGAGGACGAACGAGACCGCGGCCGCGCCGCGGGTGAAGAAGCCCGCGATAAGCGCCAGGCCGACCGCGATCTCGGTCACGCCCGCGCCGACGACCCAGAGCCCGGGGTCGACGGGGACGACCGCGGTCAGGTCGTACTTCTCGACGACGAGCAGGCCGCTCGCGGGGTCCGCCAGCTTCTGGATCAGCCCGAGGTAGACGAACGTGACGCCCATGCCGACCCGGAGCAGCGTCGGGACGTACTCGCGGAGCGGGGCCGTCGACTCGTCGAGGAACGCCTTCAGGTGGTGGACCGGGTCGACCCGGCCGTAGTAGGTGCCGGGCGTGCTCGCGACCTCTAAGAGCATGTCGTCCGCGCTCGGCCGGCCGCCGCCGAGGACGAGCAGCGCGAGGAGGACGGAGACGTACTCCATCGCGATGACGACGCCCGGATCGACGGCGAGGAGGACCCACGCGAAGGTCAGGAGGCCGACCGCGGAGACGATCCGGGTCGCGAGCCCGAAGAGGACACAGAAGCCGATCCCGATGAAGAGTACCCGGAGGACGGGGCTCGAGGCGGGCTCGAACGTCAGCGTCGGCGCGAACAGGTACCCCTGGAAGCCCGCCCCGACGAGCGGGAGCCCGATCGAGAGCCGCAGCATCCACGGGACCAGGTCGCCGTAGCCGGCGAGCTTCTCGCGGAGCACGACGACGTCGCGGATCGTCGGCCGCACCCACAGGTACGCCGCGATCCCGGCGACGACGACGAGTCCGGAGCCGGCGAACACGGCGGCGTTGAACGGCTCCGAGAGCACATCGACCAGAAACGCGACCGCGTCCACCGGGTCGCCGGAGTTCTCGGTGACGTAGTCGACGTGGGCGGCGACCGGCCGGGCGGCGATCGCGATCAGGGACGCGACCGCCGCGAGGAGGGCGACCGGGGTCGATCGGTTGGGCATGGACCGCCTACGGCCCACAGCCACCTAAGGTACGTGTCGGATCCGCGTCGCGAACGACCGCGAAGCGGAGCTATTCGTCGGCGTCGGATCCGTCGACATCCGCCCCGTCGGCGTCGGACCCGCCAGCGTCGGACCCGGCGCCCTCTCCGTCGGCGTCGTCGGCGAAGACGTCGCGATACACCCGGCCGAACGCGTTGCGGCGGAGAGTGCTCGCGGCCGCGTCGGGGCCGTCCTGGAAGGTAGTCGCGACCACGACGCCGGCGAAGGGGACGGGGTGCCACGCGACCCGGTCGACGTGTTCGGAGCCGAGTTCGACGACGTCGTCGGGGTCGAACTCGGCGTCCGCCAGCCACGCGTCGAACTCCTCGCGGCCGGCGAGGTGGACGACGAGCAGTTCGGCGAAGGTCGCGTCGCGGGCGGTCTCGACGACCGCCGAGGTGACGCGATCGGCGTACTCGTCGGCGTCGAACTCCATCGCCTTCGCCGTCTCCCGGACGATCACCTGCGCGGCCGGACCGATCTCCTCGTAGCGCTCCCTCGCCTCCTCGCGGGTCGCCGGCGCGAACACGCCCCTCGTTTCCATACGGGGTCGTTGCCGTCGAGGGGAAAAGGGCGTTCGATTCCACCTTTTTCTCGTCGGGTTCCCTGCGCTCACTCCGTTCGCTTCGGGAACCGCTCCTCGAAAAACCTGGAGGGAAAAAGCCGACTCCGCCGTCTTCGACGGCTCCGTCGGTGAACCGCTCGCTTCGCTCGCGGATGCTCAGTACAGTCCATCTACGGATCGATCCATACCGACGGTGGGATGGTGGTTTTATGTGTCACAGATTACACAGTAGCGATAATGGAACGAAAGGTGGCGGAAGTACGGGGGACAGCAGTAGCGGAGCTGCCGGGGTCACTGTACAACGTCCTCCACGAGACCGACGAGGAAGAAGAGAAAACGGTACAGCTGGGTGGGTCACTGTACGGGAGTTCAGATCAGAGCGACGGGAGATCCGTAGTGAGACATTCAGGCGATGGATTTGATGTCATCGTAGCCGAACAGTACTACTTGCGGACGAACTCGGATCTCCAGGCGACGATTGTGATCGAGCAGAAAGACACGAATCAGGCGTCTGTAACGGTGATCGCAGGCGGCGGCGCAACCGGACTGGGGCCTTTGAGCTGGGACCTGGGTTCGGAATCTGCTCAAACCGACACTCTCGTTTCCCTGCTCGAAGACGTGTGCGACCAGTTGGGTTTGTCGCTCAACCCAGATGAACGGTGATTCTACTCTACCGTAACCACCTGTAGTTCAGTGGAATATACGTCTTGCCTCTGGTACACTCGCACGATCGATCGAGCGGGAGGATCGCCGACTGACGAGCTGAAACGATCCGGGAGGAATCACCGTCGGACGAACGAACTCGTCGATATCAGTTGCCGTCGCCGTCCCCGCCCTCGGCGCGACTCTCACCGTCGGCGTGGTCCCCGTCGTCAGCATCGGTCGCTCCCGCGCCCTCCTCGTACATCTCGCGCGTCAGTTCGCGCGCCTCCTCGACGGCGGCCGCCGTCTCGGGGTCCATCCCGCCGGAGCCGCCGTGACCGCGGGCGTGGCCCGAGTGGTCGTGGGCGTGGCTGTGTGTGTGTCCGCCGCCCTCGCTCATCCCGGCGTCCACCGCCGGCCGGCCGCGGTCGGTCGTGTCCTCGAACACCTCGTGGTACTCCGCGGGCTCCGCGTGCTCGACGACCTCCTCCGCCAGCGCCGCCGGCTCGGCCGCGGCCCACTCCGGGGCGTGCTCGTCGAGCCACGCCTCGTGGTCGTCGCCGTGGAGCATCGCCGTGAACGCGAGGTGGTGCGCCAGGTGCTCGCCGTCGCGCTGCGGGGTCGCACACACCGGACACGCGTATCCCATCGTGGCCCCGGCTACGGGCGTGAGCCGTATATCGGCGTCGGAACCGCGGGGACGGCATCGGTCCGGTTCGGGTTCGCACCCGGCGTCGATCCCGACCGACGCCGGAGGACACGGATCGACTCGAAACGGGGGAGACGGGGAGTCCTGACGCCGCTATAACAGCAACTTTATCACTCGCACGGGGCGAAAATCCGGGTAAGACTGCTCCGTTAGGAGGGAACACAGTGACCCAAGCCAACACACAACCGGAGGTGAACATCGGTCTCGTCGGTCACGTCGACCACGGGAAGACGACGCTCGTACAGGCGTTGTCCGGCTCGTGGACCGACCAGCACAGCGAGGAGATGAAACGCGGGATCTCGATCCGGCTCGGGTACGCGGACGCGACGTTCCGCCGCTGTCCCGGCGTCGACGAGCCCGAGTGTTACACGACCGACGAGGAGTGCCCCGACGGCTCCGAGAGCGAGCCGATCCGGACCGTCTCGTTCGTGGACGCGCCCGGCCACGAGACGCTGATGGCGACGATGCTCTCGGGCGCGTCGATCATGGACGGGGCCGTCCTCGTCGTGAGCGCGACCGAGGACGTCCCGCAGGCACAGACCGAGGAACACCTGATGGCGCTCGATCTCATCGGGATCGAGAACATCGTCATCGCCCAGAACAAGGTCGACCTCGTCGACCGCGACCGCGCCGTCGACAACTACGAGCAGATCCGCGAGTTCGTCGAGGGCACCGTCGCGGAGGGCGCGCCGATCGTCCCCGTCTCGGCGGGCCAGGAGGTCAACCTCGATCTGCTCATCCAGGCGATCGAGTCGGAGATCCCGACCCCCGAGCGCGACCCCGACGAGGACGCCCGGATGTTCGCGGCCCGGTCGTTCGACATCAACCGGCCGGGCGCGACCGCCGAGGAGCTGAAGGGCGGCGTCGTCGGCGGCTCGCTCGTCCAGGGCGAGCTGTCGGTCGGCGACGGCCTCGAGATCCGTCCCGGCCGCGAGGTCGAGGAGGAGGGCCAGACGGAGTGGCGGCCGCTCGAGACCTCGATCCGGTCGCTCCAGGCGGGCACGCGGAACGTCGACTCCGCGAAGCCCGGCGGCCTGCTGGGCGTCGGAACGGGGCTCGACCCCAGCCTGACGAAGGGCGACGCGCTCGCCGGCCAGGTCGCCGGCGAGCCCGGAACGCTCCCGCCGACCCGACACGAGTTCGAGATGCAGGTCGACCTCCTCGACCGCGTCGTCGGCAAGGAGGACGACGAGAGCGGCGAGAGCGACATCGAGGAGATCTCGACCGGCGAGCCGCTCATGTTGACCGTCGGCACCGCGACCACCGTCGGAGCCGTGACGAGCGCGCGCGACGGCGAGTGCGAGGTCAGCCTCAAGCGCCCGGTGTGCGCCGAGGAGGGCGCACAGATCGCGATCAACCGCCGCGTCGGCGCGCGGTGGCGGCTGATCGGCGTCGGGACGCTGTCGTAGCGTGTCCGACGCGACCCCCGGCGGCGACGACCGTCCGGCCGGCGGCGACGATCGCCCTGCGGATGCCGGCGACCACCCCGCGGACGCCGACGACCGCCCCGTCGTCGCGCTCGACGCGAGCGCGCTGATGGCCCCGGTCGAGGCGAACGTCCGGCTGTTCGAGGAGCTCGACCGGCTCCTCGGGAGCTACGATCCGGTCGTGCCGTCGGCGGTCGTCGAGGAGCTCGCCGACCTCGGATCGGGCGCCGGGAAGGCGGCGACCGCCGCGAGCGTCGGGGCGGACCTGGCGGACCGGGCCCGGACGGTCGACGTCGAGGGCGCGTACGGGGACGACGCCCTCGTCGACCTGGCTCGGTCGGGCCGGGCCGCGTACGTGGTCACGCTCGACAGGCCGCTCGTGGAACGGGTACTGGACGCGGACACACCGGTAATCTGTTTACGGGGGCGGAACACACTCACGGTAACGGACCCGTAGCGGAGGCGGGCTGAACGGCCACCGCGGCGGCTCGGAGAGGTACCGGCGGAGGAACGACGGAGACGACACGCGCGATCGGACGACACACGCGATCACAGACACAACCCACGCACATGTACAAACGAGTTCGACTCAAGGACACGGTCGAGGTCCCGCCGGAGCACCTGGCGGACGTCACCGACGAGCGGGTGAAGGCCCTGCTCCAGGACAAGCTGGAAGGACGAATGGACGAGGAGGTCGGCAGCGTCGTGAGCGTCATCGAGGTCCACGACATCGGCGAAGGGGCGGTCCTCCACAACCGCCCCGGCGTCTACTACGAGGCCGAGTTCGACGCGCTCACCTTCGACCCCGACATGCAGGAGGTCGTCGACGGGACGGTCGTCGAGACGGTCGAGTTCGGCGCGTTCGTCGGGATCGGCCCGGTCGACGGCCTGCTCCACGTCTCGCAGATCACCGACGAGTACCTCACCTTCGACGGGGCGAACCAGCAGCTCGCCTCCTCGGACTCCGATAAGAGCCTCGGCGTCGACGACGCGGTGCGCGTGCGGGTCGTCACGAAGAGCGTCGACGAGCGGAACCCGCGCGACTCGAAGATCGGGCTCACCGCCAAGCAGCCGGGGCTCGGCAAACACGAGTGGCTCGAGAGCGACCGCCGCCGGCGGGCCGAGGCCGGCACGACCGGGGAGGACGACTGATGGCGGAGGATCGGCTCGCCTGTCGGGAGTGTCACTACGTCAACGACCCGGACGCACAGACCTGTGAGCTCTGCGGCTCCTCCTCGCTGACGGAGGACTGGGCCGGCTACGTCATCGTCACGAACCCCGAGGAGAGCCAGATCGCGGAGGAGATGAACGTCTCGAAGCCGGGATCGTACGCGCTGAAGGTCCGGTAGCCGCCGACTCCGATAGCCGCCGGCACCCATAGCCGCCGACCCGCTCGTCCGCGCGGTTCGTCGGAGCGTCCCCGAACGGTCACAGAGCGCCCCCGAACGATCACACCACTCTTCATACGCCGCCGCCGTACGACTCGCCATGTCGACCCCGATCGTGACCCTTCCGGACTCGCTTCGAGACGCGTTCAAGGAGCCGATGGGCCCGGTGACGACCGACGCCGACGCGCTGCTCGCGGCCGCGGCGGAGAGTCGCGAGGAGCACGACGCTCCCGACGCGCCGATCGTCGCCGTCGGCGACGTGGTCACCTACCACCTCCGGGAGGCCGGTCGCGTTCCGGACGTCGCGCTCGTCGACGGGAAGACCAAGCGGGAGGCGGTCCGGGCGGCGGTCTCGGACGCGCTCGCGGCGGGCGACGAGAGACGCGTGCGCGTCGAGAACCCCGCCGCGACGCTTTCCGTCGCGCTCCTCGAGGCGCTCGTCGACGCCCTCGCGGACCCGGATCCCGTCACGATCGAGGTCGACGGCGAGGAGGATCTGGCCGCGCTGCCGGCGATCCTCGCCGCTCCCGACGGCGCGAGCGTCGTGTACGGACAGCCCGGCGAGGGGATGGTCCGGGTCGCGGTCACCCCGGAGAGCCGGCGGGAGGGACGCGAACTGTTCGAGAGGCTCGACGGCGACGTCGACGCCGCGGTCGATGCGCTCGGGCTGACGGAATGAACGCGATCCGGTCGGGTTCGGCGGCCCGCGACCTCCAGTAGCGATCCGCGCGACCGAGACGGTCCGGAGCGAAAGTGTTCGTCCCGGATCGGAGAGGAGCTCGTCGGGTCGAGGATCGCCGTACCGAGGCGGTTCGTACCCGGTCACCCTCGGGAGTTCCAGTGGAAGACAAGGGGTTCGAGCGACGGGACGCGAACCGAACGACCGAACCGGCGATAGACCTCGGCCGAACCGGCGGCAGACCCGTGCGGACGGCCCTCCACCCGCTTCGAAATCCTTTTACAGCGTTCGGAGGGTAGTACACGTAACTGAACCATGGACGTCGACATCATTTCCGAGGAAGAAAACCCCATGTTGCACCGGACGGACATCCGCTTCGAGACGGTTCACGACGAGGCGACCCCCTCCCGCCTCTCGGTCCGCGACTCGCTCGCCGCCAAACTCGACAAGGCCTCCGAGGAGGTCGTCGTCCACGAGCTCGACACGAAGTTCGGGATGCGCAAGACCGTCGGCTACGCGAAGGTGTACGACTCCGCGGCGGACGCGCTCGACGTCGAGCAGGAATACATGCTCGAACGGAACAAGATCGGTGCCGACGGCGACGACGGCGAAGAGGCCTGAGACGACGACCGAATGCGGGTCCTCGGCATCGAAGGGACGGCGTGGTGCGCGAGCGCCGCCCTCCACGACGCCGGGACCGACGCGACTTTCATCGAATCCGATCCGTACGAACCCGATAGCGGCGGCATTCACCCGCGCGAGGCCGCGGAACACATGTCCGAGGCCATCCCGGAGGTCGTCGAGACGGTCCTCGACCACGCGGAGGCCGAGTACGGCCCGGACGCGATAGACGCCGTCGCCTTCTCGCGCGGGCCCGGACTCGGGCCGTGTCTGCGGACGGTCGGGACCGCCGCGCGCTCGCTCGCGGGCGCGCTCGACGTGCCGCTCGTCGGCGTCAACCACATGGTCGCTCACCTCGAGATCGGCCGCCACGAGTCGGGCTTCTCGAACCCGGTGTGTCTGAACGCCTCGGGCGCGAACGCCCACCTTCTGGGGTATCACGACGGCCGATACCGCGTCCTCGGCGAGACCATGGACGCGGGCGTCGGCAACGCGATCGACAAGTTCACTCGCCACGTCGGGTGGACCCATCCCGGCGGACCGAAGGTCGAGGCCGCCGCCGCGGAGGCGTCGGGAGGTGACGCCGCAACCGAGGGAAGCGACTCATCGAGTGCGACCGACCTCCTCGAGCTGCCGTACGTCGTCAAGGGAATGGACTTCTCGTTTTCGGGGATCAGCTCTGCGGCGAACGACGCGTACGACGCCGGCGAGCCGGTCGAGGAGATCTGTTTCTCGCTTCAAGAGCACGTCTTCGCCATGCTCACGGAGGTCTCCGAGCGGGCGCTCTCGCTGACCGGGGCCGACGAGCTCGTGTTGGGCGGGGGCGTCGGCCAGAACGACCGGCTCCGCGAGATGCTCGCGGAGATGTGCGCGGCCCGCGGCGCGGCGTTTCACGCGCCCGATCCCCGGTACCTCCGCGACAACGCCGGAATGATCGCGGTGCTCGGCGCGCAGATGGCGGCGGCGGGCGACACCCTCGCGGTCCGCGAGTCGCGCATCGACCCGAACTTCCGGCCGGATCAGGTGCCGGTGACGTGGCGGGACGACGAGTCGTCGGTCGCTCGGGTCGGAAGCGACCGTGGACGCGACCGCGGGAACGACCTCGACGGCCGAGGGGCCGAGGCGATCGTCGAGGTCGTCGACGCCGACGACGCCGGACTCGTCGAGGGGATCGTCGACGGAGCGATCGTTCGGAAGCGCCGGATCCCGAAGGAGTACCGACATCCGGGGTTGGACCGTTCGCTCCGGCGGGATCGGACGGTCGCCGAGGCTCGGCTGACGAGCGAGGCGCGTCGGGCCGGCGTGCCGACGCCGCTCGTGTACGACGTCGACGTACCGGAGGCGACGCTGACCCTCCAGTACGTCGGGGACCGCGACCTCGCGGCGGATCTCCGCGACGACGAGGAGAGAGACCAGGAGAGTTCGGCGACGCGGACGGTTCGGGCTGTCCGGTCCGTGGGTCGACACCTCGCGCGGCTCCACCGCGCGGGGTTCGTTCACGGCGACCCCACGACGCGAAACGTCAGGATCGGGAACGACGGATCCGACTCCGGGAGCTCCCACGCTCCGACGTACCTCATCGACTTCGGTCTGGGATACCACACCGGACACGTCGAGGACCACGCGATGGACCTCCACGTGTTCGAGGGGTCCGTGACCGCGACGGCGACGGGGTCCGATCGGCTCGTGGACGCCTTCGAGGAGGGATACGAGGAGGAAGGAGAGGAGGCGGTCCTCGACCGACTCCGCGAGGTTCGGCGTCGGGGTCGGTACCGCTGAGGGGTCGGAACCGTACCGCCGAACGGTCCGCCGCCGACACGATTTTTATCCCCGGCGCGTGAAGTACGCGTATGGCAGACAAACCGTCGTCGGGAGAGATACTCGGGATCCCGTACAACTTCGATCGACCGAGCCTCGGTCGGCTCCTCTCGTCGTACTGGCAGCCGGAGAAGGGAATGTTGGTCGAGAAGCCGTTCGGGATCGGCTACACGCTGAACCTCGCGAACTGGCGTTCGTGGGTCGTCCTCGCGGTCGCGGGCGGTCTCTACTGGCAACAGAAGGGGTCGGAGACGGCCGGATCGGGAGGGACCCCGAGCGAGTCCGACGACGAGGACTCCGGTCCCGTCGAAGTGATCGTCGACGACGACTGAGGCTCCGCCGGGAACCGGCGTCTCGAACGAGAACCGACGCCACGGGAGAACGTCGGCGTTCCGCGCGCTTTTCTACCGCGGTCGATGACGGTCGACGCCTCGGAAGCCGTGGGCGGACCGCTCGAGCGATGACCCGGAAGCTTATGACCGGAAACCGCCAAACCCGGAACGATGGACCCCGAAGATCGGCCGGCGTCGAGCGGGGACGACTCGCTCGACGACGATCCGGCCGACGGCGGCTCGGATGGAGGCGATCCGGTCGCCGTCGACGACTCGCTCGACGGCGACGACTCGTTCGATGTCGACGACCCGACCGACGCCGACGAGCCGGTCGACCGTGATCCGAGCGGTATCGATCCGATCGACGACGGCTCCTCCGACGACGACGAACTGACGAGGGGAACCGGGATCGACGACGGGGATCCGGGGCTGTTCTACCGGTTCCGTCACGACATGGAGGGGCCGCTCATGTGGCTCCGGGAGATGCTCTCGAGCGTCGCGGTCGTGCTCCTGATCGGAGCCATCCTGTTCGCGGTCAGCGGGGTGTGGCCCCCGATGGTCGCGGTCGAGTCGCCGAGCATGGAGCCCAACATGAACACCGGCGATCTCGTGTTCGTCACCGAACCCGGACGGCTCGCACCCGACGCCGCCGACAACGACCTCGGCGTCGTGACCCACGAGACCGGCGAGGAGAGCGGGTACCGAACCTTCGGCGACTACGGGTCGGTCGTGATCTACCAGCCGCCGGGGAGGCAGGCGTCGCCGATCATCCACCGCGCGATGTTTCACGTCGAGGAGGGCGAGAACTGGTACGATCGGGCCGACGACCGATATCACAACGCCGACGACTGCGGTGAACTCCGGAACTGCCCCGCGCCGCACGCCGGGTTCGTCACGCTCGGCGACAACAACCGCCAGTACGACCAGGCCAACGGCCTCGCCGAACCCGTCGCCGCCGAGTGGGTGACGGGGGTCGCCAGACTCCGGGTGCCGTACCTCGGATACGTCCGGCTGATCACGACCGGACAGGCGGAAGTGAGCGACGTGCTCGGCGCGGTCGTCGTGTCGCCGGGGGGCGGCATCGTCGCGTTCTCGGGAGGCAGTACCGGCGCGTCGCCGGGAGGCGGTGCCGTCACGTCGCCAGCGATCGATTCCGTCGCCGCGTGAGCCGGGGTCCGGGCTTCGGTCGCCGGAGTCAGTTGTCGAAGCGAGCCTGAACGAACGGCTGCGCGTTCTCGATGTCGCCGAGCCGCGAGTCGGACAGGAGGACCGCCTCGGTCTCCTCGACTGGCACTGAGAGCCCCATCTCCTTGGTTCGGCCGTACCGCCCCTTCGAGACGACGACCGCGTTGACGATCCCCAGCATGTCGAGCTCGCTGATGAGGTCGGTGACGCGGCGCTGGGTGAGCACGTCGGCGTCGATCTCCTCGCAGAGCCGCTTGTAGATGTTGAACACCTCGCCGGTGTTGATGTTGTGGACGCCGTTCTTCTCGAGGAGGATCACGGCGAACAGGACGATCTTGCTCTGGGTCGGTAGAGTCCGGACGACCTCGACGACGCGGTCGAGCTCGATCTTGTCTTGGGCCTGTCGGACGTGCTTCTCGGCGACGATCTCCGCCTGGGAGCGCTCCGCGAGCTCGCCGGCGGTCCGGAGGAGGTCGAGCGCGCGGCGCGCGTCCCCGTGTTCCTGGGCGGCGAACGCCGCACACAGCGGGATCACGTCGTCGGTGAGCGCGTCACCCTTGAACGCGATGTCGGCGCGGTGCTGGAGGATGTCACGGAGCTGGTTCGCGTCGTACGGCGGGAAGACGATCTCCTCCTCGCCGAGGCTGGATTTGACCCGCGGGTCGAGGAAGTCGGTGAACTTCAGGTCGTTCGAGATCCCCATGATCGAGATGCGGGAGTTGTCGAGCTCGGAGTTCATCCGCGAGAGGTTATACAGGGTGTCGTCGCCGCTCTTCTCGACGAGCTTGTCGATCTCGTCGAGCATGATCACGACCACGCGCTCGTGGTAGTCGACCGCCTCGAAGAACGTCGAGTAGACGCGGTCGGTCGGCCACCCCGTCATCGGGACCTCCTCCATCTCGTCGGCGTCGGCCTCGAGCGTCTCGATGCGATCGTCCAGTTCGTCGACCGAGTCGAACTCGGTGTCGGCGAGCGCGGCGGCGCTGTCGCGGGTCGCGTCCGTGGCGTCGACTGTCGCGTCCGGCGTGGCTTCCGTCGCGTCCGCCCGAAGCTCCTCGAGCCGGGCGAGCCGGTCGGCGATGACCGTCTGGTTCTCCTCGATGAACGTGTTCGCGAGCTGGGCGAGGACCCGGTACTGCGTGTCGGTCACCTCGCAGTTGATGTACTCGACCTCGCACGGCACGTCGTACTTCTGTGAGGTCGATTCGAGCTCCTGGGAGACGAACTTCGCCGAGGCGGTCTTTCCGGTCCCCGTCTTCCCGTAGATGAGGATGTTGGAGGGGGTCTCACCACGGAGCGCGGAGACGAGGATCGTCGCCATCCGGTTGATCTGATCGTTTCGGTGGGGAAGCTCGTGGGGGGTGTACGACGGTCGGAGAACCTCCTTGTTCTCGAATATCGGCTCGCCGGAGAGGAGGTCGTCGAACAGCCCCTGATTGTCGTCGTCATCGTCGTTGTCGAGGACGACGCCGTCGAAGTCGACGTCGGGTGACGAGCGGTCGCGGCCGCCGTTTCCGAGCCCCGACGCTTCGGGTCCGGTCTCCGGAGTTCGGCCGGAGTCGTCGGACGCGACGGCGTCCACGTCGACCTCGCCGACTACATCGACGTCGTCACCGGGATCGGATTCGATATCGGATCCGGAACCGGAGCCGTTTCCGTCGAACGTGTCGGCGTCCGATTTCACTCGATCCGTGTCGGCGTCCGATTCCACTCGATCTGCCCCCGTTCGGTCCAACGACGATGGGGATGGCTGCGGAGACGAGGATCCGGTCGAGCCGTCGCTATCGTCGGATTCCTCGCCGTCCGACTCCTCGCTGTCGGCCGGTGTGATGTCGCCGTCGACCCCCGATGTGTGCTCGCCTTCGTCCATGTGAACCCCCTTGTTTCAAGTGGAGACGATGATCGCAAGTGCGGGTTTAGGCCGTCTCCGGTCTGAAACGTGAATTCGTGGTCGGGTTCGGCGTCGACCACGTCCAGTTGATACACTCGAACCGCACGAAGAGTAGGTACAAAAATGTTCCTCTCTGGAGTTGAAACGGTCCCCTCTCGCGGACCGGCTCGATCGAGGAACTCACACGGATCGCGTCTACCGATACTGGAACCACGTCCACGACTCGCGGCCCGTCAGTTTCGCGGCGGTCGGCTTCCGGTGTGGAGCGATCGACGTTCGAAGTCGACTATCTCGATCGGTCACCGACCGATCACTGATCTCTCGAACCGATCCCGCCGGCGTCCTGGACCGATCTCCCGTCGACTCGTCGCCGATCCGAGGTCGTCAGCTCGTCCGTGCGGTCGATCCTTTCCATCCGTTCGTATCACCGTCATCCGTTCGTATCACCGCGTCGTTTCACCACTCCATCTCGTCGGTTCGTGTATCCGACACGTCACCCAACCCCCCACCCCTTCGTTTCGGGTGGAACGCGTTGAGGTGGGGGTGGGGTGTGAGATGGGTTTCTGATATCGGTGGATTTATGTTATAATGACCGAAACAGTACCCTCGATAATACACAAAAGATATTATTGTTGTTTCAGTTGTTGTTTTTGCTTTGTTGAGGGAGATATAATCCTCTCCGAGCAGATCGTGACGCCACCACCGCCAGGATCTCCGCCACCCCTCCACTCCCGTGCCTCGTTCCACTCGAAACGAAGGGGTGGGGGAGGGGACGAGTGGAGAGAAGAAGGAGAAACGGATGGAGGAAAAGGGAGGAAAAGGGAGGAAAAGGGAGGAAGGAGGAAAAGGGAGGGAAACGAGTGGAGGGAAGAATGGGTGGAGAAGAGAAGGGATCTGCCGGCCCGAGCGAAGACGATTCGATACCTGTCACGGTCGTCGTCGATAGTTTTACCGTCCGATCAACAAACGGTAGGACGCACATGAGTACAGATCCACACGGGTCCACGACGATCCTGACGATCCCGACGACCACGATGGGGGCGCGAAAGCGATGACCGCCCACGACGGGGATGCTGCCCGGTCCGGCAAGATCCTCGAGGGGGTCACCGTCCTCGACCTCTCGACGTTCGTCACCGGCGGGTTCTGCTCGGCGATGTTGGCGAACCAGGGCGCGGAGGTCGTCAAGATCGAGCAACCGGGATACGGCGACGCCGTCCGGCATTCCGGTCCGCCGTTCATCAAAGGCGAATCGCCGTACTACTGGACGTTGAGCTACGGAAAGAAGAGTCTCGAGCTCGACCTGAAGAACCCGGAGGCGAAGGAGGCGCTGTACGAACTCGTCGAGGAGGCGGACGTCTTCATCCAGAACTTTCGACCCGGCACCGCCGAACGTCTCGACGTCGACTACGACACCCTCTCCGACCACAACGAGAATCTGATCTACCTCGCGATCTCGGCGTTCGGACAGACGGGACCGTGGCGCGAACGCTCCGGCTACGACCTCCTCATCCAGGGGATGAGCGGGATCATGAGCGTCACCGGCGAGCCGGACCGCCAGCCGGTGAAGGTCGGATTGCCGATGACGGACCTGATCACGGCGATGTGGGCCGCGTTCGGCGCGACGACCGCCCTCTATCGCCGGGAACGGACGGGGGAGGGCGAGTACATCGACCTCGGCATGCTGGAGGCGACCCTCCCGTGGCTCACCAAGCAGGCGGGGATGGTGTTCGCGGGCGAGGAGACGAAGCGGATGGGGACGAAGGACCCCGTCCTCGCCCCCTACCAGACGTTCGAGACGAAGGACGGCTTCATCAACATCTGTATCCTCAACGAGAAGCTCTGGGGAGAACTCTGCGAGGCGCTCGACCGTCCCGACCTCCCGGAGGACGAGCGCTTCGAGATGAACGCCGACCGCGTCGAGCACCTCGACGAACTGGAGGCGGAGATCGAAGCCACCCTCGCCGACAAGACCACCGACGAGTGGATCGAGGTCATCGCCGAGGACGCCGGCGTGCCGGCCGGTCCCGTCTACAGCGTCGAGGAGGCGCTCGAGAGCCCACAGATCGAAGCCAGAGGAACGATCACCGAGATCGACCATCCCGAACTCGGCGAGGTCCCCGTGATCGAACACCCGCTCAAGTTCCGCAACGCCGACAGCGGCTTCGAGCTCCCGCCGCCGTTGCTCGGCGAGCACAACCGCGAGGTGTTCCGCGAACACGGCTACTCCGAGACGGAAATCGACCGCCTCGCCGAACTCGGCGTGTTCGGCGACGACCCGGAGAACCCCGTCGACGACGACTCCACCGACGTCGACGACGACTCCACTGACAGCGAGTCCTGACGCGTGTGTCTGCGGCGAGGGACACACTTGAAGACGCACGCCGTTGACGATTGAAGACCCACGCCGATGACGACCGTTTCGGCTACTCGGTCCGCTCTAGCGACTCCAGAATGAACTCGTCCATCGCCTCTCGCGCCTCCTCGGGGGCGTCCTCGTGGCCGAGCGAGATCCGGCGGCCGCGGGCGGCGTGGATCACGTCGGTGATCAGCTGACCCATCCGTTCGGCGTCGACGTCGCGGAAGACGCCCTCCTCGATCCCCTCCTCGACGACCTCGACGATGCTGCCACGGATGCGCTCGTAGTGTTCGTTGAACACCTCGCGGTGCTCCCCGTCGTTTTGCGCCTGCGTGTACAGCTCGTGGTACACCTTCATCCGGTCCCAGTGGCCGAACTCCTCGAACTCGGGACCGAAGAGACACTGGTCGACGCGCGCGCGGAGCTCGGTCCGCGGGTCGGCGTCGTGTTCGACGACCACGCTGCCCTCGTACTGGTCGATGATGTGTTCGAGAAACGAGGACATGAGGTCGTACTTCCCGTCGAAGTGGTAGTGGATCACCTGCCGCGTGAGGTCCATCTCCTCGCCGATGTCGCGCATCCGGAGGTCCTTGTAGCCGTGCTTGCTCAGCGCGCGGAAGGTCGCCTCCATGATCACCTCCTTCGTGTCCTTCGAGGAGACCGCGTCGTCCGCGGTGGACTCCTCGGAAGAGGACCCCTCGGAGGCGGATTCGGCGGATTCGACGGACTCGTTCGCCGATCCGCTCGATGATTCGCTCATACCGATACTCTACGTGTGACGTACATAATACGATTGCTCCGATCGCACTCCCTTCACCGCCCGGCAAACAACCTCATCCGCGCCCGCGATACCGCTCTCTTTACCGCCCGGTAAACTTTTAACCTCTTGGTCAAACCTTATCATCGAACATGACACAAACGATCGTGCGGAACGGGACGGTCGTCTCGCTCGACCCCGAGGTGGGCGACTTCGACGAGGCCGACGTCCTGATCGAGGACGGCGAGATCGTCGAGGTGGGTCCCGGACTCTCGGCGTCGAACGCCGAGGAGATCGACGCCAGCGACCACGTCGTCGTCCCCGGCTTCGTCGACTCGCACATCCACCTCGCACAGACGCAGGTCAGGGGCATCGCCGGAGACTGGTCGCTCATGGGCGAGTACTTCGACCACATGCTCGGCAACATCACCGGGCTGTACCGACCCGAGGACATGTACCTCGGCGGCCTCTTCGGTGCCTTCGAGAAACTCCACACGGGGACGACCACGGCCCTGGACTGGTCGTACCCCAACACGCTCGAACACGGCGAACGCGCCGTCGACGCGCTGAAGGACGCCGGACTGCGCGCGGTGTACACCTACGGTCCGCCGGGCGACGACGCGGCGAAGTGGTGGTACGAGAGCGACGTCGGCCTCCCCGAAGCGAAGATCCGCGACCTCGACGAGGAGAAGATCCGCGACGACGACCTACTCGACCTGGGGATCGGACTCCGCGGCCCGGACTTCTGTACCGACGAGACCGCCCGCGGCGACCTGGAACTGGCCCGAGACCTCGACGCGCTCGCGACGATCCACATGGGCGCGGCGTTGTGGCCCTCCTCCGTCTACGGCGGGGACTACCAGGGCTTCGGCTGTCTCGAGGACCTCCTCGGTCCCGACGTCAACGTCGCCCACGGGAACCACTTCGCCCAGGAGGAGGTCGATCACGCCGTCGAGCAGGGGGTCTCCTTCTCGTCGACGCCGGAGGTCGAGATGCAGATGGGTCACGGCATCCCCGTCACCGGGAAGGTGCTCGAGGCGGGCGGCCGCCCGACGTGGGGCGTTGACGTCTGCTCGAACGTCAGCGGCGACATGGGCAGCCAGATGCGGATCGGCATGCAGCTCCAGCGGATGTTCGACAACCAGGCCGTCCTGGAGGGCGACGAGGAGGTCACCGGGGTGAGCATCACCGCGCGCGACACCCTCGAGATGGCCACCATCGAGGGCGCGAAGGCGCTCGGCATGGACGACGAGATCGGCACCATCACGCCCGGCAAGCGCGCCGACCTCGTCTGCTTCGACGCCTCCGACTTCATGACCGCGCCCTCGCACTCGCCGGTCCAGACGGTCGTGTTCCAGTCGGACCCCTCCCACATCGACACCGTCCTCGTCGACGGCGAGGTCGTCAAACGCGACGGCGAGCTGACGAACCCGAAGGTTCACGAGGAGTTCGACCGGTTCGTCGCCTCCGGCGAGCGCCTGATCGAGGAGGCCGGGATCGATCTGTAACTGCCGGATCCCAACGTTTCACTACCTCCACCACGGTATCATTACCCAAACTCATGCGAATCGGACAATACCGAACGACGGACGCGGAGACCCCCTGGAGCGGCATCAGAACTGACGACGGCGCGGTCGTCGACCTCGCCGAGGCTGGGGAGGCCGCCGGGATCGACATCCCCGCCCGAACGAGCGACCTCCTCGCCGACTGGGAGTGGCGACGGAAGGTCGACCTCGCGGTCGAGTACGCCGCGGAGACCGGCGTCGGAACCCGCGACCCGGCCGACCTCGATCGCGCCGCCCCCGTCGACGACCCGCAGAAGGTCGTCTGCGTCGGGCTGAACTACCGCGACCACGCCGAGGAGGGGGACAATCCCATCCCGGACGAGCCGGTCCTTTTCTCGAAGTTCCCCACCTCGGTCGTCGGCCCTGACGACCCGGTCCGGTGGGACCCCGACTACACCGAGAAGGTCGACTACGAGGCGGAACTCGTCGCCGTGATCGGCGAGCGCGCCCGCCGGGTCGACCCCGAGGAAGCCATGGACCACGTGGCGGGGTTCACCGTCGGCAACGACGTCTCCGCGCGCGACCTCCAGCACGGCGACGGCCAGTGGGTCCGCGGCAAGAGCCTCGACACCTTCGCGCCGACCGGTCCCGACCTCGTCACGACCGACGAGATCGACGACCCGCACGACCTCGAGATCTTCGCCGAGATCAACGGCGAGCGCCTCCAGGAGTCGTCGACCGCGAACCTCATCTTCGGCGTCGACGAGCTGATATCGTTCTGTAGCCGAGCGTTCACGCTCGAGCCCGGCGACCTCGTCTTCACAGGTACGCCGCCCGGCGTCGGCGTCTACCGCGAGCCGCCGGTCCTGCTCGGCGACGGCGATACGGTGACCATCGGCGTCGAGGGCGTCGGCGAACTGACGAACTCGTTCGAGACGGAGTGAGCCGGCGGCTCGACGCGAGCCCGCACGCTCGCGAGGACCACCGGCACCCGACGGTTCCGATGGATCGAGCGCCGTCGGAACGGGATCAGGGCTGGACCTGATCGAGCGGGCGGATCAGGACTTCGTTGATGTCGACGCGCTCCGGTTGCGTGACGACGAAGGTGATGGTCCGGGCGATGTCCTCCGGCGCGAGCGCGTCCATCGACCCGACGTACTCCTTGACGCCCGCCTGGAGCTCCTCGTCGGGAATGTGGTCGAGGAGTTCGGTGTCGACCGCGCCCGGCTCGATAGTGGCGACGCGGATGCCCGCGTCCGCGATGTCGAGGCGGAGCGAGTCGCCGAACGTCTTCACGCCCGCCTTCGCCGCGTTGTAGTGGGCGCTGTTCTCCTGGAGGAACCGCCCGACGACGGAGGAGAGGTTGACGACGTGGCCGCTCCCCTGTTCCATCATCGTCGGAACGACGGCGTGTGTGAGCGTGATGAGCCCGCTGAGGTTCACGTCGATGGTCGTCTGAAGCGTCTCGCGGTCCGCCTCCGCGATGTGTGCGAGCGGCATCACGCCGGCGTTGTTCACGAGGATATCGATTCGACCGTACTCGTCGAGCGTCGCCTCGACCAACTCGTCGATGTCGTCGTCGTCGGTGACGTCCGTCGGGACGACGAGCGCCTCGCCGTCGCCTTCCTCGATACGATCGGCGAGCGCCTCGAGTTCGTCCCTCCGTCGAGCGGCGAGGACGACGCTCGCGCCTCGGGTCGCGAGCGACTCGGCGGTCGCACTGCCGATGCCGGAGGAAGCGCCGGTGACCACCGCGACCTGTCCGTCCAGTTCCGAACCGAACTCCGTTGTCATCGATCGAAGGGACGCCGCTCGGAGGCTTCCCCGTTCCCCTATACTGAAAGCACCTTTAAATGCCGTCGGCGCGCGGAGAACACGTCGCCGTCGCGACGGACCGGACCGTGGACCCGGTCGCGGCGGTCGGGTTACCCCTCCGAATCCGGGTACTCCTCGTCGGTGACGTGTTCCAGCCAGGTCACGGCCTCCCCATCCCGTTCCTCCTGAACGGCGATGTGCGTCATCGCGTTGTCCGGCGTCGCACCGTGCCAGTGTTTCTCGTCCGGGGGGAACCAGACCACGTCGCCCGCTCGGATCCGCTCGATCGCTCCGCCGTCGCGCTGGACCAGCCCACAGCCGCTCGTCACGATCAGCCGCTGTCCGAGCGGATGGGTGTGCCACGCGGTCCGAGCGCCCGGCTCGAACGTGACGTTCGCCGCCGTCGCGTTAGCATCGTCGTGTGCGTCGAACAGCGGATCGATCCGCGTGTCGCCCGTGAAGTACTCGTCGGGACCGTCGACGGAGGGCCGTGAGCCGATTTCGATGACGTCCATGTCGATCCGTCGTTTGAACGTCGCGCGCCTTGGCTGCGATCCTATACAGAAAGGGTGGTTAAGTGAGCCGACCGAACGCGAGGACGGCCCTTGCGAACGATCACCAATAGGTTTACCGGGAAGCCAGCGCGACATCAGATATGAGCCGGTTCGGCCACGAGGTGGACTCCGAGAGCGAGATCGACGACGATATCGAGGAAAACTCGCAGTCCCTCCCGGAGGAGGGACACCTCGGAACGGAGTTCACCGACGAGGGGATGCTTCCCGCGGAGGCGTTCTCGCTGCTCGGGAGCGACACCCGTATCGAGATCCTCCAGGCGATGTCGGCGGCGAACGCCGACGCGTCGCCGGTGGGCTTCACCGAGTTGTTCGAACGGGTCGACATCGAGGACAGCGCCAACTTCAACTATCACCTCCAGAAGCTCACTGGCCACTTCATCAAACGGAGCGAGGACGGCTACGAGTTCCGTCATCCCGGTCGAAAGGTGGTCAGCTCGATCTTTGCCGGGACGCTCACCGACCGCACTCAACTCGGGTTCTTTCCGGTCGACGGGGACTGTCACCGCTGTGAGGGGGACCTACACGGGTGGTACGTCGACGAGGTTCTCACGATCGCCTGCGTCGATTGCGCGACGGTTCTCGTGAGGTATCCGTTTCCTCCCGGCGGGATCGACGAGCGAACGCCCGCGGAGCTCCTCCAGGCGTTCCATCACTACGTTCGCCACCACTACTGTATGGCCGCGGACGGCGTCTGCCCCGAGTGTACCGGGTCGGTCGACACCGAACTCGTCTACGAACCGGCACGAGACGGACGCCTCGACGTGATCGTCGAGCACACCTGCCAGCGATGTGGATACGATCTCCAGTCCAGCGTGGGCGTGAATCTGCTCGATAACGCCGAGGTACTCATGTTCCACTCCGAACGCGGTATCGACCTGAGCACGGAACCGTTCTGGCACTTCGAGTGGTGTGTGAGCGATGAGCATACGACGGTGGTGTCGGAGGACCCGCTACGTCTACGCATCAACATCCAGTGTGACGGCGACGAACTCCGTATCGTGCTTGACGATTCCCTCTCAGTGATCGAAACGGCACGACACGAACGGCTCTCGTACTGAACCGAGCGGTTCCACGACTCACTGAACCGAGCGGTTCCACGGCTCGTGTTTGACGTCGAAAACGGCCGGCTTCATCAGCCGGCCGACGAAATCGGCCGATGACGCCTACCGACGAAACCGGCCGATACGCCCACCGATGATGCCCACGGTGGAGGACGAAGTGCTATCCGTCGCTGTACAGCTATTCGAACAGTTCGACGGCCTGTTCGTAGCGGGCGGCCGGCTCCTCCCAGTCGACGACCTCGAAGAAGTTGTCGACGAACTCGCCGCGGGCCGGGCCGTAGTCGTGGTAGTAGGAGTGTTCCCAGACGTCGAGCGCGAGGATCGGGTGACCGCCCCAGATCGCGCCCTGGTCGTGTTTGTCGACCACGACGTTGCGGAGTTGGTTCGAGAACGTGTCGTAGACTAACAGCGCCCAGCCGCCCGCCGCGGAGGCCGCCGCCTCGAACTCGCCCTTCCAGGCCTCGTAGGAGCCGAAGTCCTCCTCGATGCGGTCGGCGAGCGCCCCGGTGGGCTCGTCGCCGCCCTCCGGCGACATGTTCTGCCAGAACAGGTCGTGGAGGATGTGCCCCGAGGAGTTGTGGGTCACGTTGCGGATCGCGCCGCCCGACGAGGAGAAGTCACCCTCCTCGCGGTTGGCCTCGAGCGTCTCCTCGGCCGAGTTCCACCCGTTTACGTACCCCTGGTGGTGGGTGTCGTGGTGCCATTCGAGCACCTGCTCGGAGATGTGCGGTTCCAGCGCGTCGTACTCGTACGGAAGCGGATCGAGTTCGTAGTCTGCCATGCTATCGCCAGTATCGATCACGGGGGAGAGAGACATGAGCGTTTTCTGTATCTCGTTATGGTAGCTGATGTGTCATGTCTGGGACGCGAACGGCGGGCTCGGCTTCGAGGCCACGAAAGCTCTCTCCGAGCGCGGCGCGTTGCCGATGATCCGCGCCGCGACCGATCGGTTCGGCTCGGTCAGGAGGACTCGGCGATGTCGGGCGCTCGTCCCTCGAGCGAGGCGGTGAGGAGCCGACGCTCGCCACGCCGAAGCAGACTCGACAGGGACGGCTGGGAGATGTCCAGCTCCTCGGCGAGCTCCGCGGCCGTGACCTGTCGCGGGCTCTCGTAGTAGCCGCGAGAGACCGCGAGCTCCAGCGCCTCCCGCTGTCGGTCCGTCAGCCCGTCCCTCGCCGCGTCGTTGGGCGGGAACTGGTCGGACGTGATCGAGATCAGATCGACCGATATCCCGTGGTTCTCGAAGGTAGTGTGGAAGTCGTGGAACGTCTCGTAGTCTCTGAACTCCTTCGTCTCGCGCCACCCGTCCGCGGTGATGGTCGTGGACTTCATCTTCGCACCGTCGAATCGCTCGGGGTCGAACGCCGGCGCGATCGCGTCGTCGAGTTCGACCGTGAGCTTGAACGCCGATCGCTCCCGCCGCTCTCCGAGCGGCGTCACCGTGACGACCTCCTCGAGCGCGTCGAGTTCCGCCTCGGAAACGTCGTGTTCGGCGTCGATCTCGACGTGAAACACCCGCGCGTCCGGCTCGAGACAGAGCGCGTGGGTACACTCGATCTCCTCGGGCGGGAGGGTCGCCGGGATGCTGACGAGCGGGAGCGCGGCCGAACGAAGCCGAAATTCCGTTCTGACGGTCATGGCGGTGAAATACGCGTCGCGGACAATTAAGCGTCGTGACGCTCCCGGCGACGATCCCTGGATCCGACCGCTTCGGTTCCTCCCGGCGTCGGCCGGACTCTCGTCTCCGTTCGATCCCGGGCTCTCCTCGACGGGACTACTCCGCCAGCCCGAACACGTCCCGCGGGTTCTCGTACACGACGGTGCGGATGTCGTCGACGTCGATCCCGTAGCGGTACAGCTCGAAGACGGCCCGCTTCACCGCGTACGGGTCGGTCCGGAGCACGTTCGCGCAGTCGGTGTCGACGGTGATCCGCTCGGGGCCGTACTCGTCGATGGCGTTCGCGACGTCCGCGGCGTCGACGCCGATCAGCCACGAGTGGCCGATGGTGAAACTCAGGTAGCAGTCCGTCTCCGCCATGAGGTAGTCGACGTTGTTCGCGTCCGCGTGCGAGGCGACGATCCGCTCCTCGTCGAGCCCGGCGTCGCGGGCCGCCTCGAGGTCTCGCTTTACGGCCTCCAGCGCCGGGTTCTCGCCGTCGAGGACTGGCTCCGCGCCGAGCCCCGCGTTCTTCTCGTAGCCGGGCGTGACGCCGAGGTCGTCGCGGTACTCGCGTTTCGATTCGCCCGACGTGTTCGGCGTGTGGAGGAGGACGGGGAGGTCGTGCTCGGCGGCGAGTTCCATCTGCGCTTCGACGACCGCCTGCTGTTCGTCGACGTCCCAGCGCTCGACGTGCTGGCTCGGCGTCACGCCCGTCTCGCCGACGGCGACGACCTCCTCGAGCGCGCAGTAGTCGTCCATCGCCGCCAGGACTTCGTCGGGGTCCTCGATCCGGACGCCCGTGTGGACGCCGAGCCCCAGTTTCGCCTCGAAGAAGTGGTTGCGCTCGATGGCCCGTCTCCGGTTGATCGCGTCGTCCCACAGGAACCGAACGTCGCTCGCCTCGACGGGCTTGTACGGGGTCCAGTGGTACCCCGACGACACCATCAGCATCGACCGACAGCCGGAGAGCGCGTACCGCTCGCGGTCCGACCACGAGAGCGTCTGCGCGTGGTTGTGCGGGTCGATCCACGGCAGATTCAGCAGTTCGGACGGGAGGTCCGGCAGCGATCCGCCGTCGGTCGTCTCGGGCGACCGCTCGGCGAGGTACGCGGCGTCGGTCGGTCGCCTCGTCGGACTGGACGTGGGGGGGTCGGACGCGGGCATGAGTTTCCCGTTGTGACCCCGTCCACTTAGCGTTTTACGGCTTGGTAAAACTTTAGTATGCGTCGGACTCACGTACCGACGTATGACACTTTTGATCGGGACAGACGAGGGCCTGTACCGAGCCGACGACGTACCGTTCGACCGCGACGACCTCGAACTCGTTCTCGACTGCGGCGTGGTCACCGCCGTGAAGTCGTGGGACCACACCGCGGGGGTGTTCGTCGCGTCCTCGACGGGCGCGTACCGCTCGGTCGACGGCGGCGAGACGTGGACGGACCTGGAGGTCCCGCTCGGCGACCGCTTCTGGCACGCCGGGCAGAGCGAGGTGTGGGCGATCCTCGCGACCGCGGACGGCGCGCTGTACGCCGGCACCAACGACCCCTACCTCTTCCGCTCGGTCGACGGCGGCGAGACGTGGACCGAACAGAAGGGGTTCCGCGAGCTCCCCTCTCGGGGCCACTGGGAGTCGCCGATCGACCCGCACTACGCGCGCCTGCGCGCACTGGAAACGGTCCCCGGCCGCCCGGACCACCTGATCGCGGGCGTCGAGGCCGGCGGGATCCACGTCAGCCGCGACGGCGGCCGCACCTGGTCCGACCACCGGGACGCCATCGTCGACGACGTCCACCAGGTCCTCCCGATCTCGGAGGACGTCTGGCTGGCGGCGACCGGCTACCTCGACCACGACCTCGAGAACCTCGGGCTCGGTCACGCGGTCGGCGAGGGCGGCCTCTGGCGGACGACCGACGCCGGCGAGTCCTGGACCCGGATCGACGCCGGCAACGACTTCTCGTACGTCCGGCGCGTGTTCGTCCACGACGGCCGGGTGATCTTCTGCGGCGGCGAGGAGGCACCCCCCGCCTGGGTGAACGACGACCACGGGGTCGCGCTGTTCGAGTCGACGAACTTCGGCCGCGACTTCGAGCGGGTTCCATTCCCCGGGGAACCCCACGAGGTGATCGAGACGTGGGCCGTCCACGACGGCGACGTGGTCTGCGGCTCCGGCCTCTTCGACGTGCCCGACCAGCGCGACGACGTCGAGGGGCGGATCATGCGCCGCGTCGCCGGCGGCGGCGACGGGACGGACGACGGCCCGACCTACGAGACGGTCGGTCGCGTCGACGCGAACGTCAGCCGGATCGAGGTGGTCTGAATGGGTGACGAGAGCGACCCGGCGGCGGATCCCGCGGAGCGTCGCGACCTCCCCTCGCTTCTCGGCCGGTCGCTGTACGGCGGCGTCCTCGCGTACATGGCCGTCGACGGCTTCCGGAACAACGACAAGCGCGTCGCGATCGCCGAAGAGAAGGGCGTCCCGGTGCCGGATCTGCTCGTTCCCTTCGTCACCGGCATGCTGTTCGTCGCCAACCTCGGGATCCTCCTCTGGCGGCTTCCCCGGGCGGCCGCGGGTGCGCTGGTCGTCTTCTTTCTGGGGACGACGCCCGCCATCCACGACTTCTGGAACATGGAGGGGAAGGAGCGTCAGGGCAACAAGATCAACTTCCTGAAGAACCTCGCGCTGCTCGGTGCCGCCTTCGTCTTCCTCGACGCCGCGAGCGACCGCGACGAGGAGTGACGCGGCTCCGATCCCGGTCGATTCCCGTGGTCGCTTCCGGTCGACTTCCGCTTCCGGTCGACTCCCGTCCCCGATCCGCGTTCGGGTCCCCGATTTCGCCGCCGTTCGGTGCCGACGCCTCCGATCGACGGCGTCTGACGCAGTTCTTAAGTGAGAGCGGCGTGGATGCTACCGTAATTCCCCGGACGGGCGTCGGACGCTCGGGCTGGCGGCATCGGATCGCACACAGCGTTCGGGAGAGAACACAGGACCAAGGGTCAGAATGGGATTGTTAACGAGCCTCAAAGACAGCATATCACGGGTCACGGACGGACTGTTCGCGGCCGACGAGCCCAAGCGAATCGGGATCTACGGACCGCCGAACGCCGGAAAGACGACCCTCGCGAACCGTATCGCACGCGACTGGACCGGCGACGCCGTCGGCCCCGAGAGCCACATTCCACACGAAACCAGGCGGGCCCGACGGAAGGAGAACGTCGAGATCGAACGGAACGGCCGGAAGGTCACGATCGACATCGTCGACACGCCGGGCGTGACGACGAAGGTGGACTACAAGGAGTTCCTCGACCACGACATGGACAAGGAGGACGCCGTCCGCCGGTCCCGCGAGGCGACCGAGGGCGTCGCGGAGGCGATGCACTGGCTCCGCGAGGACGTCGACGGCGTCATCTACGTGCTCGACTCCACGACGGACCCGTTCACGCAGGTGAACACGATGCTCATCGGGATCATCGAGTCACAGGACCTCCCGGCGCTCATCCTCGCGAACAAGACGGACCTCCCCGAGTCGGACGTCCAGCAGATCGCCAACGCGTTCCCCCAACACGAGACCATCCCGCTGTCGGCGTTGGAGGGCGAGAACATGGACGAAGTGTACACGAAGATCGCGGAGTACTTCGGATAATGCCGGGTGCCACTCCGGACGTCGACGGCGGCGACGACCCCGCCGACGACGGCGTCCGCATCGACATGATAAGCGGGGCCCGGATGGAGGGGCTCACGAGCATGGAGAAGATCCGGCTCATCCTCGACGGGGTCCGCGAGGGCAACATCGTCATCCTCGAGGAGGGGCTCTCGCCCGACGAGGAGTCGAAGCTCATCGAGGTGACGATGACCGAGATCAGCCCGGACGACTTCACCGGCATCGAGATCGAGACGTACCCCAAACCGGACTCCGGGAGCCAGAGCTTCCTCGACAGGCTGATGGGACGCGAGTCGACACAGAAACTCACCGTCATCGGCCCGGCCAACCGGATCGAGACGCTTCACAAGGACGAGAACCTGATCAGCACGCTCGTCTCCAGGAAATAATGCCCCACCAGTGTATCGAGTGCGGCCGGACGTTCCCCGACGGCTCCAAGGAGATGCTGTCGGGGTGTCCCGACTGCGGGGGCAACAAGTTCCAGTTCAAGCCCGGCGGCGCGACCGACTCCCCGGAGCCCGCCGCCGACTCGGGGGCGACCGCGGGTTCCGATCCGACTCCGAGTTCCGATCCGACTCCGAGTTCCGATCCGACTCCGAGTTCCGATCCGACTCCGAGTTCCGATCCGACTCCGAGTTCCGAACCGGCTCCCGGTCTCGACTCGAGCCCAGAAGCCGACCCCGAGGGTCCATCGTCGCGGTCGGACCCGGTCGGATCGGACACGGCGGATCCGGACACTGGAGGCCCGAACGCGCGAGGCCCGGACACGACGGACCCCGTCGAGGGCGACGCCGAGCGAATCGACGACGAGCAGGCGGAGGACACCGCGCAGGCCAGCGCCCGCTCCGACGTCGTCACGCCGGACGAACTCGACCGCGCGGCTCGGGAAGGTTCCTCGAGCGCGGCTCGCGATCCCGCCGAGGGCGACGCCGAGTCGATGGAGCCGCCGGCGTCACAGCCCGGCGTCGACGAGCTCCGCGACGAGCTCAACGAGCAGTTCGAGAGCATCAAGATCGTGAGCCCGGGCCAGTACGAGCTCAACCTGATGGAGCTGTACGACCGCCAGGAGTACATCATCTCCTTACAGGAGGACGGCCGGTACGTCATCGAGATGCCGGACGCCTGGGGCGTCACGGACGAGTAGGTGGGAGAATCGGCGGACTGGCCGGTTCGTCGCGGACGGACGACTCCGATCGACGCTCCTCTTTCGGCGGGTTCCCGTATGAAACGGCCGTTATATTTCGAGTGCTAGTTGTACGGGTGTTTCGGTGGGAAATTGGATGGATAGAAAGAGATCGTTGCTGTCGCGGTGAACGCGACTACGACGAACACGTCCAAAGCCCCAGCCACGACGACTCGATGCGCTCGTTGCGGTCCTCGCTCAGTCGCTACGCTCCTTCGCTGCGGTCCTTACGTCGCACGTCTTCGCCCTCGTGGCTGCCCCTTTGAGTCCCACCCGACCGCCCCGCAACCGCACCTCACCAGCCTCGTCGCTGGCGCGGTTCCGCGCCAGCGACTCCCTCGCGGGCTCCTCGCGCCTCTCCGGGGCACTCGGAGGCGCGCCACCGCTCGGGCGATCGTTCGTTCCTTCACCTGTACCGAGCGTATCGGACCGTGCTCGTCGCTGGACGGCTTGGGGCGACCCTTGTCGAAGTGGACACAGTTATCCGGTCCCCTCCGTTACGGGGTCGCATGTTTAGTGACAGCCACGCTGTTTCGAGCCCCCGCCCGGGGGACTTCGGGGGCTCTCCGGCCGCGCCGCACGCTCGACGACGATCGAAAGACGGGTTCGGCGGGATCGACGGGCTCGGGGGTCTCGAATGCGCGTAGTCGCGAAGTTCGGCGGGACGAGCCTCGGGAGCGGCGACCGGATCGACCGCGCCGCCGACTCGGTCGCCAACGCGGTCGAGGCCGGCCACGAGATCGCCGTCGTCGCGAGCGCGATGGGATCGACCACCGACGACCTCCTCGACGACATCACCTTCGACACCAACGACGCGGACCGCGCGGAGATCGTCTCGATGGGCGAGCGGACCAGCGTCCGCATGCTGAAGGCCGCCCTCTCGGTCCGCGACATCGACGCGGTCTTCCTCGAGCCCGGCCACCCCGACTGGCCGGTGATCACGAACGAGCTCGGCGAGGTCGACGTCGAGGAGACGCGCCGGCGCGCCGAGGCGCTCGCCGAACGGCTCGACGGCGTCGTCCCGATCATCACGGGCTTCCTCGCCGAGGACCACGACGGCAACGTCACCACCCTCGGCCGCGGGGGATCGGACACCACGGCGGTCATGCTCGGCAACTACATGAACGCCGACGAGGTCGTCATCGTCACCGACGTCGAGGGCGTGATGACGGGCGACCCGCGGGTCGTCGAGGGGGCCCGAAACGTCGGCCGGATCACCGTCGACGAGCTCCGGAACCTCTCGTTCCGCGGTGCCGAGGTCGTCGCCCCGTCCGCGCTGTCGTACAAGAGCGAGGAGCTCGCGGTCCGCGTCGTCCACTACCAACACGGCGACCTGCTCAGGGGCGGCACGCGGATCGAGGGGCAGTTCGAGAACCTCATCGACATGCGCGAGACGCCGCTCGCGTGTCTCACCGTCGCCGGCAGGGCGATCCGCAACCGACCGGGGATCCTCTCGAATCTCTCGGACGGCCTCCAGCGCGAGGAGATCAACATCGACGCGGTCGCCTCCGGGATGGACTCGGTCACCTTCTACGTCGACGTCGAGGTCGCCGAGCACGCCGAGGCGGTGTTACACGAGACGGTCGTCGAGGACGAGACGCTCTCGTCGGTGACCGTCGACGACCCGATCGCGGTCATCCGCGTGACCGGCGGCGAGCTCCCGAACCAGTCGGGCGTCATCCAGGAGATCATCGGGCCGCTCGCCGAGGAGGGGATCAACATCATCGACCTCATCACGAGCGCGACCTCCGTCGCGGTGTTCGTCGCCTGGGACGACCGCGAGGCGGCCCTGGAGATCGTCCAGTCCTGTTTCGACTGAGCCGCTCGGTTCCGTTCCGCGCGAACTACCCGTCCAGGTGCTCGACCACCGCGTCGACGTCGTTGGGGACGGGCTCGGGGTCGCCGCCGGCCTCGTAGGCGGCGTCCGGGTCCTTCAGCAGGTGGCCGGTCGTGAGACAGACCACCCGCTCGTCGGCGTCGACGACGCCCTCGCGGCGGAGCTTCTTCAACCCGGCGAGACTCGCCGCGGAGGCGGGCTCGACGCCGACGCCCTCGCCCGCGAGCTGGCGCTGCGCCTCGGTGATCTCGTCGTCGCTCACGGCGACGGCGGTGCCGCCGGTGTTTCGGATGCCGGGGATGGCCTTCGGCGCGTTGACCGGGTTGCCGATGCGGATCGCGGTCGCGCGCGTCTCGACCTCCTCCCAGCGGCGGACCTCGTCGTTGCCCTCCTCGATCGCCTCGACCATCGGCGCGGCCCCCTCGGCCTGAACGCCCGTCAGTTTGGGCACCTCCTCCACCGAGAGCGCGCTGGACTGGACCAGCTCTCGGAACCCCTTGTACAGCGCCGAGGTGTTGCCCGCGTTGCCGACGGGGAGGACGATCCGGTCGGGGAACGTCCCGTAGTCGGCGTAGAACTCCTCTAAGATCTCGAAGCCGATCGTCTTCTGGCCCTCCAGGCGGAACGGGTTCAGCGAGTTGAGCAGGTACGCCTCGCCGCGGGCGGCGAGCGCCTGGACGATGTCGAGGCAGGCGTCGAAGTTGCCGTCGACCTCGAGGATGCGCGCGCCGTGGAGGCTCGCCTGCGCGACCTTGCCGGCGGCGACCTTCCCCTGCGGGAGCAACACGAGCGTCTCCATCCCGCCGCGGCCGCCGTAGGCCGCGAGCGCGGCCGAGGTGTTGCCGGTGGAGGCGCAGGCGAGCGCGCCGACGCCGAGCTCCTCCGCGACCCGGACGCCGACCGTCATCCCGCGGTCCTTGAACGATCCGGTGGGGTTCATCCCCTCGTGTTTGATCCGGAGCGCGTCGACGCCCACCGACTCCTCGATCCGGGGGACGCGGTGGAGCGGGGTGTCGCCCTCGGGGAGCGTGACGCCCAGGTCGAAGGGGAGTCCCTCGCGGTAGCGCCACACGCCACGGTCGGGGCCGTCCGTGGATGCGCCCGCGCCGAACTCGTCGAACGTCGGCGGGTCGGCGTAGCGGACCTCGAGCAGGCCGTCGCAGTCGTCGCAGGTGTACCGGACCTCCTCGAACGGGGCGAACGTCTCGCCGCAGGCGATACAGGCGAGCCAGGTCCCGTCGTCCGCACAGTCGGGCGCGTCGGGAGTCGCGGCGTCGATGGCGAGGCTCATTGAGTCACCGTCCGTCCCGCCGTGCCTTAAGCCGGCCGGTGGGGACCGACGGTGCCGGGAGAGTAGACGGGCGGGACGGGCGAGGCGGGCGAGACGAGTGAAGCGGTCGGGACGGGTGAGACCGGCGTCGGATGCGCTCTCCGGTCAGTCGACGATGATCTCGGAGTCGGACCCGTCCGTCGAGTCGCCGCCGTCGCCCATCTCCGCCTGGTACCGCTGGATCCAGTCGGCGAAACACTCGGGGCAGAGCCGCTGGGTGTCGATGTTCGCCCGGTCGACGCTGAGTCGAACCGTCCGGGCGAGCGCGTCCGTCGTCGGCTCCCCGCAGGCGTCGCAGGGTTCGGTCGTCGGCGCGTCGCTCATACGGGCCGCTCGCGGCGCGAGCCCTTAAAAACTCGTCACGGGCGGCGAGACGAGCGGGTCACGTCGTCCGGAACGCGCGGTCGCCGGCGTCGCCGAGGCCGGGGACGATGAAGCCGTCGTCGTCGAGGCGGTCGTCGATGGCGACCGTCAGGAGGTCCGCCTCGGGGAAGGTCTTCCCGACGCGGACCAGCCCGTCGGGCGCGGAGACCGCCGAGAGCACGAACAGGTCCTCGAAGTCGTCGGCCTCCGCGAGGATGTGCTCGAGGACGGCACACATCGTCGAGCCGGTCGCGAGCATCGGGTCGGCGACGATCACGGTGTCGTCCGCGCCGATCTCCGGCAGCTTCACGTAGTCGATCGTGATCGGGAACTCGCCGTCCTCGTTCATGCCGGCGGTCTCGTCGCGCCCGGCGGAGATGATCCCCTGTTTCGCCCGCGGGAACGCCTTCAGAAGTCCCTCGACGAAGGGGGTCGCCGCCCGGAGCACGTTGATTATCACCACGTCGTCGAGCCCCTTCACGCGCTCGCCGGTCGTCTCCGCGAGCGGGGTCTCGACGGGCACGTACTCGGTTCCCATCGCGCCGTCGATGACCTCGTAGCCGCAGATCCGGCCGAGCTTCACCAGTCCCTTCCGGAAGGCGACCTGCTCGGTCTCGACGTCCCGGAGCCGCGAGAGGGTGTCCTTCGCCAGCGCGTGGGTGATGAGGTACGCGTTGTCGCGGTCCTCGATGGTCATTACCCGGCCAGTCGTGGCGTTCGGTTTAAAAGGTTGTCACGCGAGGTCGGGTCGGCGGGTCGGTGGGTCGGCGGGCGGGCCATCACTGTAACACGACGACGTACGTCAACGCGAAGATCGCGAGCGAGACGCCCGCGACGGTGCCCATCCCGTACTCCAGCACCTCGAGGATGTCGAGCCCCCAGACGACCGTCCACCCCAGCCACAGCGATAGGACGGCGTTCATCGCGAGCAGCACCCGCGGGTCGCCGCGCGACTCCTCGACGCCGTCCGAGAGCCCCTTCCGCTCCTCGCTCATACGTGGAGACGGGAGCGACCGACACTTAGGTCTTCCACCTTTTTCTCGTCGGATCCCCTCGCTCACTGCGTTCGCTTCGGGGACCACTCCTCGAAAAACTTGGAGGGAAAAAGCCGCCGGCTCGGCGTTCACCTCGCCGGTGGTGAACCGATCGCTTCGCTCGCGGATGCTCAGTACAGGCGAAGGAGTGAGCGATCGCCGGAGCGGTGGCGCGCCGGTGAGTGCCCGGAGGGCACGAACCCGACCGCGAGGGACGCGGCGAGCGGAGCGAGCCGCGAGGCTGGGGAGGTGTGAGGTGCGGTGCTGGGCGGTTGGGCGGGACTCAAAGGGGCAGCCGGCTCCGGGAAGACGGCCGACGCAAGCACCGCAGGAGCGAGCAACGCGAGCGACGAGGAGCACAGCGAGGCCCTCAACCGGAGCCGGCTGGGGCTTTGAAAGAGTTCACCCCGCCAGCAGCGATCTCTTTTTTTATTACTTCTAGAATTCACGAAACACCCGTTCTACAACACTCGAAATATAACGGCTACCCAGAGGATCGGACTGAAGCTCACCCGTTCGATCCGCCGCGTACCACCCGTTTTTGGTCGTGTGGACCCATGTGGGAGTATGAGTCGGCCGGATCGGCCGAGATTCGCGCGAAACCGACGGGGCGAGCCGGTCGACCCGGTGCCGTTCCTCGTGAGCGTCGGCCTCGCGTTCATGCTCGCCTTCTCGATCGGGCCGATATACGGGCTCGCCTACGGCGTCTCGCTGTCGATGTCGCTGGCGGCGTCGGGGCTCGCCTTCGCCGGCATCGCGGCCGTCGCGTACGCCCAGTTCGTCAGGGGCGCGCCCGCCGTCGACGCCGGACCGCTCCCGACCGCGCCCCGGTTCGAGCGGCTGTTGTACGCTGCGCTCGCGTTCGGCGTGGTCCTCGCGGGGCTGACGCTCCCGCTGTTGTGAGCGTCCGCGCGCCCCGTTACCGTCTCCACGATCGGTCACCGTTAGCTCCCGTGACCTCGTCACCCGACCTCCGTCGGCGCGACCGCGGAGATCCCTCGGTCGCCGATCGGCTGTGCGCAACGTTCACACAGCACCAACAGGATAAGGCGCGTCGAGTTCGGATCGGCGGGCATGGGAATCCTCGACACCGTCACGGAGACGCTCGCGTCGTCGACGCAGCGCGCGCCGGGCGACGGCGGCGACGACGGCTCGGAGGGGGCGTACTGGTGTGACGACTGTGCGACCCGCGTTCGCGACGTCGAGGTCGACGCCGAGGGACTCGACCGCGACGCGGAGGGTACCCCGCTCTGTCCCGACTGCGGGGAGGCGATGCGGTTCGAGCGCGCGAGCGACTCCGGCTGCGCCTGTTGAGGACGGGCCGGAGGCGAGAGGACGGCGAGCGTCCCCGTCGCTCCCGGTCACTCGAACCAGTCGCCGAGCACCGCGCCGAAGCCGACGGCACCGACCACGAGCGCGACCAGCGCGCCGACCCCGATCGCGGCGAGCGCCCCGTTCAGCGCCGCGGCGACGAGCACCGCCTTCGTCCAGCCGTCGCCGTGGCCCACCAGCCGGTCGGCGACCGCGAGGTACGCCACCGCCGCGCCCACCGCCCACACCACGTACGCCGCGACGAGCAGCGGGATCGCGACGAGGAGGCCGATCCCCGTGATCGCGAGCGCGAGCACCGAGACGAACAGCGCGACGAGCAGAAAGAGCCCGTAGAGGAACGCCGACCCCGGCCGATCGAGGACGACCTCGGCCATCCGTTCGACGTACGCCGGGCGGACCGCGACGAGGATCGCGGCGACCGCCAGCGTCGTGAGGAAGGCCCCGACCGCTCCGCCCGCGACTCCCTGCCCGACGGTGACGTCGAGGCCGGGAACCGGGTCCAGCGGCGACGAGGCCACCGCGGAGAGCGCGTTCATGCGACCGGGATACGCCGTCGAGCGAGATAAACCGGCCGCTCGGGATCCACGCCGCTACGGCTCCCGGAGGACGACCTCCTCGCCGCCCTCGGTCGGGAACGGGTCGGCCGCGTCGAAGTCCTCGCCGGCCTCGACCCGCGCCCACTCCTCGTCGGTGACGAGCGCGTCGTCGAGCCGACCGCGGAGGTCCGCCTCGTCGAACTCGGTCCCGATGACGACGTAGGCCGTCTCGCGGTCGCCGTGGTCCTCGTGCCACTCGAGGTCGGGACGGTTCGACCGGAGCATGTCGCGTTCGACCGGCGGCCGGCTCGCGATCCACGGCCCCGGCGCGGTCACCCGGACCGACGGTCCGGCCTGGCCAACCTGCTGACGGACCTCGTTGCCCGCGATCCAGAGGGTTCCCTTCGAACGAACGACGCCCTCGGGGAGGTCCCGGAGGACCGCCGCGATCCGCTCGGGGTGGAACGGGCGACGGCGGCGATACGTGAACGAGGTGACGCCGTACACCTCGTCGGGGTGGCGGTGTCCGTGGTCGTCGTCGCCGTGGGCATGGTCGTCGTCATCGTGGGCATCGTCGCCGGTATCGTCATCGTCGGCGTCTCGCGTCCCGTGACCCCCGTGTCCCTCGTCCTCCAGCGCGCGCTTCCAGCCGGGGAGCGTCGACACCGCCCGCTCGTCGAAGAGGTCGACGGCGAGCAGTCGGTCGGGGTCGACGGCGGAGAACTCGGTGCGGATCGTCTCCGCGTCCGGCTGGAGCGCGGCCACGAGCTCCTCGGCGCGCTCGAGCTCCGCGTCGGTACACAGGTCGGCCTTGTTGAGGAGGACGACGTTCGAGACCTCGACCTGCTCGACGAGGAGATCGGAGAGGGGACGACCCTCCGCGTCGGTGCCGCGGCGCTCGAGGTCCTCGGCGTCGGAGAAGGAGTCGAGGAACAGCCGGGTGTCGAGCACGGTCACGAGCGCGTCCACGCGATAGCGGGCGGCCGCCCGCGACTCGGTCGTGAACAGCCGGGCGACCGGCGCGGGTTCGGAGATCCCCGACGACTCGACGACGAGGTGGTCGAAGGAGCGCTCGTTCGCGAGCCGCACCACGGCGGTCTCGAGGTCGTCCTGGAGCTCACAGCAGATACAGCCGTTCGACAGCTCCGTGACCCCGTCGTCGACGTCGAGTTCGGACCCCTCCGCGATCAGCTCCGCGTCGACGTTCACGTCGCCCATGTCGTTGACGAGCACGGCGATCTCGCGGTCGCCCGCGTTCGAGAGCAGGTGGTTGAGGAGGGTCGTCTTGCCCGCCCCGAGGCTGCCCGACAGCACGGTCACCGGGATCCGGTCGCTCATGGGGGCGAATCCGACCCGCCGGCCCTTCAACTCCCCGGAGCCGGGGATATCGCGAGTCGATCGACCGCTCGGGGCCGTCGCTCGGTCTCAACGAAAGCCGATACGTTGATACGCCGCCCCCACCGAGTGCCGGGCATGAACGGTCTCGTTCCCATCACCGGGATCGCCGCGGTCGTCGCGACGGTATCGATGGTCTTCGCCATGCTGTACCTGGTCTGGCTCTCGATGGGCGACGAGACCCACGCGCCGAGCCCGGACGACGGCGACCGCCCGGAGCTCGACGACGGCGACGGCGAGGAGAGCCAGCCCGAGGTCACTGACGGCACCTCGGCCTGAGACGACGCGGTCGCCCGCCTGCCGCTCCCGTCTTTTCCGTGCGTCAGTCTCACGACCGCGACAGGTTTACGGCGGTCGCCCGGCCATGAACGACGATGACAGTCGCAGACCGGATCGCGGCGTTCCGCGCCGCCCTCGAGGAGTGGCTCCGCGGTCTCTACCACGGGATGATCACCCATCCGGCCTACGAGAAGATCGAGAAGGAGGCCGAGGACGCCGAGGACGCGTTCATGCTGGCGTGTTTCCCCGACGCCTTCGGGATCCCCTCGCCCGTCTCCTACTACACCGCCGAGCTGTTGCCGTACCTCGAAGACGAGTTCGAGGCGTGGGAGCGCCGGCTGTGGGACCGTGACAGCCTGATCGAGCGCAAGGGCCAGCAGTACCACTTCTGATGGAGCAGTTCGTCTTCTTCGGCGGGAAGGGCGGCGTCGGCAAGACGACCGTCTCGTGTGCGTACGGCTACAAGTGTGCCAACGCCGGGCTCCGGACGCTCGTCGTCTCGACGGACCCCGCCCACTCGGTGTCCGACGTCTTCGACCAGTCGTTCGGCGACGACCCCGCCCCCGTCGAGGGCGTCGACGGACTCGACGCGATGGAGATCGACCCGGACGACGAGGTCCAACGACACCTCTCGGAGATCCGCGAGGGGCTCTCCGAACAGGTCTCGGCCGCGATGGTCAACGAGATCAACCGCCAGCTGGAGATGTCCCACGGGACCCCCGGCGCGTACGAGGCCGCGCTCTTCGACGCGTTCGTCGGCGTGATGCGCGAGGAGGGCGAGCCGTACGACCGGGTCGTCTTCGACACGGCACCCACGGGCTCGACGCTCCGACTGCTCGGGCTTCCGGAGTTCCTCGGCGACTGGATCGACCGGCTGATGTACAAGCGGAAGCAGTCGATCGACCTCTTCGAGAAGGCGGCGATCGGCGACATGGAGGCCAGACGAATGATGGAGGGTGACCCGGTTCTGGCGCGACTGGAGGACCGAAAGGAGTTCTTCGAGTTCGCCGGGGAGGCGCTTCGGGAGGACGCAGCCTTCTTCCTCGTGTTGAACCCCGACCAGCTGTCCGTCAACGAGACCGAGCGGGCGATCGAGGCGTTCGCCGACCGCGACCTCGCGGTGCGCGGGCTCGTCGCGAACAAGCTCACGCCCGAACCCGACGACGACGAGGAGGGGAGGGGTGCCCGGTACCTGCGCGAGAAGGTCGCCACCGAGCGCGAGCGGATCGGACAGGTCGAGGAGGGGTTCGACCCGCCGCTGCTCGCGGCCATCGAGTCGCGCACACGCGAGGTCCGCGGCGACCTCCTCGAGGAGGTCGCCACCGAGCTCGACGTCGATCCCGCTCCGCCCGAGCGCGCGTGATTGGTATCCTCAACTCCGATCGAAAAACCAACTTTTCGAGATAAGAAAACAATTGGAGACGCCGTCCGGTAACCCGATTACGCGGTCGTCGTTCCCGTAACTATCACGGATGATGGGAATATTTAACACGTACTTCGAAAATTCGTAGCACGAGGCAGTTACCCAATGACAAACGTAATCTGGATCGTCGTCGCGGTGCTGGCCACGTTCACCGTCGGGTACATGGGGTACTCGCGGTACCTCTCGCGATTCGTCGATCTCGACGACGACCGGGAGACGCCGGCACACAAGTACGAGGACGGACAGGAGTACGTACCGGCGAAGAAGCCGGTGCTACTGGGGCATCACTTCTCGAGCATCGCGGGCGGCGCGCCGATCGTCGGCCCGATCACCGCGGGGGCCATCTGGGGATGGGTCCCGGCGCTGCTGTGGGTCGCCATCGGCAACCCGCTGATGGGCGCGGTCCACGACTTCATCTCCCTTTCCGGGTCGGTCCGTCACGAGGGGCGGTCGATCGGGTACATCGTCGGCCAGTACGTCGGCGAACGGGGGAAGGACCTCCTGTTGTGGTTCGCGTTCCTCACGATCATCCTCGTCGTGGCGGTGTTCGCGCTCGTAGTGGGCATCGTGTTCAACGCGTTCCCGCAGGTGACGACCGCGAGCTTCGTGTACGTGCTGCTCGCGCTCGGTTTCGGGGTGTACCTCTACCAGCTCAACGGGCCGTTCGTTCCGGGAACCGTGCTCTTCGTCGCCGGCGTCTTCGCCGGCGTCTGGGTCGGCATCCAGTTCCCGTTCGCGCTGTTCGAGCTGGCCGGCGACGCCAGCCACCCCGCCGGCACGTTCGTGCTGTTCAGCGGCACTGGCTCGTGGGTTCCGGGCGCGGCCGCGCTCGGCGGCAACACCGCCGCGTGGGTGCCCGTGATCATGGTGTACGGCGCGATAGCGAGCGCGCTCCCGGTGTGGGTGCTGCTCCAGCCGCGCGACTACCTCTCGTCGTTCCTGCTGTACACCGGGGTCGGCGGCGGCGTGCTCGCGATCATCGCCGGCACGCTGTTCGCGACGTCCGCGGAACCGCTCGTCATCGACTCGTCGATCGCGCCGTTCCAGGGCTTCTGGGGCGTCGAGGCCGCGGGGCTGTACCCGCTGTTCCCGCTGCTTTTCATCACCATCGCCTGCGGAACGATAAGCGGGTTCCACTCGCTCGTCTCCTCGGGGACGACGGCGAAACAGCTGAACAAGGAGAGCGACGCCCGGCTCATCGGCTACGGCGGCATGCTCGGCGAGGGAATGCTCGCCGCGCTGGCGCTGTCGACGCTCGCGGTCGCCGGGTTCGCCGGCGACGCGGCGGCGGGCGGGATCGGCGGTGCGCTCCCGAACTTCGCGACCGGCGGGGGGATGATCCTCACGAGCTTCGGCGTCCCCCAGACGATCGGCTCGGTGTTCATGGCGCTCGTCCTGGTGAGCTTCCTCCTCACCTCGACGGACACCGCGGTCCGGCTGGGGCGGTACATGATGGAGGAGATCGTCGGGATGGACGACGGCATGACCGTCAGCGGGCTCTCGGGCGGCATCGGCTCGTTCGCCCGCGGCCGGTACACCAATCCGCTGATCCAGATCGGGCTCGGCTACCTCCTCGTGATCTCCGGACAGTGGGCGACGCTGTGGGCGCTGTTCGGCGGCGCGAACCAGCTGCTCGCCGCGCTGGCGCTTCTGACCGCCACCGTCTGGATCGCCAACTGGGACGACTCCAAACAGCTCGTCTCCACCGGCGTCCCGATGGCGGTGATGGTGACGATCACCGTGCTCGGGCTGCTCTGGCTGGCGGTGTTCCAGAACCTCTATCTCAACCTCATCCAGGGCGGTGCCGGAACGATCGGCGCGCAGATCTCCTCGGTCGTCCAGATAATCCTCGCGCTCGTGTTGATCGGGCTCGCGCTGTCGCTCGTCCGGCTCGGATACGGCAACCTGAAGTCGGTCCGGGGCGGTAGCCAGCCGACCGCCGAGCCGGGCGACGACTGAGTCGTCGACGACCGGATCGCGGACGCCGACCGCCCGCGACGGGCGACCGCTCGCGGACCGGTCCGCGGGACCCGTTTTTTCGACCGAACTCCTTCGACCGAACTCCTTCGACCGAACCGCTACCGCCAGAACCGCTTGGCGAACCGCGAGAGGAACCCCTCGTCGGGCTCCTCGACCGGCTCCCAGAGCCGGAAGGCGCCGGCGATGCCCGCCGCCTCGCTTTCGACGATCGACTCCGTCTCGGGGGCGACGACGACCAGGTTCACCTCGTAGTGGCCGTAGTAGCCGAACTTCAACAGGGTGCGGTCGCGGAAGCCGTCGACGAAGTCGGCGACGTCGTCGGGGAGGTGGTCGCCGACGAGCACGAAGGTCACGTCGGTGCCGTAGTGCTGTTCGTCGCCCTCGACGCGCTCGTCGGCGACCTCGTGGCCGAGGTCGACGAGCCGCTCCAGCTCCCCGACCGTCGGGGTCGACACCCGCCGGGCGAACAGGTACTCCTTCGTCTCGTGGTCCGCGTAGCTCAACGCGGGGTGGAGGAACTGCTTCTGGTTGCGCATCCGCATCTCGGCGTACAGCTCGAACCGCTCGCCGCGGACGGCGTAGTCGGTCTCGAGGTCGTAGCTGTACATCAGCCGGTCGGAGACCCGGTCGAGGTACTCGTCGTCGTAGTCGGGGACGCGCTCGCGGATCTCCGGCGGGAGCTCCTCGGAGTCGTGACGCGGGCCGTCCCCCGGCTTCGACTCCGCCGCGTCGTCGGCCGCGTCGCGGTCGGACATCGTCACGCGTCGGTTCCCGCGTCGTCGCCGGCGTCCGCGTCCGCCGTCGGATCGTACGCGACCGCGTCGCCGTCGACCGGGGGCGCGCCGATCGCGAGGATCTCGACCGGCCCGTCGGCGTCGGCGGGGTTGTGCGCCCGCTGAGGGCTCCCGGGGTCGACCGCGAACAGTTCACCGGCGTCCACCTCGTAGGTCCGGTCGGGCGTCTCGACCGCGAGCGTGCCGGAGAGGACGTAGAAAGCCTCCTCCTGGGTCTCGTGGTAGTGATACGCGAGCGGGACCTGCTCGCCCGGCGCGGCGCGGAAGCGGTTCAGCGCGACCTCGTCGAGTCCGGCCGGCCCCGTCAGCTTCCGGCACTCGCAGGGGCGGTCCGGCTCCGGCTCGACCGACTCCGTGTCGACGACGCGGTATCCCATGCGTGGCCATACCAGACGCCCCATAAAAGCGCGTCGGGCGACGCGACGACGATCGCAACCCCTCGAACGCCCGAAACCGGTCGTGCGTGCCGCACCGCCGACACGGTTTAGTGAACTCGCACACACGATCGTGACAGAAAGCGCCATGACCGACGAAGCGAACGCGAAACGGACCGAGGCGTGCGGCCGGTGTTCGATGTCGACCGTCGTCGACGCGGTGAACGGCGACGAGTCGCCGGAGGACCGCGCCGAGCGGGACCCGTTCGCCGGCGACCGGATCGAGGTCGACGAGTCCGCGATCCGCCGGGTGTCGCCCGCCGGATTCCTCGGCGACCTCAAGTCGCGGCTCGACGAGGTCGCGCGCCGGATCGCCTACGGGAAGTAGCCCGCCGCGTGCGCGGCATCGACGGGGGAAGCGCCGTCGGAAAGTCACACGTCGGTTATCAGCGCCGAGACGCCGACGGGGAGACTTATACTCGTCCGACACGTCGGTTGTGGTAACCAATGGAAGAGAGCATCTCCGGGTTCAAACAACGCGGGGACTGGGGCGACGTCGTCGAGCACGGCGAGCGGATCACGCTCGCGCTCCGGGAGGCCGGCGTCGACGGCGACGCCTTCCACGAGTTCGACGACTGGCGACCGAAGGCCCACGAGCGGATAGACGAGGACGTCTCGGAGAAGACCGCGAAGCAGGCGTCGGTGAGCGAGGGCGACGGCGAGAAGGCCGGCAAGACGCCGGGCGACGACCTCCAGACGGCGGGCGAGAAGCTCACCGAGTCCTACGAGAAGGTCGAGGAGGACGACACGGAGGGCGCGGTGGAGCGCTGGGGCGAGTCGATAAACCACGTCGCCCGCGCCGCCGACTCGGCGGGCCGGAAGGCGATCCGGAAGGTCGAGGACACGGTGTACCGGAAGGTGATGACCCAGATGGCCCCGTACTACTTCGACAACGAACTCATCAGCGCCAACGTCACCGAGGTCGCCCGCGGCGACGACGGCGAGACGTTCGAGTTCGAGGTGAACGTCAACGACGACGAGTTGAAATCCGAGGTGAGCGACATCCTCGCGGAGTACGAGTCGGAGATCGACCGCTGGCACGTCGAGACCGAGAAGCGGACCGAGGACGTCGCGGCCGCGGAGGGCGTCGAGCCGCCCGAGGAGGAGGGCGGTCCCGAGTCGACGATGACCTGACTCGACCGAATGACCTGACTCGGCGACGGCCGGGGGCGGCGACGGGTCCGACGCGGCACGGGAGCTTTATCCATCGACCCCCCGAAACCGCGTCCATGACGCCTCCGCTCCGGATCGAGCCCGGGGAGCGCCCCGCAGACGAGATCATCGCCGCGTTGCGGGAGGGACGGCGGGTCGTCCTCGACGTCGAGGTGGCCGGAAGCGCCCACGAGGTGGTGCTCCGGTACGACGGCGAGACGTACCACTGTGACACCCCGACGAGCCTCCACAGGCACACCGAGGAGGCGGAGATGCGCGCCTGCCTCGACCGCATGGGGTACGCAGCGGAAGACTGATCTTTAATCCGCTCGCGGACGACACGTCACCATGGCCGAAGCAGAGATCGAGGACCTCGTCGGCGACGTCTCCCCGTCGTTCGAGCACGTGCTCTCGTGCGTCTTCGGCATCCGAGACCACGAGAGCAGGACGTATCTGACGCTGATCGAGTACCGGGGCAGCACCGTCGCCGAGCTGGCGGACGCGCTCGACCGCGACCGCTCGAACGTGAACCGCTCGCTGTCGACGCTCCGCGAGAAGGGGCTCGTCGAGCGCCGCCGCCGTCTGCTGGACTCGGGCGGGTACGTCTACCAGTACACCGCGATCCCCGTCCCGGAGGCGAAGCGGCTCCTCCACGACGCGCTCGACGAGTGGGTCGCCGGCGTCCACGAGTCGATCGACGCGTTCGACCCCGAGGAGGCGTAGGTCGTCGGGGAACGCCCGGTCACGCGTCCTCGCCCGCCGCCGATTTCCCGTCGTCTCCCGCCGACTTCCCGTCGTCCCCCGCCGACTCCCCGTCGTTCGCCGTCAACCCCGCTCCTTCCGGTCGGTCGAGCGCGCGCGGCGCGTCGTGGTGGTCGGAGTAGCCGTCGAACCAGCGGACGATCCGCTCGATCCGGTCGACGACGTGGCCGGGCTCGCCCGAGCGGGAGAGCTCGTGGCCCTCCCGCGGGTAGCGGACGAACCGGGTGTCGACGCGGTTCTTCCGGAGGATCCGGTGGAACAGTTCCGCCGTACAGATCGGGGTGCGGGTGTCGTCCTCGGCGTGGATCAGGAGGGTCGGGGTGTCGACCGCGTCGGCGTGCCCGGTCGGGGACTGCTCCCACAGCCACGCGGGCTCCTCGGAGGGGACGGCGTCGAAGTCGCCCTCGAGCAGCCGGTACGCGCCGTCCGTCGAGCCGTAGAAGCCGGTGAGGTCGTACACGCCGCGCTGGGCGACCGCGGCGCGGAACCGGTCGCTCCGGCCGACCGCCCACGCGGTCATGAACCCGCCGAAGGAGCCGCCGGTGACGAAGACGTTCGACTCGTCGATCGGGTACCGCGCGACCGTCTCGTCGACGCCGGCGGTCACGTCGGCGAAGGTCACGTCGCCCCAGTCGCGCTCGATCGCGCGCATGAACGCCTCGCCGTACCCCGCCGAACCGCGCGGGTTCGACCAGAAGACGACGTAGCCGCGGGCGGCGAGCGTCTGGAACTCGTGCCACATCGTCCCCGATGTCGACCACATCGCGTGCGGGCCGCCGTGGATCTCGACGGCGAGCGGGTACCGATCCCCCGAGTCGGGGTCGAACTCGGGCGGCGTGAGCACCCATCCCTGGATCTCGACGCCGTCGGAGTCGAACCGGATCTCCTCGGGCTCGCCGACGTGGCGCTCGGCGAGGAGGTCGGCGTTGAGTTCGGTCAGCCGGGTCGTCGTCCCTTCCGCGGCGTCGTGACGGAACACGTCGCCCGGGTGGTCCCACTCGCTGCGCGCGAGCGCGACGCGGACCGCGCCGGGCCCGCCCCCGTCTGACCCAGTCCCGTCGCCGCCGACCGTCGCGCCGGAGACGGTGCCCTCCCGGAGGAGCCGCCGGGGGTCGGCGCTCCCGTCGGCGGGGACGTGCCACAGCGCGGTCTCGCCCTCGTCGGGCGTGGCGAAGTAGAGCGTCTCGCCGTCGGGCCCCCACTGCGGGGTCACGTCGTCGTCGAGGTCGCGGTCGAGGTCGGCGGTGAGCGACGTCACCGAGCCGTCCGCCCGGTCGAGGACGTGGAGGTCCGTCTGTCGGAGCGACATTCGGTCGGGGTCGGTGCGGGTGAACGCGACCCGGCCGTCCGCGGTCGCCGCGATCGGCGACGCCCACCCCGTCGTGGTGTGGACCCGTTCGACCGCGTCGGCCGCGAGGTCGTGGGCGTGGATCGCGATCTCGGCGGAGTCGTCGGGGTCCTCGCCGACCGACTCGGCGTAGTAGAGCGTGTCGGCGTCGCCCCACTCCGGCGCGGCGAAGTCGGCGTCGCGGCCGGTGACCCGCTCGACGGCCGAGTCGTCGGCACGCGACCGGTCGCCCGCGACTCCGTCCGCGACCGCCTCCGCGTCGACGACGTAGATCCCCGACCGCCGCCCGTCGAAGTACTCCGCTCCCGAGCGGAACACCGTTCGGTCGACCACCCGCGGGTCGGGATGATCGTCGGGCTCGTACTCGTCGGGGACGGACAGGTCGCGTCCCGCCTCCCGGTCCTCGGCGGTGACCGACTGAACGAACGCGATCCGCTCGCCGTCGGGCGACCAGGCGATCTCCGTGACGCCGCCGACGACGTCGGTGACTCGACGGGCCTCGCCTCCGTGAACCGGGAGGACCCACAGCTGTCGGCGGTCGTCGTCGTCCCCGCGCGTCGAGGTGAACGCGATCCGGTCGCCGGAGGGGCTCCAGCGCGGCTCCGCGTCCGCCCCCTCGGCGAGGGTGAAGCGCCGCGGCTCGCCGCCGTCGGCGTCGACGAGATACACCGTCGACTCGCGCTCCTCGTCGCCCTTTGGCTGCCGTCGGAGGAAGGCGACCCGGTCGCCGTCCGGGGAGATCCGGGGGTCCGCCGGCGTCGCGATGTCGTGATACGTCGCGGCCGTGACTCGCTCCATACCCGACCGTCGGCCCGTCCGCTCAAAAGCCGTCGGGAGCCGGAAGCGGCGGGAGCGGTTCGAACCGACGCCTCGGCCGCGGGGTCACTCCCCGTTGTCGAACGCCAGCGAGACGCCGTCGCCGTCGACGGTCGCGCCGGCGGCACACACCGGGTGCTCGAAGTCGGCCTCGAGGACCTCGCTCGCGGCGGCGCCGGCGTCCGCGGCCGCGAGGTCGTAGGCTCCGGGCGCGTCCCGCTCGTAGGTCGCCACGAGCGTCGGCGCGTCGACGGACTCGACGAGCAGCGCGTCGCGCCGGACGGTGCCGATCGTCGCGGTCTCCGCGCCGACCACGCCGGCGACCCGCGGCGTGTCGTAGTCGTCCTTCTCGAAGTCGAGCGCGAGGAGCGGCGTCGCGAGCGCGTCGCGGGCGGGGTAGCCGAACTCGAGCTTCTCCGCTATCGGGTCGACGTGCGAACCGTTCCCGAGAACCGCCAGCGGCTCGTCGGTCGGCGTCCGGACGCGGCGCGCGCAGTTGTACGAGACGTACGGGTTCTCCGTCTCGGGCGCGTCCGGCGTGGGTCCGACCGTCAGCGTGTCTCCCCGATCGATCACCCGCCGGTTCGGGAACGACCGCGAGGAGACCCGATACGCGCCGATTCCGGGACCGACGACGACGAACCGTCCGATGTACATACACGGCCGTGGGTATTCTCTCGGTTAAAACACGTCGATCGATCCACGTCCGGCGACAGCGTCGGGGTGATCGGGCGGACCGGTCGGCGACTCGGCCCGAATCGTGTGCGAGCGCGTGACAGGGAGAACGCGACGCGCAACGCTTACAAACACGCGTGGAGTAGCGACGGTGCGCACAGTCCATTGGGGTAGTGGCCAATCCTGAAGCCTTCTGGGGGCTTCGACCCTGGTTCGAATCCAGGATGGACTATCCGTCTTCTCCGCGGCCGCTTCACGCGCCGTTCCCCGCGTCCTCGGTTATCCCCCGTTTCTCGCCGCTTTTCGCTTCTCCCGTTCCTCCGTTTCTCCTGCTTCTACTGGAACGATATCCCGTCTCTGTCTTGCGGTTTCCAACTGAAGAGAGGGGGTGTGTGACGGCGTGGCGACCGCGAACTCGACGCGACCGCGGGACCGTCGAGTCGTCGTCGCTCTCCGATCACTTCTCGACGTCGAGCAGGGCGACCCGCTCGCGGACGACGTCGGCGAGGTCGCCGACGGTCGCGTCGAGTTCGCGGTCGGTGACCCCGTAGTAGTCGCGAACAGCCTCGTCGTCGAACTCGCCGAGCGTCGGCTCCGGCCCCGCCGCGAGCAGGTCCTCGACCGCCGCGACGGCCGTCTCGAGGTCCGCGGTCCGGCGGGCGTCCCCCTCGATATCCGTGTCCCCCCCGACGTCCGCGCCGGCGTCGACGATGTCACCGAAGTCGGCGACGACGAGCGCGGCCCGTCGCTCGCCCGGCGAGACGCCGAGGTCGAGCGCGCGGTCGATCTGTCGACGGCCCGCGGCGTACAGCAGTATCTCGACCGCGGGGTCGCGTGCGACCGCCTCGCCGCGCGCGACCGACCGGGCGGCGAGCCGGGTCGCGAGCCGGAGGTGTGCGGCGTCGACGACGCGGTCGGCGTCGAACGCCTGGACGACCGCGCCCGTCTCCTCGCGGATCGCCTCGAGGTCGGCGAGGAACGCGTCGAGGTCGTCAACGGCGAGAACGCCCTCGACGAGGCGGGTTTCGGGGTTCGGACGCGAGTGCTCCGTCGTCGTGGGGTCGACGGCGCGGGTCGAGCCCCCGGAGCCGGCCGGATCGCCGGAACCGACCGGATCGCCGGAGCCGGTCATCGGAAGTCACCCAGGCTGGCCTGTCCCTCGTCGTCGCCGCTCCCGGCCGTCGCCGCCGCCGAGGCGGACCGGTCCGCGTCGATCCCGTCCATCGAGGGGTCCTCGCGTCCGGCGTGTTCGAGGATCCGCTCCGCGGTTCGCTCGCGGCCGCGGAGCGCGCCGAGCACGACGCCCTTGTCCGCCTCCCGCAGGTCCGCGCGGGTCTCCACGCCCGCCTCGTACAGCCGGCGGGCGCGCTTCCGGCCGACGTTCCGCACGCCGGCCAGGTCGAGGAGCTGCTCGCGGACGCCGTACTCGACCCGCTTTCTGGCCCGCCGGACCGCGAGGACGGCGTCGCCGTCGACCCCGTCCACGTCGGCCGCGAGCGTCTCGGCCGCACGCAGCAGCCACTCCGCGGTGTCGACCTTCCCGCGGATGTCGCCGGGACCGACGCCGTAGCGCTCCGCGATCCGGTCCTCGTCCACCTCGTCGGCCCAGTCCTCGAGCAGCCGGGCGGTCTTCAGCGCCGCGAGCCAGTCCTCGAAGCGGACGTCCTCGTACTCCGAGGGCACGTCGCCGAGGAACTCCGCCTCGCGCTCGTAACAGACCTCGGTGTACCTCTCGCGGTCCCCGGATTTGAGATAGAGCTCGTACATGTCAGGGGTCCGGCTCACCAGGTGATAGAGCCCGAGCGGGGTGATCTCGGACGCGGGGTCGGCGTCGTCGGAGTCGGTCCCGTCGTCGCCGGCGTCTTCACCTCCACCGCCGCCACCGCCCTCGACCCGGCTGTACGTCCCGAATCCGGGCTCCTCGCCGTCGTCCGCCGCGTCCGTCGTGACCGATCGCTCGTACGCCCCGGCCTTCGTCCCCTCGTCAGCCGCGTCGTCGGCCGCACACGCGTCCCGCAGGCCGTCGATCATCGTCGCCGCGCTCATCGGGTCGAGGTAGAGCCGCGAGACGGTGTGACCGATCCCGGTCGCCGAGAGCGACTCCGTCCCGCCCTCGCGGTCGCGCTCGAGGAAGCCGTTGACCGCGAGGTACTCGAGGACGCTGTCCGTGACCGCGGCGAGCCGCCCCGCGTCGTCGGTCTGGGTGGCGTACAGGGTGTTGTCGAGGAACTCGAGGAGGCCGCCGCGCGTCGAGGCGAAGCCGGAGGCGACCGTCGCGAGCACGTGGGTCCGCAGCGCGGGCTCGGCGGCCAGCTTCGAGCGGACGGGCTCGGCGTCGGCCCAGACGTACCGGTCGAACAGCTCCTCCTTGGTGTCGGCGTCGCTCGCGAGCAACACCGCCTCGCCGTACGGGTCGAGCCCGGGGCGGCCGGCGCGGCCGCACATCTGGTGGACCTCGAGGACGTCGAGCGGCTTCATCCCGCCGAACTCGCCGTCGTAGCGCCGCCAGTCGCGGACGATCACCCGCCTCGCGGGGGTGTTGACGCCGGCGGCGAGCGTCGGCGTCGCGGAGACGCACTTGATCAGCCGGTCGCGGAAGGCGTCCTCGATCAGGCTGCGGTGCTCGGCCGCGAGCCCGGCGTGGTGGAACGCGGAGCCCCGCTCGACCGCGTCGGCGAGGTCCTCGGAGGTGTCGGTGTCGGAGACGCCGCGGACCTCCTCGGCCAGATCGCGGAGCCGGTCGCGCTCGTCGGCCGTGAGCCGCGACCCGGTCACGTCGGCGAGCTTCCGGGCCGACGACTCGGCGTTCCGCCGGGAGTTGACGAACACGAGCGAGGAGCCGCCCTGGCCGTCCTCCTCCGTGTCGAGCGCGTCGGCGACGAGCCGGGCGGTCTGCTCCTCGCCGCGGTCGACGGGGACCTCCCGTTTGCTCCCGTCGTCGAAGTCGATCGCGTTGCCGAAGTGGACGCCGACGCGGAGGTCGATCGGCCGCCACTCCGACTCGACGAGCTCGGCGTCGAGCCACTCGGCGATGACGTCGGCGTTGCCGACGGTCGCCGACAGCGCCACCGTCTGGAGGCCGGGGTTCACCTTCCGCAGCTTCGCGAGCGTGACCTCGAGGGTCGGACCGCGGCTCGCGTCGTCGACGAGGTGGACCTCGTCGCTCACGACGCAGGTCAGGTCGTCGATCCACGGCGCGCCGTTGCGGATCAGCGAGTCCACCTTCTCCGAGGTGGCGACGATCACGTCGCGGGTCGCGAGCCACTCGCCGTCGGAGTCGTAGTTGCCGGTGGAGACGCCCACCGTGACGCCGTGTTCCTCCCACCGCTCGAACTCGGCCTTCTTCTCGCTCGCGAGCGCGCGAAGCGGGACGATGTACAGCGCCTTGCCGCCGCGCTCGATCGCCGACAGCATGGCGAGCTCGGCGATCAGCGTCTTGCCGGAGGCGGTGGGGACGGCCGCGACGAGGCTCTCGCCGTCGAGGACGCCCGCCTCGACGGCGGCCTCCTGTGGCGGGTAGAGGTCGGCGACGCCCTCGGCCTCGAGCGCCTCGCCGACGCCCGCGGGGAGCCCGGAGAGGGCGGTCGGTTGCATTGGCGTGCCTTGGTCGCCGACGCGATTTAAACCGTCGGAACGGGGGCGGCGAGGCGCTGGAGGGCGCGGGTCGTTCTGGTCGTTGGTCGTCCTGGTCGTTGGTCGTTCGGTCCGCTCCGGCGCGCGTGAGACGAGGGACGGAGTCCTCAAGGACCGCGCGAGGGAGCAGCGACCGCGACGCCGAGCGGTTTCCGGCGTCGCGGTCGGTGCGAGGTTGGGGAGGCGTGAGTGCGGAACGGTCGCGGATCCGGCTACCCGTGCCCGCGATTCCCGCGACGCTCGACGCGGTGTCGGGGTGAACCGGGGAAGCGTCGAACGGGAGTCACGATCGAAGAGCGCCCCACAGGTACACCCCGACCGCGGCGAACGCGACCGTGGTGAGCCACACGGCCTCCATCTCGGAGGCGAACGGCTCGACGAGGTGAACGGTGAACAGGTACCCGAACGCCCCGCCGACCGCGCCGGCCGAGACGACGATCGAGACCGCGTGGTTCACGGGGACCGTCGTCGCTCCCTGCGCGTCTGCCATGGTGGTTCGTCGTCGGAAGCGCCTCTAATAGCTTACCCACCCCCGGACCGCTCACACCGTGTCGTCGAGGTCGTGCTCGGCGGCCATCCGCGACGCCTCCGCGGCGAACCGCTCGACCTCCTCCGGTGGGGCCTCCCCGAGCGCGTCCTCGTCGACGTCGCGGCCGGCGGTGACCCCGCCGCCAGTGACCAGCCGCTGTTCGGCCAGCTCCTTCGTGTGAACGCGCTCGCCGTCCTCGGTCGCGTACGTCAGCCGGACGAGCCCCTTCGAGTCGAACTGTCGGTCGACGAGCCAGACTGCGGTCATCGTCGGCACCTCGCCCGCACCGGTCTTAAACCGGGTGGTCTGTGAACCGGTTGCTCGCTACACCGGGCGGTCGACGGGGGTCGCTCGCTCCCGGTACGACGCCAGTTCCGCGTTCGCCCACGCGACCGCCTCCGGCGAGTCGTTCGTCACCAGTCCGGTGACGTCGCCGGTGCCGCGGAACGTGATCCCCGCGCGGTCCGCGTCGGGCGTCTCCATCACCCACAGCGCGTACGGGAGCGGTCCCGCGCTGCGGTACAGATCGAAGGAGTCGCGCGCCAGCAGCGTCGCCACGGGCGTGTCCGACAGCTCCGAGAGCGCCTCCACCACCGCGGGCTCGGCGACGATCGACACCTCCAGATCCTCGCGGTCCAGCTCCCGGTCGATGATGAACACGTCCGACTTGAGCACGGTCGGGGCCAATCCCCGCATCGCGGTCGCCCGCCCGAGGAGCCGGCTGCTTGCCGTCGACGCGCTCGAGGGCGCGTGGGGGTCCGCGACGCTCACCGTCGCGCCCTCGAGGAAGACCGAGGGAAGCGTCGTCCCCTCGGGGAGGCCGTTCAGCAGGTCGCTCGCCGCCTCGACCGTTCGCGTCGCCGCCGCATAGCGGTCGCGTTCCGCGAGCGCGAACCGGCCGGTCGCGGTGAGCGAGTAGGTCCCGCTCCGCGACTCGACGCAGTCCGCGTCCGCCAGATCGTCGATCGCGCGATCGACGGTCGACCGCGAGCTGGACAGCCGATCGACGAGCTCCGGCTTGCTCGCCGGCGACGCCTCGAGCGCTCGAAACACGTCCGCGCGCTTGTGGAGCACGTCCCGGAGCGCGCGTCCGTCCGAGCCACTACCGTCCGGGTCCATGGCGAGAACGCGCACGGAAGGGATAAAAACGGCCCGGCCGAGAACGACGGAGGGCGTCGGCGTCAGCGGGCGGTTTTCCGAACGGTCGGCACGGACATACCCTCATCGTCCGGGAGAACTCCCGGTCTGCGGGAACGGGCCTCCCGAGTCGACGAGCCCGCCCGCCACCGCTTTGTACCCGCTTCGCGTAGCCGGGGTATGCGCGTCGAGTTCGACCGGGACACCTGTATCGGGATGTACCAGTGTGTCGCCGAGTGGGACGGCTTCGAGAAGGACCTGAACGACGGGAAGGCCGACCTCGTCGGGAGCGAGGAACGGGAGGAGGACGTGTTCGTCGTCGACGTTCCCGACGGCGAGGAGTTGGACGCGAAGTTCGCGGCGCGGGCCTGTCCCGTCGACGCCATCGCGGTGTACGACGACGACGGCGAGCAGGTGATCTAGCGAAGGTCCCGAAGAGCGTGGCGGCGACCCGGCCGTCTCACTCGTCTCCCCGCGCCTCCTCGACGACCCGCGTGAACTCGCGGGCGGTCTCCGTGATCGCCTCGTACTCGCCCCGTGCGGCCGCGTCGTAGTCGACGAGCGCGCCGCCCGCGCCGACGGCGAACGCGCCGGCCTCGACGAAGTCGCCGGCGTTGTCGGGACCGACGCCGCCGGTCGGCATCATCGGGATCTGGCCGAGCGGGCCCTTCATCGCGCCGACGTGGGCCGGCCCGACGGTCTTCGCGGGAAACACCTTCACGAAGTCCGCGCCGGCCTCGTAGCCGCGGATCGCCTCCGTCGGCGTCATGACGCCGGGCGCGCTCACGGCCCCGTAGCGGTTACACGTCTCGATGACGTCCTCGTGGAGGCTCGGCGAGACGACGAACTCTGCGCCGGCCATCAGGGTGGTTCTGGCGGTCTCGCTGTCGAGGACGGTGCCGGTACCGATCACCAGTTCGTCGTCGAAGGAGCCGGTCACGTCGCCGAGGAGGTCGGCCACGTCGGGCGTGTCGGCGGTGATCTCGACGGCGGTGACGCCGCCCTCGCGGAGCGCCTCCGCGATCGCGATGAGCTCGTCGGCCGGGACCCCGCGCAACACCGCGACGACGCCGCTGTCGACGATCCGCGAGAGCGTCTCGTTCATGGATACCCCTTCCCGACCGATCACTTAAATCCGTCCGGGTCCGCCGTCGACCGGTCGCGCCGGTCGGTGGGCGGTTCGCCGCGGATCGGTGAGCGGTTCGTCGCGGAGCGAGACCCGGATCGATCGTGCGAGCGATCGACACGAAATCGGCGGCGATCGGGGGTGATCCCCGGCGAAACGGCCGCGGAGAAACACTACCCTTTTGACCCTGCTGTCGGTAACACGCGGTATAATGGGCCGACGCAAGAAGATCGTTCAAGAGTGCGAGCGGCTGATGGACAACCCGGAGCATATCCGGAACATCGCCATCGCCGCCCACGTCGACCACGGGAAGACGACGCTCTCCGACAACCTGCTGGCGGGTGCGGGCATGATCTCCCAGGACACCGCGGGCGAGCAGCTCGCGATGGACACGAAGGAGGACGAGCAGGAGCGGGGGATCACCATCGACGCGGCGAACGTCTCGATGACCCACGAGTACGAGGACACCAACCACCTCATCAACCTCATCGACACGCCGGGCCACGTCGACTTCGGGGGCGACGTGACCCGCGCGATGCGCGCGGTCGACGGCGCGCTCGTGGTCGTCGACGCCGTCGAGGGCGCGATGCCCCAGACGGAGACGGTGCTCCGCCAGGCGCTGCGGGAGGGCGTGAAGCCGACGCTGTTCATCAACAAGGTCGACCGCCTCATCTCGGAGCTCCAGGAGGGGCCCCAGGAGATGCAGGAACGCCTGCTGTCCGTCATCGCCGACGTCAACGAGCTCATCCGCGGGATGGCCGAGAACATGGACGACATCCCCGAGGACTGGACCGTCTCCGTCGAGGACGGCACGGTCGGGTTCGGCTCCGCGCTGTACAAGTGGGGCGTCTCGATGCCGTCGATGCAGCGGACCGGCATGGACTTCGGCGACATCATGGAGCTCGAACAGAACGACAAACGCGACGAGCTCCACGAGCGCACGCCGCTCTCGGACGTCGTGCTCGACATGGTCTGTGAGCACTTCCCGAACCCCGTGGACGCCCAGCCCCGCCGCGTCCCGCGCATCTGGCGCGGCGACCCCGACTCCGAGCTGGCCGAGGGGATGCAGCTCGTCGACGAGGACGGCGAGGTCGTCTTCATGGTCACGGACATCTCCATGGACCCGCACGCGGGCGAGATCGCGACGGGGCGCGTCTTCTCCGGCACGCTGGAGAAGGGCCAGGAGCTGTACGTCTCCGGCACCGCGGGCAAGAACCGCATCCAGAGCGTCGGCCTCTTCATGGGGTCGGAACGCGAGGAGGTGGAACACGTCCCGGCCGGGAACATCGCCTCCGTCACCGGCCTGCGCGACGCCATCGCCGGCTCGACGGTCTCCTCCGTGGAGATGACGCCGTTCGAGTCGATCGAGCACATCTCCGAGCCGGTCATCACGAAGTCCGTCGAGGCCCAGAACATGGACGACCTGCCGAAGCTCATCGAGACGCTCCAGCAGGTCGCGAAGGAGGACCCGACGATCCAGATCGAGATCAACGAGGACACCGGCGAGCACCTCATCAGCGGGCAGGGCGAGCTCCACCTCGAAGTGATCACCCAGCGGATCCGCGACAACCAGGGCATCCCGGTCATCACCGGCGAGCCGATCGTCGTCTACCGCGAGCAGCCCCAGGAGGCGTCCCGCGAGGTCGAGGGCGTCTCGCCGAACCGCCACAACAAGTTCTACATCACCGTCGAGCCGATGGCCCAGGAGATCGTCGACGCCATCCAGCTCGGCGAGGTCTCGATGGACATGCCCGAACTGGAGCGCCGCGAGGCGCTCCAGGAGGCCGGCATGGACAAGGACACCTCCCAGAACGTCGAGGACATTCACCGGACGAACATCCTCATCGACGACACGAAGGGTATCCAGCACCTCAACGAGACGATGGAGCTCGTCTTAGAGGGGCTCCAGGAGGCGCTCGACGACGGCCCGCTGGCCGCCGAGCCGGTCCAGGGGTCGCTGTTCCGCCTCCACGACGCGAAGCTCCACGAGGACACGATCCACCGCGGTCCGGCGCAGGTCATCCCCGCCGTCCGCGACGCGGTCCACCGCGCGCTGATCGACGGCGAGGTCCGCCTGCTGGAGCCGATCCAGGACGTCCGGATCGACGTGCCCAGCGAGCACATGGGCGCGGCGTCCGGCGAGATCCAGGGCCGCCGCGGCCGCGTCGACGACATGTACCAGGAGGGCGACCTCATGGTCGTCGAGGGCATCGCGCCCGTCGAGGAGATGATCGGGTTCTCCTCGGACATCCGCTCCGCCACCGAGGGCCGCGCCTCCTGGAACACGGAGAACGCGGGCTTCCGCGTGCTCGTGGACAACCTCCAGCGCGAGAAGATCATGGAGATCCGCGAGCGCAAGGGGATGAAGCTCGAACTCCCCAGCTCGATCGACTACATCTGAACTGACACCGTCGGCGGCTCCGGCCCGCGGTTTTTCGGTTTTCTTCGCTCTCTCCCTTTTCGGCTGTTTCCGTTCTCTCGACTCTGCTGAAATCCCCCTCTTCAGATGTCTCTCCGTCCGAAACGGTTGATCGATGGAGAGTGCTTATAGAGCGGATATTTCGTGGATTCTAGAGGTGACAAAAAAGAGATCGTTGCTGGGGCGGTGAACTCTTTCAAAGCCCCAGCCGGCTCCGGTCGAGGGCCTCGCTGCGCTCCTCGCTCACTTCGTTCGCTGCGGTGCTTGCGTCGGCCGTCTTCCCGGAGCCGGCTGCCCCTTTGAATCCCACCCGACCGCCCCGCCCCGCACCTCACGCCTCCCCAGCCTCGTCGCTCACTGCGTTCGCGACGTCCCTCGCGAGCGGTTCGCGGGTGCTGTCGCACCCGCTCACCGGCGCGCCACCGCACAGCAGGACCGCTCGTTCCTTCGACTCTACTGACCGAAGCCACTCACCACAGTAGGGCGGGCTCTCGCCAGCCGATTTGGTGGAGAACAGCCGCTCACTAGGTGTACGAATCCATCGGGGCAAGCGCAGCAGTATTACGTGTGACGTGTCGTCTAGTGTATATGCATCCCTCCAGATTGGTCGCCGTCTGTTTCCTGTTCGTTAGCGTCTTATTACTCGCTCAAGTCGGAATCGCCGGAGAACTACGGGTAACGGCCGGTACTGCGCTACAGCTCATCGGAGGTGTGTTTCTGTTACTGGCCAGCCTGTTCGGACTGATCCGGTACGAGGAGAACCCCATCGTCAGCGAGTACGGGCCGATAACGTATCTCCTCGTCTTCGGTCTGGCGATCTGGGCAGTCGGACTGCTCCTCCGACTGGTCACCGCTTGATCCGTATCGAGCACACCTCGGTCAGGATATCCCACTCGTTGCGGGTCTCGACGGAACCCGTTCGATCCGTTTCCACCCGGCCTTCTCGCACCGCTCTTGATTCCACGGAGTTCCGCGGGAGGCGGTTGAGGCGTGTGTTCACACGGCACGAAGGCAACGACTGCCATCGCCGAAGGCTTATACCGATCCCACCGACTCCTTTCGGGTATGCAGACGGGCACGATCCCCGATCGGCGCATCGGCACGGAGCAAGCGAGCGGCCGCTCCGCGCCGACAGGAACGTGCCTGACGGCGGCGGGTTCGCGGGAGGTGGTCGTGTGAGCGACGTCCGCGACGGCGCGCCCGAGGAGGCGGTCGACGGCGAGTCCGCGGACGCTGGAGACGAGACGGACCCGGCGGCCGACGGCGGCCACGACCCGGCCCCGTCGACGCACACGGTCCGGCTCGAGCTCGTCGACGAGCCGGGCCAGCTGCTCGCGGCGCTCCAGCCGATCGCGAACAACGGCGGCAACCTGCTGTCGATCTACCACGAGCGCGGGAACAAGACCCCGCGCGGCCGGATCCCGGTCGAGGTCGACTTCGAGGCGACGACGGAGCGCTTCGAGGGGATAGTCGAGGCGCTCCGCGCGGAGGGGATCACGGTGATGCAGGCGGGCACGGAGCGGTACGCCGAGGAGATCACCCTCGTGCTCTTCGGCCACCTCATCGACACCGATCTCTCGGACACGCTCTCGCGGATCGAGGCGTCCGCGTCGACGTCGGTCGCGGACGTGTCGCTCGCGGCCCCGCAGGGGACGGAGGAGGTCTCGAGCGCCCGGCTCCGCCTGGAGGCGCGGTCGGGCGAGACGGCGGAGGCGATCGCGGCGGTCCGCGAGATCGCCGAGGAGAAGGAGCTGCGCGTCGTCGCGCCGCTCGCGGGGGTGGAGGCGTGAGACTCGCCGTCGTCGGCGCGGGCGCGGTCGGGCGCTCCGTGGTCGAACTGGCGGGCGAACACGGCCACGAGGTCGTCGCCGTCGCGGACTCCTCGAGCGCGATCGTCGCGGACGGGAGCGGAGCCGCCGGCTCCGACGGCCCGACCGGCGTCGACGCCGAGGCGGTCGTGACCCGCAAGGCGGAGGCCGGGATCGTCGGCGACGACGACCCGGCGGACGCGCTCGCGGCCGACTACGACGTCCTCGTGGAGGCCACTCCGACGACGCTGGGCGACGCCGAGCCGGGCTTTTCCCACGTTCGGACCGCCCTCGAGCGGGACCGCCACGTCGTGTTGGCGAACAAGGGCCCGGTCGCGGAGCGGTACGGCGACCTCCAGGCGCTCGCCGCCGACAGCGCCGGCGACGTGCGCTTCGAGGCGACGGTCGGCGGGGCGATCCCGGCGGTGTCGACGGTCGAGGACATCGAGCCGAGCCACGTCACCGCGGTGCGCGGCGTGCTCAACGGCACCGCGAACTTCATCCTCACGCGCATGGCCGCGGAGGGGCTCGACTACGACCACGTGCTCTCGGAGGCGCAGGACCTCGGCGTCGCGGAGGCGGACCCGTCCTTCGACGTCGACGGGACCGACGCCGCCCTCAAGTGCGTCATCCTCGCGAACGTGCTCTCCTTCGGCGGGGCGGACGACCCGGCCGACGCGCGGGAGTTCACCCTCGCGGACGCGTCGGTCGAGGGGATCCGCGACGTGCCGGGGTCGGTCCTCCGGCTCGCCGCCGAGGACGGCCGGACGGTCAGGCTCATCGGCGAGGCGACCGGCGAGACGGTGCGGGTCGCGCCGCGGCTCGTCCACGAGAACGGGACGCTCGCGGTCTCGGGCACCCAGAACATCGTCCAGATCGAGACCACGCACGCGGGCCGGCTCAACATCTCCGGGCGCGGCGCGGGCGGCCCCGAGACGGCGAGCGCGATCCTCGGCGACGTGGGCCGGCTGGGCTGATTCCGGTTCGGATCCCGTCCCGTCTCTGTCTCCGTCCCCGTTCCCGTCCCACTCCGTCTCCGTTCCCATGCCGCTGGCCGGCGACTTCCTCGTCGGCGGACACCGCGATGTGCGATCGTCGCGAGCCCTCCGTGTGTCGCGATGCCGTGGCCCGCGGTGACGGGAATCACCGGACAGCGGCGTTCTCGCCTGTGGTGCGTATCGAAACCGTTTTAGTGGAATCAACCGAAAACGTACTCACAGAGCGCCTTAGCGCGTGATTACCCCATGAGTGACAAACCGCACCAGAATCTGGCCATTATCGGCCACGTCGACCACGGCAAGAGTACGCTCGTGGGTCGACTCCTCTTCGAGACGGGGAGCGTCCCCGAGCACGTAATCGAGCAGCACCGCGAGGAAGCAGAAGAGAAGGGCAAAGGCGGCTTCGAGTTCGCCTACGTGATGGACAACCTCGCCGAGGAGCGCGAGCGTGGCGTCACGATCGA